>MKTN01000038.1 GCA_001898235.1 Gammaproteobacteria bacterium 39-13
TTTTGCCAACTTAAAAACTCATGTACTTGAATCGGATTCGATAACATGGTTTCAGAAAATTGATTAGTGGCTACCGGTTCATATGCTTTAGATATTTTCTGCTGGATTATTTGGGCTTCTGGCGCTGCATGCTGAATAACTTGAAAAAATTGAGGTAACATTTGAACACGGCGATCGCAGCTTTGTTTCACTACTGTCCAATAGCTGTGTATACTCTTTTGCGAGTAATTGATCTTGCTCAACCAACTCCCTATTGCTAGGTATATCAGCAAGCATATTCCCAGCCCAATCAAACCAATTTTCATGTTCCTATTTTGAAGGATAGAAGTGTCCACAACGATTCTCCCCAAACCATTCCTATTAAGCATACGCGCTCTCATGGTTGAGAACAACTGGCTTTTTTGTCCTCACATCTAAGCTAACCAATTGAAAAACATCACTTTTTACCTCTTATCGGGAGCCTATTAGAGCTAATCACAGAGAAATTGTGCAAATCTCCCTAACCAGGTATCATTCCCATAAACGAAGTAGTGTGGCTTTTATGGACCTATTTATTTCTCCTTCTTCCCCTTCAAATATACTGGCGCGTCGGCGAGAACGTGTTTTTGTGATATTAGCTGGCCTCTTTCTTGGAACATTAGGTCTTATTAATATTCTGGGGATCAGTCGGTTTATTGATCTGAGTTTTCAGATTGGGCCATGGAACATTCCAATCCTCTTACCCATTGGTGTACTCCCTTATCCGCTCACATTTTTATGCACAGATATTATTTGCGAATTTTATGGTAGAGAAAGAGCCAATCTGATTGTATGGGTAGGATTACTTATTAATTTTTGGGTTTTCTTTATTATATGGTTGGGTGGGTTGCTTCCTCCTCATGTCATCCTTGAACCCACCACACAATTACCGCATATCGCCCATCCTGAACACGCTTTTTTTAAAATACGACTCTTTAGCATGGGCGGCATTATCAGCTCCATGATTGCTTATCTTATTGCGCAATTATTAGATGTTTATTTATTTCAATTCTGGAAAGATTACACCAATGGTCGACATTTATGGTTAAGAACTAACGGCTCAACCTTAGCAAGTCAATTTGTCGATACTGCCATTGTGATCTCTCTTGCCTCCTTCCTCACGGGCGCTTTACCTCATCAAGGCGATAAAACCTCTTTTACAGAATTAATGACCGTTATTTTTTCAAGTTATACGTTTAAAATGATCGTTACCTTGGTTGGCACGATCCCTTTTTATATTGCGGTATATTCATTGCGCAAATATTTTGCCGGTTCATCTCACCATACCAAATTAATAAACTATCCCATGACTACCACAAGTTAAGCTGAGTAAAAAACCCCTGTTTTGAATAATATCTATAATAATATGCATCAATAGCATCCTTGAAATTGGTCTATGCTTATTTCACAGTGATTAAGGAAAACGATGTCTAGCATGCAAATGTTTTCAGCTTGCATGACATCTCTTAACCGCTCATTCGATAAACCAACATCGGGAGAATAGCTATGCATCCTAAAGACACAAAAAGAGAACAGCAAAACCCACAACGTCAAACAAACCCAAATCAAGAAAGACAAGCTAAACCAAATCAAGAAAAACAAGCTAAACCAAGTTTTGGACAACCACAAAATCCAAAACATCAGCAAACAGGTAGAGAAGATAAAAGAAAATAATTTATTTCTTTGCTGAGCAATTCAGTGTCCTAAATACTCTGAAACACTAAGGGCAAGGCGTATCTGCCCTTAGTGGTGCCGCCTTTAAAGGGACGTTCTTAAAGTGGAAATCGGAAACCATGCATGGGTTTCAAGGGATTTTTTTTGTCTCAAGTGACCTATAACTAACGACTACTTTAAGGAGTACTCAAATGTTGAATTTTTTACAAAATGTTTCACATCGTATTCAACACGCTTTTACAGGTACTGATGATGCTACGAACACTACTCATCAAAAAAAATCGAAGAAAAAACATCGTACTAAACCGACCTTTATTCCTGATCCTGATAGAAAAGCACACACCAAAAATACAGCTCGTATTACCAAAGAATCATCTCCTGAAGCGCTTTCTGTCCTGCCAGTAGTTGTTGACCAAGACCGAGATCTCCTCTCCATGGCAAGAGATCCTGAAAGCAAGCCTCGCAAAAAGCCTCGTTATAAAAATACCGTTCGCTTTGATGAGGATTCTTCAGCTGATCCCGTTAATGCTATTGCACAAGATAATCAATCTGTTCCCATTGCATTAGCTTCATTAGCCGCAAGCAATGAGATCTCCGGAGCATTACAGGATAAAGCAAAAGATCTTACAACAGAGCTTGAGCGTATTAAACCACTGCCTTCAGCCAAGACTGAAACGCAAAAGGAGGAGCTCCTTCGCAAAGCTAAAGAAATCCGTCATCGAACCCATAACAGAAATAAATACTATAAAGGTAAAGGTAAAGATGCTTATGGGTTACACGGACAACCACTTAAAAGTGTCTTCGAAGATGATCAAGGTAATCCCTTACCCGTAGCAGAACGTCAACAAATATTACGTGAGTTACAACGAGGAGAACGTAAACGACATTTTAAATGATTTTATACGTGGGGTGAGGCAGTCAGCATCACCCCATGTTTCTTTAAGAAATCAAGTACAGACTCAAGCAATTCAGGTGCTAAAAAATCAAATGTAGTTAGCATTGGCCATTGTCGTAACCAGGTCAGTTGGCGCTTTGCTAACTGACGCGTTGCAGCGATAGCTTTTTCATGCATTTCATCATAAGACATCTGTCCCATTAAATATTGCCATACTTGGCGATAACCGACCGATCGGATAGCAGGCAATGAATCATTTAAATCACCACGTCGAAATAATTTTTCTACCTCAGTCACTAAACCATTTTCAAGCATTGCATCAAATCGAAGCAAAATGCGCTCATGCAGCACCGTTCTTGGCGTTGTAACAGGAATAAGTGCAATATTTAAAAATTCAAACGGCAAGGGATCCGCTTTAGGCTGTGATAACCAAAAAGACATCGGTTTTCCGGTAATTTCTGCTATTTCTAATGCACGTTGGATCCGTTGACTATCGTTAGGTTTAATTCTGTTTGCCGTTATCGGATCAATTTGATAAAGAGCCTTGTGCAGTGCTGCCCAACCTTCTCTATCAGCCCAGGCTTCCAATCTTTTTCGTAATGCATCATTTGCCTCAGGCAATGAAGAAAGTCCCTGCTGTAATACCTTAAAATACAGCATTGTCCCGCCTACAAGGATAGGTACCTTGCCTCGCTCTAAAATCTCGTTAATGCAAGCAATTGCATCATGTCGAAACTGTGCGGCGTTATAAGGTATTTTGGGATCCAAAAAATCCATTAAATGATGCGGTACTTTCTGACGAATTTGTAAAGAAGGTTTTCCCGAGCCTATATCCATGCCTTGGTAAATCTGCGCCGAATCTACATTAATAATTTCACTTGCGAAATGCTCAGACAAGTTAACAGCTAAGTCTGTTTTTCCACTAGCCGTGGGCCCCATTAGACAAATAACAACTGGCGCTTTACTTTGCATATCATTAAAAACAACTTAACGTGGAGAGAAAAAGAAAGCTTTTATGGTTCCATACAAGCTGATTAATATCCAACTAGCTTCCATAATTACAGCGGGCGTGTTCCAATCAAAGAAAAGCGAATATTGAACAAAACTTGCACCAATCAGATTCAAGAGAGAAAACCATTTCCCATCGACGGTTAAATAGTTTGCGTGGAGTAAAAAATAGGCTAATAAAGTTAAGCCAACGCCGGCAATCCCTACCATATCAGCAATTGGTGAAAACGTTATTTGCACCATTTTAAGTCTCCAAATAATTGATCAGCAAGCATAGTATTGAAGCCTAGTGAAGCTGTCAATAAAAGTAGGTTAAATACCTTATGCCAGAGCCACCGGCTACGCGACATTGTCATTTCTCAGATATACAGCACATGAGTTTTGGTGTAAGCGCCAAGGCTATACCATCTCACTTTCTACGTGATGGTTATTTTTCATCTCTTTAGTAAGTTGCTCATCAGAGAAATAACACCAAGGTCCCTGTTTTTTATTTGCTATCCATTCTGTTAGAAGATCATGAAAAGCAGGCGATGTTATATTATCAAATAAATCAGCCAGGCTTTCGCCTAATCGCAACAACCACTCATGATGCTTTTTATTGACTGACTGCTGAATGAGTTCTTTCAATAATTCTTTGTCAATTCCACTTTTTAAAATCTCAGGTTGTGTGAGTAAAGTGATTTCTTGATTTTCTAATCGAAGATGAAAACCAATCGCAGCTAAATTGGCAATGGCCTCCTGCAGCAAAGCACTTTTCATTGGCAAAGAAAGACGCAATGGAAAAAGAACTGATTTTGTAGCGATATTTTGCCAATGTTTTTCAAAATAATAAGTCAATAACGATGCCTTTGCCGACGTTAAGTCAACAATAAACACCCCTTTTTCATTCTCAATGCAAGCATATCGATGAAAAAAAGCCGTAGATGGAAAAACGCGCTTTTGTGTTGATTCGGCGTTGCAGGTTTCTTTACGCGGCTGATTAACGATGGAGTCAACTGCGTCATTTAAAATATCTGCATCTTGCCGAAACGCGAAATCATTACTGTTGAAACCGTTACTTTTTGGATTGTCATTGCCATGTTGATAATAGGCAAATGTTGATGAAATATCGCTATCATATTGCAGCTTGGTGTTGCATGCTGCTATATCTTCAAGAGAAGATCCTTGCGATGATATGCTTTCGCTATTTGCTTTTTCAAGCGCATCTTTGATAGCTTTGCTCATGAAATCATGAATAAGTCGAGCTTGGCTAAACCGTACTTCTTGTTTAGTAGGATGCACATTCACATCTACCTCTGAAGGATCCAGTGTTAAATACAACACATAACAAGGATAAGTTGCTTCAGGCATATGAGGATGCTGTTGATAAATTGTTTTAATCACATGATTTAAAAATCTGTCTTTAACCATTCGTTGATTAACGAAAAAATATTGGCAATCTGCTTGACGTCTTGCAATTGTTGGTAACCCTAACCATCCTCTTAAAGACAAGCCTGCTGCATTCATTGCTATTTCAATCGCCTGGTTCATGAAAGACTGTCCGCATATTTTTGCTACACGAAAAGACTCATCGGCTCCAGCTCTTGGATAAAATCGCACTTGTCGTTGCTGGTGCTTCAAACTAAAACTCACCTGGGGAAAAGCAAGAGATAAGCGTTTTAGAACTTCCTCTATGGCTTGAAACTCTGTTTTCTCGCTTCGTAAAAATTTACGTCTGACAGGTGTATTATAAAATAAATCAGCAACCTCAACTGTTGTGCCTGCGGGGTGAGCAACAGGAAACAAGTTGGGAGCAAGATCATTCGATAATTGTACTTGCCAAGCACATTCTTCATCTTGAGATTTCGATGTTAAACGACAACGAGAAACGGATGATATGCTTGCAAGTGCTTCTCCGCGAAACCCTAAAGAAGCAATTGCCGCTAAGTCTTCTGTTGTTCGAATTTTGCTAGTAGCATGACGAGCAAAGGCTAACATTAAGTCAGCCTTTTTCATTCCACAACCATTATCACGCACACGGATAAGATGCGTTCCCCCGCCTTCAATTTCTACCTCGATTTTGGTTGAACCTGCATCCAAACTATTTTCTATCAGTTCTTTAACAACTGAAGAGGGACGTTCAACCACCTCTCCTGCTGCAATTTGGTTTGCGACAAGCTGCGATAACTGAATAATCGGCGTATATACTCTTTCCATTTCGAACTTATGCTTTGTTGCCATCACTCTCTCACCCCAGTTACGTACCAGCGTACGCGCCTGGGGATTGTTCGTTTGGCGCCTCGCCTAAATTCAAAATGGTTCGAGTATACATGTCCATTTCGAATTTATATTTTGTTGTCATTACTCATCATTACTTCTTTGCGACAGTCCAGCTCTCAGGATGTTTTACTGGCGGAGGACGTTTAGCAGCATAGGCTTTAACCCCTGATAATAATGCCGTTGCAAGGGCTTGCTGATGCGCTGCTGTAGCTAATTTTTGTTCACCTTTGTGGTTCGATATAAAACCGAGCTCTACCAACACCGAAGGAATATCAGGAGATTTTAATACCATAAATCCTGCACGTTGGACTGTTTTATGGTGCATATCAGTGACTTTACCCAAATTGGCAATCAAATGTGTCGCTAACTCATGGCTTGCGGTTTGACTTGCGGTTTGCGATAAATCAAGCAAAACTGAAGCTAATAAATCTCCTTTATCTTCCAATTTTACACCACCTATTAAATCTGAACGATTTTCTCTCTCAGCAAGCCAACGTGCTGCTTCATTACTTGCGCCCTTTTCTGACAACACAAAAACAGACGCCCCTGTTGCGCGGGCATCTTTAAAGCTGTCAGCGTGCACCGAGATAAAAAGATCCGCACCTTTGTCTCGTGCAATCTCCATTCGGTTTCTAAGCCCTACATAATAATCACCCGATCGAACTAAAAATGCTTTCATCCCAGGTTGCGCATTGATGAGCGCCTGTAATTTCTTTGATACACTCAAGACAACATCTTTTTCCCTCAAATGTTTGAGATTTCCTATTGCACCCGTATCTTCTCCACCATGTCCAGGATCAATAGCAACAATAAAATCCCTCGTCGACATTTTTCCTAAATCAACCTCTTTAGATTTTTTTGAGGTTTGGGCTAATTTTGACTCGCCTTGGAAGGTAAGATCTATAACAAGACGGTTTCCATAGGTCTGATTGGGTGTCAATAAAAAACTTGAAGGTTTTACCTTACCCTGCATATCTAACACTAAGCGAATTCCTCCGTCCCTGACCGCGTGGCGAAGACGAGAAATTCTTGAATTTTCAAGACTTGCTTGATCAAATTTAGTCTTAAACTCTGCGCTTTCAATATCAATCACGACACGATCTGGATTATCTAAAGTGAACAATTTGTATTTGACTGAATCAGACAAGTCAAAAACCAATCTTGTACTATCAGGGGATGCCCATACCCTTAACCCTTGCACTTCTTTATGCGCAAAAGAGGTGCAACAAAAAAATAATAATGTGGCAAAAAGAGCCCTTCTTAACTGCTTATGGCATTTTAAACTTTTCAAAAACATCCTTGCCTCTATTACTATAAGCTTCTATGGTAACCTGTCGTGAGTCATTCACAATATCAATACTAATTTTTAAATCACATGTTGGTAATCCGCCAGAGGCTTTTTCAGGCCACTCAATTAAACATATTGCCCCTTGTTGGAAGAAATCACGGATCCCCATAAACTCTAACTCTTCGGCAGAGGTTAAGCGGTAAAAATCAAAATGATAAATCTTCTTTTCATTCAATTCATAGGGCTCAACCAAAGTATAAGTTGGACTTTTCACGATACCAGTATAATTTATTGCCCGTAAAAATCCCCGCACTAGGGTCGTTTTACCGGCACCTAATTCGCCAGATAAATATACAATTAACCCTTCTTTTCCAGTTAAAAGATATAAAGTTTTTCCAAGCGCTTCCATCTTGGCAGCATCATTTATTTCGATGCGGATCTGTTGTGAGCTGTTCATTCTTAACCTTCAGAGGGATTTAATAAACTTCGTATATGTAAAAATAAATCACTCGCCAACATCCCTCGGGCACCTAACGATTGTTCAAATTCTGCCGCTAAAGAATGTACGCTAACGCCAAGCTTTGCCGATAGAAACAGCGAAAGACCCTGTGCGGCTAAACCACCAATTAATCCAGCAAGCACATCCCCTGTTCCACCTGTTCCTAAAGCAGGAAAACCACCTGCATTAACAAACAAATGGTTACCATCACAGATGATGGTCCCAGCTCCTTTAAGCACCGTAATGCCACCATATTTTTTTTGTATTGCCTTAGCCGCTTCGACTCTATTGCTTTGTATATCATAGGTAGAACAAGCTAATAATCGTGCAGCTTCGCCAGGATGCGGGGTGAGCACCCATTGTTCACGTTTTACCGGATTCTTTGCTAGCCAATTTAATCCATCAGCATCGACGACTAAGGGCTTGGTTGTTTTAAGCGCAGCTGCAAAAAATTGCTCCGCCCATGTGGTTTGACTTAAACCAGGCCCGAGCACAACAAACGTTGCTCGCTCTAATAAGGTCGTCAAGGATGCTGAATCTTCCAGTCCATAACACATGAGTTCAGAAGGTCCCCGCGCCAACAGCGGTAAACTTTCTGGTGCAACGACCGCAGAAACTAAACCTGCACCCGCTCTTAGCGCAGCTTCGCCTGCTAAACATACTGCGCCGCTATAGCCACTTTGCCCGCCTCCAACAACGCAGACATGACCATTGTCCCCCTTATAAGAAGAGAGACGCCGTTTAGGAACTTGAGAAATAAGCGCATTATAATCTAATCGAAATGCATCTGGTTGAATATTGGCTTTTGCTGTCTCTACGCCTAAATCGTCAAAAAATAATTCTCCAACAACATCAATGGCATTAGCAGATACTAATCCTAATTTCATACCAATGAATGTAATAGTAGCCGTGGCTTTCACTGCTTGATCAAAATATCCGGTATCGGCATTTAATCCTGATGGAATATCTATTGCTAATACGGGTCGTTGGCTTTGATTGATAGCTTGAACGGCCTGTTGAAATTCTGTTGAAAGCGGCGCACGCGCACCTATCCCTAAAAGCGCATCAATAATCACATCAGCCAAGAGCGCTTGCCCCTGAAATGATATGATCTCTTCTCCTAATGCAAGCCAATCTGCACGTGCTTGCTTCATTTCTTCTGTAAAAGGCTTTTCTGTTGTTTGCCCTACACAAAAAACTCTAACAGCCAAGCCTTTTTGCTTTGCCAAACGTGCCAGTACAAATCCATCACCACCATTATTACCTGGCCCACAACAGATGTCGATTGAAGTTGCATCTGGCCAATTGGTTTGTAACGTATTAAGAGCAGCTTGCCCTGCCCGGTTCATTAATGCATAACCTGTAATGGGGGTTGTCTCAATCGCAAATCGATCAAGCTCTCTTACCTTCGCACTTAAATAGAGCGCTAGAGGCAACTCATTCACTTTCATTGTCCCCAATTTTTTCTAATTTAAAAAAATGATCGCGGTAATAACGTAATTCTTCAATGGATTCTTTAATATCTTCTAACGCCAGGTGACGCGATTCTTTACTTAATCCTTTGAATACTTGAGGCGCCCAATATCTGGCTAATTCTTTAACCGTACTCACATCTAAGTGTCGATAATGAAAATATGCTTCAAGCGTCGGCATTAAACGACTTAAAAATCGCCTATCCTGACAGACCGTATTTCCGCACATTGGCGATGTCCTTGGTGCAACATGCTGCTGCAAAAATGCAAGCGTCTGCCGCTCAGCATCACTACAAGAAACGGTACTTTTTTTGACGCGTTCGGTTAGCCCTGATTTCCCATGTTGTTTAGTGTTCCATTCGTCCATTTTCAGCAAAACATCATCTGGTTGATGGATAGCCAAATTGGGCCCCTCAGCAATAATATTCAGGTTGGTATCGGTGACAAGCGTCGCAATTTCAATAATTTGGTCATTTTGCGTATCTAAGCCAGTCATCTCAAGATCTATCCAAATCAAACGAAGTAGCTTATCATTCATTCTTTATCCTTAAACTGACTTATTCTATAATGCTATTTGTATGGGGAAACGTCGACTCACAAACCGCCAACTTACGCGGCTCAAAACAAATCAGGCTAAACGTTGCACACGTGCGGGTGCACCAGAAATACCCTCTCCTGACACCTTAAACCAAAGCTTAGGTCCTGAACAAGGCGGCCTTTTAATCGCGCACTACGGTACCACCCTGATAGTAGAAAACCAAGCAGGCCAGCTCTTTCGATGCGGACTGCGTCAAAACTTAGGCGCTTTGGTCACAGGGGATAATGTTATTTGGCAACAAATAGATGAGCAAACGGGCGTTGTCGTTGCCGGTTTGCCACGACGTTCTATTATTACCCGTCCTGATCGTCATCAGACCAAACCGATGGTAGCAAATGTAGATTGCTTAGCAATTGTCATTGCCTTTGAACCACTGCCTAAGCAAACTACCCTTGATAGATATCTTATTATTGCTGAAACACTCAATCTACCTGCGATCATCGTGGTGAATAAGTGTGATTTGGCCGAACATGAAAATCACCAAGAATTTCGAAAAAAATTAGAGAGCTATGAAACCATTGGCTATCCTCAATTTATAGTTAGTAGTTCAACAAGAGAAGGCCTGCCCAGCCTGGAAAATCTCTTAAAACAGCATACCAGTGTTTTTGTAGGACAGTCGGGAGTTGGAAAATCCTCTTTGCTCAACGCCCTTATCCCCGATGCTAAAGCTCAGATTGGAGAACTCTCTAAACTGCAACGTCTTGGTCGTCATACGACAACGGCCTCAAGTCTTTATCATTTAGGCAAGACTGGACACATCATAGACTCTCCTGGCATCCACCAATTTAATCTGCACCACTTTAGCAAAAAGATGATTATTGAAGGATTTAAGGAATTTCGTCCCTTTCTTGGTCAATGCAAATTCCGAAACTGTGAGCATCTGGCTGAACCAGATTGTGCTTTACAGATAGCTACCAAAATGGGCAAAATTGCCCCCTTTCGATTACAAAGTTACCACACGATCATATCTGATATAGCTTCTTAACTTATAAAAAGAGAGACACTGTGAGATATCCCCTTAAAGTTTGGCGTCAGCATCTTGTTCCCCAGCATGCATTAACAACATTTGCAGGCATGCTATCTCACAGTGAAATCCCTTGGTTGAAAAATTATCTTATTCGTTATTTTTTAAAGCGTTATAACGTTAATATGAATGAAGCTTTAGAGCCCAATCCTTTTGCCTATCCTTCATATCATGAATTTTTTATTCGACGTTTAAAGCCTGGTAGTCGTCCTATAGATGCATCACCTACGAGCATTGTTTCTCCTTGCGATGGAACGATTAGTCAAATGGGGAAAATTGAAGGGAATTCTTTGCTCCAAGCAAAAGGACGTCATTTTAGTTTAGAAGCGTTGGTTGGAAGCCATGAAGATGCAAAAGCATTTGAAAATGGGCATTTTGCAACTATTTATCTAGCTCCCATAGATTATCACCGCGTTCATATGCCATTGTCTGGCACCCTCACCCACTTACGTTATATCCCTGGCGAACTTTTTTCGGTAAATCCACTGACAACAGATCATGTTGATAATTTATTTGCTCGCAATGAACGTGTTGTCACTTTTTTCAAGCACGATCACGGATCCTTTGCCATAATATTAGTAGGCGCAATGATCGTCGGCAGCATTTTCACCCGTTGGGGCGGAAATGTTACCCCTCACCGAGCCAAGAAAATCCTTGATATTTCTTACCCCAATCTGCCTGAACAACACATTAGGTTAGACAAAGGCGACGAAATGGGTTATTTTGCTCTCGGTTCTACTGTGATTGTACTACTTGATGCAAAGATGCAGTGGGAGTATGATCTAAGCCAGAATTCTCGGCTTGTTGTCGGCCAAGGAATTGGTCATTTGCTGCCATGATTTCACTCTTCATATCGCAAGGGGAAACCAGTGACACCAGAACAAGTGCAATTCTGTTATGACATCGCTCAAGGAAGACAGGATTTAGCGAGCAGTCATCTATTCAAAATTAAAATGTTTCCTCGATTAGAGGAAATTATCAAGAAAACAAACTTTGAACTTTGTCCTGCTATTTTTTGTTTATGGGCTGCGGGCCAAAAGGATCCCTCCGTAATTGCGGAGCAACTGCAGCAACTTTACCCCCAAGCGAAACCACCAGAATTCCAAGCGGCAGAAAATACGACAAAAATTCATCAAGCCATCCGAGAGCTTGTCTTTCCTCTGATAAAACGTGATTTACTCTCTTTATTGAAAAACTTTAATATCTTAGCGGGCGTATCTGGCTCTGATAAACAGCATTTCAATCTCGTTGCGTCCGCAGAAGCCTTACATTTAATCCTACATGATGAATTCTTCGCAGATGTTGAAGCCAATAAGCTAGAAATTACGAGTAGGATTTATAAACAATTCAGACCCCATGCGGATCTTAACGATAATCAGGATCCTCATCGTGAAATAAAAAGCTATACGAACGAAAAACCCGTTCCTGATGCAATTAAATCATTGATTGCCGCCTTAAATAATCAATCTCGAACTGAACTGCCCTTAGAGTTTAGCCGTACTTACTTACCTAGCGGCTACGTAAAGAGAGAGCCTTATTTACGGCCAGCACCCTGTCGGGAAGAAGAACGTAAGGAAGATAGAAAATGCCTTTTAATGAGTCCCGTGCACTAATCTAGTGGTTTAGGCACGTTCCCAATTAAATGGCAGTACATCAGCAATTTTGGATTGATTTAATTTCAGCATCAACAGCCTATCTACTCCAACAGCCACGCCCGCACAAGCAGGCAATCCTGATTTGAGCGCATCTAGTAAATAATGATCAATAGGCATTTCTGAAAGACCTAGCGCTTTTCTTTTAAATAGATCTTCTTCAAAACGTATTTCCAATTCGTTTGCGCAAGAAAGCTCATGATACCCATTAGCTAACTCAAAGCCGCGATAATAAAATTCAAAACGCTCTGCCACTGCAAAAGAATCTACTTGACGTGTTTTGGCAAGACTTGCCTGAGATGCAGGAAAATCTACAACAACAATAGGGTGGGTTTGCCCTAAATACGGCTCAATACCGTGTGTTATGAGCAGATCTAACCAACCGTCTCTATCTAAATCAAAACTTGGATGAGGTTGGATCCATTCTCGCTCAACCGCAACCGCTTTCAGCGCGTTCACACTGGCAACATGCGGATGAATACCTAAATGTTGTTCAAACAATGCTTGATAAGACACCATTTCAGCAGGTGGACAATTGAGTAGCCTCTGAAATAGCGCATCCACTTCCGCAATTAATTGCCAATGATCCCATTGCGGACGATACCATTCTAGCATCGTAAATTCTGGATTATGCCGGCTGCCGACTTCTTCTTGTCTAAAGGCTTTTCCAAGATAGTAGATAGGGCCACTTCCTGATGCTAACAATCGTTTCATGGCATATTCTGGAGAGGTTTGTAAGTAACGTGCCTGCTTTGCGTTTTCACACAAAATAGCAAACGACTGCAAATGCGGAGCCGTCACTGTGCTTTGGCTGAGCAATGGCGTATCTACTTCCATGACACCTTGCTCAGCAAAAAACGAACGTATCGCTTGTAGAAATTTTGCTCGCTCACTTAACACTGCAAGTGAGGCACTGGGTTTCCACATCATCTCTATTTATTTGGCGCGCGAAACATATTCGCCGGTTCGTGTATCCACTTTAATGCTATCGCCAATGGATAAAAACAGTGGAACCCGCACCACCGCACCGGTTTCTAAAGTGGCAGGTTTTGTGCCACCACCAGAGGTATCGCCTCTTAAACCAGGATCCGTGTCTGTAATTGTGAGGGTAACGAAATTGGGCGGAGCGACCGCAATGGGGCTGCCATTCCATAAGGTAATAATGCAAATGTCTTGTTCTTTAAGCCATTTCCCAGCATCGCTTACAACCGATTCGTTAATTTCATGCTGCTCAAAGGATTCGCCTGCCATAAAATGCCAATGAACGCCGTCATGGTAAAGATATTGCATTTCGACATCGACCACATCAGCGGCTTCTACAGTTTCACCTGATTTATAGGTCTTTTCTAGGACACGCCCTGTTTTTAAGTTACGAAACTTAACGCGGTTGAATGCTTGGCCTTTTCCTGGCTTAACAATATCGTTTTCTATGATGGTGCACGGATCACCCTCATGCATAATTTTTAAACCACTACGAAATTCACTAGTACTATAAGTTGCCATTTGTCACCATTTTTAATAAGTGCCCAGAAAATAGGCGAAAGTATATACCAAATACACTTCAAAATGCGAAGCATCTCAGCCACGTTACTCTATGCAATAGGGTTTAAAGATGCGATTTTATAAAGATTAATAAAGTTATTTATCTTATTTGTATAAGGTGCCCAACGATCTTCATTTGCCGATAAAAGAATAGCCTCCTCTTTTTATGCAGATTTTATCGATGTTTTGTCGTTTTAAAGCGGGATGGATGTGCTATTTCTTTTTGTTATGTGTATGATACTTGCCTTCCAATTTAGTTTACGAACCCGAAAGTAGCAAATGCAAGAACAATCGTTTGCTTGGCAACAAGCTCTCAGCGAAATGATCACTTCTCCTTTAGAATTGCTATCGCTATTAAATCTTTGCCCTTCACAGCTCCCCTGGCAATGGGATAAGAATTTTCCACTCAGGGTCACACAAAGTTTTGTTGCTCGTATGCAAAAAGGCGATCCGCTGGATCCGCTATTAAGACAAGTTTTATCCATTAAAGAAGAAAGTAAGTTATCTAATAATTATTCTTCGGATCCACTCAAAGAAACAGAACATAACCCTGTTCCTGGATTACTACATAAGTTTAAAGGGCGTGTTCTTTTAACATTTACCTCAAGTTGCGCCGTTCATTGCAGATATTGTTTTCGTCGACATTTCCCTTACCAAGAGAATAATCCTGGTCGTAAAGGTTGGTCGCAAGCACTAGATTATATTGCTAATCATCCTGACATTGTTGAGGTTATTTTAAGCGGCGGTGATCCGTTAATGGCTCAAGATCAATTTCTTGCTTTATTCCTCAAGCAATTATCTGATATTAAACATGTGAAGATCTTACGCATGCATACGCGTTTGCCAGTGATGATCCCACAACGGATTTGTCATAGCCTACTTAAGGTATTAGATGACACCGAGCAAGATATCGTGATGGTTTATCACATCAACCACCCTGCTGAAATTATTCCTTCGATTGCCCAAGGTGTAACAGCATTAAAACAACAGGGGGTTACCGTGCTAAACCAAACTGTTCTACTGCAAGGCGTTAATGATAATACTGAATGCTTAAAACAACTTTCATTAAACTTATTTCAAGCTGGTATCTTACCTTATTACGTGCACTTATTAGACGCAGTCCAAGGTGCGAGTCATTTTTCAGTCTCGCATGAAGAAGCAAGAAAATTACAAGGATCACTTCGTGCCGAACTCCCCGGTTATCTTGTTCCCAAATTTGTTCGAGAAATTCCTTATCATCACAGCAAAATGCCTCTAGATTTACTGCCTTAAAAAAATCTGTCCCCCTGTCTCTTTGTGCAGAAATTTTATTAAGCTTCCCTCACAATTTGCCGACTTTATTAATTATTTTCACAAATAAAGCATGAGACATGGAATATATTAAGAGTAAAACTGGGTTACGCCTACCTAAAAAAACAGGTAATACATCGAGTAACCGAGACATTACACTTGAAGCGATTGAAAAATGGCGCAGCCAGCTTTCATTAACTGATCTTTCTGGCAGCGCCAAAGCGCTTTATTTAGTTTTGCAAGACTGCCACGAAGCTGAGCTTTCTTATCAACAACGATTTGATATTTTATGTCTACTCAGACCTACACTTGCTTTTATTAACCAATCCTTACAAAAACATTACTCAAGCCGAGAAATCTTAACAGATAATCAACAAATTATTGCTGACTTAGTTAATGCGCTTCATCTTGAAATGATCACCGAGTATAAGCTTGTCATTGATGGAGTTTATAGGCCTTTTTTCTGTAATAAAAAGGTTTTACTCGATGCCTTGCACAATGCGATGGCGTCTTGTGCCAAAATTATATTTAATGCTTACGAACAGCACCGAAACCCTACACCTGGTATATGGCTAGAATTACACCAACTTTATGTTTTTGCCGAAGAAAAGGGCTTTGCTAATAAAACATTGAATAAAGTTATATCGTGGCATTCTCGATTTAAAACATTAGCTGATATTTACAAACATTGCTTATTATTTTCCATTTGCAATCCCAATCAACTGCGTCGTGAACAAATGACGGAAGTTTCTTATGCAATGGAGGCATGGGCTCCGTTATTAACTTTACGTAAAGGAAATACTTCAACCGCACCTTTGTTTGTTGTTGATGTAACCAATGATGCGCCACCTTGTTACTCTGCTTTATATTTTACGACCCCTCAAGTATGCTATTTTCTTAATTTGGAAAAAATAAATGAGCGGATCTCAAAGCTACTTAACGCTAAAAAAACTTCACATCAAAGCACATTATCAAAGTTTTTCACCTCTGCTGAAGTCGCATTACCGACTTCATTTCTTGAGTCACTTACCAACATCTGGCAATATTTAAATGAAAGGGAATTTGAAAGAGAAAAAATCCACGGTCACATTTCTGTTTGTCTTGGTATCGCCGCAACGCACTGGTTCATTACCGGCGATTTGAAAATGGATTCAAACCAAAATGAATCAGAATCTACCTCATCGACACAAATTATTGATATCGATGTATTGCCCTCGCAGCAAAAAGCTCTTAAACATCAACTTTATATTTGTGAGCTTATTAATCAAAGTGAAGGAGGTTTTTGTCTCAAATGGTCTCATGAGATCCCTGCCCAATTACAAACCGGTGAAATTATCGGACTAGAAAAAAAATTGGAGTCTGGAGAAATTGTCTGGGAAGTGGGTACGCTGCGTTGGTTAAAAGCGCAAGAAAATCATGTTACATTGGTCGGTGTAGAAATATTAAGTCCAAAAGCGCTACCTATTAAAGCACGCTTATGTGATACAGAATCACCCTATGCCATTCCTACCCTACTCCTTCCAGAACAATCAGAAAAAAAATTACCCATGCGACTTATTACACCACCGCTTCCTTTTAAATCTGGGAACCAAGTTGAGTTAGAGTTTGAAAGAAAAATATATCCTGTTGCTTTACTCAAAAGCTATAGCACGTCTCCCAGTTATCAAGAATTTGCTATCCAGTTTTTGTATGAACAACTTGTCTTCCCGCATACAAAAGAAAGAGAGATTCACCCTTCTACACTACGCTCTCTATAAAATTTGTTATTTATTCAACTTATACGACATTTATAGCGCTCTATCTATCTGCCCGCACCATTTATCGTCGTAATGGTACTTTTCTATTCCTCATTCTTTTATTTCATCATATGAGATGGTAGGCTCACTTTCTCATAATCAGACACAGATAAGTTAGTAAGATGTCAAGAGAAACACGCACAAACAAACTTAAAAAAATTAATGAAGATCTAGAAGCTTTACAAAAATATAACCTTGAATATCTGCGCCAAATATCAGGCAATAATTATCTTGCTGGCAAATTATGTAAAGATCTTATTGAGCGTGATCTTTTACCCTTCATCGATGTCCAAATTTATGACTTTATGGCGAAAGCCAATGACACAAAAAGCGAGATGATTAATGTGTTCTGGCTATCAAAATTGCTGACACAAGCTAACTTGCCTGCCAATATTAATGAAAATATAGCGGATGAAATGGCTATTGTTCATAAAGGATTATACACACCAGGCCTTGTTGTTAATCAGGACATGGGAAGAAACACTTATACTGGGGCAAACCTTATAGTCAATAATGCTCATGATATCACTAAACTCATAGAAACCGCCGTTAGAATATCAATCCTAAGATATATCGTAGAAAATTTTAATCTTGTACAAGATTATGTTGCAGCTAATGATGCGGAAATTGAGCAACATTATAAAGAATTAAAAACTATCAATCTAAAATGGATCGAGACACAATTCCAAGCCATTAAAACTGTTGCTATTCAACCTAACAAGTTTGTCAAACCTACTGCCATTTCTGGGGCAATTCCTGCACCGCTAAAGCCAGCGCCCACAGTAGGCGGAGCGCCAGTGACGACTACTGTTCCCCAATCAACCATTGCAGTACCTTCCGCGCCAAATGTGTTGAATAATCATGTGCGTCCATTTTTTGGGTTACCTAGTTACACTATATATGATACACCGCCACGATATTCTTCAGCGCCCTCTCGGCCTCATTATTCGCCCTCACGTACTACCGATGGCTCTCGCTATGCACCGACTGTTCCTCGACTCTCACCTTGGCAGCAATTCTGGCAAACACATGATAATACTTCTTTATCCGAGCGCTTTGGATTGACTCGTTTATTCAGATATAACAATGAAGTGAATCCTGCTTCAAATGCTTCGTTCTTTATGAATCTGATTTATCGTTTGTTATTCTGGTTGCATCTGCCCATTATTTGGGAAGGTATTAGTATCCTTTTCGAAGGAATGCAAAGCGTTTCTTCTAAGAGCATGAGATTTTTGAAGGGAGAAAATAGGCTCTCCAGCTTATTAATAATTATTCCACAAGTTTCGCTTTTGGCATTACTATGGCTGCACGCCCCTCTGTTAATTGTAGGCTCATTCATACTAGGACTCACTTCTTTACCTGCAATTATATTCCAAAGATTTATTGAAAATTCTCGATTACCGCATTTAATGCAAGCAGTCGCCCTTGGTTCTTTATTGATGGTGGATGCAATAAAAGATATTGCATTTATCGCTGGTGGCACATTCTTGTGGTCAAAAGTACTGGGCATTGGTTTAAGTGCAGTCAGCACTCCACTTGCGACTGTGGGTTTTACAATTCCTTTCCTTACTGTTCCTTTTGTACCACTATTGGTTGCATCAGCGACAGCTGCATTAGTTGCTCTTCCTGTGGTGGCATTCTTAGCAAGCGGTCGCGCATTTAATGCTGTCACTGGGATTTTTGGAGGAAGAAGTCGTCGAGCAGATCATATTAGTAATGATTCAGATCTTGAGCAAGAACGACTCAATGTAAGATTAGGCAATGTTCTTAGCACACCCAGAGGACATGATCATAACAGCACCTTATCTGCAGAAAGATCGGTTAGATTTAACGATACCAGAAGTCGCACCAGGGCGAATGATGAATCTTTAGATAATGAAGTTCCACTTCGTCTTAATAGACGGCTTCGGTAGTATTTTCTCAGCTTATTGCGGGGGATTTTTATAAATCCCTCTGCGCTTTCAGCGCTTCTCCCTTTGATTCCAAAGGGAGAAAATATTGTTCGCTTCTCACGCTGCACAACTTTATCATTCAACATTAACCCAATATTTTTCCCCTCACCCGCTGCTAAAAGCAGCGACCTCTCCCGCGAGGCGGTAGAGGGAATTTGTCTGCTTCGCAGACCAATAGATCCGCTATTTTCATTCCGATCCCCTCTCCCGCTGAATCACGCCGAAGCTTTAGCGAAGGCGGATAGCGGGAGAGGGTTAGGGTGAGGGTCTTTTGATTTGCAATAAAAACAAATCCCGCTCCGCGCGTAGCGCATCTTCGCCCACTTTGTAAAGGGGGCCGACGCGTAGCGGCGGGGGGATTTTCTTTTGTCTTTTTCTGCGTGTTTCACCTAAATCCCCCTACGCTTAGCAAGCTAAGCGCTCCCCCTTTACAAAGTGGGATCTTTGTTCGCTTCGCTCACTCATCATATTTCTTTCTTCTTGTGCTTGTCTCTTCGGTTACCTCATCATCTTCCACATCCTCTTTCTCCAATTTAAATCCTCACCAAAAAACCAGCACATCTTAAGATCTTCACTGCCAACCCAAAAAATCTTATGAAGAATTCCCACTAAACGCATACGCTTTTTCTTGCTTTCCTATCTCTTGCTTCATCACAATACAAACTCATGAACAATCACGAGCAGTTATATGGAATTAACACAACGTTACGATCTTGCTTTAAAGCAGCTTTTCCTTCATCCAGAAATGATGACATCACTTATTCAAGAGTTCGTGCATCAACCATGGGTGAAAGATCTAGATTTTTCATCGTTACAAACATTAAACGCAAAGCAAACAACAGATGATTTGCGAACAAGAGAGAATGATTTAATTTGGAAGATAAAAGCTAAAGACCAATATTTATATCTTATTTTCCTTTTAGAGTTTCAATCGCGAGTTGATTATTTTATGGCGGTGAGACTTCTCACCTACTCAGGTCTGATATATCAAGATATGTTAAAAAATAAAGCACAGCACGCTATTAGAAAAACTTTACCACCCATTTTTTCATTGGTTTTTTATACCGGTGAAAAGCCTTGGCATGCCCCACTTTCTTTACAACAATGTTTAAATGCTGCAATTCCTGATTCCTTAATGAAATATCAACCACAAATAGAATATCTTCTACTAGATATTGGCCGAATAGAGCTCACGCAATATACTATGCCTGACGATAGCTTGATGTTATCGTTAATTGAATTGGAAAAAGCCAGAAATATAGCTGAAGCACGAGCGGCTATAGTTAAAGCAGTAGATCGATTAAAAGGCAAAGTAGATAGTTTAAAACGTGCTTTTTATTTGTATGCAGCAAAAGCGGCAAAATTACCTGATAGATTTTCTGATGTTGAAATAGAGAAATTATGCGAGGGACATATGTTACCTGAAAAAATGGAACGATGGACTAAAGAATTAGTGCAACAAGGTATAGAGCAAGGAAGACAACAAGCATTATCAACGACTAGGCTTGCCATTCATAAAATTTACAAAAAAATCTATGCTCGTGATTTACCTTATACTTTAAAACAACAAGTAGACAACGCCTCTAGCGATGAATTACAGGCTTTGCTTGATAAAATAGTTGATCAAACATTAGCAGATGAAGAGATTGTTTAATTTAAAGTTCATAATTCAAAAATCCTCTTGAAGCTTTTTTGCGTAAGCTAAAAGGCTTTAGCTTTCAACAACCAATAAAAACAAATCTCGCTCCGCGCACAGCGCATCTTCGCCCACTTTGTAAAGGGGGCCGACGCGAAGCGGCGGGAGGATTTTCTCTGAAACTTCTGATAAACGCGCCCATTCCCAAGATAAAAGTCATTCAAATAAATTCTATCTTGCAAAACATTCTGCTAAAGTGAGGAACGTTGAAAAAGCGAGATAATTTAATGCGTGTATTAACCCAAGCAGAAATAAATGCGGTCTCTGGTGCCTTCCCTACACTAGTAGAAGGAATTGTCACTGATGATTTTGCTGTGGCTGGTGCTGCAATTGGTTTATTTGTAGGCGCATACGGGCTCGGCGTTTATGCGCGTTCTCGCTATAATCAGGAAATTATTTCATTTAAAACAGCTGCACAATGCACGTTTTGGACAGCGGTTGAGGCTGCCAAATACGGCATTGCGATTGATGGGCTCTGCTTAGTTTTCAATAAACTTTATCAAGCTATTTCTTAATCACTTCAAGTGAAGTTGCTTGAGTAAAGCCTTTAGGTAATTTTTGCCCCTGCTGGCCTCGTTCGCCCAAATATTGATCGAGCTCTTTAGGTTTCAAGGCTAGCTGACGACGTCCTGCATTCACCGCCAAGCTATCGTTATGTGAAAAAGCAACAGCACCGAGAATGCTCTCTTGAGCTCCTCCTTTCTTACCTGCTTCAAGCGCGACAATCTTATTACCTTTTCCTTTTGCCATTTCAGGAAGATCGGTAATATCTACTACTAATAACCGCCCTTCTGTGGTCAAAATCGCAATACGATCGTCGCCTGATTGAATGACAATTGGCGCGAATGCTTTTGCACCTTCTGGCACCTTGAGTAAAGCTTTACCGCTACGATTTTTGGTCGCCAAATCTTCTATTTTACCAACGAAACCAAAACCAACGCTTGACATGAGTAAAACTTTATTTTCATTTTCTCCAACTATCATGCCAACAAAGGTCGCACCCGCTTCCGGCTTTAACTTGGAGGTTAAAGGCTCACCTTGTCCTCTGGCTGAGGGCAAAGTATGGGCTAGTAACTGATAACTTCTGCCGAAAGAATCAAGGAAATAAACCGGTTCATTACTCTTACCTCGCAACTGCATAAAGTAACTATCGCCTGCTTTATAACTTAGTTCTTGTCCTTGTACTTCATGTCCTTTTGCCGCTCTTACCCACCCCATCGCTGAAAGCACGATGGTCACAGGTTCCGCTTGCACTCGGTCTATTTCTTTTAAGGCTTGCGCTTGTTCACGCACAACAATAGGGGAACGACGATCATCACCAAAAGTTTCAACATCAGCTTCTAATTCTTTTCGAACAAGATTTTTCAATTTTGTCTCAGAATCTAGTGTTTGTTGTAATTTTTCACGCTCATCAGCAAGTTCCTTTTGTTCGCCTTTGATCTTCTTTTCTTCTAGCTTTGCTAAGTGTCGCAATTTTAAATCTAGAATAGCTTCGGCTTGTTTATCAGACAATCCAAATCGTTTCATCAACACAGCTTTGGGATTATCCTCATGACGGATAATCGCAATCACTTCATCAATATTTAAAAAAGCGATTAATAAACCATCAAGAATATGTAATCTAGCTTCTACTTTCTCTAATTGAAAACTCAAACGTTTTCGCACTGTATCAGTACGGAAGGTGAGCCATTCTTGTAAAAGTGTCACCAAATCCTTAACTTGGGGACGGCCATTTAAGCCAATCACATTCATGTTGACGCGAAAACTTTTCTCAAGATCCGTTGTTGCAAATAAATGCAACATTAACGAATCCCTATCAATACGGTTAGAGCGCGGCTCAATCACCAAACGCGTTGGATTTTCATGATCCGACTCATCACGCAGATCACCTATCATTGGCAACTTTTTAGCTTGCATCTGTGCAGCAATCTGCTCCAAGATTTTTGCACCCGATACCTGATGCGGTAACGCTGTAATCACAATATTACTTTCTTCAAAAGATACCTGGGCACGCATTTTGAGCGTCCCTTGCCCTGTACGGTAGATCTTTTTCAATTCCTCTTGAGGGGTGATAATTTCTGCATCCGTTGGGAAATCTGGCCCCGGAATAAATTCCATGATTTCATCTAGGGTTGCCTTGGGTTTTTTGAGCAAATGAATGCAAGCATTAGCCACTTCACGCAAATTATGTGGCGGAATATCGGTCGCCATTCCCACAGCAATACCCGTCGTTCCATTTAGCAGTAATGTAGGCAAGCGTGCTGGGAGGATCTTCGGTTCATCGAGTGTCCCGTCAAAATTTGGGATCCAATCGACTGTACCTTGTCCTAATTCAGTCAAAAATATTTCACTGAATTTTGCAAGACGCGCTTCAGTGTAACGCATCGCCGCAAAGGATTTAGGATCGTCAGGTGAACCCCAGTTTCCTTGACCATCTACTAATGGATAACGGTAAGAAAAGGGTTGCGCAAGCAATACCATGGCTTCATAACAAGCGCTATCACCATGCGGATGAAATTTACCTAAAACGTCACCCACCGTACGCGCTGATTTTTTATATTTTGCCAGGGAATTTAACCCCAACTCTGACATCGCATAAATGATGCGACGTTGTACTGGTTTTAAACCATCTGCAATATGTGGCAAAGCCCTATCCATGATAACGTACATGGAATAATCAAGATAAGCTTTCTCAGTAAACGCTTCTATCGGTTTACGTTCAACGCCTTCAAACACAACGACATTCGATTGACTCATCCACAAAGCTCCAAAAGAAATTCTGTATTGATTTAAATCTGCACTTCAGCCAGATCGCCTTTTTGTTCTAACCAAACACGACGATCGCTCGAACGCTTTTTCGCTAATAACATATCAAACATCGCATTGGCTTGGTTCTCATCTGGAATATGCAACTGCAAAAGTCTGCGCGTATCTGGTGCCATGGTGGTTTCACGCAACTGCAAAGGATTCATTTCACCTAACCCTTTAAAACGTTGCACGTTAACTTTCCCTTTCTTCTTTTCTGCTTTTATTCTGTCCAAAATGCCTTCTTTCTCTGCATCGTCCAAGGCATAATAAACATCTTTACCAATATCAATTCGATAAAGTGGTGGCATAGCGACAAATACATGGCCTTTTGCAACAAGTGCTGGAAAGTGCTTTAAAAATAATGCACATAACAAGGTAGCAATATGCAAACCATCTGAGTCGGCATCGGCTAAAATACACACTTTTCCATAGCGTAATTTGCTTAAATCGCTTACGCCAGGATCTAGTCCAATAGCAACAGCAATATCATGCACTTCTTGTGAGGCTAAAAGCTCATTACCATCGACTTCCCAAGTATTTAGGATCTTACCTCGCAATGGCATAACAGCTTGGAATTCACGATCGCGCGCTTGTTTGGCAGAGCCGCCTGCAGAATCCCCTTCCACAAGGAATAATTCTCCCCGCATAGGATCGCCACTCGAACAATCTGCCAATTTTCCGGGTAAGGCTGGACCTTGGGTTAATTTCTTACGCGCAACTATTTTGCCTTGGCGTAAACGATTTTGCGCAGCCCCAATGACTAATTGCGCTAAAAGCTCGCCTAATTCAACATGCTGATGCAGCCATAAACTGAAGGCATCTTTTACCACGCCAGAAACAAAAGCTGCAGATTGTCTAGAAGCCAATCGTTCTTTGGTTTGTCCGGCAAATTGCGGATCGCGCATTTTGACTGAAAGCACATAACTACAACGTTCCCAAACATCTTCGGGTGCGAGCTTAATACCACGTGGCAATAAATTGCGTCGCTCACAAAATTCGCGCATGGCTTCTAATAAACCTGTTCGCAGGCCATTGACGTGTGTTCCACCTTGCAAAGTCGGAATTAAATTGACATAGCTTTCCGCTAAAATTTCACCACCTTCTGGCAACCATACAACTGCCCATGCCGCCGTTTCGGCTTCACTTTCAAAATTGCCTTCAAATGGCTGCTCTGGCAAACAAGTCACTGATTGGCAGCTCTCACGCAAATAAGCAGATAATCCTTCTGCATAATGCCATGTTTGGGTAGAGCCTTCATTTTCATCGGTAAAATGTACGGTTAATCCAGGACAAAGCACAGCCTTCGCTTTGAGGATATGGGTTAATTTAGGCACTGAGAATTTTGGATGATCAAAATATTTATGATCGGGCCAAAAACGAATAACAGTACCCGTTTGTTTTTTGTTAACGGTGCCGGTTGCTTTCAGTTTGGTATGCACGTCACCATCTTTGAAAGACATTTCATATTGCTTACCATCGCGATAAACCGTGACATCCAATTTCTTTGATAAAGCGTTGACCACGGACACGCCGACCCCATGTAAGCCACCTGCAAATTGATAGCTCTTGTCAGAAAACTTTGCTCCCGCATGTAAGCGAGTCAAAATTAGCTCTACCCCGGTCAATTTTTCTTCAGGATGCATATCAACTGGCATACCACGACCATCATCTTTAACGGTCAAAGAACCATCTTTGTGAAGCACAATGGTGACTTCTGTTGCATGACCTGCCAAGGCTTCGTCAACGCTATTATCGATGACTTCTTGCGCTAAATGATTAGGTCGCGAAGTATCCGTATACATCCCAGGTCGCTTACGAACGGGATCTAAACCACTCAAGACTTCAATCGCATTTGCGTTATATACTTGTTTTGCCATTGTGTATTTATGTATGTTTTATCAAAGGTTAAGATTACAATTTAAGTAAGATAGCAAAAAAAACATCCAGGGATACTGGATACCTCTTAGCCTCATCCTTTTAGCATTTGTTGTTCAAGATGACCATTTTTTGTATTCAATGCAAGCCATTGTAAAGCTATCATCGTAGACGAACTAGTCAGAAAACTTCCATTTTCTAATGCAGCCAACACTGCCTGTACATCCAATACGTGAACTCGAATATCTTCATGTTCAGTGCCTATGCCATGGATCCCACCAACCCCTGTCGCATTGACAATGCCGCAAAATAGAGTGGTTTTCTCAGCAAAGCCACCTGGCGTGTTATAGAATTCTCCTATTGGAAATAGTTGCAAGATCTGGCAATTTGCCTCTTCTATGGCTTCACGGATCACTGTTTCTTCTGGTTTTTCACCAGGTTCTAATAATCCAGCAACAATTTCCAATAACCACGGGCTTGTTTGTTCTCTACCTAACATCCCAACACGAAATTGTTCTACTAATACTAATTTTTGCTGTTGCGGATCGACCAACAATACTGCGGCAGCATCACTATGACTCACTTGTTCACGCAATAGCCAAGGGCTCCATTCCCCTGAAAAACATTTATGGCGTAAGCGCAGCTGCTGTACTGAATAAAACCCTTTGTAAGACAAGTTAGTTTTCTCAAACTCTACATCTTCATGCTGCCATGAAGGAACCCATACCGGCGTTGCCATGTTTCACCTTAGCCCTCATTGTGGTGGGGACAGAGTCTACCGAGTGAGGATGTAATTGACAATTTCAGCTCCAGTAATTCTTGCTTAAAATTGCTGTCCGACACAAAGAGCTCTATTTTTGCTTCAAAGAAATGTTGTAGATCCATGGAGAATGGCTTGATTTTAAGTTTACTTCGCTGCAGCTGGTTTGTATGACCAAGAAATATGGTAGGATGCGGGCTCAGTCTGTCTCTATTATTAATTCATAAAACTTTCTTGGTATGCGATGATGAATTTCCAAATTGCTCGCTCTAATATGGTCGCCCAACAAATTCGACCTTGGCAGGTTTTTGATAACAATGTTCTGATGGCGCTTTCGCAAATTCAGCGTGAGAACTTTACGCCTAAAGCATTTATAAATCTTGCTTATAGTGATACAGATATCCCACTTCCTGAGGGGCAAACAATGTTATCCCCCAAAATGGTTGGCAGGGCATTGCAGACACTTAAGCTAACGGGTCAAGAAAAAGTATTGGAAGTAGGCACAGGAACTGGATATGTTAGCGCTTGTCTTACAAAACTGGCTGGCAGCGTTGTGAGTATTGAGATCCAACCTGCATTATTGATGCAAGCAGAAAAAAACTTAAATGCTATTAACTGTCGCAATCTGATATTGGAACAAGGTGATGCGGTGATGGGTTGGGAGGCTCATGCGCCCTATGATGCCATTATCGTCACCGGCTCTTATCCACTTGGTGTGCCGGAAAAAATTTGTTCGCAGCTTAATATCTCGGGAAGGCTATTCGCGATTGTCGGTGTCGCACCTACTATGCAAGCGATAATGATTGAGCGGCATGGGAAATCCCACTATACGACAAATACGCTTTTTGAAACGGTAGTCCCTGCCCTTATTCATGCTCCACAACCCAAAAAGTTTCAATTTTAGTACAAGGTGAAGTATGGGTCCGTTTCGTTTTGGTTTATTTTTAACAGGCGTTATTTGGTTCAATGCGCTGCAAGCAGAAAATTTAACTCAAGTTTACACACTTGCAGTTCAAAACGACCCCACTTTGCAGCAAGCTTATGCTGTTTTGCAGGCAAATCGTCAGCAGTTACCTTTGGCAATCGCGCAAATGGTACCAAATTTATCGGCCAACTACTCAACAACAGCAAATAGAACATCCCAGGATGTTCCAAGTATTTTGGTTGCTAATGGCGGCTATAATACTCAAAATTATGGTATTACTTTAAATCAGCCCATTTATCATCCAGAGCATTGGGCGCAGCTTGAGCAATCACGCCATGTAGTGAAGGCAGCAGAAGCATCCTATTTAAGTGCTGCACAAAATTTAATCGTACGTGTCACAGATCAATATTTTAAAATTTTAGGATCCATCGACGATTTAGATTTTGCTCGAGGACAAACTAAAGCGTTTTCACGTGAATATGAACAAGCAAAACAACGATTCGACGTCGGACTTATTGCGATTACAGACGTTGAAAGCGCAAAAGCACAATTTGATAACGCAAGAGCAACAGAGATCTCCGCTGAGAATACCGTAGCGGATCAATACGAAGAATTAAGAAAAATTGTCGGCCAGCCTATTAAACAGATAGAGCTCTTCCCTGTATCAAAGCCTTTAGAGCTACTTCCACCTTCACCGAATCAACAAGAGGTTTGGGTCGATACTGCTCATCAATATAATTTAGATGTCATTACTGCCAAAGAAAATGCCGGACAATTTAAAGCCGCCATTGGCACGCAGGTTTCTGGCCATTTTCCAAAGTTCGACTTACAAGCTAATGTACAACGTGTTAAAAGTGCACCGCCTTTCGAAGATCTTGTGCTTAATCGCAGCGTCACTTTAAACGTTACTGTGCCTCTATTTGCAGGCGGCAGCACTATTTTTAGCACTCGGCAAGCTAGTGCTCGCTATGATGAGGCCATGGAAAAATTGGAAGCACAACAGCGCTTAACCGATGCCAATACTCGCGAATCTTTTAGAGGTGTACTCACAGCTATCAGTCGCGTCGATGCTCTGGCACAAGCAGTTATTTCTAATGAAAGCTCATTAAAGTCAACTAAAGCGGCATATGAAGTCGGAACACGTACCATCGTTGATGTGTTAAATTCCGAGTCTAGCCTCCTTGGCGCGAAACGAGATCATGCTAAATCAAGATATGATTATTTGCTGCAAGGACTTAAATTAAAGCAAGCCGCAGGCACATTAGCTTCGGAAGATCTCTATTGTGTTACCGATATTATGGCAGGCAAAGTTAAAGCTTCTTCTTGATCGCTTCTTGAGGCCTATCGTAAACAACGATAGGCCTCCTGCATAGCAGCATTAAACATCCGCTTTTTCACACCACTTGATATTCCCTGGCAAAATCAAAGAAGCCTTCTTATTATTTAAATGATTCAGGTGATCTCAGCATTCAAATTTTGCTGATGATATTCATGGTATTGAAAAAAATCATGGTGGTGATAAATGAAAAAACGTATTGCATTGGTGACCGGGGGAACGGGTGGGATTGGTACTGCAGTTTGTAGGCATCTACACGATCAAGGAAGACGTGTCATTGCAGGCTACAGCCGTGGTGGCGATAAATCTTTTGCTTTAGCGTGGCAAACATCTCAACAAGAACAAGGTTATGACTTTGAAATCGTTTACGGTGACGTCACAAATTATCAATCCTGCGCAACGATGCTAGACGAAATTGGAACGCAGTATGGCGCGGTTGACATCTTAGTGAATAATGCTGGCATTACCAGAGATTCAACCTTCAGAAAAATGTCACCTGAGCAATGGCATGAAGTTATTAAAGTCAATTTAGACAGTCTCTATAATGTCACTCAACATGTTATTAATGGCATGATTGAAAGAGGTTTTGGTCGCATCATTAATATCTCGTCTATTAACGGCCAAAAAGGACAGTTTGGTCAAGCCAATTACTCTGCAGCAAAAGCTGGGATGCATGGCTTCACAAAAGCACTTGCGCAAGAGGTTGCTGCTAAAGGGATCACTGTCAACACCGTTTCCCCTGGCTATGTTGCAACTGAAATGGTAAGTAAAATGCCTCCGGGAGCATTGGAGAAAATTGTCGCTCAAATTCCTTTGGGCAGATTAGCAGAGCCACGTGAAGTCGGGCATGTGGTGGCTTTTTTAGCAGCAGAAGAATCAAGCTATATTACAGGTGCTAATATCGCCATTAATGGCGGACAACATATGTTTTAGCCTTTTAATAAATGCTTCATATTTAGCATTTTTCAAATATGCCTATAAAAAGAGAGCATAGCAAGTGTGCTCTGTGTTTCTTACTGAAAGTAAATATATGAATTGTGTTATGTCCTTCGAACTGATCATTTGTCCCCTTTTTAAAGAGGGAACTTTTGAGCACTTGCTTACTCTAACTTGATAGGCAAAGGAGGAATATCATGAAAAATATTATTGCGTTATTGTTAATAACACTAGTTTTAACAGGATGCTCAGCCGGTGCTCATCTTGATTTTTACGGTAAAAGCGCACCAGCTGCATCAAGTTTCTTAGCATAAACTATCTGCGTTATGTAAGATTAGCGGACGTTTTCAGGAATGTCCGCCAATCTTTTTATTGTGAGTTAAAGCTTCACTGCATTTTTTATGCATAACAATCAAGTTGCTTGGACATTGGCAGATTGTTTTTGCCAGAAGTCATCAATGAGCTTCAGCAATCTATCCAGTGCACCACGATTTTCTTCTACAACAACTTTGGCCTTTTGACCTTGCATTTGACGCATATCATGGTTTTCAAAAAGCTGAATAAGATTCGCTTTCAATGCGTCTTCGTCTTGAACAATAGTGGCTCCTTTGGCCGCAACCAGCATTTCACTAATAGCAACAAAATTAAACAATTGTGGTCCTGTCAACACAGGTAGTCCGAGCGCTGCAGGCTCAAGTAAGTTATGTCCACCCACAGGCACAAAACTTCCTCCAACAAAGGCAATATCACTTGCTGCGTAAAACAGGGGCATCTCACCCATTGAATCGCCTAAGAATATGTCTACCTCTTTGCCAACGGACTGTTTTTGGCTGCGGCGAATAATATTAAAACCTCGTTCAGTGCAAAGACTTGCAACTTTATTAAATCTATCAGGATGTCTTGGCACCAAAAATAATAATAAATCTTTAAAGCGTTCTTTCAGTGCTTGATACACATTCAACATGATGGTTTCTTCACCTTCATGCGTGCTTGCGGCTATCCAAACTATCCTAGATTTTCCGAGCTCTTGACGCAACTCAAGACCTGCTTCCTGTAAGTACGAAGGCAGATGTAAATCAAATTTGATATTACCTGTTTCCCAAATTTTCTTTTGGTCAACACCCAAGTGATTGAATCGTTTTGCATCAATTGCACTTTGAGCAGCTACTGCACAAACAGGACGCAACATGGCTTTCATTAAACGACCTAGCCAACCATAACGTCTAGCAGAAATAGGAGATAAACGCGCATTAGCAATTAAAACAGGTAGCTGCTTTTGATAGCAAGCATGTAATAAATTGGGCCACAATTCTGTTTCCATCAGGACCAATAATTTGGGTTTTACTCGCTTGAAAAAAGCACGTAATGCCCAGGGTAAATCGTAGGGTAAGTAACAGTGATAAATTTGCTTGCCTAACATATCTTTAAATGCCGCTTGTACACGCTCTGAACCTGTTGGTGTCGTCGTGGTCATTAAGATAGGTGTTTGCGGATATTGCGCACGAATACGATGAATTAAAGGGATAGCAGCAACTGTTTCGCCAACGGAAACAGCATGTACCCAAAGTACATTTTCTATAGGGGGTAGAGGGATCTGACCCAATCTTTCCAACCAACGCCGCCTATAAGCAGGAAGTCTCAGGCTTCTGACCCAAAGACGGAAAAATACCCAAGGCAACAAACAGGTAAAAGCTACGCTATAAAACCAACGCACATACCGCCAAACCATAAATGACTTTCCCTATTTGATAAAATGGCCTCATTTTAACTGGTTTTGAGCCAAAAATCTGTTGCATCAGCTACCCTGGTTTATTTTTTATCAATCAATTCAAAGTTATTCATCGGATCCTTAGCGTGAACAAGCTAAGATAGGGATCGCGATTCTCATTAAGATCTAAATCCGCTATTATTTCGAGATGAGAAAATAGCCGAAAAATTGTTTAGATGACTAAATTATCTGTAATTGTTATCACAAAAAATGAAGCCCACAACATTACTGATTGCATATCTTCAGTTTCATTTGCCGATGAAGTTATCATCTTTGACTCAGGAAGCACCGATGGGACACCGGATATCTGCAAAAAGCTTAACGCAAAAGTGACCATTACGCCTGATTGGCCAGGAGATGGCCCGCAAAAAAATCGTGCTTTAAAGCAAGCTAGTGGCGAATGGGTACTTTGCTTAGATGCAGATGAACGCTTGAGCCCTCAATTAGTTAATGAAATAAAAGCTACCATTCAAAACACGCCCTTTAACGCGTTTGATATACCTTATCAATCAACCTATTGCGGCAAACTGATCCGTTTTGGTGACTGGCGTGGCGAATCACATGTTCGTTTATTTCGTCGTGGAAAAGCACAATTTTCTGAAAATATCGTACATTGTCGTTTAGTGGTAGAGGGAAAAACAGGAAAACTCAAACACGCGATTATTCATCATCCCTTTCACCATCTTTCAGCCATGCTATATAAACTCAATGACTATTCAAATGAAAGTGCAAAATCACTCTTTGCCCGCGGTAAAAAAGCCTCGTTGTGGACCGCTTTATCGCATGGCATTTGGTCTTTTTTCAGAGGATATTTATTAAAGTGCGGTTTTCTTGATGGTCGAGAAGGTTTTATTCTCGCCATGAGCAATGCACAAGGGACTTACTATCGTTACTTAAAATTGATGTATTTATGGGAAACTCACAAAACAGGTGATGCTTGACGAAGACACGTGTACTCACCTTAATGTTTCATCGGATCAACGATCCTTCACAAGGTTATTGTCCAAAGCAATTTGCAAAATATCTTGATTATTTGGTGCAAAATTTTCCTATTGTCGTGCCTGGCGAAACGTTACCCGATACACCTATCGCCATTTGTTTAACTTTCGATGATGCTTATTATGATTTTTATCATGATGTTTATCCTCTCTTGCGTAAGCATCAAATAAAAGCCATATTAGCAGTACCAGTGCAATTCATTATTGAAAATACCAATATCACTGCTGAAAATCGTCTATCGGTCCCCTATCCCTATGGCATGAATGATTCTTATCAGAAAAGGGTTCCTTTTTGTACCTGGGATGAATTAAAGGAAATGTCACAAGATCAAGTAGTAATAGCTTCACATGGCTATTCCCACGCAAATCTTGCTGATCCAAAAACTGATCTCCATCAAGAAATTGTTTTTTCCCAGCAAGTTTTACAGCAAAAATTACAAATTCCTATTAAAAATTTTATTTACCCTTATGGGCGCATGTCAAAAATAGCCCATGCAAAAGTGTGTCGAACTTATGAATTTGGGATCCGTATTGGCGGCGCTCTCAACTTAGGATGGGATAGAAAGCGTCAATTTGTATATCGAATAAATGCCGATCCTTTGTGGACTAACTTGCAACCAATTAATCAACGTCTTATTAAGAAATTAACTTTAAAATTTTGGATGAACAGGTTACGATTGAAGTAAAAAGGGAACAAAGATTTTATTTAAAGATATAGTCATAGCAGATGATTTTTCGGCGAGGCAGCAAGTGCTAGAGCAATAGAAGTGTATATAAAATACATAACTGTTGCGAAAACACGCAGCCAACAACCTGTCTTCGCTTACGCTACGACACGGCCAGTATCGCCATGCCGAAGCTTTTAGCGTAGGCAGGAGCCGAGGAATCATCTGCACAGACTATAGTGACGCTCAAGGATGGGCCCATTGAAACTAATCACAAATATTATTTTATTTTTGCTTTGTTCTACATTTATTTCATCTGCTTTTGCTATCCCCATTAAAACTGCAGCTTTCGGCAATATTAATTACGCTCATGTCGATGGATTTGTCCAAACCCCCAAAGGTGGAAGCTTTGGCACAACTAACATGGGACGACCTGATTTTGATGAACTTGACATTGCACACGATAAATTTTATTCATTCGGTCTAGAAGTCACTGTATGTGATTATTTTGGTCTGTTGGAATATTCTCATTTCGATCCGCATGGCAGTACCATTTTGACTCAGGAACTTATTACACACAGCCAACTTATTCCGGCTGGTCATTCGTTTGATATGAATTTAGAATTCGATTGGTACGCATTAGGCATTGGCAAAAATTTCTTCTGGAACCAAACATGGACCGTTTCGCCACAGATCCTTCTTAGCTGGGTAAAATATCATTATGAGTTTCAGGCTCCCCCCATTGAAAGTGCGCGAAACTTTAGTCTGATTGGTGCTAATATTGGATTAAAATTAGCACATTATTTTACGCCGCAACTCTCTGCTGACGTTAAAGCCTTGATTCCTTTACCACTTTCAAATATTCACATCATTGATGTTAATGCAGGTTTAGGGTTGGATATAGCGTCCTCATCGCATGTTACTGTCATCCCTCGCTTGGCAATAGGCTGGTTGCAGCTAGAATATAAAGATGAACAACCTATCCCAAATTACATACGCTATAGGGCATCACCTTATGGTTCATTTGAGTTAAAAGTTTTATTTGATTGATTTATAACAATCCACCTACGCCTCAAACGGCAGACTGTAGCGCTGATATACACCGAAGCATTTGCGAAGACGGTTGCCTAAAATTAGAATGCGAAGAATATTTATTTTAAGAATTCACCCGGTATCTTATCAGGATAAATTTCTGACAATGAAACAGAAGTGCCATGCTCAGAAACTATCCTCACTTGTTTTCGCTGTAATTGTCTTGGTTCTTGCACGCCACAAGAATGACAAATGATGCCCACTTCATATTCAAGATTTCTCACATAATTAGCAACCCGAGTGGATTTCAAAGTAGGATCTAACCCTCTCACCAACCAGTGATTATGTGTTGTTATGCCCGTAGGACAAGTATTATTGTGACAACGCAATGCTTGAACGCAACCGAGGGCAAATAAAAACCCTCGCGCCGAATTTACAAAATCTGCCCCCACCGCTAATGCCCAAGCTATCATACTAGGCGTAATCAATTTTCCCGAGGCTATCACTTTAATGCGTTCACGTAACCCATAACCAACCAAAATATCCACCAAAACTGGCAAGCTCTCTGTGATAGGCAGCCCGACATAATCGACCAAGCTCATTGGTGCAGCCCCTGTTCCGCCTTCAGAGCCATCTAGAGTAATAAAATCTGGTGCATGTTCTTTACCACGTAGAATTATCTCTTTGCAAAGATCATGTAACCAATCATAATCTCCCAACACTGTTTTAAATCCCGTTGGTTTACCGGTCACCGTTCGTACTTTTTCAATAAAATCGAGTAATTCAGAGGGATTAGAAATCTCTGGGAAACGGTTAGGGCTTTCAATATCTTCGTGAACTCGGATCCCTCTTATTGCAGCAACCTCTGGTGTTACTTTTTCTGCAAGTAATAGCCCCCCCTTCCCTGGCTTGGCTCCTTGGCTTAATTTTATTTCAAACATTTTCACTTGGGGGTAAGCACTGATTTCTTTTAATTTAGCTTCTGAAAGATCGCCGTTTTCATCACGAAAGCCAAATTTAGCTGTTCCCATTTGCGCAATAAGATCACATCCGCTTTCCAAATGATAAGAAGTGATACCACCTTCTCCAGTATTTAACCAACAACCTGCTACTTTTGCTCCATGCGATAATGCTAGGATCGCATTCTTTGAAATAGCGCCGTAGCTCATACCAGAGATATTAATGATGGAACGTGCTGTATAAGGATGAGCACACTGCCCTCCTATAACAACAGCACGTGTTTCGGCAGCGTCCCTATCTAGCAAAGGGAAAGGAGCATCAACAAAATAGATACTGCCAATACTTCTTGGATTTCGCGTGGAACCAAAGGCAATAGTATTATCAACATTCTTTGCCGCTCGATAAACCCATGAGCGATCAGCGCGATTAAATGGCAGCTCTTCCCTATCATTAGTATAAAAATATTGCCTTAAATACACGCCTAAATTTTCTGCTATGTAACGAAAATGGCCTATGATCGGAAAATTTCTCAGTATGCTGTGCTCTTTTTGAAAAAAATCCCACACAAAAAGTACGATGAGCCCAATAAATAACAAAATAACAATACTGCTTCCCCAACCCATTGCTAACACTCCCTGTTTAGCATCCTGATTATCTAAATTACAGACCTCAACACTAAAATGCAAAACACACGCTTTACTAGCTTTATTTGCAGCATTTTATACTGAAATTGTTATATAGTTGACTTAAAATGAAAAAACTAACTTAAGGTAGGTAGGCACGAAATTCTTGTTTGTCACAAGAAAGGAAAGGATCGATCCCCAAAAAATTCAAATAACTGTCTACTGCACTTTTCATTGCCTCATGAAGGTGCGCCAACGATTCAGCGCTAAAGGCAATAACATCAGACGTATTAACAATTTCACCAACATAAACCCCGGCATCAATGACAAAATAATGCCGGGCGATAAATCCTTTATACTGCATTGGATCTTAAGCTTTTAATGTATCCAAATAGGCTTTTACGCCTTCTTCAACGGTTTTAAAAGGCTTTTCATATCCAACTTTTCTTAATAAACTTATATCCGCCTGGGTAAAGCTTTGGTAACGTCCTTTGAGATGATCAGGAAAAGGAATATATTCAAGTTTTCCTGTTTTATGCCACGCAATCACTGCGTTTGCTACATCATTGAAACTTTGACTCGCTCCTGTGCCAACATTATAGATGCCGGACTGTCTTGGATTATCAAAGAACCACAAATTAACATCAACCACATCATCAACGTAGACAAAATCTCTACGTTGCTCTCCATTGCCAAAACCATCACAACCTTCAAATAATTTTACTATTCCTGTTTTAGGAAGTTGCTGGTTCAAATGAAATGCAACGCTGGCCATACTTCCTTTATGCTGCTCATGCGGACCATACACATTAAAATAGCGAAAACCTGCAATTTGGCTTTTTGCCTCCCCCAAAATGCGTCTCACATATTGATCAAATAAAAATTTAGAATAACCATATACATTCAGTGGTTTTTCAAAAGCTAGTTCTTCTTTAAATATTTTTCCATCACCATAGACGGCAGCGCTAGAAGCATATAAAAAATTGACTCCCCGCTCCAAACAATAATGAAGTACTTCTTTAGAGTATTCATAATTGTTTTGCATCATATAACGGCCATCCCATTCTGTTGTTGTAGAACAAGCGCCTTCATGAAAAATAGCTTCTACTTCTTGTCCAAAATGATCTCTTTTTTGAATCCGTTGCAAGAATTCATTTTTATCTAGATAATCTTGGATTTCACATTCAACAAGATTGGTAAACTTAGTGCCATCACTTAAGTCATCAACAACCATGATGTTCTTGATGCCACGCTTATTTAACCCTTTAACAATATTCGAACCAATAAATCCGGCACCGCCAGTAACAATAATCACTCTACCACCTCAAGGCTTTTCTCATCTTGTTTCATTGATTTTAAAAGTTGATTTAACATATTCGTGGTTGAACATCCGTCAACAAAAGATAAAATTTCGACTTTACCACCATGCTGGATGACTTCTTTTGCACCCGCAATCTGTTCGACGGTGTAATCTCCACCCTTTACTAAAATATGCGGCAATATTTGCGCTATCAAGGCTTGTGGCGTATCTTCTGCAAAAGACACAACATAATCTACACAAGCCAATGCAGCCAGTACCTGCATTCTTTCAGCTAACGGATTGATAGGTCGACTCGAGCCCTTTAAACGTTTGACAGAATCATCATCGTTAACAGCAACAACTAAACAGTCACCTTTGGCGCGTGCTTGCTGTAAATAGGTTACATGACCTGCATGCAAAATATCAAAGCAACCATTTGTCATCACTATTTTTTCACCACGTTCCGTACGCCGTGCCAACTCAGGTAATAAGGCTTGTAGTGAGCAGATCCCTTGTGCTCCTGCTCCTATCATTTCGTTGGTCAGTGCATCTTGCAACTCTTGGTACGTAATAGTTGCCGTACCTAATCTTCCTACCGATATAGCCGCCGCAGTATTTGCTAATTTTGCTGCTTGTAACAAAGAAGTACCGACACCTAAACATGCCCCCAATACCGCAATTACCGTATCGCCCGCACCTGTTATATCAAAAACTTCCCTTGCTTGCGCCGGAATATGAACAGGTTTTTCATCGCGCGCGATGAGCGTCATTCCCTGACTACCACGGGTCACTAATAACCCTTCTAAATCTAATTCTTTGACTAATGCCAATCCTTTTCTTTCAATTTCTGCTTCATTCTCGCAATGCCCTACTGCTGCCTCGAATTCACCGAGATTAGGCGTGAGCATGGTTGCACCGCGATAAACGCTCAAATCAGGATTTTTAGGATCAACCAATACCTTGATTCCTTTCGCGCGAGCATAGCCAATAATAGCTTGTGGTTCTGAGATAACGCCTTTTGCATAATCTGAAAGAATAATGACATGAGCATCTGAAATAATAGGTTCTAATTTTTCTATCATCGTAGCAGCAGACCAGCGCTGTTTATCTTCAAAATCCAAACGTATGAGTTGCTGATGACGACCTAAAACGCGTAGCTTCAGCGTTGTGCTTGCAGAAGGAGAATAAACAAATTTACATTCCACCTTTTTCTCTTGCAGCATCGCTGACAATCTTTCACCAGCATCATCTTTTCCTACTGCCGCAATTAATGTAGTGGATGCACCTAGGGCCTGAACGTTCACAGCAACGTTGGCAGCACCTCCTACACGTTCTTCATTTTTCTCAATCCTCACTACAGGCACAGGTGCTTCTGGAGAAATCCGTGAAGTATCACCATGCCAATAACGATCTAGCATAGCATCCCCTAACACAATAATTTTGCAGGGAGAGAAATTAGGACAGGTTAGCATGATGGTTCCTGGTAATGAGTTATTAATTTAGTATTATTGCTTATAAACGATTTTTACAAAAACGGCTCATTTTAGCACAGAAATTACCTTTTTCATCAATTACCGCAGGTATCTAACTCGTTAAAAATTGTACCAAATAACGATAATACTTCCGGCAATATAATAGGGGTGTCACTACAGTTATTAATAAAACGCTCTCGTTCGCGTCTTGCACCCCGAGTTGCAATAAATGAGAAGCGATGCTGTCGCATGCTATCTAAATCAATGAGCCAAGGCTCACCATCCACCAAGATAATATTACTTAAATTAATATCTCGATGACTTATCCAATGCTTTGCTAGAGTCTGCAACATTCTAGCAATTTTTGTCGCAATTTCCTTTGTTTGCTCTTGTGGCTCATCTGTCCGGCTAAAATATTCTAATGCTTCGGTCCCTTGAATATAGCTACAGATAAAATAAGAGCGCCATTTTAAGGGCCCCCAACGTTCTTCCATTAATGCAATGGGAGAAAAGGTTGGGATCCCAATATCTAAAAGCATGCTAGCATTACGCCAATTTTTCTTAGCGCGAGAACAAGTAAAAAATCGACGAAGTATATGTGCCCATCCTTTGGTATTCGCGCGCTTGACGACGACATAGTTATCATCCACTTTTAATACGACGACTGTCGAAGTGGGATCATTTTTTAACACGCGCCAGGGTTTTCTATCGATATAAAAATCAATATTCTGCAACAAATCTTGCATTGCTGAAGAAAAGTACTCTTTCCTACAGTGGATTAATCTATTCCAACGATGGATGTTAACAATCGTCATGACTTATGTACTGCTCAATCCCTTTATTTGCCTTTACTTGTGAACATTCAATCGTTCTTTGCAGCCGTTTAGCATTCGCTTCTACATTGGATCTATCTTGGCTGGGATGCCAAAGATGCAACACTTCTACTGCATATTTCCCAAATTTTTTCTTAATACCTTTTTTTTGTAGGCGTATGACCAAATCAGAATCTTCAAATCCCCAGCCAATGAAGTCTTCATTTAACCCATTCACTGCAACAAAGTCTTCTCTCCAGAGACCAAGATTGCAGGTTTTCACCCCTTGCCATCGATACGGAGAAAACGCTCTTAACTTTCCAAGCGGCAACTTCAAAGTTGGGCAAAAACGATTGCATTTTCTAGAAAATCCTGCCAACAACCATTGTTGATGAGACCATTGTTCGATAGTTAATTCCTGGCTAAAAATTTCCTTGGTAAAAGGTTGATTAAGCAAAACGCGTGCACCTGATACTAACCATCCTTTCTGGGCAAGCTTTGCATGATTAGAAATAAAATGAGGCATCGGAATGCAATCACCATCTATAAAAATGAGATAGTCATTGCTTGCTTGGGCGACCGCTCGATTACGGATCATGGCAGCTCTAAATCCTTCATCTGGCTGCCAACAATGCAATAAAGGGAAATCGCACTCTTTTCTGTAATGGCGTATCACTTCTGCAGTCGCATCGGTCGAGCCATCATCTGCAATAATAACTTCCATACGCTTATATTGCTGCCGCTTTAGTCCAGCAAGAACCTTTGCCAGCGCTTCAGGCCAGTTATAAGTCGTGACAATGACTGAAATAGATGGTTGAGACATAATATATTACGTCCCTAATGTAGCGTTGCTTTCACTAGCTTTGGCTGCACCGAAAGCGGCAAAGCGGCAAAACAAATTGCTGTCATTACACAAAAGAAATATCCTTCAGCGGAATCTTTTAACCACGAATTTAAAAAGCATCCTATCACAAAAGTAAGTAAAACACCTTGGTAAAACCCACGTAGCTCTATAGGAATTTGAGTCGAAAGACGCCATTGCTTATAAAAAAGCAGCAATAAGAAACATAATCCTACCAAACCAAACTCAACCCCCTTGAGCAAATATTCGTTGTGTGGATTATCTGTAAATAAAGTCGCTTCACCTTCGTGAAACTTTGCATAGGCAGCTTCAAAACCGCCAGTTCCCCAACCAAAAAAGGGACGCTCAAATAATAATGAGGTGCTGGTCAGCGCAAATTGTATTCGCGACCCAAGTGAAGATTCGAGTAATCTACCGCCTTGATGATAAAAATCTAAATCTTGTGCTAATAGGTTTATTCGGTCATGAAATACGTTTGAAGTGGTATAAGCCCCTATCACCATGACAACAGCCATCATACTGGCAACAACCAATCCTTTAACGCGGCTCTTTTGCCACGCCATTGCTAATAGACAGGCCACCAAGGTGATATAACCTATTCTGCCAACACTCATAAATAAGAGATAGAAAATCATCAGAGAAATTATCACGCATAAAATTAGTCGATACTGTTTTGCGACATAGGGAAGCTGAAATGCTAAAAAGAAAGCAGCTATCGCCATAAAATAGCTTGTTTTAATATGGCTTTTAAAAACGGCACCGGTAGTATATTTCAAACCTATAGGTAGTCCCGCATATACTTTTAAGAAAGCCAATATTAGAGTCAGGATCATTGCGCTAGCGAAAGCCCAAAGCGCTGCCTTAGAAACTACTTTGGACTGATAGCAATAGATAAAAATAGGAATGAAACATAAACGCAAACCATCCCCAACGCTATGACGTATATTTTGTGGATCGCCTGACGAATAAAAGATCCCCAGTAACGTCAATATCACCAAAGGATAGAGCCAACCAACCAAGGGGTGATGGCACAAAATACGCCTTTTCTCTGTTTGGTTAGGTCCCAATAGCCATGAAAGCAGAACCAGACCTGCAAATATTGATGTCAGCGCAGTAGAGATAGGAATAACAAAAGCTAAACTGATTGCAGCTACTTGTCCTATCTTGTCCCACCCCAAAGCGAAATGATTAAATTTATGTATCACTGCCATTTTGCTCTTTTTCTGCAGGTTCAAAAAAATTAATTTGATGTGATTTCGGTATTATCTTCATCAAGGCGTGATATACCTTTTCCGCCGGCAGCGTTTCAAAACACGGCGGTATGGTTGCGAAATCGGTTCCTAATTTACATTCACGCCCAAAGCAAGGGGCACAAGGCGCATTCACTTTTAAATGTTGTTGGTTAGGACCATACGCTCCTATTAACGCAGGATCTGTTGGTCCATATAAGGAAATTGTTGGTACAGCCATTGCAGCTGCAATATGAGAAAAACCTGTATCAACCCCAACAATCCCTTTAGCCTTACTCAGCAAGCTGGTGATTTCTCCCAGTGTTAATTTTGGTAACACTTCAGGTAAGTTTGATCCGCCTCTTTGCTGACAAAATGTCCGTATACTTTGTGCTCTTTGCAATTCCTTATCATTTCCCCAAGGCAGCAAAACACGTAAACCTTGTTGCACCACTAAATAAGCTAATTCTTGCCAATACTGCTGCGGCCAATGCTTGGTTACCCAAGTTGTTCCATGTAAAAAAATAACCGTATTTTCCCCATAAGAAATATCAGCGAGTCTTTTCTTATCAATCCCATAATCTGGCGCTGTTTTAGGATGCGGATAATGAAATACTTGAGAAAATAATTGCCGCGTTTTTTCAACGGCATGTTGATCTTGTGCTACATCAAAAGGATGCTGATACGCAATACTAACAAGCTTTCCACGGGTACTTTTATAACCTAGTCCGTATGTGGGTCCCTTCGCAAATCTCGTTACTAATGCACTTTTTACTAATCCTTGCGCATCAATCACGGCATCGTAAGTGGTGTAGCGTAACTTTCGAAGAAATGTCTGCCATTCCCCTTGCTTGAAAGATTGCCAAGGATCTTTTCGCCAACGTCTGATACTCGCCTGTAGCACATTTTTGACTGCCGGATGCCAATGTGGAATTTCAGCAAAACCAGGCTCTACCACCCAATCAAATTGAATATCAGGAAACACACGTTGTGCATCCGTCAACGCTGGAAGCGTATGAATAACATCTCCCATTGAGGACATCTTAATAAGTAACACACGCTTCATACACTAACCAACATATCAACTGCTTGAATAACTTTTGTTGCAGGTAATTTCTGCATACATTCATGATGTCCTAAAGGACAGAGCCGCTCAAAGCAAGGACTACAAGCTATTTTTTCTTTCACAATCGCAACATTTTCATTCAAGGGAGGCGTAAAACCAGGATCCGTTGAACCATAAACTGCCACAAGCGGTATATTTAATGCAGCCGCTATGTGCATCAATCCTGAATCATTAGTGACGACTATCTTTGCCAAAGACATCAGATCAATCGCTTCACCCAAAGCCGTACGACCCGTTAAATCCACGCATTGTCCTTGTGTTTGCGCTTGGATAGCACCTGCCACCTCAGCATCTTTTGCTGAACCTAAGATCCAAATTTGCCATCCTTGTGCTAAATAATGATTAGCAAGCGTTGCATAATGACTCTCCGGCCAACGCTTAGAGGGTCCAAATTCTGCTCCAGGACATAACACCATAATGGGACGTTCTGAAGATAACTGATAACGCAAAAGTGCTGCATTCACTTCTTCTTGTCGCACAACGAGAGCTGGTCTAGGCAACTTTTGAGGTAATGGTTGGCTTTTATCATAAGCCAAGGCAACATAACGCTGGACCATCAATGGCATCTTTTGCTTATCCAAAACATGGACATCATTTAATAATCCATATCGCCATTCTCCTCTCCAACCTATTCGTTGAGGCACTTTGGCCCAAAAAGGAATAAGGGCAGATTTAAATGAGTTTGGCAAAACATAACATCGCCGGTATTGTGTCGACGATAGTTCCTTACCTAACTTGTAACGAGTTTTTAATTTCATCTCGCCATGCTTTAATGGCATCGCAATGCTCGCTGAAACTTCGGGCATTCGCTCAGTTAAAGGTCGACTCCACTCTGGAGCTAATACCTCTATCATAGTATTAGGGTAGCGCGCTTTTATAGCCTTAAATAAGGCCTGCGCCATTACCATATCCCCTACCCAAGAGGGTCCAACAATGAGCGTTTTATCTGACAACATTAACCTCGTTCATCTCAAAAAGAGCAGGAAAAGCTAGCAAAATCAAAATCCTGTTATATATGGGTCTCTTTATGAAAATCTTTCAACGTAAAAGACGAACCACAGTAAGGACATTTAGCAAAACCCGTTTCTTCAATTGGTAAATACACGCGAGGATGGGAGTTCCATAAAGTCATTTTGGGCATAGGACAAGATAATGGTAAATCTTGGTAAGTGACTTCGTATTGTTTTTCTGTGCTGGCAGGAATGCCTTCGTTGTTTGCTGTCATGCCCTAATGTCCCATTACATTAAAGCCGCCATTGTAACACTCCCCTTTAGTGTGTTCCCACCCTTTAAAGAGGCATCAAGGCTATTTTAGAAAGTTTGCTGAGAAAGAAATAGGCGGTCAACAGAAATAAGAAGACCGCCTTCATTCAAGATCAGGCGACGTAAGTTAACCATTCTTGATGATCATGCGCTCTACCATAAACATGATCAAAAAAGAGGGTTTGCAATTTCTCGGTAATCGGGCCTCGGCCACCATTTCCAATAATGCGGCTATCAACTTCGCGAATAGGGGTCACTTCAGCAGCAGTCCCAGTGAAGAAGCATTCATCAGCGACATAAACTTCATCTCGAGTAATAGATCGTTCAGTCACCGTCATACCCAACTCTCTAGCCAGCGTGATGATGGTGTCGCGAGTGATCCCTTCTAAACAGGAAGTTAATTGTGGGGTATGCAACACGCCATTGCGGATCAAAAAGAAATTTTCACCACTTCCTTCGGCAACATATCCTTCGGGATCTAGCAACAATGCCTCATCTGCACCACTGGAAAGAGCCTCTTGTAAGGCCAACATCGAGTTAACATAATTGCCTGTCGCTTTCGCCTTAGTCATCATAATGTTGACATGATGGCGTGTATAAGAAGAGGTTCGCACTTTAATCCCACGCTTTAAATTCTCTTCTCCCATGTAGGCGCCCCACTCCCAAGCTGCAATAGCGACATGTGCTTTCAAATTATCAGCTCTTAACCCCATCCCCTCACTACCATAAAAACAAATGGGACGAATGTAGCATGCCTTTAAGCCATTTTTGATAATCACTTCCTTTTGAGCTTGATTCAAGGTTTCTTTATCAAAGGGAATCTGCATTTTCAAAATATGAGCAGAGCGAAAGAAACGCGCGGTGTGATCGTCTAAACGAAAAATCGCCGGGCCATTTAATGTAGCATAGGCGCGCAATCCTTCATAAATTCCCATGCCATAATGAAGAGAGTGAGTTAAAACATGGATATTGGCATCTTTCCATTTCAGCCACTGTCCATCCATCCAAATAAAGCCTTCTTTATCTGCCATTGTCACGGTCAATCTTCCTTCGCTTTTCTTTCGAGTCTAGAGTATACCCAATCTATTAAAAAATAACCATTGTTAGTTTTCTTACGAATATAATTTATCTCTACCGCAAAAAATGTTAAGGTTACCTCAGAAAATTTGTGTTAAGGAAAGGCCAATGGAAAAAATATTTTTATATCAGACGTTTTGAAAAAATTTATCCCAAATAAGACAAACTGACTGCAAATAGTGCATTAAGTGAGTCGAACTATTTAATTCAAATTCTGGCTGTAAAATCTTTCGTCTCACTAAGAATTGATAGTACGAATAGGCGGATACGAGTAATTCTCCATCTTCGTATTCGATTAATTGATCTTGCATTAATTGCTGAATGATTTTCAATGTACTACGTTCTAATAAAAGCGATGGATACATCCTTGCAAAGCGCAAAACATGATACTGTACTATAAAATCGATATCAGACAATCCTCCTTTAGTGATTTTAAGCTGATCTTTCCTCTCAAAATGGTGCTCATGTAACTTATCACGCATGGTGACTATGTCATGACGTAAGCTTGCATCATCTCGTGCTAAACAAAGGATTGTTGCGCGCAATTTTTCAAAGATTTCTTCAAATATTTTAGGACCAATGACCATCCGTGCCTTAACAATAGCTTGATGCTCAAAAGTCCATGCATTTTGATGTAAGTAGCGTGAAAAAGCATCAAAAGGACTTACCAGTAAGCCTGCACTACCGCCAGGCCTTAAACGCACATCGACTTCGTATAAAGTACCGCAAGAAGTATGTGTGCTCAGCATATGAATTATTCTCTGAGCAAGTCTTAAGCTAAACTCTGCGGAGGTAAGATTCTTCTCTTGTCCTATAATAAGATCTGTATCCGTAGCATTATATAGAAACACTAAATCCAAATCAGAAGCATAATTCAACTCTCTGGCACCCAATTTCCCATAAGCAATAATGCCAAAAGGGATCTTTTGTTTTATTTCTTCTACACTTTCACGAAGATGATAATGGGTTATCATAAAATTCAAGCTGAGATCGTAAATTTTTGCCAAAATAATTTCTGTTATATCATTTAAAACAAGTGGGATGTCTATGGATAATTCAGTTAGCATTTCGAAAGTGGCCAAGTGCATAAAGCAAGCTAATTTAAACTGACGTAAATGATCCATTTGCGCTTCTAAATCATTGGTTGGCAACCAATTGAGACGTTGTTCTAATTCATTCGCTAAAAAAGCTTTATCGGTAATATCATGTAGCCTAGGAGGACTAAGGAGCTCATCTAACAGAACCGGATAGGAACAAAGTTGCTCTAAAATCCATTCGCTCTTTTCTACAATATTGATTAAATAAGACAAGGCTTGCGGTCTTTCAAGCAACAATGCTAAGTAAGCGGAACGTCGTCCTATTGCCTGCATCAAACGTAACATTCGCGTTAAAAGCACGAGTGGAGATTTCTTTTTTGCCAGCATAATAATGAGAAGCGGCATAATTTTATCTAGGCGCTCTCTGGCATGTTTTTTAAGCCCTTGACATAATCTGCCATTCTTAAATTGCAATAATTGCGCTTCCACTTCTGCGGCTTGTTTGTAGCCAATTTTCTCTAAAGTTTTAAGCGTTTCAACATCTTCGAGTTTTGACCATACCAAAATCTGTTCAAGAGCATAGGAGCCTTCTACTTCTTTCACAAATGAATTGGGTGTTGCGGATATCATATCAAAATGTTTTAAGACACGCGCAGTATGTATTTTTAGTTCTTTTTGTAATGCTGTCCAATTTTGATAATTCATAGCATAATACAGCCGCGATCGATCAGTCGGATCGCGAGGTAATTGATGTGTCTGGCTATCATGCATCATCTGAATAACATGCTCACACCGACGCAAAAAGAGATACGCCTTTTCTAATTCATTACAAACGTTTTCAGCAAGATATCCTGATTTGGCTAAACGTGCCAAAATGATCATCAATTGACGATGCTGAAATTGTGGATTTTGCCCCCCTCTGATTAATTGAAATGCTTGCACTAAAAACTCAATTTGGCGGATCCCGCCTGGTCCCTGTTTCAGATCTTTTTTGATGCGACGACGCTTAACCTCATTGGCAACAAGCTCTCGCATTTCTCGTAGAGCATCAAAAGCACCATAATCTAAATATCTTCGATAAACAAAGGGTTGTAACAATGAAAGTAAGTGTTTCCCCTCTTCTTCGGTTCCCGTAATAGGACGAGCTTTAATCAGTGCATACCTTTCCCATTCACGACCATGATATTGGTAGTAATTTTCCAGTGCATCAAAGTTCATTACTAACTTGCCACTTTTACCGTGTGGTCTAAGGCGCATATCGACCCGATAAACGAAACCATCTGCCGTGATCTCAGTCAAAACTTTAATTAGCTGCTGCCCTATTCTTGTAAAGAAAGCATCATTGGTTTTACGCACTGACTGATGTTGCGTCATGCCCTCTTCTGGATAGGTAAAAATTAAATCAATATCAGAAGATAAATTTAATTCGCTGGCGCCTAATTTACCTACAGCCAAAACAACAAAATGTTGCCCCTCATTTTTTTCATTACAAGGGATCCCCCATTCCTGAATTAACTGCTGATAAAGATAATCCACGGTAAGTTGTACACACACATCTGCTAACGCAGACAATTCTTCCAAGTGTTGAGCAAAAGTGCAAAGCGAAAGAAGTTCACGCCAAATAATACGAGAAATAGCTTTATGGCGAAATCGACGCAAATTCTGCATAAGACTGCTTTCATCAGTGACAGCTTGTGCAAAAGCGCTCCACTCTATACGAAAATCTTGATGGGAATAGGAACGATTAAAGGCCTGCTGGTAAAATTCATGAGGATATTCTACATTTGTACAAAAAACCTGCGCGCAATAATCGCTTAGCGCCATTACCTTCCAAAAGGCATGAAGAAATGCTGTATCCGTAGGAATAGCGTATTGAATTTGTTCCGCGGCCAGACAATACTGTTGCCAATGTCTTAACAAAGGTTTTTGCATGGATCCGGGCAATGTATGAAGAAAATTATCCAGCAACTCCTGCAAATCCTGACTGTGAAATGCAATATCCATATGAACTCAAACTAATTTATTTTTCAAATACAAACAGAAATGCAGCCACAACTCATGATTTTTTGGGTAAGCGTCGAGCTCTCTATGGAGAAGACAACCCCCGAAAACTCATGAGCGAAGACTATACATGCTCAAACCATTTTGTTTTTATGACAGGAGTATACATTTAGTACATGACTGTCACAGGAGATGCAGTCAACAACCTGCCTTCGCTAAAGCTACGGCAAGGCCTAATACCAGCCACGCCGAAGCTATAAAGCGTAGGCGGGAGCATAAAAAAAAAATGGGAAAAGCATGCATGCTAGGCTTTCTCAACTTTTAACACCACACCATCCACACTCACAACACGTACTTTAGTACCTACGGGCAGATCTTCACCTTCCACGCGCCAAGTGGAATCGTCCACCTTTACCTTGCCTCTGCCATTCACAATAGGTTCATCAAGTGTAAAGATCCTATTCACATATTGCTGTGCACGTCGGTTTAAATTGGGATTATCTGTTTGGGGTTGGTTTTTCAAATATCGGCGCCATACAACCAAACTTGCCATAACCCCAATGCCAAAGATGAGAAGTTGGTATTCCCATAGCATATTAGGAATAATTAGCATTAATATGCCGACGATAGCGGCAGAAATTCCGCACCAAACGAATAAAAAATTTGCACCAGTGGCAACATCCAAAATGCCCAGTATCACAGCAAGTGCAAACCAATGCCAAAACACCAGTTTTGAGAATAGGATATCCATTATGTTATTCCTTTGCTTTCATGCCAAAACTTTGTTTGGCAATCTCTGCAATACCTGCCACTGAACCAATAACGCCTGCAGCTTCTAATGGCATTAATATTAATTTTTGATTTTCAGCACTTGCAATCTTCCCTAAGGCATCTACATAGCGTTGTGCCACAAAATAATTGAGTGCATTGATATTCCCTTTTGCCAATGATTCTGAGAGCACATCAGTTGCTTTTGCTTCGGCAGCAGCTGTTCTTTCACGCGCTTCAGCGTCACGAAATGCAGCTTCTTTACGACCTTCAGCATTTAACACAACCGCCTGCTTGTCTCCTTCAGCTTTTAATATTGCAGCCGCTCGATGCCCCTCTGCTTCCAATACCTTGGCTCGTTTTTCTCGCTCAGCCTTCATTTGCGCAGCCATGGCATTGACTAAATCTTTGGGGGGGCTAATATCCTTAATCTCAACACGTGTCACCTTCACGCCCCAAGGCGTGGTTGCCTCATCTACCACAGCCAGTAATTTTGTATTAATGTGATCACGATTAGATAAAGCCTCATCTAAGGCCATTGACCCTAACACTGTACGAATATTTGTCATCGTCAGCGCTCGAAGTGCTCTGTCCAATTCGCTCACTTCATAGGCTGCTTTAGGCGCATCAACGACTTGGAAAAAGCAGATCCCATCTACTTTTACCATTGCATTATCTTTGGTGATAATTTCCTGAGAAGGGATATCTATCACCTGTTCCATCATATTTAATTTTGTTCCGATTTTGTCAATAAAAGGAACAATGAGAGATAGGCCTGGACTTAATGTCTGTACATACCGCCCAAAACGCTCTACTGTCCATTCATATCCTTGAGGGACTTGCTTTACGGCCATCAAAATGACAAAAATGGCTAAAACAACTATTAAGAGTACTACAACACCAAAATCCATACTTATTCTCCTACCATCGCTCAAAACGCTTATTTACGCTCCATACTGATTTACTATGGTGGCCCTATAGTCTTGTACGAAAAATCACGCTTTGAGAAAACTCTTATGACTGACGTTTAAACCAGATTTTGCCATAAAAAGTTAGCAAATTAATATAATCGGCCTAATAATTATAGCAATACCTTCATTTTTTCTTGAGGCTACAATGGAGCTAAAAAAATATCTTTCTATCATGAAAGATTATAACGCTTCTGATCTGTTTTTTACCACAGGGGCGCCTGCGTCTGTGAAAGCCTATGGGAAAATGTTACCGCTGAATGATATACCGCTTACTCGAGATGAAATTAAAGCGCTCGCTTATGAAACAATGGACAAAGAAAAAATTGCCGAATTTGAAAAAAAATTAGAGATGAGTTTAGCCTTAGCGGATCCTGATCTGGGACGGTTTCGTGTGAGCGTGTTCATGCAGCGAGCCGATGTAGCGATGGTTATCCGCCTTATTCAAACAGAAATTCCTACATTAGCCTCTCTTAAATTACCCAGCATTATGCCAGACATTATTATGGAAAAAAGAGGACTCATTTTAATTGTCGGCGCAACAGGTTCGGGTAAATCGACAACTTTAGCGGCATTAATTAATCATCGCAATGAAAATAGTGCAGGCCATATCATTACCATTGAAGATCCCATTGAGTTTGTTCATCCACACAAGAAATCTATTATCAATCAACGCGAAGTAGGGATGGATACACACAGCTATAGGAAAGCACTCAAAAACACATTGCGCCAAGCACCTGATGTTATCCTCATCGGCGAAATCCGCTCTCGAGAGACCATGGAACATGCTATTTCTTTTGCGGAAACTGGACATCTTTGTCTTTCAACATTGCATGCCAACAATGCAAACCAAGCCTTCGATCGCATTATCAATTTTTTTCCAGAAGAGAAAAGAAATCAACTTTTATTAGATCTTTCTTTTAATATCAAAGCCATTGTTTCACAACGTCTTATTCCCACGTTAGATGGAAAAAGGGTTGCTGCAGTAGAAATCTTACTGGGAACCCCTCTTATTCTTTCGTTAATCAGACGAGGAGAGTTTGATGAGATAAAAGAAACCATGGAGAAGTCTATTAACTTAGGAATGCAAACTTTCGATCAATCATTGGAAAAACTTTATTTTGAGGGGAAAATTTCCCTAGAAGAGGCATTACGCAATGCTGATTCAAGAAATAACCTGAGATTGAAAATCAATGCTTCAAACAAATCGGCTCCGGAAGTACATACTGAAGAACTACAATTAGAAGATCCGGATCATCCAGAAAAAAATAATCCCAAATCCCCACCAGTGCCTACCAATAAAAAAGACGACGATGAAAAACCTGGATTAAGTCTTGTTGATGATAAGTAGACGTTGTTGCTTGCTTTGAATCGTCACTTCATTTGACAAAACCGGGTGAAGACATATCTGCCTTCACCCTCTTGAGCTTCAAACTTCTTTAGATTCACGAGGCAAATTGCGACCGTAAAATATTTCCAACATTTCACGTTTGAGCTGACCACGAATTGTTGCAGCTTCTTTTTCTGAAAGATCACCTTTTTTCACACCAAACAAGTAGTTATCTAGATCAAATTCTTTTAATAACATTTTGGTATGAAAAATATTTTCTTGATAAACATTGACGTCTATCATTTCATAAGCATCAGACGATTCTTTGGTGAAGTAATTTTGAATAGAATGAATGCTATGATCAATGAAAAGCTTTTCACCATTAATATCTCGTGTAAAACCGCGCACACGATAATCCACAGTCACGATATCAGATTCAAACATATGAATGAGAAAATTCAGTGCTTTGAGCGGTGAAATCACACCACAGGTTGATACGTCGATATCAGCCCTAAAAGTACAAATACCATTATCTGGATGACTTTCAGGATAGGTATGCACTGCAATATGACTTTTATCAAGATGTGCAACAACGCTTTGAGGAAGCGGTCCTGGAGATTCCGTCTGAACGCATGGCTTCTCAACAGGCTCTTCAGCAATCAACATTGTTACGCTTGCCCCTTGGGGATCATAATCTTGATGGGCCACATTCAAGATATAAGCGCCTATAATATTCGTCACTTCTGTCAGGATCTCAGTTAGCCGCTTAGCATTATAGGCTTCATCAATGTACTCGATGTAGTCTTTTCTCTGCTGCGCAGTTTTGGCATAACAGATATCATAAATATTAAAACTTAAATTCTTGGTTAAATTATTAAAACCATGGAGTTTTAGCTTCTTCAATGTTCTCATCCACCCTTGTTTCTCAAACTATAAACAATGCCTTAGGGTTGGCAGTGGCGGCATTATACCCCCATTCAAGTTATTCTTCGAGCAAATCTTGCATCTAAAGCGATTAAAACTGGTCGGACAGCCTGACCACACGGGGGCCGCCATTGCACACATTAGCCCCTTAAAGGCATAATAAATTCTTTTGTTTCTATTCAGCTCGATTTGAAAATCGCAGAAAACGATTCTATTTGTGATATGTTTATGTTAAAAATTATCGAAAAAAGCGGAGCTTACCTTGGTAAATCAGCATTTTTTGAGGCAATTGTTAACATAAAATTAGCCAAAAAGAGGCGTTGACGTTCTAAACGACAGGGTGAAGAATATGTTAAAGAAATCCTTTTTTTTAAAACAAATAAAGATTTTTATCGTCTTTTTTGCTATTGCAACCATTTCACCAATTATTCTCGCAAAAATAGGTTTTTGGGGTGCAAGCCATGCGATGCCGAAATTCCAAAAAGCCAATGAACCTATCAAATATGAAACACCGCCTGGTTCGTTTGCAGAAGCGATTGCTCGTGCGACACCAACAGTTGTTAGTATCCATTCAACAAAGCAAATTCCAACTGATCAGAATGCGCTGGCTAGGGATCCCGTATTTCGCTATTTCTTTGGCGATCTGCGTAACCAACTTCCTCCTGAGGTACAATCTGGTATAGGTTCTGGTGTTATAGTCACCAAAGATGGTTATATCTTAACGAATAATCATGTCATTAATGATGCTAATGATATCACTGTTAAATTACCCGATGGCCGTTCTACCAAGGCAAAGGTGATAGGCTCTGATCCTGAAACAGATCTCGCTATATTGAAAATTACATTGCCAGATTTATCCGTTATTGCGATGGGCAATTCAGATGCGCTTCGCGTAGGCGATCTGGTATTTGCTATTGGCAATCCTTTTGGTGTCGGCCAAACAGTGACACATGGTATTGTAAGTGCAACCCACCGCACAGATCTTGGCATAAGCACCTTTGAAAACTTCATTCAAACAGATGCCGCTATTAATCCAGGTAATTCTGGCGGTGCCCTGATTGACGCTAATGGTAATCTTATTGGCATCAATAATGCGATATATACTCGTAATGGCGGCTTTCAAGGAATTGGTTTTGCCATTCCAATCAGTCTTGCCAAAGATGTCATGAGTGAACTCATCGATCAAGGTCATGTCACCCGTGGTTGGCTTGGGATCTCTGTTGCAAAATTGACTGAGGATGCGCGTAAATCTCTTAATTACCCCAAAGGTGATGGTGCGGTCATTGCGGGCGTTATTCGTGGCGGTCCTGCGTTTAACGCAGGTCTTAGACCCGGCGATATCATTATTAGTATTAACAACAAGCCTACAACCGATCCTGCCGCTATCTTAAGTGATACTGCAAAACTCAAACCTGATACGGCTTACCCCATTTCAGTGGTGCGAAATGGAGAAACACTAGATTTTCGTGTAGTAGTTGGAAAGCGTCCCCTGAAAAAGGCTACTGAGCAAAAAATGGAGCCTAATTCACAAAGCACAGAGTGAATCAAAAGAGCCTCTCTTGGAGAGGCTCTTTATCCCCTTACTCAATTAGTCGAGTAGACCATGTACCAAAACTACATACCGTTTCTTTTAGAGTGATTTCGAGATACCATCACTCCTAATCATCGAAAAGGAGAATGAATACATGAGTTTACAAGGATCCGCCTCGAGCAATCAGAATGCCCCCTCTACCAAAAAAACTAAATCATTCCCTGGCCGATTACTGGAAAAAATCTTACATCCCCATAAAAAAGGAACTAGTACGCACAAAACCAAGAAAGGCGGGAAAACTGAATTAACAACAACCCCATCCAATAACCCCTCTTCAACGCAAACGAGTAGTAGTCCTGTGCCAAAACTTCTCCTGAAAGAAACCAAAACACCGACACTTCAAAAACATCATCATCATAAAAAGAAAGTTGAGGAAAAAAAACCGATTACCTCTATTTCTCAAGTCCAGAAGCCTTTGGCACAAGCTGATCTTCAAGAAAAGGTGGAACTAACCCCATCAGTCCAACAACCAGCAAACTCGTCCACAACCAAATCTACAACAACATTTTTAACAGAGCATAGGGTATTAGAAGAAATGAAAAAGCTTCCCACTTCTCCTCGTGATGAGGCAAAAACTTTATCTCCTCGCAAAGAGAAAGACAAATTACAAAGCCCACGACATTCAGGATCAGAAGAAAAAGCATCCATGGAAAAAAAGCTTGAGCAAATTGTGCCAGGTTTACGTCTTACCAAGCATTATGCAGTGACGCCAATGTATCAATTAAATTTACAAGCAGGTCGCGACTGGGTTAAATTTCTTGAACAAACATTTGACGGGATCAAAAATGGCGTTCAATCTTTTTCCAATGATTCGATTGCCCCCTCAAAACGCCGACGTGTAAGATAGTTTAATCTCTTTCTGAACAAAAATTCAGAAAGTGCAGGTTCTTCAACCTATCATTCAAGCACATAAGTTTGATGAAGACATAGAAGAACCTGTAAAACAAAAGCGTGCTTTGATCCCTTTCAACCAAAGGCACTGATCCCCGTAATATGCTTACCCACAATCAGGTGGTGCATATTATCTGTTCCTTCGTAGGTAAAAACGGATTCTAAATTATTCATATGACGAATGACATGATATTCAAGACTGATCCCATTAGCGCCTAAAATATTGCGTGCTTTTCGTGCAATGTTAAGTGCTTCGCGACAAGCGTTCATCTTGGCAAGAGAAACCATCACAAAACCTGCACGCTCTTGATCATGTAAACGCCCTAACTGCAAATTTAATGCTTGTGCTTTGATAATTTCAGTATACATATCGACTAAGTCAGATTGGATCATTTGAAAACTTGCGATGGGTTTATTAAATTGGATGCGTTCCTTTGCATATTGTAATGCACTTTCGTAACACGCTTGCGCGGCTCCCATGGCTCCCCAAGCAATACCATAACGTGCTTTGGTCAAACAACCTAATGCTGCAGTCAATCCCTTTTCAGTTCCAGGAAGATAATTTTGCTCGGGGACAAAACAATCTTCTAGTACAATCTCTCCTGTAATTGAAGCTCGCAATGATAGCTTATGCTTAATTTCGTTAGTTTGAAACCCCTTAAAATCACGCTCAACAATGAATCCACGTATACTGCCGTCTTCTTCTTTGGCCCATACAATAGCTAAATCTGCTATCGTGGCATTGGTAATCCACATTTTCGCTCCATTTAAGCGCCAACCACCTTTTACTTTTATTGCTCGTGTTTTCATACTGGCAGGATCAGAACCTGCATCAGGCTCAGTAAGTCCAAAACAACCTATCAACCGTCCTTTTGCCATATCAGGTAAAAAACGTAGTTTTTGCTCCGAAGTACCATAGGCAAAAATGGGATACATGCATAATGAGCTCTGCACTGACACAAAACTCCTCAATCCACTATCACCTCGTTCTAGTTCTTGGCAAACGAGCCCATATGCGACCTGACTGGCTTCAAGTCCACCATAAGTTTGAGGCAACACCATACCCAGCAAACCTAACTGTGCTACTTTCTCTATAAGTTCTCTAGGAAATACTGCATTTTCGTAATGCGTCGCAATCGATGGCAAGACATCTTCATCGACAAAACGACGTACAGAATCACGCATGAGTTTTTCTTCGGTAGTTAATTGTTCATCCAAACAAAATAAATCTTCCATGGAAATATCCTTCAACGCTTTTCAGTCAGTGCTAAAATACTTTCAACAATATTATCACAGCTAGGCAATATTGCTTCCCAAGCAGTGCCTAAAGGTACAAAACAATCCTCTCCAGTAAGACGAGAAATTTTGGGCAAAGGGAAAATATTTTCTATTATCCAAGTTGTTAACGTCTCACTTAAGGAGCCTGTTCGACGACCTTCATCTACAATAAGGATCTTAGACTTGCTTTGGATCTCTCGAGCAAGCATTTCAGTATTAAGAGGTGCTAACCATCGCAAATCAATTAACTTAACATGCACTTTATATTGCTGTTTAAGAATGGAAGCGGCTTGTCTTGATAAATGCATACCATTACCATAGCTAATGATAACCGTATCACTAATGCTCTCTTCTTCAATACCCATTTCACCAAAAGGTAAACTCTCAGATATATCAGGATATGTATTTAAAGCCAAACCATCTCCTGCATTGAATAAATCTTTTGTCATGTAAAGCGCAATCGGTTCAAGAAAAATAACCACCCGTTGCTCTTTAAATGCTAATCTAACGCATTGACGTAGGAGAAGAGCTGCATCCCTTGGTGTTGACGGCACGGCAATCACAATTCCGGGGATCTCTCTCAAAAAACCAATAGCATTGTCATTATGAAAGTGACCGCCAAAACCTTTTTGATAGCCTAAACTTGGGATCCGTACCACCATGGGGTTGGTGTATTGTCCTTTGGAAAAAAAGGATAATGTTGCTGCTTCACCACGAATCTGATCTATCGCATTATGTATGTAGGCCAAGAATTGAATTTCAGGAATAGGAAGGAATCCATTATGTGCTAATCCAAGCGACACGCCTAAAATCGTTTGTTCATCCAATAATGTATCAAATACCCTAGACTGTCCAAATTTTTGCTGTAGATCAGCAGTAATACGATATACCCCGCCCTTTTTACCAACATCTTCACCAAACACTAAAGTATTTGGATATTGTAATAAAATATCTGTCAATGCCATGTTGATACATTGAGCCATGGTTCTGCCAGGCAATATTGCCTTGTGCTCTTTATCTTTAAGAAGCAATGGCTCTTCAATATTCTTTTTGGGCGGAATAATGGAAGACATAATTTCTTCCTTGGTTTTGAGCCTTGATGTTGCAAGTGCTCGCTCAGATGATTTGAGAATGTTTTCCCTAACCGATTCATAAGTTGCCACAACTTGTTGCGGTGTTAACCAATTCGCCAAGCAAATCGTTCTAGCAGAATGCAACAAAGGATCATCATTTTCTGCGCTTTCTATTTCTGCAAGAGAATGATAATGGAATTCGATATCAGAGCCTGCATGCCCTAGTAAACGCACTGTCTTCATGTGCAAGAAAACAGGTTTTCCTTTTTTTCGAGCAAGATTTTCAGCCTCTTTAGCCGCTTTATAAACATCAGCGATATTACGCCCATCGCAAAAAATATAATGAATATCGTCATAACGACGCAAGACTTTTTCTACCCAATTAGGTGGCGTTTGTACCGATATTCCAATCTCATTATCTTCACAGATCCACACCAAAGGCAAGGGAAAGCCTGCTTTCATTATCCATTGCGCTGCATTGAATGCACCTTGTGCAGTTGAATGGTTGATAGAAGCATCACCAAAACTACAAAGCACAACGCTATCATGTCTCAATTTAATATAAGGATGCTTCACCCGTTTAGCTTGAGTAATTGATAATGCTGCACCTAATGCTTTTGGTAGATGTGATGCAATGGTACTAGTTTGTGGCGGGATCCATAAAGGAACGCTGCCAAACACTTTGTGACGTCCTCCGCTAATGGGATCTTCACTTGAAGCAACCAATGAAAGAATTTGTTCATAGGTGATATCAATATCAGGATCATATTGGGCACGTGCAATCACAAAAGCACCACTTCGATAGTGCAAAAATGCCATATCATCTTTTCTAAAGGCGCTGGCAATAGCAGCATTCCCTTCATGCCCACTGCTACCAATCGTATAAAAACCTAGATTTTTTTCTCGCAATATTCTCGCTAATAAATCGAGATGTCTGCTAATTAGTTGGGCTTTAAATAATTCAAGAAATGCTTCTCGTGAAAGGCCAACATCTTGCGGCAAGGTCGTACTTTTAGCTGGAGGGAAATCTTTGGCTAGTACCCGCCGTTGAAAATTTTCATCGACAATCCTTGCTCTATTTAATTCCATTTTTTCACTCTAACCCATGCTAGTGTTATGCAAGCAAAGCTTGCATAACAGGATTAAAATTTATCTCAACTTGTTGTCGCCTTGTTAATTGCCTCTTTCATCGCTTGTATCGTTTTCACATAATCTTTGCTTTCAAATATAGCTGAACCCGCAACAAAGGTATCGGCGCCGGCGGCTGCTATTTCGCCGATATTTTCTAGCTTTACCCCACCATCTATTTCTAAACGAATGGGTAAACCACTATTATCAATGAGCGCTCTCGCTTCTTTGATTTTATTTAACGCATTGGGAATAAATTTTTGTCCACCAAAACCTGGATTGACTGACATGAGTAGGATCATATCCAACTTATCCATCACATGTGGCAAAACAGATAAAGGGGTGGCAGGATTAAAAACAAGTCCAGCTTTGCATCCTAAATCCCGAATCAACTGCAAGCTACGATCGACATGAGCACTCGCCTCAGGATGAAAGGTAATATAAGTGGCTCCCGCTTTGGCAAACATGGTAATCAAGGAGTCTACCGGCTGCACCATCAAATGGACATCAATCGGATGCGTAATACCATGCTTACGCAGTGCTTCACATACTAAGGGGCCTATCGTCAAATTAGGCACATAATGATTGTCCATCACATCAAAATGAATAATATCGGCGCCAGCATTTAATACGGCGTTAACTTCCTCGCCAAGTCGTGCAAAATCGGCAGAAAGGATAGAAGGTGCAATAGCATATTTTTGCATAATATTTTCTTTAAAATTAATTGATGACTGAGAGTCTACCTTCAGGTGTTTTTTCGTGCAAATAAAAATAGGAGGATATTCAAATCATTGACGAATAAAAAATCACTTAAAAGACATCTTTAGGGAACCATACGCCAAAGCTTGCCATTGCTAAATTAACACCGCTATTGGGTCTTTTAATTGAACAATTTGAATAATGATAAGCTCTGAGCGCAAAATCGTATTGCTGTTTCTTGCCAAAGCGCATTCCTAAACCAAATTTATCTTCAAATTGAAAATGCAAAGAAAGAATGCGTCCTTGAATTTCTGTTTCAGAAAGCCAAGAAAGTCCAACCCCTAACTCGGCATATGGAATGATCCGACTCCCATGCATGGGTTGCTGTCTTTGCCATCGCAACATTGGCCCTGATGTTGCTGCGTTAAGATCGGTTGCTCTATCTGGTCCTAAATTAGCTCGCTGTGGGCCATTCCAATGAGCAATGCTACTCTCCCATACTGCATTGAGTCCCCACAATTCATGGGCACGCCAGATAGCACCAAAGTCCCATGAAACAGCAAGACGATAGGGCTTGATATCTTCAATACCTTGTCCACTCCCAAATGCAATTCCTAATGCAGCTTGAGTTGGGCAGGCCACCAGAAGTAAGCTAACTACAAAAATTGATTTACAGATGTTTAAAAACACCTTCTTCTCATCCTTGAAGATCGAAAGAGTTTGATTTTAGTTTAACTCGGATATCCAGGAATTCCACTCTGAATTAGAAAATTTTGCTAACCCAGTTGGCCTCATGTACCCTCAGTAAAATTAAAAAAATGGCTATGACAAGCAAGGCAACTTATGTTAATATTCCAGCCTTTCTCGTTTAACTAAGTTAGCTTCGACTGCAACTTACAGCTAATGGTTCTATAAATCCACCAAGCTTCGCCGCTCACTTGGCGAGGTGGAAAAAATTACGCAATCCCGCAAGGGAACGCAAGGGCGAAAAATATATTTTGAAGTAAAGGGAGATAGATATGCCAAGAGCAATCAGAAATGACAAACGGGAGCGCTTAATCCAAGCGGCTGATAAATTAATTTACGAACAAACTTTCCATACTACTACACTCGCTGACATTGCTAAATTAGCTGATGTTCCTTTGGGAAATGTTTATTATTATTTCAAAACGAAAGAAGCGATCATGGATGCTGTTCTGCATAAACGTATGACAGAATGGCGTAATCTTTTCCAACAATGGGAACAAATTCCTGACATTAAGCAACGTTTAACTGCTTTGTTGCAACATAACAATGCGCAATCAGAAACTTTAGCGCGTTTTGGCTGTGTTATCGGCAGTCTCTGCCAAGAATTGGGCAAACAAGGTGGTATTCTTGCCAATGCAGCTTCAAAACTCATGGCTGACATTCTTAAGTGGGTAGAAACACAGTTCCGCGAAATGGGCAAAGGTGAACGTTCATCCCAATTAGCAACCTATTACCTTGCGGCTATTCAAGGTATGAACTTATTAACGCTGACGTTTAAAGAACCACAATACATGGAACGTCAAAGCCAATCTCTGCAAGAGTGGTTAGCAACTGTTTAATCCTCACTTATAGTCACAGCATATGAGGTTTCCGGTAGGCGTCGAGCCTCGAGCAATCCGCCTATGATGCCTAAAGGCTACGGCGTGACCTCATTACTAAGACCCGCCGAAGCATTTGCGAAGGTGGGCCGGAGTGTACATAAAAGTACATGAGGATTGCGAGATAGCGAAGACAACGCCACCGAAAAGTCATGGGCGAAGACTAAGATGCAAAGCATCACAGTATCCTCCCAAGGGGAAAATCATGATTCTCCCCTTGGATACGAGCAAAAATCATTCTAAATAAAATAAAAATTTTCCTCAATTTTTCAGCATCTTAAGAGATGCTGCTGATACAATATGCATAAACAGCTTTTTTCCTAAGTTGCCCACCCTTCTCTATTTAGTGTTTGATAATGTAGTCACAGCACCTGAGTTTCAGGTGGGTGCAAAGCTTCTGGCAATCCACCTATGCTGAATGCGACGTTGAACCTCATTTACTAACATTTGCGAAGACGACCGGAAGTACATAAAAGTACATGAGGGTTGAAAGCAGTGAAGGCCTCCGCTTCATAAGCGAAAACTATATTGTGTGCGTGAAAGACAAGCCCACTATACTCATATTCAAAGGTGACGATTAGTTACCAAGTTGGATTGCAAAATTAAAAATGCTGACAGGGACGCAAGATATGAAAAAACAATCGTCGACAAATGATATTGTTATTTTAGGGCAACCGTTCATCGAACTTTATGGCGAACAAATAGGCTCTTCGCTTAAAGAAATGCTTTCCTTTAAAAAAACCGTCGGCGGCAGTTCAGCTTCTATAGCAATTGGATGTGCACGCTTGGGATTACGCACAAGCCTTATTTCCCAAGTGGGTGAAGATGAAATGGGGCAGTTCGTTATTAATACTTTGCAAAAAGAAATGATTGATGTCACCCAAGTGAAAAAATTCTCTGGCTTTCAAACGCCTTTAATCCTACGTGGCACCCAAAGCAAAAATATTTTCCCAACAATTTTTTATCCTAATGCGCACGCATTACTGCGAAATGATATTGATTCATCTCTTATTAACAAAAATAGTACTCTACTTATCAGTGCTATGAATTTTTTCATTGAAAATATGAATCATATTTCACGTAAAGCAATGATAAGTGCGAACGAAAATCATGTTAAAATTGTACTAGCATTAGATCATTTTCCTTCAGATATCGCTGCAAAAGACATTACAACAACATTACAAACTGTCTTGCCATTATGCGACATCATTATTGGACATGAAGATGATTTTCAAACGGCAACAGGGATTTTAAATACCCATTCAGCACTAAAACATTTACGCACATTAACCAATGCTACTTTAGTGATTAACACAGAACAAGGCGGCTTTGTCATCAATGATCAGATCCCAACCCCCTGGTACAACACAGTTTCTCATACGGGGTTTAAGGTGAACAATCACTATAATTACGCTGCAAAAAATGCATTCATCTCAAGCTTTTTATATGGCTGGTTAGAAAAGTACCCTTTAGAAAAATGCTGCGAATTCGCGATGGCCAGTAAAATCATTACACAATCCAGACACGATAGCACGCCGGATCTTCCTAGTCATGATGAACTCATGACTTATTTATCAGATCAAAATAAGATTGTCACACAAATGCTAGAAGCACCTCATTTTTCTCATATTCACTATGCCTCTACTCATGTTGCACGTCAGGAACAACTTTTAGCCTTTAATTTTGGCTACCATCAACAATGGCAAAAAATCGCTCAGCCTTTTAATGCCGATGAAACCATTATCCATCACGCTAAAAACTTAGTTGCGCTAGGTTTAAAAGATATTGCCGCCAATACGCCTTATTCAAGCATCATCAGCGACGATGATATTCAACCCCATATTCTAGAATTATTCCCTCAAGAACATACCATTATGCGCTCATTAGAATCTCCTGGCGAAATTCCTTTACGTTTTAAAGGCGATCCCGATCTCTCTCATATGATGCTGCATTGGCCGCAAAATCATGCTGCCAAAATTTCTCTCATTTATCACCCTGATGATCGCTATGTGTTACGAGGACAGCAAGAGGCTACGGTAAATCTTTTGCATCGTGCTTGTCGAGCGATGCATCATGAGCTCTTCATTGAGCTCATTCCACCTGCAGCAAGTTTAAGTACGGCAAGTACGATTTCCCATATTATGCAGCGATTTTATGAGATTGGCATTTATCCAGACTGGTGGCAAATTATGCCGCCCCGAGATCAACGCAGTTGGGATAGTATTACCCGTGTAATCAATGATAATGATCGCTATTGTCAAGGCGTCATGATTCTAGGCCATCTTGCTACACTAGAGCAGCTACCCTTAATGTTCGACTTCGCTTGCAAACAAGTTTTCTGCAAGGGCTTTGTCATTGGTAGAAGCATTTTCCAACAATCGTTAGAGCAATGGTTTGCTCGCCGCATTGATGATCAATCTTTGATCGCGGCGGTTGCAACAAGTTATCAAAAAGCGATTGATTTATGGAACGATGCAAGACAAAAAGCAGAACATGTTAACGCATCAAAACAAGAAGTTGCTTGATTTTTTACCTCACTCTAGCCCTCTCCCGTAAACGGGGGAGGGCAAAAACGACTATTTAATCCCTCTAGAGCGACAAACTATTTCATAAGCCTTTTGAATACGCTGCGTTTTTTCAGTTGCTAATTTAATCATTTCGTTAGGCAACCCTTTAGCAACCAATTTATCAGGATGATGCTGGCTCATTAATTGCCTATAGGCCTTTTTAATTTGCTGCGGTGTCGAATTATCTGTCACACCAAGCAACTTATATGAAGTTGCTAATTCATCTTGTGGACTAGGTGGTGGCGGAGGTGGCTGAGTACGTCTATAAGCTTGAGGTTGTTCAGCTTGAAAATGAGATTCCATTTGATAGAGCACCGTATGAGAAATATGTAATTTGTCACACAACATTTCCAACACTTGGCGTTTAAGACGATTCTGTACACCATCTACCAGTGCAGCTTGAATTTGAATTTCTACAAAAAGCTGCACCAATTGTGGGTGGTGACCACAATATTTGATAAAGTTATCCATTGTAGAGGTAAAACTAAATTGTGGAGACTTACCGAGATTAAAATTCTCAATAGCTGTTAGTTTTTGTTCTTGTGTTAACTGTAGATGTGCCATTGTTTCTCTGGCAGCTTGAATTTCTTTTTCACTTACCCTGCCATCTACTTTTGCAATATAGCCCATTACCATAAATGTCGTTTTAAAAAATACTTTTTTAGCTAAGGCGACATCAGGGCCTGATAAGCGAACATTTAAGGCTAATCCTTTATCAAACAGATGCCCTACCCCTATCCCGACGATAAAGCCCAGAGGACCATAGACTAAGGCACCAAAAACAGCACCAAAAATTTTACCAAAAATATACATTACTAAAACATCTTACTTTCTATTAACTTTGAAGCGAGTTTTTTTTCCAATTCTTGCAATCTTTCGATGGTGCCTACATCAGTCCATTCGCCGTGATAATGTTCTCCATACAATGCCTGCTTTGCCGCCGCTTTATCCAACAAAGGCGCTAAACGAAACGAAGTACCTTCAACGCAGTCACTAAAAAGCGCTGGATGCAAAACAGACAGTCCAGAATATGTCAGTTTCTGGTAAGGCTCGCGAGATAATTGACCCTCTTTATTTAGAGAAAAATCTCCTTCTGGATTATGTAATGGATTATCAACCAACACTAAATGCGCCAACCCTTTAGGATGAGAGGGTAACTTTACAAAAGGATAATCAGTCCAAATATCGCCATTGACAAGAAGGAAGGGATCTTTTCCTAAAAGTGGTAATGCATTAAAAATGCCGCCTCCCACTTCTAACTCTTTTGCTTCAGATGAATAGGTGATCTGCATTCCCCATTTTTTTCCATCACCTAAATAGGCTAAAATCTGTTCCCCTAAATATCTTAAATTGATAACAACTTGTGTTACACCGGCTTTGGAAAGATTTTCTAAATGATACACAATCAATGGCTTCGATTGCACTTGAATTAAAGGCTTAGGACAATGATCAGTAAGAGGTCGTAAACGATTTCCTCGGCCGGCTGCTAAAATCATTGCTCGCATCATTAGGCCACCTTTGACTTGGAGCCAATATTTTGTTCTTGCATTACTGCTAGCATGGCGGGCAATACTTCTGCTTGCAAATAATCGTGAAAGTCAGCAAAAGCAGCATATTTACTCGTCACAGCTAGCACATATTGCATAATACGCGGCAAATGCTGAAGGTAGTGTGGCTTGTTGTCACGCAATTTGAGACGTGAAAAAATGCCTAACACTTTTAAATGCCGCTGTAAACCTACCCAATCAAACCACTGTAAAAATTGTACGAAATCAACAGAAGAAGAAATTTCATCTTTAACATATTTTTCAAAAAAATGATTTACTAAACGATTGACTTCAATACTTGGCCAAGTAATGTAACAATCCTTCAATAAGGAAACGAGATCATAGGTAATGGGCCCTTTCATCGCATCTTGAAAATCTATCACACCTAGTGTGCCATCATTCAGTACCATTAAATTGCGCGAATGATAATCACGATGCACAGTTTTCTGTGGTTGTGAAATAAAATTATGCACCAGATCTTTTGAAACTTGCTCAAGCAAATGAGCGTGATGAACAGAAATGTCTTGCTGCAATAATTTGTTTAAAAACCAATCATGAAAAAGACCTAATTCCACACGAACATAAGCCTCATCGAAAGTAGGTAAATTGTATTCTCCCGCAGGGACCTGTTGTATTAATGTGATGGTTTGCATCGCTTGCAGATAAAAACCTTCCATTGATTCGGGGGTTAATAAATCCAACAAAAGTGTATTACCAAAGTCAGAGAGCAAAACAAAGCCTTGCTGTGCTTCCCATCCCAAAATCCGAGGAACTTGCAATCCATACTGCTTCCATGTGTTAGCAATAGCAACAAAAGCATCAGTGCGCTCTTTTGCGGGGGGAGCCAACATAGCAATGTAAGATTTATCTGCGTGTTTTATTCGACTATAAGTACGAAAACTAGCATCGCCTTGGAGCGGCTCAAAAAGATAATCTTGAGTACCAAGCTGCCTTGCAATCCATTGCTTGAATTCTGTTTCTAGATTCTGCATCACTTTACTCCAAATGGGTGGCTACCGTTTTGCTTCTACAACGTATAGGAAAGCCTGACAGTCTGAGGGTATACTCACAAGATTATGTCGCTTAAAATCATGCACTAAATAAACTATAGATATAATAAAGTTGATAACCATAAAAAAGCTAGTTTTTTTACTTTTGTTGCTACCCAATACCTTGCTTTTCTCTATTTCCAGCCATGCAACCTCTGCATCGGAATGGGATGAGGAGACATTTGCAGATTGGATAGTAGAACCTGCTTCAGAAAGTCTTTGCCAGGGGCATTATGCTCCTTTTGCTTTAGATAGTTCGAATGCAGCTGACGACTCTTGGGAGCTTCCAATTGTCCTATCGGCCAATGAAACTGAATTTACGCTATCTGGACAATCTGTTTTACGAGGTAATGTCACTTTCAAACAAGGACAGCGCTATCTCCATACCGATGAAATTACAATTTTGCGTTCACCAACAACACAAGATTGGGATAAAATTATTGCATCAGGGAACATACACTATATTGCACCAGGCATGAGTATTTGGGGCAAACAAGCAGAGTATTATCACTCCACGGAGCAATTTCATTTTGATTGGACCCATTACCGATGGTATTCACGTCATGCCCGAGGACATGCTAAATCAATTGATGTTGATGAAAATAAAAATCTGCATTTATATGATGCCAATTACACCACATGTGCCCCTAAACAAGACACTTGGGTGTTACGCGCAAAGAAAATATCACTTTACCCTAAGCAAGGACGTGCTAAAGCAAATCATATCCATTTAGATATGCATGGCGTTCCTGTTTTTTATTTTCCCTATATTGATTATCCCATTGATAAAGAACGTCATAGTGGTTTTTTATTTCCGACTTATGGTTCAACTAGCAATTCTGGCGTTGAATTTTCTATCCCTTACTATTGGAATATTGCTCCGAATTACGATCTCACCTTGGCACCTAAATGGCTAACTGAGCGTGGGCTGGAAATACAAAGTAAAGGGCGTTACCTGCTGACCAACAGTGAAGGTTATATTCAATGGCATTTCTTACCTAATGATAGGAAATATGGCTTATTCCAACAGCAAAATCTTTTATCTCCTCCCGAAGGAACGATTGGATTTCTCGATCCTCGCATCATTGCTCTGGAGGGAAATAATAACCGTCATGCTGTGATCTATAGACACGCAACGCAATGGGAAAGGCGGTGGCTATTTAACGTGAATTTTGATTATGTCAGTGATGATAACTATTTCGTTGATTTAGGCAATGATATTACAACAGCAAGTACCATTCATTTACCACAACAAGCTAATCTTGCATATTATGGTGAATATTGGTCACATTTATTCAATATTGAAGAATATCAAGTTTTGCAGCCCCTCTCAAAACCCATCAATGAAGAAATCTATAAGCGGCAACCACAATGGGTATTTCAGGCAACTTACCCTAACCAATGGCTGAATCTAACTCTAGGTCTCAATGGAGAAGCGGTTAATTTTAATCATCGTACCGAACTTATCACGCAATTACCGGTTACTACAGGACAACGATTTCATTTACGCCCTAGTGTCAGTTTACCTTGGCAAGAGCCTTGGTATTATATTACGCCAAGAGTCCAAATGGATTGGCTGCAATATTCTTTAAGATTAGGTACGGATGCGCTAGCACAAAATCTACCAGAAAACCCTAGCAGAACTATTCCTCTGTATGACATAGACAGTGGTTTATTTTTTGAACGAGACATTCAATTTAAGCAATTCTCTGGGATCCAAACCTTTGAACCTCGCATTTATTATCTCTATGTTCCATTCAGAGATCAGCATTTTTATCCCGATTTCGATAGCGGCGTGATGAACTTCAGTTACGCGCAGCTTTTTCGCGACAATCGATTTAGTGGTAGAGATCGTATTGGCGATGCCAACCAAATTAGCGTCAGCTTGATGTCTCGCTTTTTACCTCGACAAGGGGGTCAAGAAATTCTGCGAGCAAGTGTAGGGCAAATTTTTTATTTTCGCGATCGTCGCGTTTCTTTATGCGAGGAATTAGGCCAAGAAAATGGCTGCTTTCTTTTTGAGGATGCTAGTGGCACTTCCCGTCATTCCAAGCTGTTAGCACAAGCAGAACTTCATGCTACTCCAACTTGGACAGGAGGAGTCTTTCTAGAGTGGGATGGGATCCAACATGAAACAGAACAAGCTGCTTTTTCTCTTCAATACCGCCCTAGCAACCTTCAAATTTTTAATTTTAACTATTATTGGTTAAGGCACGACCTTGCGCAAACGAATTTCGATACAGCTCAAACCGGCAGCTTGAATCAAGCAGATGCTTCTGTTTTATGGCCTCTTAGTTTGCATTGGGAACTCTTGTCTCTCTGGCGATATGACTTTGAGAAAAAACAAACCGTTGAGGTCATGGGAGGCGTAGAGTACAACGGTTGTTGCTTAGCTGTACAATTCATTGGCTCACGTTACCGCCAATCCAATAATTTCTTTTATCCTCAAGCCTATGCAACGGGCTTTTTTGCCCAAATAGTATTCAAAGGACTCAGTGCAGTAGGATTAAACAATCCCGATGGTAGATTGAAACAAAAAATCCCAGGCTATGTTCCTTTAGTTCAACGTCAGCAATGGATAACCTCGCCGGACAGAACTTACTTCCCGCCAGAGGAAATTTCGTTGTACTAGCACTCAAGAGAAAGGGTCTGACCCTTTCTCTTAGAAGTGGTATACTCCTTTCAATTCTTCGACATTGCGCCTGGATAGTGCAGAGAATGTCAAAATAAAGTTAACTGGCTACAAAATAAGAATGGGTACTTTATGCGTATGCTAAAAACGATGTTGTGTTGTGGAATGTTGGCGGTCAGTTTTGCCCCAATGTGCAAACCTCAAGCCTTAGATGGCATTGCTGCTGTCGTTAACGACGCCATCATCACCAAAAGTGAGCTCGCCCAGCAAGTAAGACTTATACAAGATCAGTTGCAACACAGCGGTAACCCAAATGTGGACACTAAAGCGCTTGAAAAACAAGTGCTTGAGCACCTTGTGATGACCCAAGTTCAATTGCAAATGGCAAAGAAAACGGGTATTCAAATCGATGATATCGCTCTCGATAATGCGATTGAAAATATTGCTAAGCAAAATCATATCACCGTCACGCAAATGCGTGAAACGGTTACGGCAGAAGGAATGGATTTTAACCAGTACCGTAATACCATCCGCAACCAAATAATGATTTCACAATTACAACAGCGTGATATTTTGCCGGACATTCATGTGAGTGAACAAGAAGTGAATCAATTTCTCAATTCACCTAAGGGTTTAGGTGATATGAGCACTGAGTATCGTTTTGGTCACATTTTAGTGCCTTTAGCTGAATCCCCCTCCCCTGAAGAACTAGATAGAGCAACTCAACAAGTACAAAAAATTATTAGCCAACTGCGTAATGGTGCAGATTTTGCCCAAATAGCGCTAGCTGAATCAAAAGATGAACAAGCGCTTAAAGGTGGAGATCTCGGTTGGAGAAAATTGCCTGAATTACCAACCCTTTTTGAAAAAATTGCTGGCTCCTTAAAAGTCAATGACATCCCCGACGCAATCAAAAGTACCAGCGGATTTCATATTATCAAATTGCTTGATAAGCGCACCGTAGCACAAATGAACGGCACAGGGAAAACCTTAGTTAGGCATATCTTAATCAAAACGAATGCAGGAACATCTGATAATGATGCTAAACATCGCTTAGCGCAATTACGCCAGAAAATTGAACAAGGTGAAGATTTTGAACAGCTCGCCAAAACACATTCTGGAGATTTAGGTTCAGCCAGCAATGGTGGAAGTTTAGGGTGGGTAAGCAAAGACGTGCTTGTTCCTGAATTTAGCGAAGTGATGGAAAGTCTTGCAACACAAGAAATCAGTCAACCTTTCAAAACCCCTTTTGGTTGGCACATTATGCAAGTATTAGAACGCAAAACACTCAGCAATGATGAAGTCGCTATGCGTCAAAAAGCAAAAGAAATGATCCAACAACGCAAATTTGAAGAAAAATTGCAAACATGGGCGCGGCAGTTACGCGATGAGTCTTATGTCAAAACCTTCGACGAAAGCTAAGGATGTGAAGCGCCTGGTGTTAACACCAGGCGAACCTGCTGGTATCGGTCCTGATCTCGCGTTGCAAATCGCCATGCAAAATCTTCCTGCAGAGATCGTTGTCGTTGCATCGCCGGATCTGCTTCTTCAACGCGCTAAAAGATTAGGGCTAGACATTGAATTATATGATTTTTCACCTGACGCCCCGATTCATCCAAATGGTCGAGGAAAACTTGCTATTTTACCGGTTGCATTAGCACAAGAGTGTACTCCTGGAGAGTTGGATCCTGAGAATAGCAGTTATGTGCTTGAAACTTTAAAGCAAGCCTTTCAACTATGTATCACTCAGCAAACAGATGCAATGGTGACCGGGCCTGTTCATAAAGCAATCATCTGTCAAAGTGGTATTCCTTTTTCAGGACACACAGAGTATTTGGCGCAACTTGCAGGATGTGAAGAAGTATTAATGACTTTCTACACACCCAGCATCATTGTTGCTTTAGCAACAACACATTGCCCGTTACATGCAGTAAGCACCAAGCTCACCCCCAAAAGACTTCATCATGCACTCACCCTACTTCATGAAGGGTTAGTGAATATGTTTCAAAAAAAGCATCCGCAAATTAATATCTGTGGCTTAAATCCGCATGCTGGCGAATCCGGCCAGCTAGGAAGTGAAGAACAAAACATCATGATCCCAGTTATAGAAACTTTACGAAGTCAGGGTTTTTCATTGCATGGCCCTGTCCCTGGTGATACGGCATTTACGCCTAAAGCACTACAAGGCTATGACGCCATTTTGGCGACGTACCACGATCAAGGCTTAGCACCCATTAAAGCACTTTTCTTTGGTGATATTGTAAATATGACCTTAGGATTACCCTTTTTACGCACTTCTGTTGATCACGGCACAGCCTTAGAGCTGGCTGGCACCGGCAAAGCAGAAAGCAATAGCTTATTTAAAGCAGTTGCTTGTGCAGCACAATTTTCCTTTTAGAATTTACCATGACAGAAACACATATTCCACGCAAACGCTTTGGTCAAAATTTTTTAAAAGATAACCATGTGATTGATAAAATTATCAATGCACTGCATCCTCGTTCTCAAGATTTGCTTGTCGAAATAGGACCTGGTTTAGGCGCTTTAACTCAAGTTGTACTGAATCAAATCGATCATTTATTTGTAGTGGAAATTGATAAAGATCTCAGCGCAAAGTTACAAGCATCCTATCCTCCTTCACGATTAAGCGTGATTGAAGAGGATGCACTCAAGTATAACTTTGCTTTATTGAGTCAGCAAAGCCAAGATCCAATGAAAAAAATGCGTATCTTTGGCAATTTGCCTTATAACATTTCAACGCCATTACTCTTTCATCTTTTATCATTTTCTCCATTGATTCAAGACATGCTCTTCATGTTGCAAAAAGAAGTAGTCATGCGCATGGCAGCCAAATCAAACCAAGATGATTATGGCCGCCTCAGCATTATGATTCAGTACTTTTGTGAAGTGCATCCCTTATTTGATGTCGGACCACAATCTTTTTTCCCTCCCCCTAAAGTCATGTCTAGCATTGTGCGACTTAAGCCTTATGGAGAAAATCGTCCTTTCAAATTAGCGCGCAATGAAAAGCTATTTTCACATATCGTTGCCGTTGCGTTCCAACATCGACGCAAAACGCTAAAAAATGCATTAGGTGATCTTGTTCCTCAAGAAATTTTTACCAACATAAATCTCGATCCCAAACGTCGACCTGAAACATTGAGTGTAGAAGAATATATTGCGTTGAGTGATGCGGTCGATATTTATAAAAACAATTCGAATTGAATTTAAAATAACGAGTCTTCGTCTGCAAAGCAGACATTTTTTCCTCGCAAGAGGAGGCTGCGCCTAGCAGCAGGTGAGGGATTGATAGGTGAAGGTGTTTTTAATTATTTTGTTTGCCTCTCGTCGTCAAAAGACCCTCTCCCACAAGTGGGAGAGGGGAGAATAAAATGGTAATGGATAGTTTGCAAAACCTTCCCCCACCTCGTATCCTGACAGAGTCCTGGTAACAAAAGGTAAAAAGCTGTGTCATCTGACAATAAAATTGATATCACTGTCCAAACCCAATACCTACGTGAACATTCTGATCCCAGCCAACAACGTTTTGCTTTCAGCTATACCATCACCATTAAGAATGCCGGGCCAATAACAGCCAGATTACTTACCAGACATTGGATTATTACCGATGCTAACGGTCATGTGCAGGAAGTGCATGGAGAGGGAGTTGTGGGAGAGCAACCTTTGATCCAACCCGGGCGGAGCTATCGTTATACAAGTGGCGCTATCCTCTCAACACCAGTAGGCACGATGCATGGTGCCTATACCATGGTCGCCAATAACGGTCATTACTTTGATGCGCTCATTCCTGCTTTTCGTCTTGCAATGCCAGAGTTAGTTAATTGATGCCATTTCATATTCATGCTTTCTAAGTGAAGAGACATCAAGCATGAGAGACCAGAGAAAATAGTCACCATGACAAAACAGATAAGAAAAAAGCAAAGAACCTTTGCAATAGGAGATGTACAAGGGTGCTTAGAACCCTTACAACAGTTACTAGAGAAAATTCATTATGATCCTAAACAGGATCAGCTCTGGTTTACAGGAGATCTTGTTAACCGAGGCCCTGATTCTCTTGAAACCCTACGTTTCATTCAACAACTTCCTGAAGATACCATTTGTGTACTTGGTAATCATGATCTTGCGCTACTTGCTGTTGGAGCAGGGGCTGTTCCTATACGAAAACAAGATACTTTTAATGAGATTTTAATTGCCCAAGATAGAGATGATCTGCTTGATTGGTTAAGACAACGTCCTGTTCTACATCATGATCCTATGCTGGGTTTTACGCTGACTCACGCAGGTATTTTACCTGCTTGGGATTTATCTCAAGCCATTCATCTCGCTAATGAATTAGAAAATGCAATTAGAGGCCCAGACTACTTAGCTTATCTTCAAAATATGTATGGTAATGATCCTCAAATGTGGGACGAGTCTCTAACAAGTTGGGAACGTTTACGTTTCATTACTAATGCTTTTACGCGGATGCGCTTTTGTACTCAAGACGGTGCACTTAATATGCAGGCAAAAGGGGGTTTGACAGATCATGCAAATGAAATACCCTGGTTCACTCATCCGTTTCGGCGCACACAACAAGAAAAGATCGTTTTTGGGCATTGGGCAGCGTTAAGAGGGCACTGTGAGATCGCTCGCGTTTACCCCATAGACTCAGGTTGTGTTTGGGGTAATTGTCTAACTGCATTATGTTTGCAAACTGAAGAGCGGATCATCATAAAGTGTAGAGAATATGCTGACGGTGATTGAGTGCCCTCTTTCTATCTGTTCCGATCCACGGTAAAGTAGCGCAGCACAAAACAATGAATAAGACTAACCAGCGCTCTAGGATGGAAGGTAGAAAAGTGGCATGATGCCTCTTTTTTCGTTCATAAACTGACTTAGTCAGTTGTGAAGACCTATAGTCACAGCAGGTGATTTTTTGGCTAGGCGCCAAGGACCGAACAACTGAAGTGTACATAAAGTACATGAGGATTGTGAGGTCCCGAAGGCAACAACGCCAAAAATTCAGATGCAAAGACTATCTAGAGATCAATACTAAATGGAGAAAAACGGCATGTCCTCACGATTGCCGATGTTGTTACGTCTCATCGTCACCTTATTGGGATTTACTTCTACTAACGCTTGGGCTGATTATACGCTGAACATGACAAGGGGTGCCTCCCCCATCAGCAGCGATATCCATCAGCTGCATATGACTATTCTATGGGTATGCGTAGTAATTGGTATTCTCGTTTACAGCCTCATGATTTGGGCTATCATTCGACACCGAAAAGCCGCTGGTCATAAAGCGGCTGCTTTCCATGAAAGTACCGCAGTTGAAATTATCTGGACGATTATTCCATTTATTATTCTTATTGTGATGGCTGTTCCTGCAACACGCACCCTCATTCATATGAGTGATGTCAGTAATGCAGAAGTAACCATTAAAGTAACTGGCCATCGCTGGTTCTGGCAATACGATTATCTAGATGAAGACATTAGCTTCTTTAGCTATCTTTCTACACCAGAAGATGAAATAAAAAATTTAGCACCGAAAAATCCCCACTACCTATTAGAGGTAGATAAACCGATGGTTGTTCCTGTAGGGAAAAAAATCCGTCTGCTTGTCACCGGTAAGGATGTAATTCACTCTTGGTGGGTTCCAGCACTTGGCGTTAAAAAAGACGCTATTCCAGGATTCATCAACGAAGTTTGGACGCTTATCGATGCTGATAAGCCAGGTATTTACCGAGGACAATGCGCTGAGCTTTGCGGGACTAAACACGGCTACATGCCCATCGTTGTAGAAGCGAAAAGCGAGCAAGACTATAACGCTTGGGTCGCAGAACAAAAGAAAGCTAAATCTGCAGCAGCAAATGATGAAAATAAGCAATGGACGCTTAATGAATTAGTCGCTCAAGGTGAACAAGAATACAATAAAGTTTGCGCTATGTGTCACCAAGCAAATGGTCAAGGGAACCCTCCCACCTTTCCTTCTCTTGTTACCAGCGCCATAGTGACCAAGCCTGAACACAAAGTAGAGCAATTGCGACAAATTCTATTTGGCAAAAATGCCATGCCGCCTTTGGGCCAAAATCTAACCGATTTACAAATCGCAGCGATTGCAACCTACGAGCGCAATGCTTGGGGTCATAATACAGGCGACATTATTCAACCAAGTGATGTCAAAGCGGTTCGTGAGCAAGGTAAGCCAAAGTAACTAAAGAATGTATTCCTACCTTCCCCTCTCGGGGAAGGTAACAAGGCCTCTTTCGCTGCATGCAAGCAAACAAGAGTGCCAACAAGAATGTAAATAATTTGTGCTCAAACCAGTTTGGTTTTAAGCAAGCAGTGGCAAGGAAGTGTAGACAGTACATGGCCTTAAGTGCTACTAACAAAACTTAAAGGCAAACAGGGAAGAGTAGTTTCTTGAGATCGTTAAAGGGAAAAACCATGGGTGCAACTAATATTTCATCTCACGCAGAACATGGACACGAAGACCACCACCATGATCACGGCCCAGCAAAGGGTTTAAAGCGTTGGCTATATACCACCAATCATAAAGATATAGGTACAATGTACTTATGGTTTAGCTTTGCCATGTTTTTGTTTGCTGGCGCTATCGCCATGCTTATCCGCGCAGAGCTCTTCAAACCTGGCGAACAACTTGTTAATCCGGAATTCTTTAATCAGCTGACAACCTTGCACGGTCTTATCATGGTATTTGGTGCGGTGATGCCTGCATTCGTTGGATTGGCAAACTGGTTGATACCAATGATGATTGGTGCGCCCGATATGGCGTTACCACGAATGAATAACTGGAGCTTCTGGATCCTCCCTTTTGCATTCAGTATTTTAATCAGCACACTCTTCATGGAAGGATCTGCGCCTAACTTTGGTTGGACTTTTTATGCACCACTTTCAACAGAGTTTGGACCGCCTTCTACTGATTTTTTCATCTTTTCTATCCATCTGATGGGAATGTCCTCGATTATGGGGGCCATTAATGTTATCGCCACCATTCTTAACTTACGTGCTCCAGGCATGACATTAATGAAAATGCCTATTTTCTGCTGGTCGTGGCTTATCACTGCATTTTTATTAATAGCAGTAATGCCAGTATTAGCAGGGGCGGTGACCATGATGTTAACTGATCGCCATTTTGGCACCAGCTTCTTCAATGCAGGCGGCGGCGGCGATCCGGTGATGTTTCAACATGTTTTCTGGTTTTTTGGTCACCCCGAAGTTTACATCATGATCTTGCCAGCTTTCGGGATCATCTCTCAAATTCTACCTACTTTTACGCGTAAACCTTTGTTCGGATATGCATCCATGGTCTATGCGATTTCATCCATCGCATTCTTATCTTTTATTGTATGGGCGCATCACATGTTTACCACCGGGATGCCTTTGGCGGGTGAACTCTTCTTTATGTATGCCACCATGTTGATTGCCGTTCCTACCGGTGTAAAAGTCTTTAACTGGGTTGCAACCATGTTCAAAGGCTCGATTTCTTTTGAAACTCCTATGTTGTTTACGCTCGCATTTATTTTCTTATTTACCATGGGCGGCTTTTCCGGTTTGATGTTATCGATTGTACCAGCTGACTTCCAATACCAAGACACCTACTTTGTGGTCGCACATTTCCATTACGTTTTGGTTCCTGGCGCAGTTTTTTCAATTATTGCAGCTGTTTATTACTGGCTACCCAAATGGACCGGGCATATGTATAGCGAAGTCCTGGGTAAAACACATTTCTGGTTATCTTTTATTTCAATTAACCTAACGTTTTTCCCCATGCATTTCTTAGGATTGGCCGGAATGCCACGACGGATCCCAGATTATGCCTTACAGTTTGCTGATTTTAATCAAATTGTTAGCATAGGCGCCTTTATGTTTGGTTCCAGCCAACTACTGTTCCTTTACATTGTGATTAAAACAATTCGTAGCGGGAAAAAAGCAACTGACAAGGTATGGGAAGATCCGCATGGATTGGAATGGACCATTCCATCCCCTGCCCCCTATCATACATTTACAACCCCACCGGTTGTGAAATAAACCATGTAAGGTGAAGTGCCTACGGGCACTTCAATATACTGAGATGTCAACAACACCTACTTCAACAAAGCGCATCAAAAAACAACTCCTGATTATGGTAGGGGTTGTAGCAGGTATGTTTGCTTTTTGCTTTGCGTTAGTGCCCCTTTACAATGTTTTCTGCCAAGTCACTGGATTAAACGGTAAAACCAATGGCGAATCACAGCCAATGGAAACTAAAATCGACAAAAGTCGTACCATTACAGTCGAGCTTTTATCGACTCTAAACAAATCCTTACCCGAACAATCCGGCGAGTTTAGTACCAAGATTAAAAAATTCACGATACACCCAGGCGAATATATTACCACTTCTTATTGGGTGAAAAATTTAACGAACGATCCCATGGTTGTTCAGGCTATTCCGAGTGTTACCCCTGGCCTTGCCGCCCGTCATGTTAAAAAAGTTGAATGTTTTTGCTTTCAACACCAACCCTTGGCAAGCCTAGAAGGCAAGGAAATGCCCCTTGTATTTACAGTTTCACATGAATTACCAGCTAGCATCAAAACCGTTACGTTAGCCTACACTTTATTTGACGTGACCCAAAACCAGGGAGGCTCTTAATGTCAGAAACGACACACCAATATGAACATTATTATGTGCCGGCACAAAGCCACTGGCCAATTACCGGCTCAGTCGGTTTGGCCTGTTTCATGGTGGGGATAGCAAATTTACTCCATGGCCATATTGCCGGACACTATTTCTTCTTTTTTGGGTCTCTTTGTATTGTTTATATGATGTTTGGTTGGTTTCGAGATGTTATTCGTGAAAGTCACCAAGGACTTTATAGTAAACAGATGGATCGTTCCTTCCGTTGGGGAATGGCTTGGTTTATCTTTTCCGAAGTGATGTTTTTTGCTGCTTTTTTTGGCGCCTTATTTTATGCCAGAAACTTCTCAGTACCCTGGTTAGGTGGAGAAGGTGCAAGAGGTGCTTCGCATCTGCTTTGGCCAAAATTTTCCGCTATTTGGCCTTTGTTGCAAAATCCAAATCCAGAGTTGTATCACGATCCTAAAGATGTGATTAATGCCTGGGGTATTCCTGCGCTAAATACATTAATTCTGCTCACCAGTGGTGTAACGATTACGATTGCGCATTGGGGTTTAGTCAAAAAGAACCGTCCCCAACTCATTATTGGCTTATTCCTAACGGTTGCGCTAGGTATTACGTTTATTAGTTTCCAAGCCTACGAGTACATTCATGCTTATCATGCATTGAACCTCACCCTAAATTCAGGGATCTATGGTTCAACATTTTTCATGTTGACAGGTTTCCACGGCGCGCACGTCACAATTGGGACTATTATGCTCATTGTTATTTTAATGCGCTGCCTTAAAGGCCATTTTACCCCTGAGCACCATTTTGGTTTTGAGGCAGTGGCATGGTATTGGCATTTTGTCGATGTGGTATGGTTGTTTCTGTTTGTGTTTGTTTACTGGTTATAGTCTTCGCACTTGAGCTTTTGTCTACGCTATCGCTTCGACGCGGCAAGATATTTATTTACCCCGTGCCGTAGCTTTAGCGTAGGCAGGTCGTTGACATCTTTCTCTCGCAACAGTGATGTATTTTGCATACACTCCTGTTGCTCGTGAAATCGTCGACTCGTCTAAAACTCAAGTGCTGTGACTACTACATAGGAAACAAGCCATGGGGTTTTATCCACCCCATGGCAAATGCCACAAATAGTAATATAAAAAGTGTTAATGATAACCCGATACGAAGAGTCAACGCTTTGACCGCCTCCTCGGATTTTCCTTTTTTAAACAAGATAAAATACAATCCAGAGCCCAGGGATAACACAATAAGTGCCATAAACGCATAGACAACAAACTTAACAACCCAGTGATCGCTCATCATGATTAAACTATGGCCCTTAAAACCCTTCCACTTTATTAGTGCATTAATGATATGTGGGGTCACTTTACTTTGTAGTTTAGGGTGTTGGCAACTCTCTAGAGCTGCTCAAAAACAAGCTTTGCTCAGTCAAGCCTCAGAGGCACGAACTCAGCAACCTTTATCAGTACATGCCTTGTTAACCGAGGCTAATCCATCCACTTTACGTTATTACCCGATTAAACTATCGGGCACCTTTTTTAATGACCAAACGATTTTGTTAGACAACAAGGTTAATAATGGCGAGGTAGGTTACCACGTACTCGTCCCCTTTCTACTCAATGAACACACGCTGATCCTCGTGAATCGTGGTTGGATCCCTCAAGGACGTTCTCGTGCAATTTTACCTTCAATTTCGCCTATCAAAGGTGAAACTACCATTGAAGGTTATTTGGATTTTGCGTATCGTAACCCGCTTATCAAGTCAGCAATTGAATCCAATATTATCCAATGGCCGTTGCGTATGCAGCAACTTGATATGGGGCTTCTTAAAGATACTTTAGGCAAAAACATCTACCCTATGTTAGTTACATTAAACAATGAATCTTCTTTTGCTTTTTCATCCCCAAAAGCACCAGTGGTGTGGATGTCTCCCGAACGTCATCAGGGCTATGCAGTACAATGGTTTTCTCTTGCTGCAACCTTGTTTGGGTTTTACCTTTTTACGCAATTTAGACAAAGAGCTAAGCATGAACACGCAAACAACTGCAAAAACTGCTAGAAACAATAAATTCATCTTTCTTCTTTTTTTTATTGTCTTAATAGGACCTATCTTTTTTGCTTATCATCTGGTGCAAAAAGGTAATGCACATCAACTGCGATTAACTAATCACGGTGATTTAATTTCTCCTCCTGTCAACATGACAACTACACCGCTTCACAACCTCACTCAAAAGCAAGATCTCACAGGGAAGTCATTACATGGCAAATGGTGGTTAGTCTATGTTGGTCCAGCGAAATGCCAACAAACCTGTCATGACGTCATTTATAATTTACGCCAAATCCGTACCTCCTTAGGAAAAGATGCTTCACGCCTTGAACGATTGTTTATAGCACACCCTAACTGTGAAATGAGTGTTTGCGAAAAATACTTAAGCGAAAGCTATCCAGATATGATGAGAGCACAAATAGCACAGCAGGATTTTGAAAACTTATTTCATCCTATTAGCTCGCTTTCCGATCGAGAAATGGTTGGTGAAATCTACATCATGGATCCTAAAGGCAACATCATGATGCATTATGCAGCTGATGCGCCGTCGCGTGATATTCGCAGTGATATCAAACGATTATTAAAAGTCTCCAAAATTGGTTAAGGGGAAAACTTGTGCGAGCTATGCCTTGGATACAGCGTTTAGTCATTGCAAGCATCGGATTAGCCCTATGTGTGATCTTACTAGGCGCTTACACGCGCTTATCTGATGCAGGTTTAGGATGCCCTGATTGGCCAGGCTGTTACGGTCAATTAAAAGCGCCCAGCACCACCGAAGAAATCTATGCTGCACATCAATTATATCCTGGTGCTCCAGTGGATACGGCTAAAGCACGCACAGAGATGACACATCGTTATGCTGCTGAAACACTCGGCACCTTTATCATGATTTTTGCATTATTGGCCTATTGGAAACGTCGTGAGATTTCAATACCGCTCTGGTTACCTGGACTATTGGCGGTTCTTGTTCTAGCGCAAGGGTTATTGGGAATGTGGACCGTCACCATGCGTCTTTTACCCCTCGTCGTGATGAGCCATCTTCTAGGTGGTTTTTGCACTTTAGCGCTTTTATGGCTTAGTTGGCTCTATCTGCAAAAGAAACCCACTTTTTCTTTTTCTCCTCAACGCTTTTTGTTAATGCTTGGAAATTTAAGTCTTTTGATGATTGTATTACAAATTATTCTGGGCGGATGGACTAGCGCTAATTATGCGGCGTTGATTTGCCCAGATTTTCCTACCTGCCAGGGACAATGGTTGCCACATTTTAGCGCACGAGCCTTTAATTTTCTTGGTGGGTTAGGATTGGAAGAACCGCTAAGTTATATGGACAGCGCAGAGAAAACCACGATTCATGTGATGCACCGTCTTGGTGCTTTGCTTACAACAATACTGATTGCAACGTTGAGTTTTTCGCTTTGGCGCGAAGCGAAAAAAGTATCTTCTTTAGAAGCTAAACATTGGTTGAAAAACTTCAGTTTCTTGCTGGCTTTCGTTTTAGTTGCTCAACTCTGTTTAGGCATTTCTAATATTTTGTTTCATTTACCGTTAAGTATTGCTGTAGCACACAATGGTGTCGCAGTATTACTCCTTTTAATATTAATTGCGTTAAACTTTACGCTCAGAGCGATAAGGGTTTCTCGTGGCTAAAATTGCACTCGTTAGACCAACTTTATGGCACGACTATTGGGAATTAACAAAACCTCGGGTTGTTGCTCTGATGATCCTCACCGCTATTGTCGGCATGCTTTTAGCTTCTTCTCCAGAATGTTTTCCCTGGCAAGCCATTTGTTTTGGTACAGTAGGAATTGCTTTTTGTGCAGGATCTGCTGCGGTGATTAACCACCTTATTGAACGTCATATTGATGTTCACATGCGACGCACACAACATCGCCCTGTTGCAACGGGACGCGTAGGCCCTATGCAAGCAATGGTATTTTCATTATTGCTAGGCTCTGTCGGTCTCACCGTTCTTATTTTTTTAGTCAATGCCATTACAGCTTGGCTGACTTTTATTAGCTTGGTCGGTTATGCACTGTTTTACACCATATTTTTGAAGCGCGCGACGCCGCAAAATATTGTGATTGGTGGCGCAGCGGGCGCAGCGCCCCCTCTCTTAGGATGGACTGCTGTTACCGGTCAGATTGATCCCTTTGGTTTATTGCTAGTATTAATTATCTTCACGTGGACACCACCACATTTTTGGGCATTAGCAATATATAGACATGAGGATTATGCCAAAGCACAACTTCCGATGTTACCAGTCACGCATGGGATCAAATTCACCAAACTATGCATTTTGTTCTACACTATCTTGCTAATTGCTTCAACTATACTCCCCTATGTGACGGGGATGTGTGGTATCACCTATCTTATTTGTGCGTTGGGCCTAGGGATAGGGTTCCTTTATTATGGATTTAAGTTATTCTGGTCTGATGAGCCCCGTGTTGCATTGAATACTTTTAGCTACTCCATTATTTATTTAATGGGCCTGTTTATTGGGTTCTTGTTGGATCACTACCTCCACTATTTAATGAATTTATCTTAGGTATTCTATGAAAAAACATACTTTATTTATTATTCTTATTATTGGAATTGCATTAGCAATTGGGATCTGGCGAGATAACCACGATGAAGCGCCGATAGAATCTGCCAAATTATTCACTTCTATTCCATTAAGTGTTGGCACAGCTTTGACACAACCTCATAAAATCCCTGATTTCACATTGACAGACATGAATGGAAAACTTTTTAACAATGACTCTATTAAAGCACGCTGGAGTTTCCTTTTCTTTGGCTATAGTAACTGCCCTAATATTTGTCCCAGCACGTTAGGAGCAATACGACAAATTTCACAACGACTAGGTATTAGCTCTCATATCCAATTCGTTTTTATTTCTATTGATCCTGAACATGATACGCCAGCACAACTCAAAAATTACTTACAACAAGAGCAATTTGCTGGTGCTCCTATCGTAGGTGTCACAGGGGATAGAGAAAGCATTAACACACTGGCAAAAACTATAGGCATTCATATTTCTTCCGATCAAAACAAAGAAATTACTGCAGATCACATCGAACATGGCGGTGCACTGTTACTCACCAACCCTGAAGGAAAGCTAGCAGCGATTTTTACCTCAACAGACAAACCTAGCGCTATTGCTCGTGACTTTAAAGAGCTTGCGCACCATTACGCTAATTCAGTTTGATCTCCTTATATGATGCGCTGTCAGCAAACTATGCAGACAGCGCCTACCCTGCGAAGAATATCAGCTCCCATCAAAAACCTTGAACTGATTTGTGTATTTCCTATTTCTCTGCTTCAATATATTTAGATGACTAAAAAGGATGTTTCCCTTCAAAAGGGAACTTCTCTCTACCTGATCTTATTTGCGTTGAGGATAACCTGTGAGTAAACCAGCAATGAGTGAAGAATTTAACACCACTAAGCTCGTACAACATCAGCGTGATTATTTTAATACGGATGCGACTAAATCTGTCGATTTTCGTATCAACCAATTGAAAAAAATGAAATCACTTATCCGTCAGTATGAAGATCAGATCTTGGGAGCACTTACGCTCGATTTGGGGCGTCATCCCATGGAAGGCTATGTCTCTGAAATTATGTTAATTATTAATGAGATAAATTTTTGTCTCAAAAAATTAAAATCATGGACAAAACCCAAAATTGTTGAAAATAATTTTTTCATCTCTCCTGCAAAGTCAAAAATTTATTATGAACCTTTTGGGGTAAGTTTAATCATTTCACCCTGGAATTATCCTTTTTTACTCTCAATGCGCCCCCTTCTGGGCGCCATCTGTGCTGGTAACTGCGCAACCTTGAAGGTGTCAGAACAAGCTCCTTTTACCAGCAAAGTTATTTTGGAACTCATTAATCGCCATTTCCCACAAGAATATTTATGTGCGCTTGATTGTGGACCTAAAGAAACTGAAAAACTAATTCAATCAGGTTATGACTTTATTTTATATAGCGGCGAGACCCAAGCTGGGAAAAATATCATGAAAATGGCAGCTGATACATTGGCGCCAGTTGTTTTAACTTTAGCAGGAAAAAGCCCTGTTATTGTTGATGAAACAGCAGACATTAACCATGCGGCCAAAAGAATTGTCTGGGGAAAATACATCAATTCAGGTCAAACCTGTCTTGCGCCGGCCTATGTTTACGTACATGTATCGCGTAAAGACGAACTCATTAATGCTATTCAACAACAAATTACCAAGTCCTATGGTGAAGATCCCATTAACAATTCAGATTATGGAAAGATTATCAACAATCACCATTTTAAAAAGTTAACGGCGTTCTTGTCTCAAACGGAGATCGTCTTTGGCGGCAGAATGGATGAAGAGAAACTAAAAATAGAGCCCACCATCATTGAAGTAGAAAGTCTTCATGACAATATAATGCAAGAAGAAATATTTGGCCCTATTCTACCTATATTAACCTATAAAGATCTGGATATTCTGATTTCACAGCTCAAAAAATTACCTAAACCATTTTCGCTTTATCACTTTTCTAAGCACAAAGCGTCTATTAATAAGGTAAACCAGACCTTGAGCTTTGGTGGTGGTTGCGTTAACGATTGCGTCATTCATTCAACCAATAAATATTTCCCATTCGGTGGTGTTGGCTCTAGTGGTTTTGGTTCTTATGTAGGAGAACAAGGCTTTAAAACCTTTTCCCATACAAAATCCATCATTGAACGACGCAAAATAATGATTGCCGATCTTTTACCAATTATGCCTGCTTATACTGAAAAGAAGTTTAAGCTTTTCAGAATGTTTGCCAAAATAATCGGGTATTAAGCTCTATTTTTAACAGCGACAGAGCAGCTCACTTTTTTTGCAACAGCATCATCTTTAACAGATTTTTTTATTTCTAAATATTTCATTTTCAACCTTGTATTATAACTATGTAGCGTTGGTGGATAGTGAATACCAACTTGGTATGCTTGCATCGCAACTTCATCATAACGTAAGTAATGTGTTGACAAATCAATTGCAAAGAATTTTTTCAAAATAGCATGCAATTTCGCTTGATTATCAATTATCTCCCTGTGAACAACCTTATTGTTTTCACGAATAATAAATTTTTCATTACATAAATTATATCGACCATTTTCATTATTTTTCATTTTAAATGGCTTTGTACAAGAAAAGTAATTTTTAAACGGCGACTTTGCTGTTAACACATTGGCGCTTGAATGATTTAATGCTTCTAGTTGCTTTCCTGTTGCTTTAACATTATTGAATCCATACAAACTTTTCCATTTATTTTTATGAAATGCTTGCAATTCAAATGCATATTCCTTTCCGGCGATAACTCTAAATTTCTCAGAATATTGCTGTGCTTCACCATTTTTCAGGCTGATAGGAAGCATTATTCCTATTCCTCCAAAGGCTGCATCTATCAACAAATCTTGTCCATCAACATTGACAATAGCGGCTGCATGTTTAGGTCTTTTATTTCTACTAAGATGAGAACTCATCCACAAGTCGTCACCAACAATTGGCATCACTTGAAATCGTAAATTTTTTAACATTGCAATCAAGAGCACATTCAATTCTACGCAATTACCTCCTCTTCCTAAATGAACTAATTTTCGAAATAAGGTATTAACGTTAAGAGAAGTTCGACGCTGTGGAAAGAGATCCAAATCACTATCATGAGAATCTATCGTCTCAAATGGAAAGGTAAAAGCATGGCCCTCAACAATTTGTGTCAGGCATTCCAAAGAAACAGCTAGTTTACCTTTAAATCCAATTTTTTTTAGATACGCTTTCGTTTGTTGAGGGAGAAACGCCATTTTCAATACCTTAACCAAAGTTTGCCAGATTTCTAACAATAAGAATAAACGGCAAACTATAGCAAAGATATCACCAAAAAATCTAGCAAAATTGTTGCTTAAAAAGCAGTTTTCAAACTAGTTTGTATAAAAGGATAAATTATCTTTCATGAAAAAATCTCATCAAACGCATAGGAGATTTTAGCTGAAATAACGCTTGGTGAGATAAACAGCAGTGGTCAAGAGGAAATATGTACTTCTACTACCATTGTTTAAAAAAGAAATGAGCGGGACATCCTGTCCCCGACTACTATTTAAGTTTTATTTGGCGTGATTTTCCAAGCGAAACCACTTGATCCAATTCACCCTTAGTATATTTTGAGGGATCTTTAAAGAAATGCTGCATTTCATTAACACCATACATATAACCATAAGAAATTTTTCTTTTATTTATTTCACCGATAATCCTTGCAGCATCTGGATTCTCTAAAAGAACATGCAAAGGCGTTTTACCTTGTCTGTCAGCAATATCAAGATTGGTGTTATAGGTTGCCCCTAAAGATTTTTGAAGAATTATCGCAATGGCATCTATTGAATCCAAATCGTCAGCATTCGCATTCTCCATCAAATAATGCAACGTAGTTCGACCTAATGGATCTTTAGCGATTGCATCATGAATGGTGGCACTATCAATGATACCTCTCAATTCTCTAAAGTTACGGGCCTCAGCTTGTGCTAACATCAATCTTTGAACTGGCGTTAATTTGAGATAGGCAAGATCAATACCATATCGCTTAAACAACTTTCTTGCTAAATATTCACCTTCTGTTTTCGTAGTTTTGATTGCGTGTTGCAGCGCTCCCACAGTACTCGAATGAGTACTAAGCGATGCGACTATTCCTGGATGCTTCATCAAGTAATCATTTAATGTACCCTTATTTGCTTCTCTCATGATGTTACTTACTTGAGTCTTTTTATGCAGTGATACTGTAGAACGCAAGCAATATGACGCGCAATCAATGAAAGTTTGATATTTTCTAACATCAGCATCTATTGCTTTCAAATTCATGCCTGTAGGAATATGCATTTCATTTAGGTGCACCATTTCTAATAATTCAACATTTGCCTGAGAAAGTAAACGGATTTTATGATAGGCTTCCTCGCTCGGTTCTTCTCTTACTTCCTCTATCAATTTCACAATCTCTCTATCAAATGAAGCTAACAATTCGAATGCATGCTTATCATCAGTAATCCCAGCTACCATTTTTTCTTTCAAAACAGTTAGTGATTCTAATCTTTCATCGCCTGGCATGTACTTTGCAAATTCTTCATTAAAGGCCTTAATATCGGATTTAAATTTTGCGACAGCATGATATTTCATTGTTATTGCTCTTTCGCCGTCTAACAATGCTATCTTATCTGCTACTGAGGCTATCTGTGCATCAAGGGTATCTCCATCAGCAGTAATGGGATCAAATACTCCTATGCTTGCTTTTGAAGGGTTATTAATTGCCTTCAATATTCCATCTAACGCCGCTTGTTTTTGCTCGTCAGGTAGCACCGCGAATTGTTTCAGGAATGCGGCTTTGCTGTTTTCATAAATGGTTTTACGTAGAGCGATATCACCCATTGCGTCTAGCCTTGCCCAAAGCAAGGTGACCTTTTGACCAAGCTGTGGATTGCTCAGCATAGCGCCACAATAATCTTTGCCAAATTGTCCAATGGATTGATACTGTTTGGAGGTCGTATACGGATTCGCTTCTCGCGAAACATCTCTTGAAACGGCATAACGTTCACGTGCACCAAAGTCTATCCGCTTAATGCCGACGATGTTGTTTTCTTCATCGACATCAGCCATAAACTGTCCAATGTGCAAACTTTCATCGCCTACCACTTGACTTGTAAAAATTCCAGCAGCAAGTTGCCATTGTGCACTAGAATTCAATTCTGCAATTCCTCGTGACACTTTCCCTGCATACCATGATTCCCAGCTAATGAGGGTTTTAGGTTCACGCTTTGCGCCATAAACTATTACATCCCATGGCATTACTCTACCGCCCTTTTGGCTCGGCATCACTCTTGGTTGTACAGACAACACCATTGGCTTAGGAGCACCTGTCGTAATCACGCCTACTGTTGCAAAATTGGCTGCATTTTCTAATGCCGACGGTAATAATTTGGCGTCCCTCACCATATAGGCTGTTCCTTCCAAAACACAAGTCGCCGCATCATCCTCTTTGATCAAATGTTCCTTTTTGCCATCACTATAAAAATTTGCCATTCCTTCCTGGCCTCTGCCTTCTAGCCTCTTGGTGATTTGAAAAACGTTTCCTTCATTGTCGATCAATTGTTCGTCTTGAAGCTTAAAAACGTGCGGCTCTGCGCTTGTTTCAAGCTCGATCTGTATAAAATCTTCGTGTTCGTGACGATGTAGTGGTTTAGATTTTTGCGGTTTTGCTAGCTGAAAATTATATTTTTGTTGAAGACTGTTTAGCCCTTCAGCAAAAATACTTAATTTCGTTTCAGTTAAAAAAGTATTGAATGAATGATTGCTAGGAAACAATAGCTGACTAGGAGAGATGACAAGACCCAGGATATGATCGATATCGCTAAGCGCTTTTGCTTGGATTTCTGTTACATCCCCACGCTGCTCCAATATGTCTTCACGAAATTGACCAAGCCTCTCGCTAATCAGTCGTTGTGCGACTTTGGGATCATATCCTTGCATAAAGTACCTCACCTACACCTATTTATTATTTATGACAATCATGTTTCGTTAAGAGTTCATTTCAATACGAACATGATAGTTGACAAACTTATGTGAGTGAATACTTCTTAAGATAAACGGCATCAATCTCAAGATGGCATTTAAACCCTGTTAGATATTTAGGTGTAGATCATCAAAAAATGCTTATTTTATTTTTCTTATGTTTTGTTTCGCTTTTTCTCCATAAGCCACGACTTTCTCTAACTCACCCTCGGTATATGTTGCATTTGATTTGCGCCATACATATAGCCATATGAAATCATTCTTGCATTGATTCTCCAATAACTTTTTGCGCATGAGGATTCTCTAAGAGAACATACCTTCTTTATCAGCAATATCAAGATTAGTGTTATAAGTTCCACCTAATGACTTTTGAAGTATCGTGGCAAGTACATCTATTGCATCTTGATGATTAGGATTAATATTTGTCATCAGATGATGTAAAGCCGTTCGCCCATATGTGTCTTTAGCTAATACATCGTTAATGTCAGCTTTTGCAAAGGTATTCTTTAAATCTTTGTATTTGCCATTCTCCGCTTTTCTAACAACAATCTTTGTAAAGGTGTCAATTTAAGATGGGCAAGATTGACGCCATAACGCTTAAATAATTTCCTTGCTAAATACTCACCTTGTGTTTTCTTTGTCTTAACCATATTCTGAAGAGAACCTACTGTACTTGTATGCGTACTAAGTGATTCCGCTACCGCTGGATTTTTCTGTAAATATGCAGCTAAAGTCCCTTTGTGAGCTTCTTTCATCAGTTGATTCACTTGTATTCTTTTATGTGTCGTCGCAGAAGGACGCAAGCAATAGTCAACGCAATCAAAAAAAGTTTGGTACTTTTTAATTGCATTATCTAATTGTTTTAAATTCATGTAAGAAATGATATAAAAAAGATGAGAGAATTTAAGTGAGTGAGCATTTCTTGAGATAAACGGCGTTTATCTCAGATAGAGTTTAACGGTGAATGAAAGATACTGCCAAAACAGTATCTTCAAGTTAGCTTGCCTCTACCTCTATTGAAGACTCATTTTTTTAAATCTTTCAATAACCTCTTCTCGTTGCAATTTAACAGCATCTTGCTTTGCTTTTACATCTTGCAAATGGCGGTGATATAAAAGCCCCTTTTCCTCGGCCTGCGAATGCACAATTTCACCAATTAAGTTTTTAACTTCTTGCTCTCGCCCCTGATACGTTTCGATTAATTTCATTGAAACAAGGGTAAACAAAGAAGGAATAGTATGGGGAGCCAAAATACTAGCAATTTCTTGGTGTTTTGCGCTAATCCCTGCTAGCCCTTTTGCATAATGAAATGGAGAATAATTAGCATTATCCCGCGCATCTGCAGAAGCCTCTTTTTGTAGCAACATTTTTGCCGCCTCAGTATGTCCATTTTGTGTTGCTTTATGTAAAGGGGTTTCCTCTGCTCCATTTGTCACATCAACATCACATGGCTCATAAAAACCATCAATCCACAAATTAAGGTAGCACTGTAAAAAATCTAATTTATTTTCACCTGCAGCTTCATGCAAGGGTGTATTACCCTTATTATCTCCTTGCGTTCGAAGAGAAGGATCATGCGCAACTAAAACCTCTGCAATTGCTAATTGATCAAAATCTTGCGCGTAATGCAGCGCATTCCTACCTGCTAAATCAGTTGCTTTAATTTTTGCTCCCTTTGCAAGTAAGGCTTCAACCACTTCGGCCCCCAAAACATCCGATTCACATGCCAACATTAAAGGTGTCAGCTTATTAAGTGGGTTCTTAAATGTCATGATAAAATTGACGTCATCCTTTTCTAATTTTTTAATTGCTTCAAGCGCCGCATCTTTATCATCATCTAAGAGTGCGTTTTTCAGTGCATTTTGCAAAGTGAATATCATAAATTGCCCCAGATAAGCCATTAAGATAACAAATTGTAGCGATCCATTTATCGGGTGTAAAGTACCATTCATTAATTAACTTAGACGATCAACTTAATATAGGTGAACTGATCATCACCACGGGTTGATAAAGGGCTTTTATCACACCCTTCACCATTGACTCGCTTCAACGATAAAGAGGAGGATGGATAAATCGTAACAGCTCACCTTTTAGAAGGCGGTTTTATCTTAGGACTACGAGGAGACTCCATTGAATATACACTGGCTTGCTCTTGATTACCTTGCTTTTTAATATTCCCAGAAAATAAAAGCTTTCTATCTTTACCAGAAAGACTTAAATCAATATCAAGATTTTTTGCAGCATCCTCAAGCTTCCTTATAAAAACTTCAATTGCCGATTGCGCAGAGTCGCCTTTTTTAAGATTCCACAAAACGGAGATATCCAAATCGGTAAAACGAATATCATCCTCGGGTCCTGTAAATTCTTTTAAGATCTTTGCAAGTTCAAGACTCGGAAAATGTATTGAAGGCTCCGTTCCCTCTATGTACGTGTTCCTAAGTATCTTCGCCGTTTTTTGATACATCTTGATACTTTCATTTGTCCAAAGCATTAGGCACAATGCATAAAAATCATCTTTAGGATATGAAGTAGGAATTTTCCCCGGCACAGATTCAGGCGCATTCATTTTCTTTAGCATTTCAAGAGACGCTAAATAAATATTTAACAAAGTCTTATTTGTGGGATTCATCACACTAGAAGCGAGCCCATAGTCAATAAGCGTCAACTCTAATGTTCTAGGGGAAATCATCACATTATCGGCTTTAATATCATTATGAACCATATTCACTTGATGAAGTGCCGCTGTTATTTTTGTGATGTTGAAAGCGATTTTTAAGCCAATTTCCATTACTTCACGAGCCATTTTTTTCTTTTTCTTAACATCAGGTTCCTTTTGAATTTTAATTTTCATTTCTTCTTGAAAGGATTTATATACTTGCATAAACTCGGACAAAGGAACGCCTTCTGCTTTTGTCATAAAAAGATAAAAGATATTGTCTACGTACTTTTCGGCTTTTTCGTTGTTTTCATTAAGGACTATTCTTTGAGCAGGCTCAGTGGTTAATGTTGTTTTCTCTCTATGCTTTTCTTCAAATTCTGGTGCCATTGCACGACCATAATCTAGGATTTCCTCTTTAAGGTTGAATTTATCAAATTCAGGTGCTGTTGCCTCATCCAAAACCTCTGTTTTACCAAATTCTGGTGCCATCGCCTGTTCATAACTTGACTCTACACTTTTTGTCTGCGAAGAGGTTTCGCGAAAATCAGAAGATGATTTTGTACTTGAAGCATCAATTTCATTATGCAAGAAGCTCTCCTGGTTATCAGAAGACATTTCATTAGTTGAGCTTACTGATAATGTTTCTTTGGGTAACACAAGGACAGGCGCCTCATCAGCTGTAATATAATCCTCTGTACTTTCTTCTTTTTTTGATTCCGAGGAAGTGGTTTCTTTGAAGATCACAGGAACGTCATCGCGTAAAAGATAATCATCACTTTCTTCTTTTATCGACCCTGATGGTATGGCCTCATTGGAGGAAATATCATCACGTAAAACATATTCTTTGCTGGTCTCAGGTGATTCCAAGACACTGTCTTGTTCACGATTGTTATTTGAACCGCCCTTAGTAGCATCCTTAACTTTTTCCGTTTTTAAGATACTATCAGGTAATTTCATCCAATTCTCATCAAAAATATCTACAATCGAATTTGTTTCCTGTGTGCCTAAATGTTCATCTCTCATAGCCACAATGGTTGTTTTTAATTGTGATAAATAGGGTTCTTTGTGCTTTGGTAACACCTTTTCTGCCTTGAGTACAATAATTTTAGGCGACGATTTTTTTTTGGGACTAAAACTTTCAGTTATCGCATGATGAGAACGGTCGAATAATTTTTCTCCTTTAAGATAAAAATCTTCTACCTTTTGAGCAAAGCTTACCGTTCCAAATTGCCCTTTACCTAATGGATTCGAATAAATCGCATAAAATTCACCCGCATCATTACAAATGACATGATTTTTAAGCGGTACAAAATTTCCTTTTTCATCTAAATATCCTGTCATGAGTTTAGGCAGAGATTTGCTTTCTTTAATAAGACGAGCGATGGTCCGAGCAATACCTTTACGTTCGGCATAAGACAGAATATGCCCTTCATTTTCTTCCATTTCTTTAATAAGTTGCAACTCCTTACCACTAGCTGCAAAAGGAATTTTCTGCTTCTTTTGTTGTTCATTTTTAGAATCAGCTGAGCGTTCCTTTATATACTCATTAAAATATTTACCATATACTCCTTTGCCTTTCATATTCACCTCTATTGCGCTTCAATTTATTTACTTAGAGTACCCCCTCTATAAATAAATTCATTCACAAACCTATATACACTTAAATATATTTATATTTAATTAAATCATTAAGCACATTATGAGTGAATACTTACCACGATTATTGATAGAAAAGAAAAGACAAAAAAATTAGGCTGGAAATAGATGTCATCATTTTCACCGAATGTGACTTCAGCGTATCAATATTGCTTGATTAGCTAATTGATTTAATGTTTTTTTACATAACATCTCAATTTGCAAAAACTTCTTTTGTTCATCATTAACAGGCTGATTATTTTCATCTACTATCAAAAGCGCACCTTCTTCAACGAAATCATTTATAACCTGAATCAATGCTTTGATATCATGTGCTCCATCTAGATAGGGCAGCAATGCTTGGGCAAGGTGCGTTAATTGAATATTCTCATGTCGACGATTTGTCACAATATTTTGGTAATAGACCTGATATCTGGCAAACGGACATGCCAATGGCTTATCGGTCACTTCCAAAACATAATGAGGTGACACAACATTGACATCGATGATGCCGCCTAGAATTGCTTTAAGCAAAAGTTTATCTAAAAATACTTGAATTTCTGAAAAGGATTGAGGCACGTTTTGCATGATGCTTTTGCATAGCTCACTATAATGCAGAGATTTTTCTTTAGCTTGAAATAAAATCCACATTACAAGCTTAGAAAACGGATCATTCACATTAAGGCACATAATTGAATTAGTAAATAAGATCTCTTTAGGGGTCAAAATATCGTTTTCTTGAAAATTATCATTATCGGGTAAAACGACTAATCTTAAATAACATTTCCAGATAGCTTCTTGTATATTTTTTTCTTGTATTATCAATCGCTCATGACATAGAAGCGTTGCCCGAAAACGCCTATTTTTCACAAAATCCATGTATTGCCCAGCTAATATCCGATTTTCTTCATTTTTTGGAGCCACAGTATATTCTGCAGGTAAATTCTCTGTCTTCATATTACTCAAAAAAGCTTCTGCTAAAAAATGAAGATCATATTTATTGGCTGCTTGCATAAATTGGTGAAAATAAAAAGGTTCGTTGGTGTTGCTAAGATGTTCATGAATTAATTGTGCATCAGAATGCTTCAAAAGGATTTCCACCTCTTGAATTACAAGGGCAGAATAGGGTGTAGTCATATTTTTTAATTGGGTAAAAAGATGCATTAATAAACTTCTTGCTGTTGTTGCTTTATGCAAGGGATTTTTCTCTGCAGCCGTATAGAGCAATAGCATATCTCTTACTGTGCCAGCAATTTCCCATCCGGGGAAGGTATTGTAACTTATATATGCAATTCCAGTAGCGGTAAGCTGATTTTTACAAATTTCTAATATCTTTTCCCTGATATTGGCATCTACCCATGAATAAAGTCCATGGCAGATAATATAATCAAATTTTTCCAGCGGATTAAAATCTAAAATTGACTGATGAATGAGGGAAATGTTCTTAAGCTGTAAATCTTCAATGAGTCTCTTACCCAATTCAATTTGTTTCTTAGATAAATCTATTCCGCAAAAACGTGCATTTGGAAGGTGAAATGCCATAGGAATAATATTGCCACCACTTGCGCATCCTAATTCCAATACATTTGCTCTATCAATAAGCGTCGGCTTAAAACCATATAAAGTTGCAATCGTATAAATATGACTGGGGTGCGTCTCTTTTAGCGCATAACTTTCATAAGGAAAATCATCATAAGATTTTGCTACGTCATTCTCAATTTGCATTAACGCCCTAACGTTATCGATTATCTTTTCCCTATCATAACCCATGATTGTCTATAATGATAAGATAACGATGCAATCTTTTATTTTTAAAGCTGTATTTTTACCCATTGCATGAGCCTTATAACGGAGCAAACATGAGTTTTTTAAGCGAATTTAAAGCTTTTGCGATGCGTGGAAATGTTGTTGATCTCGCTGTTGCCGTCATTATCGGTGCTGCATTTGGTAAAATCGTTTCCTCAATGGTTGATGGAATCATCATGCCATTAATCGGGCTCATATTAGGCGGGATCAATATTTCCGGGGAAACTATTACTGTTAATCAGGCCGTGGTAAAGTGGGGAGCCTTTCTTCAAACCATCATTGATTTTACTATTATCGCTTTTGCCATTTTTATTATGGTTAAAATCATTAATACTTTGCAAAAAAAAGAAGAGGCCGTTACACCTCCTCCTTCGCCAGAAGTGCAATTATTAACTGAAATACGTGATTTGCTAAAAAAACAATCACCGCATGAATAATCGCAAAAAAACTTAGATAGAAGTAATCACAGAATATCCTACATAACCGCAAGCAGCGCCCAACAACGTGCCTACTACAGCTCCCACCGGAACGCCTAATACTGTCGCGCTTAATCCATTTGCAATCGCACCACCCATACCATAGGATAGAAAAACCTCTTTAAACTCACGGATCCCTACGTAAGCTGTTAAACCCCAAACGACATTTTGCGCTAAAAATAAAGAGGCTGTAAATAAATCTGCCCCACCCTCTATACTTTGAATTTCAATTATTGTGAGTTCTCGCATGAAATACCTCATTCTTTTGATGCGAAAATGATGAGTTGGCATTATAAATGCTAACTACAAAAAGTAAACAAAAATTCTGTATTTTTCAGTATTTTTAGGTGAGCGATTATTTAAGTAATAAGACTTATTGCGATTGCTATCATGACAAATCCCATCACTGTATCTAAAACCTGCCAAGCACGAGGATTTCTAAAAATAGGACTTAAAGCACTGGCACCATAAGTTAAACTAAAAAACCAAACAAACGATCCCATGAGTGCACCTGTAATAAAAGGAGCATGCTCATAGATAGGACGCTCAGCACCAACGGTTCCTAGCAATAAGAAAGTATCAATGTAAGTATGCGGGTTCAAAAAAGTAAATCCGAGCAATGCAAGCAATGTTGCAAGCTTGCTACTGTTGGAAGGTTTTTCTAATGCGGCAACCAACGCATGAGGATGAAAAACACTATAAAAAGAGCGTATACCATAACAAACAAGAAAAATCGCTCCTCCCCAACGCAAAATATCAATTAGGGTTGGAAAATCTTCCATTAAAGCACCAATACCTTCTACCCCTAAAACGATCAAAAGAGAATCGCATAAGAAACAGGTTAACGCTGTCAGAAATAAATGTTGTCGTTTTAAGCCTTGCTTTAAAACAAACGCATTCTGTGCACCAATTGCAATAATTAAACTGGCACCAAGTGCAAAACCTTCAACCAAAGGCGCTAAAAGCATAATTTTTACTTCTCTTACAGGGGGAAATCAAGACTAACTCAGCTTTATTAGTAATTCAAGCCCACCAGCTAAATGTGTAATTTAAGGCTACTAAAGGAAGAAAGCTAGCTGTATATACATGCTTTAATGGCTCACTTACTAACAAACTACCACATCTATTGAATTTATATTCAGGTAATATTTAAAAATGTTTTGCTTTGCATGATCTTTTTCTCCCATGAGAGTTTTTGATACACTCTGGCGTCTCGTTTAACTCTCAAGTGTTTCACTATGATTGAAGAGGTAGGATATGTTAAAAGGCGCGAATGGAAGTGAAAGTAACAGTGAAAATGAAAGTGAGTATGACAAAGGTAGCCTTCGCAATTCTGATGTGTATGAATACGAAGAAGGGGAATATCCTCTCCAGCATGAAGTTAGCATCGCAGCATCAAATCAAATGAAAGAATTACCGCCTCAACAAACGTATGAACAAGACAGCGAAAGCGAACTAGTTCTCGCTATTGAACATGAGTTACAAACAGTACCCGTCACACACACTCTGACTAATGTTGCTCAAGTGGAGACTCCCTCTCCAGAACCACAAACTCATCCTTCGCAGCAAGCCGTTTCTAAGATTGAGCAATCTGAAAAAGACGCTATTCAACCAAAAATGGAGGCAACTATTCTCGACACCTCTCCAGAGGTATCCTCCCTTGTTCCTACCCTAACAGAGCAGACTCGTGAACAAGAGAAAAAGCAAGCTTCAGCTAACGAACAATTGGAAGCTAAAGAACTTGAGACAAAGCAAGTGACTCAAGAACATGATAAAGTAAAAAAACCATCAGAGAGGATCAAAGATCTCAAAAAAGTAAGAGAAGAAAAAAAGAAGCAAGAGGCTAAAACGGATGCTAAGCATAAAAGTCCTGTCAAGTCTGACAAAAAAGGGATAGGCGAGAAACCTCTTGATGTTAAGACCACATCGCGAATAGCAAGTCCTAAACCTCCCTCAAAAGGCGGTGTCCTAAAACATACTGAAGATAAATCCGCTGATGGACACTTAAGCCGCTTGGCAAGCTTGCAACAGAGCGCACAAACAGCTTTCTCACAAGTAACAGACTCTCTTTCTCATTCTCGTCCTGTTACGTGGCTATTAAACCTTGTGGGCAAAAATAGCGCAAACAATATTGCTCATTCACAGGCTTCGGTTAGTGAAGAGAAAAAGAAAAAAGAAGGCAAGGCATATCGTCGCTAGCTTTCTCCCTTCCATTCCAGGTACACATCTGGAATGGATCATTTTTACATAAGGAGTATTTTTGATGCGTTTACTTCATTCTCATGAGCAAGTTATTATCTCTGCTGGCTGCATGGAAGGAGCTTGTCTACAAACGACCCTTGAATTTCTCAATAATTGCTCTTATTCTCAAATGCAGCAAATAAATGTCGTATTTAAATCCATTATCCTAAGCGATGAAATGAAAGGCGCTGATGAGGCAACTCTCAAAGCAGCACTGATTAATGCTATTCAAAATATGTCTTTCTAAATTAATATAGCCGAGAACATTTAATTTTGTTTTCGGCTACTTCGATTCAACTTTTCATCTTTTATATTCTTTTTAATTTTGACAAATTACTACACAACCTTTAAAGTAGCTAGCTTAATAGAGGGATCAACCTGCGGAGGGATCAGCGCCGTATAACTTTATACATTTAAAAATGGATTCATTCTGGTATGCCGAAATTACTAACAATAAATGAGATAACTCAAAAACTTGATGCGGGCACTTTACCAACTTCTTATATAATTCAATCTCCCGATACTATCACCTGTGAAGTTCTAATCAAATTACTGGCCAAATTCCAAGACAATGATGAAATGCTAAAATTTATTGTGCAATTAAGTAAAGATAAAAGCATTTCTATTAGGAATAATAAGGAAAATATTGCTTTAGGTTCTCTTCCACATTTTATCCATGCCTATTCTAGTAATACGCTTTACCCTGAAAACTTAGACAAAGAAAAGCAACAAGCAATATTATCATTATTCCAAAAAATGTTGTTTAGTAAAGATCAACTATTATATCTTTTGCAAAATTTGAGCAAAAATAATGTGAGAGATATTCTATTACAAAGCGATTGCTTTTTGATGAAAGATCTTATTGCTATTTGTAATGATGTAAATGAACTTTCAAAATTTCATCGTTATACCATCAAATTACTTTATCATTATCTGAATCCTACTCGTCAATGGAATAAACCGCTTACGCCGTATTTAGACATGTTCTATTTTACTTATAGAGCAGGGCATACGCTTGGATTAAAAAATAAAATTAACATTCAAGCTAAAGGGAAAACACTCACCCTGGATCCGGAAGGAGAATTCACTTCCGTCTCGCTCAAATTGTTGATGAATATTATTCAGCGTTATCAACAAATTTATCCTAATACGCATTTCGAAAAGATTGCTAATGCGATTAAATTTGCAGATATGCGAATGGAATGGGACTCTCACGATTATAAAGAAAAAGCTGCAGAGGATTATCTTTTACGTTATCAAACCCAAGAGCTAGCCTTCATAGCGACAGGCTGGACAAGACATACCGTTGGAATTGCCTTGTATGGTGATTACCTCATTTATTGTAATCGTGGGGAAGGATGCGATTCTCGAAGTGGTTGCAAGATCTTTAAAATTAAAGATCGAAATCAGATTGATAAAGCCTTTTTGGAAAAACTTTTAACACCACAAAAAAATATATCTGAATTTGAAACACTACTTAGTACAGTGGTTGATCTAACATCACCCGCAGCAAAAATGAAATCTAAACCTCATAAATATGGCACCTGCACTTTTGTCAATCTCAAATCGACAATTGAAGGCATGCTGGTACTGCTAGATGCGGGTCCGAATGCCTCAACCAACGAGGTGTGGCGTGCATCACAAAAGGGAAGAAGAAATTACAAGCGATTCACACGATTCATTCGAGACAGAGAAATTGATGAAATCATTAAAAATATGTTTTATGCCCGAGATCCTGAATTGATTACTTTCTATGCCGCCCTTGTTAAAGCAATTGTCACACAACATCATGGCACACCAAGGAGCTCTTACAAAGATAATGACGAAGTCATCAGAGCCTATGAATTATTTGAACGTTCTACTTCTGCCGTAAGAGATATTTTGCAAAAAGACCAAGATTTTATGGCAATAATAAAAAATATAACGCCAACGTATGAAAAAATTCTCATCGATAAAAGAGTCATTCGTTGTCCAGGAATAAGGGAAGAAATAGTGTATAGTTATAATCATTATGCTCATCGTGTTGTAATAGATAATGGTTATATGACAGCGATTAACGGAAAAGCCACACCCAAAATGCATTTCTCTTTCAAGCAAGCACGAAAAATGATCTCCTTAGTGGGGTAGCTCCTTTTCATGAGGCCTAGCAAATAGGCCTCTCTGAAGAGAATATCGTCTATCTTTGATTAGGGTGAATTTATCTTTTATTAAACTATACCTCTATACAGCAGGATTTTTTGCAGTTCATCACCGTGACATAGAGTATTGCCAAAGGGAGATCAGTATGAATCTTGTTAAACCATTTACCCTGTTTTCCTTGCTTAGTGCAGCATCACAAATTTTTGCTGCGACCATCGTACTTGAACCTGAAACTCAACAATTTATTGACGGATTAGCCAAGAAAAACGCCCCCCCCATTTATACCCTTTCACCAACTGATGCTAGAGCTGTATTAGACAATGCACAGGCTAATGCAGAAAAATTTCCGGTGGATATTGAGGAACGTAAAATTCCAACTGGTACATACGGAGACGTTCCTATTCATATCATTCGGCCTAAAGATAATCATGATGAATTACCTGTTGTGATGTATTTCCACGGTGGTGGTTGGATATTAGGAGATTTTGGCACACATGAACGACTTTTGAGCGAAATTGCCAATGGAGCCAAAGTTGCTGTTGTCTATGTAGACTATAGCCGCTCCCCTGAAGCAAAATTCCCGGTTCCACTTGAACAAGCTTATGCTGCTACAAAATGGATAGCCGAAAATGGAAAATCTCTTAAGCTCGATACTTCTCGGTTAGCTGTTGCAGGCGATAGTGTTGGAGGTAATATGGCAACAGCAGTTGCTTTACTTGCCAAAGAGCATAAAGGTCCAAAAATAGATTTTCAGCTTCTTTTTTATCCTGTCACTGATGCTGCAATGGATACTGCTTCCTATAAAGAATTTGCAGAAGGCCCTTGGTTAACACGCAAAGCGATGGAATGGTTTTGGGATGCTTACGCCCCCAACAAAAGCGATCGTAAAAAAATTACCGTCTCTCCATTGCAAGCTTCTATTAAAGAGCTATCAGGGTTACCACCTGCGCTTATCATTACCGATGAAAACGATGTATTACGTGATGAAGGCGAAGCTTATGGGCGTAAATTAAGCCAAGCTGGCGTAAAAGTGACTGCCGTTCGCTATCTTGGCACCATCCACGATTTTGTAATGTTAAATGCCATCGCGAAAACACCTGCTGCCCGTGCAGCGATAGAACAAGCCAATGACGCTTTAAAGAAAAATCTCCAAAAAAATAAGTAAGGATTTGCTTCAGGTTTATATAATTTGTCACTATAAACCTGAAGCGATTTCACTACCAACGAGGTTTACTCTTATCGTTATTTAATCGTGGTTCTTCTTTTGCTGCATAATGAGACAAAACCTCATTTGCTGTATTTTGATATTGTGATAGAAGTGCTTCTTTATCTTTCAATAAAGGCGGCTTATTCATACTGGCGTCAAACGACGTGGGAACTTCCCCTTGTGAAAAAATGTATTTTCCATAGGAAAAAATAGAACTTATTTTTTGTTGGATCCCAGACCATATCCATGCGACAGCATACCCTGCTGAGCCGCCAAGAAACGCCATCGTCAAAATTAGTGGCCATCCATATCCCGCAAAAACCCCATAAGCTGCTCCAACGCCTGCACCAACGATGACAATTTCTAGGGCTAAATTGTAAAATTTTTCTTTATTTTTTAAATGTTTCGCCTGCTTAACAAAGCGCTGAGATTTCTCCTGCATTTCTTTTGATCTATCCCTGAGTGTTTCTATTTTTCGACCACGCACAATCACTTTATCGATATTCTGCAGCATTATCTTTTTTGTTTCATCTATTTCTTGTTGGATTTGCTTTATTTTCGTGCGTTCATTAGCTTGGTTATTTTTCTTCATCAGACAACTCCTGAATAATACTCCAGACTAGTAAAATTTATTTGACCTAAGAGTAAAGAGTAGTCAAAAAATAAAGCTTAGCTTCATGTACATTTAGACAGACGTTGCGTTCGCCTAAATGTTTGGTTTAAAGGCAATGCTTCCATCGGAACGAATTCTAAAAGAGGACGCTTTAAACCATGAGAAAAAAATAATTTTTCAAATTGCTGCTCTATGCACTCAATCGCTTGCAAAAAATTACTTGCTTGGATCTTAACCACTAAACGATGAACAGAATACTGTATTAATTGATATTGATGAACATTTCCGCTAACGACTCTGAGCGCTTGGTGAATATGATCTGCATAAACCGGTCTTAATGCTTGATCTTTAGATGGGAAATATAAAGTATCTTCACATCTGCCAGAAATTTTTTCTACCGCCGTCATGGCACTACCACAAAGACAGGGCTTTGTTTTCAAAACCAAAATATCATCCATCCGATAGCGAACAAGCGGTTGAACATAGCGATTTAATGCAGTGATCACAGGGATAAATCGCTCTTTATCTATCCATTCTTTTTCAAGAAAATATTGCTCCTCGTCGATATGCAAAGTACCATACTCACAAGTTGCGCCCAGCCATCCTTCTGCACATTGATAAAGTTGATGAACATTTTGTTTAAAAGCTGTCGCAATATAACTTTCATCAAAAGAAGTTAACACCTCTGTCGTCGTAATGATTCTTTTTGGATCTAAATGAATTTTTTGTTCTTGCTTCATCATCGCCAGCATACGCAAAGTTTGAACAGGTGCGACAATCACATCGGGTTTAAATGAATGTAAATCGAATAAATGTTTCTCAAAATCCTCATTTAGATCGTAAAACCTTGCTTTTAAAAAATATAAATCTTCAAGAATAGGAAAGTATGGGTTATTGAGATGAAAAAAAGCTATTTTTTGTCGCTGCAACCAAGTCGGTAACAACATGTCTTTCAACACTGAAATACTAGCCTTTATCGATTCTTTGGCAGAAAAAAGAAAAATACCAGGCTCACCTGATGTACCTATTGATTGATGCGCGATTAATTTCATTGGTTTTGTGCTAATAAGGTTCATTGCCTCTGCGCGAGAACATTGTAGCGTGTTCATCTTATGAAAATTATCTTGAACAACACTTTTATCTACAATGGGGAGATGACTAAACGTACTCCCTGCAAATTCCTGATAAAACGGTATATGAGAAGTGATATGTTTTAAAATGCTCGCAATTTTCTTTTTCTGAGCAAAACGTAACCAAGTGTGACTTTGAAACCACCTTCTCAATTGCGCCATTTGATAGTGATACCAGACGCCCAATTGTGCTTGCATGTACCTTATCCCTAAGTGGTGGCTTTGTTCGTCTTCATACAAGAATTGTAGCCACTAAGTATGGCAAAGCAACCGAAACAGACTAATGGTAGCAATGAAGGGACAATCGGCTTGACTAATAGGTAGTAAAAAACAACGCGGCTTTTGCCGCGTGTTATTTACCGACTATTTTAACTTTTATTTAACCGAGAAGAACGTCGTAATTTATTCACATGCTGATCAGTAACATCGTCATTCGCAGCATAAGCATAACGGCGTTTATCATAATGATGAGTTACGCCCTTGGTAGGAAATTCAACATCCACATTAACTTCTTTTGTCTGTGATGTCTTTTTAGCAATGGGCAGTAAAGCATCGCCTATCTTTTTATCAAAACAGATCTGATTATTCCAAAAGCTTAATCCCCAAAAATAGCGTTGAGTAAATGAAACGCTAGTCCATGTTCCTGCAGCAGCAACAAGAGCAAAAAAGCCAGCAAATCCGAGTTGCGCAGCTTTAATTACACCAGCTTTCACGCCAGCAAAAGATAATGCCGCCCAAGGCAATGCAAGTGTGCCTGCCCACACGGTTGTGGCAGCGAGATGCATCGCAATGACCGTGGCGCTAAGATATATCAATGTTTCAACAGATTTACGTAAACTGATTTTTTTCCAACTGGAAGCCAAAGACAATTCCTTTGAGAAGAACCATCCTATATCACGATTTAATCCTTCTGCCATACTGTACATTGCAAAATCATTGCTACATTTTTTGACAAGATAGGTCGACAATGAAAATGCAGCAAACATTAAAGGTGATGCGCCACCTGAAAGTGCAATTAAATCAACCACTGCCAGTGCAGCTGAAATTGACATAAACCAAGAAGCCCATTCACCTATATAATGTAAAATTTTTTCTCTTTGTGTTGCTTTTTTAGCTGGATTTTTAATATTTAACTTAATATTTCTAGACCATTTTATTTCTAACCCTGCTGCTTTAATATTCCCAAGATAATCAAGGACAGCTCTATATTTCGAAATGGGTGCAGGCATGGGAAGCTGACGATCGCGCATGAATTCGTATTCTTTCTCTGCAAAATTCGCTACTATCTGCATTCTTTTGGCAGGGATCACAGCTAGCTCAAAAGGGGTTTTTCGAATGGGTTTGCCGTTTTCTTCTCGATAAAGTGCATGATAAAGAGCCGGTTTGTTTTTTTTCAGAGCCGCATGTGTTATGGAGAGTTTTTTGCCTTGGCGTTTTTCTTGCCATTCTCTTTCTAAAATTTGACAGCTCAATGATCCTTTTGAGGTATTTGCTAAGATATAAAATTCTGGCGCAAAACTTCCTACAAAAATAGATTGATTATCGATTTTTTTATATAAAGGTACATAAGCAAAATCAATATTACGATTAGAAGGAATGGCGCTTTCAACCCTTGCCCACCATGCGCTCTTCCATGATCTGGTCTTGGTTTTTATCCTCTCTATGATCTTGCTGACGAAACGAGGCATGTACCCTCCGCATACTTATGAAGCACGCTACGTGCTTTATTCATTAAATTAAGCCAATCATCACACTAACATGGACTTTTTCACTTTGCAAAAAAATTAGTTATTTTCCTGAAAAAATCACAATAAAAAAAGTTATTCATTTGACTTAAAATGAGAAAAGCTGAGGGTTAACAATAAAATAGCAGTGCACATCACCACGATGGCAGGGCCGGTTGGAATATCCCAAAAATGAGATAAGAAGATACCTATTACCACTGCACTAACACCAATGAGGCTTGCACCCAGTGCCATGCCCTCTGGACTTTTTGCACAGGGTCTTGCCGCGGTTGCAGGTATCACCAGTAACGCCGTAATCAGCAATACACCCACAATCTTAATCGAGATAGCAACAACAATTGCCAATAGTAACTTATAAGACGCTTGCACTTTTGCAACAGAAACCCCTTCTGCCTGCGCTAATTCCGCATCAACTGTTACTCTTAATAATGGCTGCCATAATCCTATCAACAACAAGAAGGTGATGGCTGCAGCCCCATAAACCAACATTACATCCTGCCAAGTCATGGTTAAAATATCACCATATAAAAAACCCAATACGTCAACTCGGATCTCTTCCATAGCAGAAAGAAGCAATAAACCTAGCGCTAACGTGGTATGAGACAGTAATCCCAATAAGGTATCACTTGCTACTTTTAAACGTGATTGCAATCCCAATAATAGTAAAGCAACCAAAAGAGCAATGGCGCATACGCCTACGGTGATATTGATGTGTAGTGCTAATGCTAATGTGATCCCTAGCAATCCAGAATGGGACAACGTATCGCCAAAATAAGCTAAGCGACTCCAGACCATCAGAGAACCTAGCGGACCAGCAACTGTCGCCACGCCAATCCCGCCGACAAAAGCTGGCCACAAATAGCGCAAATCAAATACTTGCCAAGCTTCAGTCATGGTCTTCCTCTTTTGGCTCTGTCACTACCGCCCCGTCAACATGGTGATGGTGATCGTGTTTGTGCGTATAAAAAGCTAAACCTTGCACTGCCTTGCCAAAAAGTGCAGCAAAAGCGGGATCACGGCTCACCTGCTCAGGTAATCCTGAGCAGCATATATGCTGGTTCAAACACACCACTGTACCCGTTCGCGCCATCACAATGTTGAGATCATGCGAAACCAAAAGGATGGTACATTGATGCCTATCACGAATGCTCCCAATCAAGTCATAAAGCTCACCCTGACCGATTAAATCAACCCCCTGCGCTGGCTCATCTAACACCAATAGCTGCGGCTCTCGCAACAAAGCGCGCGCTAGCAAAACTCGTTGTAATTCTCCCCCGGAGATAGCTTGTAAGGGGCTGTGTAAAACGTGGTGTACGCCCACTTCTGCCAACATTCTCTCTAATTTTTCGCTGGTCCACGTTTGCCCTAATTGCAAAAAACGCTCCACCGTTAAGGGAAAAATAGGATCTACATGCAAACGCTGTGGCATATAACCAATGCGCAAACCTGCCTGCCTTGTTACTTTACCCAAAGTCGGTTTTATCAACCCCACAATCACTTTCACGAGGGTTGTTTTACCGGCGCCGTTAGGTCCAATCACAGACACAATCTCTCCTGGCATCAGCGCTAAACTCACATCCTTCAGAATTTGTCGCTTACCATCAAAGAGAGAAACCTTCTCAACATTCACAATTGGAGTAGTAATGGTTGGGCTCATAACTTTTACAGTGGTCATGGATATGGTAGATTCTAGCATCACCTTAACCGAACGCCTATGGAATCACATGCACAAACGACTCATCCAGGCTTTATTGCTCTTCTTTTGCACAACAACTTGCTTTGCAATACCACGGGTCGCGGTGACTATCAAACCTGTACATGCATTAGTAGCAAGCGTTGGAGAGGGGATCTTCGAACCTGAATTACTACTCCCAGATTATGCTTCCCCTCATACATATCAGTTGAAACCCTCTACGCTCAAAACCTTGCAACAAGCTGATATGGTCATTTGGGTGGGTCCTGCGCTTGAATTATTCATGAATAAACCAATTGCGCAAATACACCCTTCGATGGGATTGATAACACTAAGCCAGATCCCAGGGATATCACTCCTTCCCCAGCGCAAGGGACGCGCCTGGCAAGAGGGACATGATCATCATGAACATCATAGTGCAAATGAAAAAGATCTGATCGATCCCCATCTTTGGCTATCTACCGATAACGCAAAAGTCATTGTCAACTATATTGCAACTTTTCTATCTACAAAAGATCCAGAGCATGCATTACAGTATCAACATAATGCCAAACAAACGATTGAACGCCTTGATGGGTTGAAAAAAACTTTAAGATCGATGCTACAAGATGTACAAACGCAACCTTTTCTGGTTTATCACGATGGTTATCAATATTTCCAAGAAGAATTTCATCTCAACGGTATAGGCACTATCGTGCTCAACCCACATTTACCCTTAAGCGCGCACAGTTTAAGTACTGTCCAACAGCTTATCAAAACGCAGCATGTTAAATGCGTTTTTCGTGAAACTGAATTTAGCGACACCATGGTCCGTAATAGCCTAAATAATATGGGCGTCACGGTGGCAGAACTTGATCCCTTGGGCGCAAGGCTAAAATCTGGGCCTGACAATTATGATAAAACTTTATTAGAAATTGGAAAAACGATGAAAGAGTGTCTAAGTAAATAAAAAAAGCCCTTTCTACTTCAAGAAAGGGCTAACAAAAACAAGTCTTATATTTGTATACCCAAACCAGATGATTTTTCGGCTAGGCGCCGAACCTCTGAGCAACCGGAATGTATACGAAATACATGAGGATTGCGAAGAGAGTGAAGGCAACAACGCCGAAAATTCATCTGGGAAGGGTATACTATCCACGTCGTCCTGTTTGTTTATAACATTCAACGCTTAATCCTTCACGATCATAACAACGATAGAACCCTCTTGTATGTTTAGCACTACGTACGACAAAGGGACGATAATGGAGATGATCGCCATAGACAAAAAAGCGTGGATTATAATAATCAGGATAATAACGACCATGATGCTTGAAATAATTGTGGCCAGGTTTATGTCGTTGATAGCAGTCTAGCTCATAGTAATAACCGTAACCGCTGTATCCGTCACGATACCCCATACCATCACGGTAACTACGAAACTTGCCTTGCCCATCCCACCATTTACCCTCGACATGGTAGTCATGCGCAGGATATCCTGCATAGCAGACTGAAATTAAAGACATCAAAATACCAAGTAGTAATGTTCTCATACCATTCATCCCCCCATTTCATTACCCATAGCATCGACAGGATTTATCATTTTCTTTAATAAAACTGAGATATAGTCTTCGCAGATCTTTTTCGCCGAGCCAACAGTGTGAGAGCAACCCTCTTATGCCTTAAAACTCTGTCAGACCGCATTACTCAAACTCACTGTGGCTTTTGCGAAGACTGGTAAGAATATATGGCTGTTGAGAAAACAGGCAGCCAACAAAAACGATGAAACACAGCAAAGACTGGATTTTTGTATATTTGCCCTATCATCTTATTCAGCTTTCCCTTGTGGCGTAATCCTAATTTCAAGAAGTCCTGGCGTTGCATCTTTCATATCAATATTGTCAATGAGAAATACGTGATCTCTAGCTTTATTCTTAGTACGAATAACCTTTATCTCAACCAGAGAATTCATTTTCATTTCTTGTTCAGCATTCCAATACCTTATCTGCACAGGCACATTTATCATCCATTCATAACGTCGAAAAAAGAAAAAGCGCTCTTCTTCACCTTCTTTTACAACATTAGCTTGATTTAGTAGATTTGCACTGACGGCAAGCTTATTCACTCGCATCGCCTCCAGATTTCTACTTTCTCTCCATAATTTTTCAAAAGAACGAAAGCCATTTTCTGTAAAAAGACGACGTCTCGATTCAAACACTGGAGCATAATTTTTATAATCAAAAGTGAAAAGTTGCACAACATTCTGTTCAGACCATCGAAGAACTTCATTTGTAAGGGAATTTTTTTCTATCTTTCCTCTTTCATTTTTTGCAAGTGTTAGCGCAGAATCAGGCAAAGTAACAGAAGCCCCCACAACATGAGAAAAATTTGTCATACTGAGGAAAGTTATGACTATAAGCACTTTCTTCATGCTAACATCCTTACTCATTATCCATTTTCATCTGTTTTTGAATCGTTGTATAATCTACTTTACCACTGCCTAGCATTGGGATCTTATCTACTACATGGATTATTTTTGGCACAGCAAGTTCACTAATTCCATTTGCTCTAGCGTATTGGATAAGCTCTGCTTTATCCGCACTAGGATAATTAGTCACTAACACCAACTGTTCTCCCTTTTTCTCATCAGGGAGTGTTACTAAAGCATGGATATAACCAGGCCATAACGCATCCAAATAATGTTCAATAAACGCAAGGGAGATCATTTCTCCGCCAACTTTTGCAAAACGCTTTGCGCGACCACGAATGGTAAGATAACCATCATTATCAATAGTAACAATATCCCCTGTGTCATACCAACCATCTTGCGGCGAAACCAATATCCCAGGATTATCATGAAACATATATCCCAGCATAATATTAGGGCCTTTCACGTTTAGAGATCCTCCTTCATGGATATCTGGCACGGGATTAAGTTTGTATTCAATTCCTGGCATTAATTTGCCCACTGTCCCAGGACGATTATGCATAGGCGTATTTGCCGAAATAACTGGCGAAGTTTCCGTTGCACCATAACCTTCAAAGATCCTGACACCAAATTTATCTGCCCAAAGACGACGATTTTCTTCCTTTAATTTTTCTGCTCCCGCATAGACATAGCGAATACTATAAAAATCATATGGGTGAGCATATCTTGCATAACCTGCCAAAAAGGTATTTGTACCGAATAAAATGGTCGCATTGATATCATAGGAAAGCTCTGGAATAACGCGATAGTGTAGGGGCGAGGGATAGAAAAATACCTTCATGCCATACAAAATTGGCAATAGCGTGCCCGCAGTTAGACCAAACGAATGAAAAATAGGCAATGCATTCAAAACAATATCTGCTGGGCTAAAATCTACCCGGCTTGCCAGTTGCGCTTTATTTGCATGAATATTGCGACTGCTCAATACAACGGCTTTAGGTGTTCCTTCTGAACCTGAAGTAAACAAAATAACAGCTGGCTTTTGTGCATCACCCGGCTTAGGCTTTAAACCAAACCATCGTGGCAATCGTGAAGCTAATAGACCGTATAATTTATCTAAAAGATTAATTTGAAGTTTTAACTCTTCTAAGTAAATAATTTTGACATGACTTTCTTGCAAAGCGTTCATCATGCCGTGTAGCTTCGCTGTCTCAATAAATGCCTTTGAGGTACAAACAACATTGATGGCAGCCGTCTGACATGCCAATACCACATTTTTTGTTCCTGTTGAAAAATTAATTAACGCTGCTACCCGCGAAAACGCCTGTACTCCAAAAAAGGTAACAACAGCAGCATTCACATTAGGCAACAGTATGCCGATTGCTTCACCTTTGGCAGTAAGGCTCGCCAATTTTCGTCCTAAAATAATGGATCCTAAGATTAGGTGATGATAAGAGAGCGGTTGGCGCTGAATATCTTCGATGATCTTATGAGAAGGCCCATGAATTGCTTGAGCGTGCCATAACGACTGGAATAGTGTCGTATCATAATTTGCGCCTAAGAACAGAATATTAGACATCGTTTCGTAGAGCTTTTCACCAATTGATTGACGGCGCTTACGACCACGTAAACTTTCAGCCACTTCATATTTTTGCGCAGGATAAATGGTTAAGGTTATTTTAGGAAACCATCTGATGTGAACACGGCCACGCAAACGTGAAAAAGGTGTATATTGCGCTCCCTCAATTAAAATGGGCAAAATAGTAGCATCTGCTTTGTCCGCTATCATCCCTGGCCCTTCGTAAATTTTCATCAATGCGCCCGTCACTGTAATGCGCCCTTCAGGGAAAATAACAAGTTTTTTATTTTCCTTGACATATTTAACAATGGATTTCATAGAAAAAGGATTCGTGGGTACTAAGGGAAATATTTCTACAAATAATGTAACAGGTTTTACCCACCATTTATCAATATATCCGCTATACATGGCAAAAGACAATTTCCCTGGCAAAAAAGCTGCTAGTAAAAGTCCATCTAGAAAAGAAGTATGATTCGGCGCAATGACAACGCGATCACCTGCTTGATGATAATTTTCAATGCCTTTTACGTTGACATCATACATAAACTGTAAAATAAGACGTAAAATGGATTTGACCAAATAGCCAGGCAGAAGTCGGCAACTTTGTACGACTACAATCATATTCACTATGCCGATAGTTAAAAAGATTTGCGGAATGGTAAAATTTGCCTTTATCATCACCATCGTCGCAACTGCGGCAATGGTCATAAATAATGCATTCATAATGTTATTGCTGGCAATAATACGTGCTTTATGTGAATCTTCAGCACGGTGTTGCATAATGGCATAAAGCGGAACAATATAGATACCACCACATAGAGCAATGAGAAACATATCTAACATGATGCGCCAATGATTAAAAGAATTAAAAAATTCACTCAGAGTCATTAAGGTTGTGCCATGAGGTATCAACATTTCAGCTCGAGTTGAAAAATATAAATCAAACGTAAATAACGACATACCTAATGCAGCCAAGGGAACATAGGTAGCTTCAATTTGTCCTTTCAAGAGCCGATTACACAAACTTGAACCTACGCCAATCCCAACAGAAAAAATCGCTAAAAACAAAACGAAAATCTGCTGATCACCGCCAATAAAGTCTTTAGCATAATTTGGAAATTCTGCTAAAAACGTAAATCCGATCAGCCAGAACCACGATATACCTAATATGCAAAGAAATATACTTGAGGTTTTTCTTGAAAAATTAACAATGTCCCAAGTTTCTTTTATAAAATTGAGTGAGAGGTTAAGATTGGGCGCCACTGGGCGTGCTTGAGGAATATAACAACTACTGATAAACCCTAAAAGAGCCATCAACACAATCATGCTAGAAATGATAATCAATCCATGCGAAAAACTTATACACACGACCCCTAAAATATTACCGATTAAAATTGCTAAAAAGGTACCCATTTCAATTAATGCATTGCCTGAAACAAGCTCATCTTCTTGTAAATGAAAAGGTAAAATGCTGTACTTTATAGGGCCAAAAAAGGTTGCTTGGGTACCTAATAAAAGAAGTACGAACATTAATAGGGTAACATTTTGTAAAATAAAGCCAATCGCTCCGATAATCATCAAAATAATTTCTACCATTTTGATAATTTGTATGAGTTTGGATTTTTCAAATTTATCCGCAATACTACCTGCCTGCGCAGAAAATAAAAACATTGGCAAAATAAGAAGACAACCTGTTAATGTAACAAGGATCTGCGGTTGAACTGGCAGCTGTTCGGCAAGCACATAGGTAATCAACACGACCAAGGCATTTTTATATAAATTGTCATTAAATGCGCCAAGAAATTGCGTAATAAACAACGGTAGGAAGCGTCGTTTAGAAAGCAAAGCAAATTGATTCTGATACATATAGACCCATGCTGTATTGGTTTATCAGATGATTTATCGGCTAATAGCTTATCTGTATGATCTGAACAATTAATCAGCATGCACTTAAATTGCCCCATCAAATGTACAGATATGAAGGAACGATGTTTTTATTCGACTATATTATTAGCATTAAAGCCAAATACTGGAATATCAATGAGCATTGATTTGAAAGAAAAATCTGGTGTTTTAATTATTTTCCTTTTCATGTTATTACAAGGAATATTTTTCGGCTTATATATTTACAAAGCTTCTAGCACTCAACAATTGGTACTACACACATACAAAGTTCTAAATCAGCTTGAAAAATTGGATAACAACTTAAGTAAAGCAGAGAATGCTATTGCCTCTAAACAACCTCAGATTGAAAGCAGCATTGACCAAAAAATCAAGAACAACTTGAATGAGCTTAAAGATTTGGTAATTGATAACCCTTCACAGCTAGCATTCATCACAAGTCTTGAAAAAGAAATACCATTAATCTTCAATCCAATTGATAAAAAAAATAGCACTTCTGACATCAGGATACATACAATTGTCAACAAAATGATACAAGCTGAAAATAAGCTATTGGATGTACGTTATGTCTCAAATAAGCAAGCAGAAAATGCTTTGCTATTCTTCTTAGCAATTTCATTTTTATTAGCCTATTCTGCACTTTTTATCATCATGGGACTATTTATCTCATCTAAACATGATTTAGAAGAACGCGAAGAACGATTGAATTTAGCCGTTCGAGGAACAAGTGACGCACTATGGGATTGGGATCCTAATACCAATAAGGTTTTTTATTCACCACGACTTCTTATTATATTAGGGTATAAAGATAATGAATGGGCTGCAATATTGGATGAATTCAGCAATCACTTACATCCTGATGATTATAAGCCAGTTGGAGATGCGATTAAAGATCATCTAAAAAATCATACTCATCTTGATATTGAGTGTAGATTACGACATAAAGATGGGCATTATATTTGGTTTAATTTACGCGGACAAGCAACCTGGGATATAAATGGTAAAGCGATTAGAATGAGTGGCTTTATTACCGATATAGATCACAAAAAGGAAATTGAAAGAATAAAGGATGAATTTGTTTCTACCGTCAGCCATGAACTGAGAACACCATTAACTTCTATTCGTGGTTCTTTGGGGCTTATTTTGGCTGGCACAGAGGGACCTTTAACTAAAGATATGCGCTATTTTCTTGATATTGCTTATTCTAATTCTGAACGTCTCATCTTTTTAATTAATGACATCCTGGATATGGATAAAATTGAATCTAACAAAATGCGATTTGATATTAAGCGTGAAAATCTTGCCGAACTTATTCGTCACTCTGTAGAGCTTAATAAATCTTATAGCGAAAAGTATAATGTGGCCTTTAATGTTGTTGAGCCACTGTCGGATGTAGATGTACTGGTTGACAGCAACCGCTTTATTCAAGTCATGACCAATTTGCTTTCTAATGCAGCAAAGTTTTCAGGTGATAGTCCAAAGATAGACATTCTAACTGCTATCGATAAAAATATGGTTCGGATCTCAGTAACAGATTATGGTGTTGGGATCCCAGCAGGTGCTAAAGAGTCTTTATTTAATAAATTTTCACAAATTCATAATCAAAAACAAAAACAAGGTGAAGGTACAGGTCTGGGCCTATATATTTGCAAGCAATTAATCGAAAAAATGGGAGGGTATATCTATTTTGAAAGTAATCCCGAGCAAGGAACAACCTTCTTCTTTGAATTACCCATGGTATTAAAAGAAGCTGCGCAAGCTCCCAATAATCACATTACTGTACAAAACCATCCCAAACTTTTAATATGTGAAGATGATTACAAAGTAGCCGAATTTTTGAAAAATATTGCTACTAAAATGGGCTTTGAGGTAGACGTTTCTACTTCTGTTAGCCAAGCCAGAAGCTTTTTACATTCTAAATCTTATGCTGGACTCATTTTAGACTTGATCTTACCTGATCAATATGGCATTGAATTAATTTTTGAATTGCGCTCAGATCCCATGTTTCAAGCAATGCCTATCATCATCGTATCAATTAAATCAATTGAAGAAGAAAAAGTATATGGAGAATCATTGGGTATTGTAGATTGGTTAACCAAACCCCTTAATGCTGAAGCCCTCATCAGTGCTATCAATAAAATATCCATCAATATACCAAAACCTGTTGTGCTTTATATAGAGGATGATGAAGGACTTATTAATATTATTAGTCATAGCTTGCAGGGCATTGCTGAAGTGATACCAGCCCAAACATTAGCAAAAGCCAAAGATATTATTGCAAAGCAGAATATCGATTTAATCCTATTAGATATCATCTTGCCTGATGGAAACGGATTAGAAATAGTCAACTACATAGACGAAAGCAAACCTCTTCCTGTCATTATATTGTCGGCGAATGACTCTCCTGAGAATATTAGCAAACAAGTCGCAGCAACCTTTATTAAATCTTGCACCTCTGAAGAAACTATCATTAATACAATAAAACAGATGATCAATCAAAACCAGTTTAAAGGGGATACAAATGAAAGAACTTAGAAAAATTATGCTAGTAGAAGATGATGATAACATTCGCGCAATCGCCACAAGAACTTTGGAAAAGCTAGGTGGATTTAAAGTGACAGCCTGCCCATCCGGTAGAGATGCACTTAATCAAATTTCTGCTGATACGCCACAGTTAATCATCATGGATGTCATGATGCCGGAGTTAAGTGGCATCGAAACGTTGCAAAAGCTCAAATTAAGAGAAGACACGAAAGACATTCCAGTTATTTTTTCAACCGCTCGCGTTCAACCTTCTCAAGTTGAAGAATATAAAAAAATGGATGTCATCGGTGTCATTTCAAAGCCATTTGATCCTATGGCGCTCGGCGACCTGGTTAAAAGCATCTGGCTTGATTATACAACTCAAAGCAAATCATCTTCACCTAAAGAACCAGCAAAAAAAAATAGCGAAGCAATCGCTTCATTATTTCAAGCCTATGCAAACTCTTTTCCAGAAAAATTAACCAATATATTAGATGACTGGGATAAACTGCATGACAAAGAGATCACTCCGCAAGATTGGCATCGGTTGCACTTCAATGTTCATCAACTAGGTGGCTCTTCTGGATCATTTGGTTTTTCAGAGGAAAGTATCTTGTTACGAAAACTAGAGAATATCATTGAACCTTTTCGCAAATCTCCGGCACCACCTAGCGCATTTAAAACAATCGATGAGATTACAACAGAATTAAAAATCAAATTAGATAAACGCATTGCCAAAAAAAATGCTTTTCTATAATCGAAGTGATGAGCATGAGAAAGCCTAAAATATTAATTGTTGATGATGACGAATTTATACGACAGTTAATTGGAACAATTTTATCAAAAGAAGAATATGAGCTGATAGAAGCTCATAATGGCGATAGTGCCTTGCATGAAGTTGAGAAAAATGAACCTGATCTCATTATTCAAGATCTCAATCTGCCTGATATAGAGGGATTGGAGCTTAATCGATTGCTGCTAGCGCATCATAGTGAAATTCCTATATTGGCATTAACAGGTGTAGAGTTAAAATTAGGCCAGTCAGGTAATTATCGTGGTTTTGTTGGATTTATCCTAAAGCCTATTGATCCTGATAATTTAAAAAGAACAGTGAAAAGATTTTTAAATTAAGCGAACCGTACCATCAGCTCAATATTATAAATTAGCATTTATTCCTGTAAACTTATTAATATTTATTAATACAGCAAGAAACGCGGTTCCTCCCAACCAAAAAAAGGCTACCAACGAAATAATTAAGCAATTCTTTGTCATTTTTTTATCAGGAAAACTGCTATCATACTCTCGGGCTCGAATACACAACTTCATGCTCAGTATGGTGGCAAGGATCATTAACCCAATTGCTGTATGCGGCGCCATACGTCCATAACGTTGCCAGTCATAGATAATATTCAAATGAAGCAAATCACCCAACAATCCGATGAAGCCAACTATAAAAATGATGGCTATAAGAGAAAATGCAAAATATTGATTACGTCTGGTCCTAATGTTCTGTAGCAAGCACAAGGAGATACCGGAGAGCAAAAAGCAAGAAGCTGTTTGTCGCGACATCCTTCCAGGATTTTCAACGGGCAAATCAATAATAACTTTTAGAAAAAATTGGTCTATACCTAATTTCTTATCTATAAACGATTGTATAAGTATAATGACACTTATGCTTATGATAAATAATGCCGCGACGATTTGTATTTTTAGAAAAAATTTTTGATCAGGCAATAAGAGAATTAAGCCAAGTAAGGTAAAAATAAGTGAAGTATTAAAAACCTGAATGTATATTTTTGGATACAAGTTGTATAACATAGGCTGGCCAAAAATCCAGCAACTCATCATAATCACCCCGAGGGATAAGAGAAAGAGTGATAATTTTTTATCTAAAGACCAGCGCATAGCTAAACCTTTATAATTACTCGCCTCATGAGAAAGTATAGAACCATTTTTCAAGTTAAACTTATTTTCTCTAGCAAAAATCATACCCTATTTCCTTGCTGAACAGAAAAATGCATGCTGCATGCCAACAGTATGTTATTCATGCTTGCATGCGATCGCATTTTTTGTTAATGATTTAAATATGGCGTATTTAATGAGAAAAAATTTCACAATGGATCCCTAAATGCATTTCATACATTGGCTCTGGCCAAGGAGATAATTATGCTTTTAGTTTCGCCTTCTTTTCCATGGGCATCACTTCCAATCGAATTGCAAATCGAAGTTCTGAAAAATTTTATTGATCCCTTAGATTTTCCTCAAACGCTATTTCATTTCTCTGTCACCAGTAGCGCATCACACAACTTAGCAAATGATAGAAGTCTTTTTCATCATGCTATAGAGCAATTTTTTCCTGCTTGTAAGCAAAATTTTCTGGATGCTTATCAAAAAACACCACAAGAACTTTTCAAAACTGTTTTTACCTTGTTAAATAGTGAATTAAAAAAAGAAGCTCTCTCTATTGCCGATTATTTTAAAACCCTAGCCCATCAATCAAATGTTAACAGTGATAAAAAAAATGTATTACAAGGACTGCATTTCGCTTTAGGGCATCCACTTGATCCTACTTTATGGACTGCACAAGTTAAAGAGAATGCACTTTTATTTGCATCAAAGTTAGGATCCACTCAACAGGTGACTTCTTTACTCAACGATACAGAAATGCCATTTAGCCAAACAACGCTGCTTTCTGCATTAGATCTCGCTATAGAACACAAACATACTTCAGTTAGCATGGCGCTTTTAATGAAAGTCACCCCTCTATTAGCAGATGAAGCTGCACGAAGAATTTTCTTATCTGCAGCTCATCAAGGACTTTTTTCCTTAATCTCATACTTACTAGAGCATAAATCACTTGCCTTAAATCCTGCTATCAAACGTGAAGCCCTGATTGCTGGGGCAATTCATGGACACACAGAAACCGCACGTTTTCTGCTAGAAAAATGTTTTTACCAAATGAACTCACCGACCTTGCAAAAAGGATTCAAAGATGCTGCTACCAATGGACATGAAAAAATCTTATCTCTTTTTTTACAAAAAATTCGATTCAGCATTTCAACCAATACATTACTTGAAACAATAGAAGCGGCTTTATTATCTGGGCAAGAAGCGATTGTGATAAGTCTTATCTCGCATGCTAATGCCAATATCAGTTCACAAATGCGAGCGCGTTTACTGACAGATGCTGCGCGTTACAATAGATTAACAGTGGCTACTTTTTTATTAGAAAATGAATCGGCGACACTAAGTAGACTCACTAAAGGTAATGCTTTGAAATTAGCAGCAAGCGGTAATCATCCAATGATGGTAAAATTACTACTGCAAAAAGCAAGATATGACATATCAACTCCAGACAAAAAAGCTATTTTAAATACCCAGGGGTTTAAAGCGACAGGTTTGACAAAAGAAGATCTCTTGGCTACTCAACCAAAGGAAAATGAAATCAATGAATTGACGACAGCACTGACGCAATTACATGTTTTAGAAGAAAGTCCGATGCAACTTGATAGTAAAGTGAGCTATACCCCAACTTTTACGAACCAATGTAAAGGAAGTGCAGTGTGGACAACAGAAAATACACCCACCACGAAATTAGATACGTTTTCCAAAGTGCTATCTATATAGTCACATGATTTATCGAATAGGCGGTGAGCATCTGGCAATCCGCCTGCGCCTATCAATTGCTAGTATAACTTAATATGGTGCCGAGAAATAAAAAAGCACCTACCCATTGGTTATTTAAAAAGGCGCGAAAACACGCTTGGGGATTACGATCCCTAATCAACCACTGCTGATATAACACTAGTCCCATAGCCAAACTTATGCCCGCATAATAGGGCATATTTAATGCCAAACGCTGACCAACCAGTACCAACAGCCCCAGCATCGAAAAATGGCAAAGCCCTATCCACAATTTATCAAACGCACCGAAAATGATAGCCGTTGATTTAATACCAATTTTTTTATCATCTTCTCTATCGACCATGGCATATAAAGTATCATAAGCCACAGCCCACAATAATGTCGCAGCAAATAAAAGCCAACATTCCACCGGTAAACTTTGATTTTGTGCACCATATGCCATTGGTATAGCCCAACCAAATGAAGCGCCTAATACCACTTGAGGGAAATGAATATACCGCTTCGTAAAAGGATAACAAAAAGCTAACCCCCCCCCTAGAATTGACAAGATAACGGTATAAAAATTCGTGCAACAAACAATAGCAAAAGCTACCATCAATAAAAGAAAAAATAATATGCTCGCTTCCTTGACTGAAACATTACCAGCCGCTAATGGCCTGTCCTTAGTACGCTGAACATGACCATCAAAATTTCTGTCAGCAATATCATTAATCACACAACCCGCAGATCGCATCACAAATGCGCCTACAATAAAGAGTATGACGAAAGTGAAACGAGGCTGCCCTTTCGATGCAAACCAAAATGCTATCAACATTGGCCAAACCAAAAGCAAAGTCCCGACCGGACGGTGTAAACGCATCAATAAGCCATATTGGTATAGGCGCTGGCTAATCATTTTGCCTCGATCTGGTTTATGATATGATGGGTCAGTTACTCAAAGTTAGAAACTTATTCAACTTATTATATTCACCAACAAGTCAAAGCAGATGACTTTTCGGCAAGGCGGCAAGCGTTAGCAATAGAGTGTATATAAAATACATAACTATTATGAGCACATGCCAGCAAGCTCGAATGATCATATGCGAAAACTATAAAAAACGGATAAAATTGTACATCTATGACTACCAAAGATAAACCCATTGTCATTGTCGGCACAGGACTTGCCGGGTATTCACTGGCTAAAGAATTCCGAAAAATAGATCTTAATACGCCACTTTACCTCATTACCCAAGATGATGGCCATTTTTACTCAAAGCCACAATTATCCACGGCTTTACAGCAAGCGAAAACACCAGAAAGCCTTGTGGTCACAGATAAAAATACGATGCAGGCACAACTGAATGCGGAGATCTTTACTCATTCTACTGTTGAAGCCATTGATACTGCAGCGCAAACGTTAGTCGTGCAAACCGAAAATAGTCGCCAAGAAATTTCTTACCAATCCTTAATCTTAGCGATGGGTGCTCTTCCAAGACCCTTCCCGGTATTAGAAAATATCAAACATCATTACCGAGTGAATAGCTTGCAAGACTATGGCTTTTTTATCGAAAAAACCGCGCAATTCGACGATGTTGCCATCATTGGTAGCGGCTTGGTGGGATGTGAATTTGCAAACGATTTTGTAGAAAAATTTAAACAAATCACTGTCATTACACCTGATCCTCATCCGCTTTATAGGTTAGTCCCTGCCCAAATGGGTGAACGCTTGCAAACAGTACTATCCTCTAAAGGGATCACATGGCACACAAAGTCTTATCTTCAAGCCGCAAAAGAAGAACAGGGTAAAGTTCATCTTGAATTAAGCAATGGTTCAATCATCAATGTACAAGGTATTTTAACTGCAATTGGTTTACAGCCGAATACCTTACTAGCGCAAAAGGCTAATCTGCATATCAATCAGGGCATCATGGTGGATCAATATCTACAAACAAATGATCCTCATATTTATGCTCTAGGTGATTGTGCGGAAATAGATGGCCAATGCCGTCAATACGTTGCTCCTATATTGCAATGCGCGCGTGCATTAGCACAAACCTTATGTCATAAACCTACGCCCGTTATTTTTCCTTTGATGCCTATCTCACTTAAAGTCAGTAGTCATCCCGTCATTGTACACCCTCCCAGAATACAAGAGGGAAAATGGTCCATTGAGCAAAATGAAGGTGGTGTTAAAGCACTTTTCCACGATACAAATGGTCACTTGCAAGGTTATGCACTTTCGGGCACACAGACTGAGCACCGCATGGAATGCTTAAAAATCCTTTCAAGCACGCCTATTTCTGTTTAGAAATAGATCATTCTGCTGATCATTCGCTTCTCTGATCTTAAAGATCAGAGAAATCCCCTCTTCCTCAGCTTATCAAATAGGTGTATTTGCTTTATATAAATAAATGACATGAAATCTTATTTCTGACTAGATATAATTAGCTACCTTTCTAATAAATATTATCTGAGTGAATATCATGTTAATGTCGTTCCCGTCCATTTCTTCCTGGAAAGATCAAAATAGTGTTTCAGTTGACGAGTTCTTTATTCAACCCAATGAATCCCCCGATCTTTACCATAAAGCGCACAAATTACATCAAAAATACAAAAAGGCCTTAGAAAATAACGATACAACGGCGAAAAGATTCCCTGAGCCCGTGCTACAGCTTTCAGCGAAAGGCTTGGCGCTTCTTTCTCATCTCTATGCTCAAAAAGATCAATCAACTAAACAACCTCTTGTTGCATCCACTGTGGGTGATTTTCTTCATCTGTTAAAGCTTATTCAAATAGCGCCACCAGGTATTGAAGTGACCGTTATTTTTCAACCGACTGATACCAAAAATTTGCCAGCTTTTTATCAATCGCAAGTTGCGCCACAACACCGAACAGTCATTAAATTTGAAAAAGACGAAAATGCGTTGCGAGCAATTAATATTGATCCCGTATCAAACCCTTTTTTCTATATGATGTGCCAAACGCTAATCGTGAATACGCTCAAACTAGGAAAAGAGAAAACTAATCTTATCTATTTCAAACCAAAATTTATTATCAATCCAGAAGATAAAAATAATTTCTTTTCTCGTCAAACCGATTTTTATCAATGTGCAATTTATGCACATCGTGATGCCAGATCATTAAATAAAGAATCGAATACCTCTGCCATGCTATACAACACTGCCATGACAAAGAAAAAAACGGATGAACTAGAATATGTTGAATTTGAGCTACCTGCTAAATATTTAAAAGGTATTCACTCAAAAACATATTCCGCCTATGTGTTAACACAACATGGACAGACAGTGGTTACCAACAAAGGAAAAACATTAAAACAAGTGCATGAACAGTACCTAGATAGTGACGGTTACGCTCATAAGTTCAGCAAAAGATATCAAGAATGGGTAAAAGATTATGTAGAAAAAACTCCGGGGCATGAGATAAAAAAGAAAGTCGCTTTATATGATGCCGCCAATATGACATTGGAGAGTTTGATTCAAATTTATGGCCCGCAAGTCACTAGTGATAACATGCCTCTAGCAGTAGAGCCCATTACAAATCAATTTAACACGATGAAAATAGAGACTGAAACGAAAAATAAACAATCAGTATCTCAACTACAAGAAAACGCTAACTTAAGTAAACCTAAATCGTTCTCGCCCTTTCAATAGCAGTTGCCCGTCAGGGCAACTGCTTTACTTTCATATTTTTTGACAAAAGACTCTAAAGGCAGAATGCGTTTGATAGGAATACTCTTTCTCAATCAAATCAAAGGACAGGATCTTAAAGTTTGTATTTTGTAGTATAATTTTTAATTCATCTTCTCCATAAAAAGACCAAAATTTCTTTACATCTCCTTCATAGCGTAAGTCAGTTTCCAATGATTCACCTTGCCCTTTTTTCAGTGCAAGATAGAGAAGTCCTTCCTTTTTTAAAAGATTGTGGATCTTTTTTAATACTTCAGGAAACGATTTTTTTTCAATATGTAAAAGTGAACACGCAGCCCAAGCACCATCAAATGAATCAGGTGGAAAGTGCATTTCCTCAATATCCATGAGTTTAAACTCAGCAAGTGGCGCATTTTTTCTTGCTATGTCGATAAGATTTTGGCAAAAATCAATCCCTACGACGTCTATTCCCTTATGCGTAAATATTTTTGCATCTCTACCTGAACCACTGCCAATATCGATTATTTTTCCCTTCACATGAAGAAGATCAATGAATCTATCTATCGAAGCGATAGGAGCAAGGGAAGCTACATTATTAGCAAAATCCTCCGCAATTGCTTGATAACTTTGTTTGGTAATTTCTTTGTTTGACATTTTATCTCTTATCCCTAAGCGACGCTGATATAGGTTTATACTGTTTTCAGAGATCCAAGACAAGGCGTCGTTTCAAAAAATCTTCATTTTAGACTTTAATCTATGTAACTTTGATGGTAGGATCCGCTTCTTTTAGAATGTCAACTTAAACGTTGCACCATTCTTAGAGGATAATCACTCGCTTTGGATGGCATTTACTGTTTAATGACTTCGGAGAAAATATAGTGCTCGATCCCACTTTAGTCGATACGGTCAAATCCTTGCAGCAAAAATTAGAACAACTTAAAAATTCTTATCACTCACGCTTTTCTAAACGGCTGATCGATAAGGCTTGCCATGATCATTACCAAACTGAGGCCAAGAAAAGCCCTGCTATTTTTATGCCCTCACAAGAGGCAGTCTTATTTTATAAAAAAACTTGTCAGCCCCAACAATTTGAAAACATACTTTTAGAAGCTTTTCGCGCAAATGAAATTAATAAGCTTTTCACGCTTGGATTAGATCATCATCTCTCTAGCGCAGTGGATACTTTGCTTAATATGAGAAAGACGCAACTCAAAAAGTATTTACAGCCAGGAGAGATTGCAACGCTATTAGAAAAGAAGGGCCTCATTGAAAAAAGCCACCCTTCTTCAACTAAAACAAAAAAAGTAAGATTTGTATAAAAAAATATCTTAAAGAATATCTTAAAGAAAGAGAGAAAATATTCCTCTTTACTTTAAGATATTTCTCTATCATTTTCTCTCGCCTCTCATCATTTTCTTCTTTTGCAAGTACTTGCTTACAGAACTATATAAATATCAAGGTATTTTTGCTGAAACTTCTTTCAGAATGCATAAACACTTTCCCAGTTTAATCAAAAGATGGATTAAACTGTAAATATCGATCTACAAGTGAGAAGCATACTATGGCGCAAGTACACTCAACCTCATCCAAAGATGTAGGAGATCATAACGTTACTTTGAGAACACATCTCAGTAAGGAAGAGAATGTTTTTGATCCTTATAAATTTCTTCATGCAGGGATAAAAAATCCTCCTTGGCTATCTAATCCACATTTTTCTGAGGATTGGGTAGCGCTTCAACAAAAATTCTGGCAAGGATATATGGAATGGATATCTTGGCAACAACATGTAATGCAGGAAAATTTCCAAGAAAATATGCGTTTAATAATGCATAGCTTACAACTTTCTTCAGATCCCAATACTTTTTATCGCTATATGCGTTTTAATTGGCAAAAACCTTATTTAAATCTAGGCGCACAAACACTCTCGTCTACTCGTTTGATGACACGTTTGATGCTCGAAAGTTGGTGCGCATGGCAAAAAATGTTCCTGCATAGCAGCCAGAGCACCCAGGAAAAATCATAAGAACTGGAAATCTAGCTGAGAAATTGTATTGCTTTGGTAAATTGCTCAATAGCCCAATGTAAATTCTCACGCTCAATTATCAAAGGAGGTGCAAACCGAATAACGGAATCATGCGCCTCCTTGGAAAGCACACCTAACTCCATCATTTTCTCACAAACCTTTCGCGCCGATATTTTTTGAGTGTTGATTTCTACCCCTACCCATAACCCTTTGCCTCGCACTTCTCGAATTAATGGGCTTTTGATAGCACGCAATCCTTGCAACAATTCTTCACCTAACATTTGAGTACGCTCTAACAAATCACCTTCTTGAATGAGACTTATCGCCTCCAAAGCTACCCGTGTTGCTAAGGGATTACCGCCAAAAGTGGATCCATGGCTACCAGGTGTAAAGACAGACATGATTTCCTTTTTGGCCAAAAAAGCTGATACGGGTAAGATCCCACCACCCAATGCCTTCCCTAAAATTAAGCCATCAGGCATGATTTCTTCATGCTCAAAAGCAAATAATTTTCCAGTGCGTCCCAATCCTGATTGGATCTCATCTAAAATCAATAATACATTATTTTCTTGACATATTTTCGCACATCGCTTAAGCCAGCCTTGTGGTGGGATCTGGATCCCAGCCTCACCTTGAATAGGCTCCACGAGAAAAGCACATGTGTTGGTTGTAATTGCTTTTTTCAGTGCTATTTCATCACCAAATGGAATTTCAACAAAACCCGGTGTAAAAGGACCAAAATGTGTTTTATAAGATTCATCAGATGAAAAGCTAATTACGGTAAGTGTGCGACCATGAAAATTATTCTTTGCTACAATAATCTCAACTTGTCCATCCGGGATCCCTTTTTTCTCAACGCCCCAACGCCTGGCTGCTTTAATCGCCGTTTCTACTGCCTCTACACCAGTATTCATTGGCAAAGCCATATCCAACCCTGAAATTTGACATAATTTTTCTAGAAAAGGGCGCATCGTATCAGTATGAAAAGCCCGCGATACTACGCACAATTTATGGGCTTGTTCAGTTAATACTTGCAGTAAACGAGGATGGGAATGTCCTAAGCTCACAGCAGAATAAGCAGACATCATATCTAAATAACGCTTGCCCTCTATGTCCCATAACCACACACCTTTACCCTTAGTTAACACCACTGGTAAAGGATAATAGTTTTGAGCACAATGCGCATTTTCTGCATCAATCCAAGTTGAGGTTTTCATATTTGCTCTCATTTATTCAATACACTTTCTACGAGTTTTTGAATAATTTTTGCTGTTTTATTTTCATTATCTCGGGTGGGATCAAATTCAGCGATTTCTAACGCTTTAAATTGGGGATGATTTCTTACATCACGCAACATCTTTGCTATGTCTTGATCATTCAATCCATCAGGTTCAGGCGCACCTGTGCCTGGGGCAAGTATTGGATCAATAGAATCAATATCAATACTAATACCAAACCCTTTTGTATGGGCAGTCACTTTAGAAAGCGCTTCTTGAAATACGACATCAAAGCCACGAGCTTTTACTTCATCCATGTAGTAAATCTTCACGTTAAGCTGCTTTAACAACGCGGCTTCTCCAGATTCAAAACTTCGCACTCCTACTAACACAACATTTTGAGGATTAAGCTTAGTACCAGATGCATAAAGATTAACTAATTCGGGTTCCCCATAACCTAATAACGCAGCAAGCGGCATACCATGAATGGCCTGTGAGGGGGTTGTTTGAGGAGTATGCGAATCCATATGGGCATCAATCCATATCAAACCAAATGCTTCTTTTTGAGAAGCCGCCATCCCACTCCAGGTCCCAATGGCGATAGAATGATCTCCACCTAAGATAACAGGAAAATAATTTTTTCGACGCTCATCAACTTCTTTGGCTAAACGTTGCGTAAACGCTTGGACCTCTATTAAGCGCTCTGCATAATCTAACTGCTTATTAGGCTGATAGGACGCCGATACTTTTAAGCGCTCCCAGTGAATGGCAGGATCCTTTTTTTGCAAAAAAGATCTCAGTCCAAAATCTTCTAATGCTTGAGGACCAAATTGTGCTTCATGTCGTTTGGCTCCCCAGCCAAACTCAGCTCCAATTAATCCTAGTGGTTTGGTTGGCATAAAGTGCTCACGTGATAGCTTTGCTTTAAGTTTGGTTTCAAGACTAATTTTATTCAAGCTCAATTTAGATGCATATACACTTATAAAATTCTGCATCGTAATAAGAGTTATGAAATAATCATTTCCGTTTCATTGTTAAAATTTACGCAAGCATGAAAGGAGATCAAAAATGCGTCATTTGAATCAGCAAGAAGTCGAGAGCATCAGCGGTGCATATTATTTTTACGATATTGTACAAGGTGCTGAAATGGGAGCAGTGTTAGGATTTTTAGTTGCTTCTTTTTCTGCCACTTCGTTCCCTAGTGCATTGAGCACCGGTATTATTTTAGGCGCCACTTTTGGGCTTTTAGATGGCTTGGCGTTTGATATTGATATGGCAATGTGGTCCGCATTTTACCAGCAACAACAATCAACCTTACTTGTTCAACCATTCAATCTTGCAAACTAGAATTTTGAGTCGAGCCATCTATTCTTGATGGCTCGCACCGTTTTATTTTGCAGTATATACACTATTTAATATAGTTCTGGAACTAATTCACAGCTCTTAAAGACTAATGATGTGGGAGTACTTCAATCTTTAGCGAGCAATCATGAGTCAATCAGAAGATGAAAAAATAAATATACGTAAATATGCAAGTTTTCTCTATTTGCAACAAATCAGAAACTTCTATCTGCAAAACAAACATTTATTTCAAAAAAATTCTTCTCCTTATCACCAATTGAATGCAGCCTTAAAGGAAATTGAAAAAACTGTCTCTGATTCAGACATGGGTTTTGATAATAAAATTAAATACGAAAAAATTTATTCTAAATTACAAACAGCTATTCAGGTAGTTGCAGAACATGAATTAAAAAACTATGAAAACAACATTAACACCATCGATAAGAAAGGAGCTTTTAACACGCTTGATCCTTTTTTTATTCAAGTTTATGAAAATGAAAATGACATCAATAAAAAATTATTTGAAAGGTTATCAACAATTGATAATCTTGACGATAACGGAATGGAACTTAAACAAAAGATAAAAACTCATACTACAAATCCGAGTAAAATGTTTAATATTTCCCATCCCGACAATCCTGTCAACGCGTTTGTGACAAGTATGCTGGGAATACAATATAACCCTCTCAGAAAAAATAACATTCCTTATGTTAATTTTTTAGAAACAGAATCATCGGTGACGCAAGAACGGAAAAACCTTCGCATCGGCGCGCAAACTCAAAAGGAAGGTGTAGTAAATCCTACCTTTAAGCGTTATCTATTAGCAAACGCAAGATATCGAGCAGAAAAATCTGAAAAGCTAGAGGAAGAAAAACCTTATGAATATGTTTATATTAATCTTTTAAAAAGACCACAAAAAGATCAATCGACTCCGAAAAAGAAAGGGGTGATCAAGAACTTTAAAGATAAGTTCGTCCGAAGCTCAGAAGGACGGCGTGCCGCAGCATTAGAAGAAATCAACATAAGAAAATATTATAAAACTGCCGTCATTACTCTGCCTGCAGATAATGATTTTCTGCTCGGAAAATTTAGCATGAAATCTGGCACTGCAAAAGATGCAACCCAAAGTAATGCACATGAACTATTAGAACAACTTACGCAAAGCATCCAAGAAAACAAAAATGATTTCTTTATTTCAAGAGATGTTAAAAAAAGAATTTTTATTGAGGTTTTTAACAATGCTGAATTAAATCAGTTAAAAGCTGCGCTCAAAATGGAACCTAATGATAAAAAACTAAATGATAGGTACGATCAATTAAGAGAAGAACTCTTTAAAGAAAAAGTAGAAGAACTATTTGTCAAGTCTATTAAAGATATTCTTGGAGATAAAGCAGCCGCTGAATTTATGGCTGGAAAAACAAATCCTGAAGAACGTCTTCTTGCGCTCTCGCCTGAACAACGAAGTGCCATTATATTTCATTTCACCAAATTTCATTTGTCAAAACACATACTAGACACTTTGCAACCCAGAGTTTATAACATGTCATGCAAAGATGCTATTGATAGAGGCGGGATCCACACATTATGGTATCGTATGAATGAAAAGTTTGAACGTTGTAAGCAAGAGGGAACACCTGCAATGACGAAGGATGAATTTTTAATGATGCTGGACTATCCGGCGCTTATTGTGAAATACCGCACATTGAATGCTAATAAAAATTTATTATGGAATGTTTTACAACAGAGAATGCAAGGCGATCCAACCTTCGCAGCCGCTCATGGATGGGCAAAACAATGGTTAGCTGAGAACGATCCCAAAAAGACTCAAATGGTTCAAAAAGATGCAACCTTGCATGGATACAAAAAACAAAAAGCTAAAAAAGAAGAGGCGCTAGAGCCTGAAAAACCTCTTCCACCTGTTGTAAAAACTATTCCATCTCGTCGCAAGCAGTAGAGAGAAGTTAGGCTTGGCCATATTCGCCACCGAACCCCCATCTTTGGATCATTCTTTCCAATAGTGGCACAGACAAATGAGAAATTTTATCCGCCCATGAAGGAATGGCTCTGACAATTTCCTCATCACGCACTAAATCTGCTACCTTAAATTGCAAGGCCCCCGTTTGACGCACGCCCAATACTTCGCCAGGTCCACGCAGTGCCAAATCTGCTTCAGCAATCACAAATCCATCTGCCGTTTCTCGCATGATCTTCAATCGCGATTGTGCCATTTCACTCAACGGCGCACTGTAAAGCAGAACACAAAAACTTTGTTCGCTTCCGCGTCCCACACGACCTCGCAATTGATGCAACTGCGCTAGCCCCAAGCGTTCAGGATTTTCAATCACCATTAAGGTTGCATTAGGAACATTTACACCAACTTCAATCACAGTGGTTGCAACCAAAATTGAAATTTCACCGGCGTAAAATGCTTGCATTATACTTTCTTTCTCCGACGTCTCCATTCTTCCATGCACAAGCCCGACACGATGAGAGACTAGGGCCTGCAGCTCTTGCGCAGCAACTTCTGCCGCTTGGCATTGTAATACATCTGATTCTTCGATTAAGGTGCAAACCCAATAGACTTGTTGCCCTCTTTCACAAACGGCATTCATTCTTTCAATAATTTCATCACGACGCGATTGCGGGATAGTCAACGTTGTAATGGTCTGGCGCCCGGGGGGTAAACCATCAATCACAGAAATATCTAAATGTGCATAATGACTCATGGCTAAAGTACGTGGAATAGGTGTTGCCGTCATAATCAATTGATGCGGGCAAGTAGGGTTAAGAGAGGTTGTCCCTTTAATCTGCAAAGAAAGTCGTTGATGCACGCCAAAACGATGTTGTTCATCAATAATGATTAATCCTAGGGCATTAAATTGAACATCATCTTGAAATAGTGCCTGGGTGCCAATCACAATATTTGCCAAGCCAAGAGTAATATTTTCTAACGCATTACGTTTAGCTTTAGCTTTGAGTTTACTACTTAGGAATTCACATCTAAAATTTAAGGACAAAAACCATTGATTAAACTGATGGTAATGCTGCTCTGCTAAAATTTCTGTCGGCGCCATAATGGCAACCTGTTTACCAGCACTGAGTGCTGCAACAGCAGCAAGTGCCGCAACAACGGTTTTTCCGCAACCTACATCACCTTGAATAAGACGCAACATTGGCGTTATTAATGCAACATCCCGACGAATATCTTGCCAAACGTGTTGTTGTGCAGACGTTAAAGCAAACGGTAAATTCTTCAAAAAGGCATCTAATAATGATTCATCGACGTTCAATGATGTTGCCTGACGCGCTTTTGCCTGCTGACGGATCTTCTGCAAACTTAAATGGTGACAAATAAGCTCTTCGCTAATTAAGCGACTAAACGCTGGATGCGTTCGTTGTATCAATGCTTCTTGATCTACCTCGGGTAAGGGACGATGGATCACATTCAGCGATTCTATCCATGGGAGCATCGGCCTTAAAGTGGATAATTGATTAGCAAAAATATCTTCTTGCCCTTTAAATCGCTCGGTATATTGATCCAATAAAGAATAGATTGTTCGTCTCAACCAAAATTGTGATAAACCTGCAACCGTTGGGTATACGGGTGTGAGATGCGAAGGCATTGGCTGATTTTTATCAATGATCTCCATTTCTGGGTGCACTATTTGCAACCCTCTCGTCCCTGCTTTAATTTGTCCAAAGCAACGCAAAATCATATCAACCTTCCAAATCTCTTGTTGCTTAGCATGGAAATGAAAAAACAAAAGCTGCAAAGCACCCGTTTTATCCACAATGGTGATAAGACATCTTTTTTTCCTCGCCTTGACTATTTTAACATCAATAATTTTTCCTTGTACAACTGCAAATTGTTCAGGAATAAGATATGAAATGGGGGTTAGTTGAGTTCGATTTTCGTAACGAAAGGGACAATGAAGTAATAAATCTCCCATAGAAAATATCTGTAGTTTTTCAAGCTTTTCAGCTATTTTCGCGCCCACACCCTTTAACATATGAATGGGTGAAAACCAATCAAATGGCAAGGCTGATTTTGTTGGGGCAAGCGCTTTGATTACCAAGGCTATTTTCCACGTACAATTCGAGTAACCTCAGAGACTGTACGCAATCTTCGCATGGTTCTTGCTAAATGAGAACGGCTACGCACAGAGATAATGAATTTAACTGTGTTATGTCTACCATCACGCTCATCAACGTGAACATTTATAATGTTGGCATTACACTCAGCAATAGCATTGGCTAAGGCAGCCAATACACCACGTGCATTTATCACGTCAACAATCACAGGAACATGAAATTCGCCTTCAACCTCATCCTCCCACTGCACATTAATGCATTGATTAGGCATTTTTCGAAATTTGGCAATTTTAGGGCAGCGCTCACGATGAATAACAATGCCTTGTCCTAACGCCAAGTGTCCGACAATTAAATCACCAGGAATGGGATAACAACATTTCGCATAGGTGACAACTAGCCCTTCGGTTCCTTTGATAATTAAAGTCCCAGGTTTTTTCGATGGTATCTTGTCATCAGTTTGTGGCTGCGGACGATATGCAAGTATACGTTGTGCCACCAGCGGAGCCATGCGTTTACCTAACCCCACTTCTTCATATAATTCATCAACTGAAGATAAGCCAAAATCTTTGATAATGCCGCGCAAGGTATCTTCTTTAAAATCTTTTAGCTGTGCATTAGATGCCGCTAAAGCCCCATCAATCAACCGCTTACCCAAGGCCTGCGACTCAGAACACTGCTGACTTTTTAGCCAATGACGGATGTTACTACGTGCCTTACCTGTTACGGCAAAACTTAACCATGCAGGATTAGGATGTGCACCTTTAGCTGTAATAATTTCAACAGTTTGTGCATTTCTTAAACGCGTACTTAGAGGTGCCAAGCGTCTATCAATTTTACATCCTACACAAGCATTACCAATATCAGTATGAACAAGATAAGCAAAATCTACCGGTGTTGCTCCTTGCGGCAATGAGAGAATATTTCCTTTAGGAGTAAAGACATACACAGCATCAGAGAAGAGATCCATTTTAACATTTTCAATAAATTCCAAAGAATTGCCTGCATGTTTTTGAATATCTAATAAACCTTTTAGCCATTCTCGGGCATGAATTTGTGCAGTTTCTTTCTCGGCAGTTTTATATAGCCAATGCGATGCAATGCCATTTTCGGCTAATTCTTCCATTTCTTCAGTGCGGATCTGTACTTCAATGGGTACCCCATGAGGGCCTATCAGTGTCGTGTGCAGTGATTGGTAGCCATTCGCTTTAGGAATAGCAATATAATCTTTAAATCGTCTCGAAATCGGGCGATAAATGCCATGCACTACCCCCAATGCTAAATAGCATTCGTCAGCTTTTTTCACAATAATACGAAAAGCATAAACATCCATCACTTCAGACAGAGAAAGCCTTTTTTTATGCATTTTGTTATAAAGGCTATAAAGATGTTTTTCTCGCCCCCATATCGCGCAATCTTGCAAACCCACATCGTGCAATCTTTTTTCAAGATCTTTTTCAATGTTTCTGACCAATGCTTTGCGATTACCTCTTGCTCGGCGCACAGATTCTTTGAGAATGCGATAGCGTAAGGGATAAAGCGCAGCAAACCCTAAGTCTTCAAATTCAACGCGCATGTGATTCATCCCCAAGCGATAAGCAATCGGGGCATAAATCTCCAATGTTTCAAGCGCAATGCGTCGTCTTTTTTCGGCGGGCATAGCTCCTAACGTGCGCATATTATGTAAACGGTCGGCAAGTTTAATTAAAATGACACGAATATCTTGTGCCATCGCAAGCATCATTTTACGAAAATTTTCAGCTTGTGCTTGTTCTTTGCTTTCAAAGGTAATTTGCTTAAGTTTACTCACGCCATCAACAAGCTCAGCAACTTTTTCGCCAAAGCTTTCAGCTATTGTAAACTTATCAATACTTGTGTCTTCAATAACATCATGAAGCATTGCAGCCATAATGCATTGATGATCCATATGCATGCCTGCCAAAATTCTAGCGACTTCGACAGGATGAGAAATGTAAGGTTCACCGGTATAACGCTTCTGGCCTTCATGCGCTTTGGCTGCAACCATGTAAGCTTGTGTGATCTGTTCGACTTGCTCTTGGGTTAAGTAAAGAGCAAGTTGATCTCGCAAATCGGTAAAGGCGAACACAACCGGCGCCCTCTTATTTAGCCTTCAGATTCGTTAAGGATATTCTTATCAACAAACCCATTTGCAATTTCGCGTAAGGCGACAACTGTTGATTTATCATTTTGCCAAGGTACCATTGGTTCAGCACCTGTCATCGATAGTTGTCTAGCTCTCTTTGTTGCAACTAAAACTAATTCAAAACGGTTATCAACGTTATCTAAACAATCTTCGACTGTAATACGTGCCATTTAAAAGCCTCCAACCTATTCATCAATTCCACCAAGGAATCATACCATACTCTTCGCATTAGAATTTTAAGCGCTGGTCCGCCGTGGCCATTGAGGCAGGCGGATTGTTACCTTCGCAGCACTCTCACAACAATCATGTCATTATACACTGTTCATGAAATGACTTGGCGCCCAGCCTAAAAACCTACTGCGATGAGTATAATCAATTCTTTCATCATATAATACTATTCTAACTAACTTTGGTTAACTACACCAGTGTGCTAGCACGGTTCTTGTAAGAGCGAAGCAAACAATGCAGCATAACGCTGCTTTTGTATAGATGTTCTTACACGTTGCGCCTTTAGGACGGCAACTAAATCCTCTAATGCCGTCTTAAAATTATCGTTTACGATGACATAATCATATTCTGAATAATGAGAAATTTCATGGCTGGCTTTTTCCATCCGCGAAGCGATAACTTCTGGACTATCTTGCTGACGACCTTCTAGTCTTGTCAGCAGCGCTTCTCTTGAAGGGGGTAAAATAAAAATACTAACACACGGCATTTGCTCTTTTACCCGGCGTGCGCCTTGCCAATCAATCTCTAAAATCACGTCTACACCAGCTTGCAGCTGTTCAAGCACCCAATTTTTTGAAGTACCATAAGAATGGTTAAAAACTGTAGCTGATTCTAAAAAAACACCATCAGCTTGATATTGTTCAAACTCAGCTTGATCAACAAAGAAATAATTTTTTCCATGCACTTCTCCCACACGTGGCGCACGCGTTGTATGAGAAACAGATACTTTTATCATGTGTAGCTGTTCAATTAAAGCATTCACTAAACTGGTCTTACCGCCACCCGAAGGAGCTGAGATAATAAATAGCGTTCCCAAGAATTCCATTTAGTTACTCCACATTTTGGATTTGCTCGCGCATCTGTTCTATCAATACCTTTAGTTCAATAGCAGCTTGCGTCACACTATTCTCTGGCGCTTTTGCTGCCAAGGTATTCGCTTCGCGATTCATTTCTTGCATTAAAAAATCGAGCCTTCTTCCTGTCGCACCTTTTTCCTCCAATGCACGTAACACTTCCTTTGTATGTGCGACTAAGCGTTCCACTTCTTCTTCAACATCCGTACGTTGTGCATACAAAACTAGTTCTTGCTCTAACCTTTGCGGATCGATAGAAACTTGTACTTCGGCCACCTTTTGAATGAGTTTTTGTCTTTGCGCCTGCAAGCACAAAGGTAGTTTTTCTTTTACTATTGCTACTTGCTCCAATACTTGCTGCAGCTTACCTTTGAGAATTTGGCTTAATTGACTCCCCTCTCGCTTTCGGCTTTCCACTAAGTCTTCTAATGTGAGAGTAAACAATTCTGTTAATGGCCCCTTCAAATGAGAAATATCACGCGCTTTTGTGATTAACACATCTGGCCAACGCAGCAATTCCATCGCCTTAATTGTTGGACTGACACCAGGGTATTCGGCAATATTTTGACAACTAGAAATGAGTTGATTCACCAATTCTGTATTAATTTGTAAATGTGGTGCAGTGCTTTGATTTGGAATAAAAGTAAGATAGCACTCTACTTTTCCTCTATGGAGCAGATTAAGCCCAAGATTTCGCCAATCTGCTTCCCATTCGCGAAAATTCTCAGGTAACTTAAAGGATAAATCCAGATAACGATGGTTTACTGAGCGCAGCTCCCAAATAGCCTGCCCCCATTCTTGTTGAATAGCGCGTCTACCGTAAGCGGTCATGCTAGCAATCATGGTTTTTACTTCCTTTCTCGACGGGGTTCAATAGTAGCCTGGAATCTAACTGCATGTAAATTGAATCGCATAGTTAGTTAGCGAAAATACAAATACGTTGACTTACCATCGCCAATATCTCTTAAGCAGAATATAATACCACCTTCCTTTTAACTCTTAGCCATATTTAGAGGCAGTAATCAATATGCGTCCCTCAGCACGAAATCGTGACGAACTCAGAGAAATTAAGCTTACACGCAATTTCATTACGCACCCAGAAGGTTCTGTTCTGGTTGAATTTGGTGGCACCAAAGTAGTTTGTAATGCCTCGGTGGTACCTGGCGTGCCAAGATTTCTTAAAGGACAAGGACAAGGATGGATCACAGCGGAATATGGCATGCTGCCACGCTCTACTACAGAAAGAATGACACGTGACATTGTGCGCGGTAGCGCAACGAGCCGCTCCCAGGAAATTCAACGATTTATTGGCAGATCATTACGCTCTTGCGTTCACATGGATGCACTGGGCGAAAATACCATCACTATCGATTGCGATGTGATTCAGGCCGACGGCGGCACACGTACAGCAAGCGTGACGGGGGCCTGCGTTGCACTGGTTGAAGCTTTCAGATGGATGGAAAAGCGACGCCTTGTTAAAAAATTTCCTTTAAAATTTCTTGTTGCTTCAGTCTCCGTTGGTATGTACAAAGGTGAGCCAGTGTTAGATCTGGATTATGCCGAAGATGCTAATGCTGAAACTGATATGAATGTCGTGATGACAGAGCATGGTGAATTTGTTGAAGTGCAAGGCACCGCAGAAGGCAATCCTTTTCACATGAATGATTTAAACAGCATGTTGGGATTGGCTCAAAAAGGGATCCAAGAACTTATCACCAAGCAAAAACGTCTATTAGATCTATAATTTCCTTAATTTTTCCTTCTCTTTATCGCACATGTCATAAAGAGAAGGAAATTCTTAGATCCTCTTTTTTCACCTGCCCCAATTCAGACTTCTGTTATTACACCTTAAAAAGGCTCGGTGTACTTTCCTATTTTATATGATTAGAATCCAAGAAGTGCCAATCGAAACTATCTACTTTTTGTTAACTGCATTACTGCAAAAGAAGTGAATAATGAAAGTATTAATTTTCGGTGCTACAGGGATGTTAGGTAGCACATTATTTAGATCTCTATCCAATGATAACACTTTGCAAGTGTATGGAACTGTTCGTTCTCGTGAGTCTCTGCAATATTTTACGGACGTTCAACAAAAAAGAATAATGGCTGATGTTGTAGCCGAAAACCAAACATCTTTGCTAAAAGCTTACTTAAAAATTCAACCTGACGTTGTCATCAATTGTATCGGCATTATAAAACAACTTCCCGAAGCCAAGGATCATCTAAAAGCCATCTCTATCAATGCACAACTACCCCATCAACTATCTGAACTTTGCCAATTAAGCCAAAGTCGATTTTTGCATATCAGCACAGATTGTGTATTTTCAGGCAAAAAAGGAAACTATTCAGAAGATGACTTTGCTGATGCCGATGATGTATATGGTCGCTCAAAATTCTTAGGAGAAGTCAGTACATCACATGCTTTGACACTACGTACTTCCATTATTGGCCATGAGCTTGCCAGTAATAGAAGTTTAATTGGGTGGTTTTTAGCACAAAAGAATGAGGTAAAAGGTTTTAGTAAAGCCATTTTTTCCGGATTACCTTCAATTGAATTATCAAATATCATTCAAGATATACTCCTCAATCATCCAAAACTTTCTGGCTTGTATCATGTTGCCGCTCTTCCCATTAATAAATACGAACTACTTCAATTAGTTGCTCAAACTTATAATAAATCCATTAATATTATTAAGGATGATAGCTTCATCATTGATAGATCGTTAAATGCAACACGATTCAATCAAGCCACAGGCTATAAAGCGCCGCCTTGGGCAGAATTCATTAAACGTATGCATCATTTCCATACAGGTAAACAGAGCATCAAAGAAACCGTAGTTTCTTAAATCTTCTCTGTGGTTGAGGATGTAACTGAAACGCATTTAGGATTAAAAATGCAAAAAATCATGACCATTGTCGGCACACGGCCTGAACTCATCAAAATGAGCCGTGTTATTCATGAAATGGATAAATATACGCATCACATTCTGGTGCACACAGGACAAAATTCTGATTACGAATTAAATCAAATTCTATTTGAAGATCTAGAAATAAGAAAACCAGATTATTTCCTTAACGCTAATTGTAATCATGCCATCAATACTATCGCAAAGATCTTGCAGGAAGCGGATAAAGTCTTAGAAAAGGAAAAACCAGACGCATTATTACTTTATGGCGACACTAATTCATGCCTGTCTATTATTGCTGCCAAAAAGCGTCATATACCCATCTTTCACATGGAAGCAGGAAATCGCTGCTTCGATCAACGGGTTCCTGAAGAGTCCAATAGGAAAATTGTCGACCATCTTAGCGACATCAATATCGTTCTTACCGAACATGCGCGGCGTTATTTAATCGCTGAAGGGATCCCTTCGGAAAGAATTATTAAATCCGGCTCTCACCTAGAAGAAGTATTAAATTATTATCTACCGAAAATAAATGACTCAGACATTCTTCATCGACTCATGTTGCAATCGAAGAAATATTTTTTACTTAGCGCACACAGAGAAGAAAATGTCGACGATGAAGAAAATCTTCAAAACTTACTCGAGACTCTTTCTGCCATTGTCAACAGCTATGATTTACCCATCATTGTTTCAACTCATCCAAGAACTCGGCAAAGATTAGAAAAACTGGGAAGCAAGATAATCGACGAAAGAATTCAATTCCTTAAGCCTTTTGGCTTTTTAGATTATGTAAAATTACAAATGAATGCATTTTGTATTCTCTCTGATAGCGGCACCATCACAGAGGAAGCATCATTACTTAACTTGCCAGCAATTACAATACGCGAAGCCCATGAAAGACCCGAAGGCATGGATGAAGGCACTTTAATTATGAGCACACTTAAAGCAGAGCGCGTATTAAATGCCATTGAAGTTATCACTAAACTTCAAAAGCAGGGTGACTATCAGTTTAAGACTGTTGCTGACTACCAAGCGGGAGAAGTATCTAAGAAAATTTTAAAGATTGTCTTAAGTTATATTGACTATGTAAATAGGGTTGTGTGGTCAAAATGAATCCACATGCTTTACCTAAAACATCTCCTTTTGAAATGGCATTAGCAGCGACTCGTCATCGACAAACGATTTTTCAGATGGTAAAACGTGAAATTTTGATGCGTTATCGTGGTTCAGTGCTAGGCATAGCATGGTCATTCTTTACACCTTTATTAATGCTTTGTGTTTATACTTTTTTCTTTTCAGTGGTCTTCAAAGCACGCTGGAATGTAGAAACAGATAATCATGTTGATTATGCTGTTGTACTGTTTGTTGGACTTATCCTTTATACCTTATTTTCAGAATGCATTAACCGCGCGCCGCAATTAATTCTAAGCAATACTAATTTTGTCAAAAAAATAATTTTCCCCTTAGAAATCTTGCCTTGGATCACTTTAGGCAGCGCACTATTTCATGCAAGTATTAGTTTTGGTATTTTAATCATTGGACAGTTTTTTTTGAGTGGCCAAATTGCTTGGACTATCATTTTTTTTCCTCTTATTCTTTTCCCTTTCTTATTGATGATTTTAGGCGCTGTATGGTTTCTGGCTGCGGCTGGCGTATATTTTAGGGATATCAGTCATACCACAAATATCATCACGTCAGTATTATTATTTGTCTCTCCAGTATTTTATTCAACATCCATGTTGCCAGAAAAAATTCATACACTGACATTATTGAACCCCTTAACTGTGATTATCACTGAATCAAGAAAAATTTTGCTCTTTGCAGAATTGCCAAATTTTACTGCTCTTTCGGTATATAGCCTATGCAGTTTTCTTATCGCTTGGAGTGGATTTTATTTCTTCCAGAAAACGCGAAAAGGATTTGCCGATGTCCTCTGACGATATTGTTATTCGTGTTGAAGATCTTGGCAAATGCTATCAAATTTATAAGCAGCCTCAAGATCGACTTAAACAATTTATCATGCCAACTTTTAATCGTTTGGTGGGAAGGCAAAAAACCTACTATCAATCATTTTGGGCGCTACAAAATATTTCCTTTGAGGTAAGACGCGGGCAAAGCATTGGTATTCTTGGCCAAAATGGTAGTGGCAAAAGCACCCTTCTTCAAATTATTACCGGTATATTAGCACCTACTTATGGCACGGTAGAGGTGCATGGTCGCATAGGCGCGCTCATTGAGCTAGGTTCAGGTTTTAATCCAGAATTCACTGGTAGAGAAAATGTTTATCTTAATGGTGCTTTATTGGGATTATCCAGACAAGAGATAGAACAAAAATTTGATCAAATCGCCTCATTTGCCGATATTGGTCAACATCTTGAGCACGCTGTAAAAACCTATTCTAGCGGCATGATGTTAAGATTAGCATTTGCGGTACAAATGGCAATAGAGCCTGAAATATTAATTATTGATGAAGCCTTGGCGGTGGGCGATGCTAAATTTCAGTTGAAATGTTTTAGAAGATTGGCTGATCTTAAAGAAAATGGAACCACTATTCTTTTGGTATCGCATGCGATAGAAACAGTTAAATCGTTCTGCGATATTGGTCTTGTTCTCGAAGGTAGCAAGCTTATTTTCAAAGGAGATGCGAAAAGAGCAGCAACAAAATATTTTAGCATTCTCTTTTCAGAGCAAAACCAACAAACGCCCGAACGTGAACAAGCAAAAAAATATGAAGATACACAAGAAAACAAAACATCGCTGTTTGAACATACTTTTCTAAAAACTAAAAAAGCTTCTACTGTATATGTGATGCATGTTAAGCAACGCGACATGAACTGTCATACCTTTGGTGTTGGTGGGGCACAATTAAATTATTTAGAAATACACGGATTAAATCAAGGTAATACATTAATTAGCGGACAAGAAATACGAGTTATTTGTCAATTCTCATGGGAAATTGATAAATTACAACAATTAATTGAGAAGGGCATTAAAGAAAAAAATATAACCTTGGGCATTTCACTGGCAGACAAAAAGGGAAATTATATTTTTGGCTGCAATGGATTTGATACAGGGCTAGAAATAGATTATCAAAACAATAGCAACTGCACAGTTGAATTTATCTTGAAAATACCTCAATTAATTGAGGGTGATTATTTTATTACAATCGCGATCGCATTTGGTAATCTATCAAATCACGTACAATTAAAATGGTATGATTGCTTTATTCAGATGAAAATTGTAAAAGCTGAAAAAAATGTTTTTGGTCTTATCGCTCTTGATTACGAAATGAACATATTAAATTACAACGGAATAATGAATGAACAAACTACAACAACTAATATATAATGAAGGTGAACGTTTAATACCCTATATATCTCATGATGAAGCAGAACTCATTCGACATCGAAGCTCTTACGTATTTTTTCACAATATAATTACTTCAGATCTGGAGATAAATGGAATTAAGGAAATGTTATCGATTGTAGATTTAGGTTTTGGTTGTGGCTACGGCTGTTCAATACTGGCAAATCTACCAAACAGTCAAATAACAGGTGTTGATATCAGTCCAGAATGTGAAATATTTGCTAATCAATATTACTCTTGCAAAAACGTCAATTATGTAATCGATGATTTAGCAAATTTTATCCCATCAATGACAAGCTATGATTATGTTGTTTCCCGAGGTGTTTTAGAACACATTTCTGAAGGTTTAAGCTACATATCAAAAATAAAATTTAATCGCCGTGTAATGATAGATGTACCCTATAATGAGTTGCCAGGAAATGAGCATCACGTATTAGTTGGTATCACTGAAAAATGCTTTGCTGAATTTGAAAATTGTGAAATTTTTTATGAAGATTTAGAAGGCTGCATATACTCAGCCAATCAAAAACCTCAAAAGCCGAATATGATCATGATAGTCATAAGTGATCCTTCCTTACCAAAAGTTGCATCCATACTTAATTTTCCTATCCCTGCTGTTTATGATAAGCAACTAGAGATCCTTGGTAACAAACAATTAAGAGAGCATTACTATCAAACTCCTATCAAATTATTAACTTCTATAGAAAAATTGATAAGAGAAACCGATGTAGTATTAGACATCGGATGTGGCATTAAACCGATGAATTATTTCAATCCGAAATTGCACATTATGGCAGATCCTTGTAAAGAGTATATTAATATTTTAACATTCCAACATGCGGGAGATAAAAGTAAACTTATCCTTCTTCAGAATGCTCTAAGCATTCTGAAAGAAATGGCAGACAATTCAATAGATAGTATTTTTCTACTTGACGTCATAGAGCATATTGATAAAGAAGAAGGTTTCAAGATAATTGCTGAATGTGAAAGAGTTGCACGTGAGCAAATTATCATTTTTACACCTTTAGGATTTATGCCTCAACATATTGATAAAGATGGAATTGATGCGTGGGGATTAAATGGAGGTACGTTTCAGCAACATATATCAGGTTGGACCCCAGCTGATTTTGATTCCGCTTGGTCAATGCATATTTGCAAAGAATTTCATCATGCGGACGCTAATGGAAATGCGCTCCCTACCCCATTTGGCGCATTTTTTGCCATCAGAAATTTCGAACAGAAATCAATTATAAAACCAAAAAAAATATCAGATCTTCGCATTCCATTCTTTTCAGCGTATGAGACGCATAAATACTATCATGAAAATCTTTCGTTAAGAACTCATCATCAGAGTTTGCAAGCAGAAATCCAGCAATTACAATTCAACATATGCCAATTGCGTCTACGTGGAAATGAATATGAAAAATTAGCTCAAAACTTACAAACTGCTTATACTGATTTACTTAACACACGAAGCTTACGTTTGATTAGGTTTATTAAGAAATGTCTAGGTTTGCAACGCAGAAATCAGGAGATGGCGCTTTAATGCAACCGAAGTCTAGCAGCTCCCCTAAGGTTAGTATCATTCTAGCCACATATAATCGAGAAAAATTTCTGCGTGAAGCAGTCATCAGCGTTCTCGAGCAAACCTATCAAGACTTTGAATTAATTATCATTGATGATGGCTCTACAGATAATACACGTAGCCTCATCACTGAATTTTCCGACCCCAGAATACAATACAAATATCAAGTTAATAAAGGTAGATCAAACGCACGCAACGTTGGTCTTCAGATTGCGCGAGGACATTATATTACTTTTCTTGATTCAGATGATCTTTATCTACCTCAGAAATTGGCATTACAGATTGAATTTTTAGACAACAATCTACAGGTAGGGATGGTTTACACCTCAGCTTATTGCATCAATGAAAGCGGAAATATTTTAAGTCATAAATATAAAGCTACATGCTCTGGGTCAATTTACAAAAAAATTGCATTTTTTGTTCCGGTGACCATTACGCTTCCAACTGTTATGACAAGGCGAGAAATTTTTCTAAAAACAGGATTTTTTGATGAAAATATGAGCAGATTCGAAGACACGGATATGTGGCGTCGAATTTCAAAAATAACACATGTTAGTGCAATGAGCGAATATACATGCAAACTCAGGACACATAGCGAAAACCATATACTCTCTCAAAATCCACAACAAATAGTAGACGCCATCCATTATTACGCAAAAAAAATTATGCAAGAAGATAGGAATATGAGCATCATTGCACTAAAGCGAGGATTGGGTGGTCTTTATCATCATTATGGTCATACAATGATGTATATTCCTGGATGGAAATCCTTTGCTGTTGAATTATTAGAAAGCGCTTATAATTACTGGCCTTTATATAGATATCCCAAGATTAGTTACAAAGCTATTTTCAATTATATTAAAAAGAAATTCACAAAAATAGAAAATAACATTGAAATAGCGCAGGCATATATTCCTAAAGGAAATAAACTAGATAAAACAAAAGATTTTTTACCTAAAGTTTCCATTATTATTCCTGTATATAACGGAGAAAATTATTTAAGAGAAGCCATTAACAGTGCGTTAGATCAAACCTACCCAAATATTGAGATCATCGTGATAAACGATGGCTCAAGGGATGATGGAGCAACAGAAAGAATTGCTCTCTCATTTGGTGATAAAATTCGATATTTTAATAAACCAAACGGAGGTGTCGCTTCAGCTTTAAATCTCGGGATATCACATATGACAGGTGACTACTTCTCGTGGTTAAGTCATGATGATTTATATGTAAGTGAAAAAATTGGATATCAAATTAAAGCTTTATCTGAAATTGATAGCGACAGAGTCGTCCTTTATAGCAATTATTCAATTTTTACCACCGATCCCGATAAAGACACCGCGTGTTACATGAAAGGAGTATCACCAGAAAAATTTCGCTATTGGATTACTTTTGAAAATTGCCTGCATGGTTGTACATTGCTTATCCCTAAAGCTGCATTTGCTGAATGTGGCCTATTTAATGAAAATTTGCTTACTACACAGGACTATGACTTGTGGTTTAGAATTGCTGAAAAATATCAATTTATTCACCTCCCCGCTCATTTAGTAAAATCACGAAGCCATCAAGAACAAGGCTCAATCACAATGAAGGAGACAGCCTTAAAAGAATGCAATACGCTTTTATCAAAATTTGCAAAACAGCTTAATGCAATAGAAATACAACAAGCAGCACATTGTTCGACCGGGCTTAGTTATGCTCAATTGGCCTCAAGCATGTGGTATAGAGGGTTCTTTTCTGCTGGTAGAACCTCAGCGGTTTTGTCTCTAAAACACTGCTTGAATGCCCCACTTAAGGAAGTTATCTTATTGCAATGTATCCTTGCAAAGGGAGTACTTCTGCACTACTTCGCAAAACCAACCAGAAAAATTCTTCCTCCTCGTTTAAGGATTATTGTTAGAAATTCACTAAAATCTATCACAGATACGGTAAAATCTGCATTGATCCATACATCGATCACTGGAACGAATCAGAATGTTCAACCATCATCAATTGACTTGTTAGTAAATAAGAGTCTTTCAGAGAAATTTTCTACTGTTTATGAAAAAAATCTTTTTGGCGGCAGAATATCTCGCTCAGGAGAAGGATCTGATCTCGCTCAAACGGCTGTCATTCGAAAAGAAATTCCCAATCTTTTAAAAGAGTTAAAAATTAGCTCAATGCTTGATGCACCTTGTGGAGATTGGTTTTGGATGAAACATGTCAATCTTGACATTGAGCATTACATAGGTGTTGATATTGTTAAAGAAATGATAAACAGTCATCAAAAAAAATATGCTAATGATCATACTCATTTTAAATGCATAAATTTGGTTGAAGAAAAACTTCCTAAAGTTGATCTTATCTTTTCAAGAGATTGTTTTGTACACTTATCTAACAAGGATGTACTTAATATCATTGAAAATTTCAAAGCCTCTGGCGCAACCTATTTATTAACCACTACCTTTGTCGCTCGCACTCAAAATGAAGATTTAGGAGAAGGCTTCTGGCGTGCTTTGAACATGCAACTTGCACCATTTAATTTTCCGACACCACTAAAACTTATTAATGAAGAATGTACCGAAGAGAATAATATGTACACTGATAAATCTTTAGGATTATGGCGACTTGCAGATCTGTTAGAATAGATAGAAAGCAATTTTGCTATAGATAATTTTAAATCTGCAAAAAAATTAATTTTTCAATTTTTGGATACAGGGGATAAAGATAGCCGCCATCAAGCAATAAAAATGAAACTCACTCACATCTTTAAGCCATGAGTTAAATAAGCAGCCAATAAAAAATGAAAGGAATATGCTTTGCGCCAAGATTAGATTTGAACCTTTTAATTGTTGGACCAGTTTCCATTGGCTGTAAAATAACCAACCCAACGCAACAACACCAATCATGCCATGCTCAACCGCCATCTTTAAATATTGGTTATGGGGGTTATCTGCTAATTTTTCTACTTGGCCGGCATAATAGATGGCGTAAGAATGTTTATAACTGCCTGTTCCAAACCCTATGATCGGATGCTCAAAAAATAGTTTTAGGCTGTTTGTTGCCCATTCTAAACGTGTGCCTATAGAAGAAACTGCTTTGCCTTGCAAATAAAGTTCAAATTCTTGATAAAACTCATTCATGCGCATCGAAAAGATGTCGGAATATTGATAGGCACACAGCATCACAAGGGATAATAGTAAATAGGTTATTAATATGCCTTTAAATCTATATCGATGCCAGGCTACCACTGAAAAACAGATATATAGAATTACAAACCCTATTCTGCCCGTATTCAGAAAAATAAGATGATAGAGCATTAATCCCATCAACAGTATCAACAACTCTTTAGATAACTTCTCCTCAAGAAACCACATATAAGCAAAAAATATTGAGATAGCCATAAAATAACTGATTATAATGTGATCTTTAAACACATCATTGCCATAAGTTCTGGCCCCAATCGGGATCCCTGCATAGACTTTCAAAAAAGCACAAATGACTGTTACTATCAAAGCAGATCCAAAGGCATACATCACCAGATCTTTATACTTACTTTGTTCCTCTTGAAGATAATAAGCCAACACTGGGATCAAACTTAAACGCAACCCATGATAAAACCCCGCAAGCGTCGCTTTTTCGCTCCCCATTGAGTAGAGAGTCCCTAAAGAACTCACAAGCATAAAAAAAACAATGGGCTTTATGAGAGGATAGGAGAAGTAAAATTGCCATCTATCATGAGCATTTTTGTCTATGAGCCAAACCAGCACAATGGCATAAGTAAGAATGAGCGTCATCGCTGTTGAGAGTGGAATGAAAAAGGCAAGCAATACAATCATGCCGCGAGCAAGCATGGGAAGCGAAATATTTTGCTTAGATATACCCTTCCTAGATGAATTTTCGACGTTATTGCCTTCACCCTCTTCGCAATCCTCATGTATTTCGTATACGCTCCGTTTGCTCAGAGGTTCGGCGCCTAGCCGAAAAATCATCCGGTTTGGGTATACTGTCGCGGATAATAATGCCATTGCTTTTTGCTCAACCTTCTAAGATTGTACCCTCAGCTTGTGCCCACAGATAATTCTTCTACTCTCTTCAATCAGAGCGTAAATTTCTTCCACATTCAAAAATCATGGATTTTTTCAAAGCTATATTCAAACCCTCCAGCAACATACTGGCCTTTTTCACCCAAAGGATTTAATTCATAATCCGTAGGCAATACTTGGCTTTATCATATAATGATCAAAGAATTCTAAAGTGAGGCGCGCATCATCTTTGGTAAACAGTATTAAGCCGACTTGCATCCCGCACATCTCCTATAAAATATTGGATGCAAGGATCAGAAAACTCTTGCTGCATTTCAAATTGTTTTAATTCATCGCGAGAATAAATCATTAAACGTTTGGGTCGATAGTGTTTTAGAATATGCTTAACAAAAGCTTTTCCAAATGATCCCGTTCCACCGGTTACGAGAACTGATTGATTATTGAACACACTATCTTCCTTTTTTTTATGTTTTTATTTCCATATTGCTCAAACTTTGGAAAGCTTCCTCAAATCAAGCTCTCCTTATCATCAATGCTCGTTATAGTCTTCGGGGGTGTTGCCTTCGTCATCTCGCAATCCTCATGTACTTTCATTATGTACACTCCGGTTGCTCGAGACTCGGCGCCTACCCGAAAACTCATGTGCTGTGACTACATAATGTGCTACAAATTGATTTATTATCGCAACTAAGTTATTCGATAGCCTCATGCTATCAACATGTTCAGGTACAATCTATTCCTTGACTTATTTCAATAACTAATCGTAGCTGCTAAATAGCATAATCTATGATTAAAGGAGCATGATCGGAAAATCTTTCTTCCTTGTATATAGAAACCTCTTTTATCGCTTGTTTTAAATCCGGTGTCACAATTTGGTAATCAATACGCCACCCAACATTTTTTTGCCAAGCTTGACCTCGATGTGACCACCACGTGTATTGATCTGCTTCTTGATTGACTACACGAAAAGCATCAACAAACCCTTCCTTATCAAAAAGTCTATCCAGCCAAGCTCGCTCTTCAGGTAAAAAACCAGAATTTTTCTGATTAGTCTTCCAATTTTTGAGATCAATATTTTTGTGCGCAATATTCCAGTCACCACAAATAATATGCGGACGTTTTGATTGCATATTAGCTTGTAACGTCACTAAATATTTATCCAAAAACTCATACTTTAAAGCTTGTCTTCCTTCACCGCTTGTACCAGAAGGCAAATAAAGAGAAGCTACTACGAGGGGGCCAAATTCCAAGTGGATATAGCGCCCCTCATCATCAGATAAAGGGAACCCTAAATGATTCACAATTTTATCAGGCTCTTGTTTGCTGAAGATCCCAACACCACTATAACCGCTCTTTTTTGCCGTTTGGTGATAACAATAGTATCCTGGTAATTGAAAAGTATCCTCTTTTAATAATTCAGCTGAAGCACGAACTTCTTGTAAACAAATCACATCTGCATTTTGCTTGGCAAGCCATTCAAAAGCGCCTTTTTTTAAAGCAGAGCGGATCCCATTTACATTAAAGGTGATAATGCGCATATTTTCTCACTTATCGTCTTCGCACATGACTTTTCCGGGGTTTTGCCTTCGTCATCTCACAATCCTCATGTACTTTCATATACACTCCGGTTACGAGACCGCTCGACGCCTACCCGAAAACTCATCTGCTGTGACTATACAAAAGGCGGTTTAATAAAAAATTTCAACAATGTTACAATACTGAGCGTTTTTTAGAAAAGAGTGTGTGAAAAATGGAATCCTATCAAAAAGCCTTTATTGAGCTTGCCCTTGAACATCAAGCACTGCGTTTTGGCGAATTTACGCTAAAATCTGGCCGCCTTAGTCCTTATTTTTTCAATGTTGGCCAACTCAATACTGGACAAGCATTAAAGGCACTAGGGGAATGTTATGCCAATGCTATTCGTCATGCAGGTATTCCGTTTGATGTTTTATTTGGCCCAGCTTATAAAGGGATCCCGCTTGCTTGCGCAACAACTATAGCATTAGCAGGCGAGCATCAACTCAATATCCCTTATGCGTTCAATCGCAAAGAAGCTAAAGATCATGGTGAGGGTGGACAGATCATCGGTACTCCCTTAAAAGGACGCATTCTCATTATTGATGATGTTATTACGGCAGGAACCGCTATACGAGAATCTTTTCAGCTTATCCAAGCAAATCAGGCACAAGTTGCCGGCATTATTGTTGCGCTGGACAGACAAGAAAAAGGACAAGGAAATCTCTCTGCTATTCAAGAGATCCAATCTACTTTTGCTATTAACGTGAAAGCAATTATTACCTTTGCAGACATTATGGAATTTGTGAAAAAGGAATCTGCTTTTTCTGCTTTCATTGGCCCTATGACCGCTTATCGTGAACAGTATGGTACTGCTTAAGTTTTTTAACCGCAGGGACGAACAATATATATATAGTTAAAATATATGTGATATAGCTAAACAAAAATCTAAGGCCATCATCATGTCCAGTTACTGGGTAAAAATAGCGTTATTAACAGCAGCCACTCTCTTTTGCTCCCAAGGCTGGACTAAAGAAATAACTCTGTATCGCTATAAAGACAAGGATGGCCATCCTGTTATCACAAGTACATTACCTTCTGATGTCGCTGATAAAGGTGGCTATGACATCATCAGTCCTCGCGGCAATGTATTAGAAACTGTTCCTCCGGCTAAAACGCCAGAAGAAATAGCGAAAGATGCTCAAAACTTAGAAAAAGCCAAAGAAGCAGACAAGCAGGCAGAAGTAGCTCGTAAGCAAGCGGCCATTCAAGCTAAAAAAGATGAGATCTTGCTAAAATCTTTCACCAGCGAGCAAGATATCATTCGTTCTCGTGATGAGAAGATTGCTTCCATTGAAGTGTTAGAAGGGATCACCAAAGAAAACATTACAAGACTGCAAAAACAATTAGATGATGCTAAGGTTTTGGCGCAAAAACACCAAAGTTCGGGTCAACAAATACCAGAATCGCTGCAAAAAATGATTGAAGAAAGCCAACGACAAATTAGTGATAATGTTAATTTTTTAAACCGAAAGAAAGCGGAAAAAGATGAAATCCATGCCAAATATCAAGAATTAGTTAATCGTTTTCATGAGCTGCAACAACATCCTCAGCCAAACAGCAGTCAACCAGCACAACCACAAACAGCACCTACTACATCGCCTCCAAATCCCTGAGCATATGAATATCTAGCCACGCTATCTCCGCCAATGCGTTTCGCTTGGATTGATCAATCGATGGCTTCTTTCAATGTTTCCGCCAATACAACAAAAGCTTCCACTATCGTCGGTGCGCCAAGGTAATTCATTAGAAATATTAATAGCTCTATTATCTCTTCTTTTTGCCAACCAACATTTATCATCCCTATAAAATGTGATCGTAAAGGCAATCCGAAAATATGCTGTGCTAAAAGACTGGTCACTGCAGCAAGCTCTTTGGATTTATCGGTTAAACCTCGACGGGCATATAATTCGCCATAAGTAAATTCAACAATATAATTTGCAAAATCAGGTGAAATCGCACCCAGTCGCTGGTTAATGATTTCAAGTGCTTTTTCGCCTAAGACATCTTTAAGACGCTGTTCGCCAAGTTCTCGTTTATTCATTTTTTTCTCTCATTTCTATATTTTACTGGCCACGTCTTGCCCCGACATTTCTAAGAGCATACGAAATAATTGGCTTGCACCTATTCTAAATACGCTAGGGGTTAAATCTTTTCCAAATAATTCTCTTGCTTGTTCAGTATAACGCTCAGCTTCTACAATAGAGCGCACGCCGCCTGATACTTTGAGTCCCACCCATTGATGAGTGCGTTGATGATAATCCTTTATGGCCGTTAGCATTTTCGCTGTTGCCTCTAGTGACGCACCTTGTTTTACTTTACCGGTCGAGGTTTTAATAAAATCAACGCCATTTTCACAGGCCATAAGGCTAAATGAACCAATATGATTTATTTCACCTGTTTCTAATATTAATTTAAATTTTATTTCTCGAGGAATGCTGCGACGACACGATACAATAAATGATCTTACTTCTTCTTCTTCCCCAGCAAGAAATTGTTGGTACGGTGCAACCACATCCAATTCAGTTGCACCCCTTTGTATCGCTTCAACTATTTCAGCTTGCACTTCGTGACGCGCACTATTTCCTTTTGGGAAATTAATCACACTCGCAAAAGCAAGGGGGTAACCTGCTAATGCTTTTCTCACTAAAGCAAGGTCGCGCGTATAAACGCAGATCGCCGCCGCGAGAGAAGGAGCAGTCTTGATAGACTCGCACAAACCTAATAATGCCATGGGATCGGTTTTTTCTTCTAAGTAAGTCACATCTAAGAAAGGGATCAAATGAAGGGCACTTGACATGATCTTTCCTTAATTATTGCATTAAAGACCCCTCACCCTCTCCCGCTATTCACGGGAGAGGGGATAAAGAATTTTTAATTAAGAAGGAGAAAGCTAAAATGGCACTTCTAACTCAGGCGCGATAGCAAGCAGGACTTTTTTAAATTTTTCTTGAATTTGTGAAAGCGCAGCTTCGTCATCGGCTTCAAAACGTAACACTAAACATGGTGTTGTATTGGAAGCACGTACTAAGCCCCATCCATCTTTAAATTCCACGCGAAGACCATCAACCGTGATGATTTTCGCATCTTTAAAACCATGTTTTGATTTTAATGTTTCAATAAATTGAAACTTTTTATCTTCACTGATATGAATATTTATCTCAGGCGTGCTCACACTGTTGGGCATAGCACGGAAGATTTCTGCTAAGGTTTTAGATTCTTGCGCAACAATTTCAAGGCATCTTGCCGCTGCATAACTTGCATCATCAAAACCATACCATCTTTCTTTGAAAAAGAAGTGACCGCTCATTTCGCCTGCGAGTTGTGCATTTGTTTCACGCATTTTTCGTTTGATAAGCGCATGCCCTGTTTTATACATGACAGGTTCACCTCCAGATTGCTCGATGCGTGCATGTAAATTCTTGGAACATTTCACATCATAAATAATGGTGCTGCCGGGATTGCGCTTTAAGAGATCATCAGCAAATAGCATCATGAGTCGATCGGGCCATATAATTTCACCTTCGTTTGTCACAAGCCCCAAGCGATCTCCATCGCCATCAAAAGCAACCCCTAGATCAGCCTCTTCATGCTTAACGGCCTCAATCAAATCTTGCAGATTCTTAGGTTGACCCGGATCAGGGTGGTGGAAGGGAAAATCACCATCAACTTCACAAAATAAAGGGACAACCTCACAACCTAAAGTCTGAAATAATTTTTCAGCCAATACGCCTACAACCCCACTACCGCAATCAACTACGATTTTTAGCTTTCGTGCCAAATGAACATCTTGTTTGATATGCTCAATGTAACGATCAACGATAGAGACATAGGTTAAAGTACCATCACCGCTTGTAAAATCTTCTGTTTTGATACAGTGATAAAGCGCTTGAATTTGTTCCTCAGCAAGCGTATCACCCGCCAACATCATCTTAAAACCATTATAATTAGGTGGATTATGGCTGCCCGTGATCATAATACCCGTCCCCGTTTGTAATGCATTCGTCGCAAAATAAACAACGGGGGTCGGTACTGGACCGAGATCAATAACATTACAACCACTCTCAATTAAACCTTCACAAAGGTGTTGAGAAAGCATCGCGCCAGAATGACGACCATCTCGCCCAACAATCACTGTCGATTGGTTATTGCGGATCGCAGTTGCCCCAAATCCCCTACCCAATAAGAATGCAATTTCTGGGGTGAGAGATTCATTCACTACACCACGAATATCGCAAGCGCGAAAAATTTCAGGGCTTACATTTGCAACGTCATATTTTCTCTGCTGGAGTGCTTCCATCATTTTTTTCCTGCAACTTAAAGATGTCCTGTCGATCCAAACCCGCCCACACCACGCATAGACTCTGCAAAATCTTCCACAATCTCAAATGCTGCTTGGACAACAGGAACAAAGATGAGCTGAGCAATACGCGCACCAACGTCAATCGTGAATGCGGTCTGACTTCGGTTCCAGCAAGAAACCATTAATTCTCCCTGGTAATCCGAATCAATGAGTCCAACCAAATTTCCTAACACTATCCCATGTTTATGGCCCATTCCTGAGCGCGGCAAAATCACTGCTGCCAGGGATTCATCTGCAATATGGATAGCAAGCCCTGTAGGAATTAAAATGGTTTCATTAGGTCCCAGAATGGTTGTCGTCTTCACGCATGCCCGCAAATCTAAACCTGCAGAGCCCTGTGTGGCATATTCTGGTAAAGGAATTTCTTTTCCGATTCTATCATCAAGAATTTTTAATTTTATTTTTTGTGTCATAACATTCTCTTATTATCTGTAAGAGTTTGAGGGAAATTTGATATTTTGTATTTTTAGGAATATGAAAAGTCTTATGTTGGCTCAATACAGTTAATTCATTAACATTGACGTCAAAACCAATATCTTCGCGACTCACGTCATTGACTGCAATCAAATCAAGATGCTTTTCTTGAAGTTTCTTTTTAGCATATTGCTCAGGTTGTTCTGTTTCTGCAGCAAAGCCCACACAAAATGGTGGTTTGGGAAGTGCAGCAACCTTCGCTAGTATATCTGGCGTTGCCACTAAATTAAGTTGCAGTCCTGTAGCGCCTGCTTTTTTTATTTTTTGTGACAATGCTTTTTCAACCGCAAAATCTGCCACTGCTGCTGCACTGATGAAAATATCGGCATCTTGTGCTTTTGTCATCACCGCATTATACATTTCATTGGCGCTCATCACATCAATTCGTTCTACACCATGTGGAGAAGCCAAATTCACTGGTCCACTAATAAGAGATACTTGCGCCCCTAAAGTGGCTGCAGCTTGTGCCAAAGCAAAGCCCATTTTTCCAGAACTACGATTGCTTATATATCGCACAGGATCAATGGCTTCTCTTGTTGGGCCCGCGCTAATCAGAATGCGTAGACCCTGCAAATTAGCTTCTTGTTCTTTCATTGGTTGATACATGGGGAAAAGTTGGTTGACGATATCTTGAGGCTCAGACATACGACCCAGCCCAATTTCGCCACAAGCTTGTTCACCCCAGCCCGGGCCAATAACAACCGCACCTCTATCTTTCAAAATAGTGATATTGGCTTGCGTGGCAGGATGGTGCCACATTTGCTGATTCATTGCAGGTACCACCCAAATAGGCGCCGTGCTAGCAAGACAAAGTGTGGTTAATAAATCATCGGCATGGCCATGTGCTAATGCGGCTAGTCGGTTTGCGCTTAAAGGTGCAATAACGATCCCTTCGGCCCAACGTGCCAGTTCAATATGACCCATGGCAGCTTCAAAGTCGGGATCTAATAATTCGCTATAGACGGGATGGCCAGAGACGGCTTGTAATGTCATGGGAGTCACAAATGCTTTTGCCCCTTGTGACAAGACCACCCTTACATCAGCCCCTTGTTTTTTCAACAAGCGTACCAACTCAGGTGCCTTGTAGGCAGCAATTCCACCCGTGATCCCAAGTAACCATTTTGTCGCTATCATAGATATCAAGTTATCAAGGATAATGGGACTTAAGATAGCATGCTTTGCTTATCAACAACACCTTCCACATAGCCGAAAACCAGATGGCTCAAGTGCACTAATCAAGTTAAATGACCCACTTGGCTTTGCTGCCAAGCGACCACCCCTCCAATGAGATTGAAGAGATCTTTAAAACCTGCGTTTTGTAACAACTCTAAGGCAACCTGACTACGATACCCCGAGTGACAGTACAGTACGATGGGTTTATTAGTTGGAATTTCACTCACTCTTTCTGCTAATTCAGATAAAGGAATTAAGGTTCCACCAATGTTAAAAGCCTGATGCTCATCAGGATTACGTACATCAAGTAAGAAAATATCCTCGTTTTGAGCAAGCCGGTTGAATAGCTCGATGGGTGAAATTTGATGCTGCACGCTTACCTCTGGTATGACTAAATTTTGCCAAAGCGTAGCAAAACTTGCTTTGCCTGTACATAAAAGACAATCCGGATCCCGCTTAAATTCAAAAATCCGTGGCAATGCGCTTAATAAATCCCAATCACACAATTTTCCAATCAATGGGTTTGGTAAATTCAAACAAAGCTTTACTATTTCAAACGCCTGCAAAATACCAAACCATCCAGGTATCATTCCTAAAACACCAGCCTCGGCACAATTTTCACTTTTCATATTTTCAATCGCGCCATAAAGACAGCGTAAACAAGGCCCCTCAGGGTGACAGTAAACACTGAGTTGCCCCTGAAATTGTAAAACACTTGCACTAATCAGAGGTTTTTTAAAGAAATGACAAGCATCATTTAATAGTAATTTAGTTGCGAAATTATCACTTGCATCTAACACGTAATCATAGCCAGATAAAATAGCGGCATTTTTTGCAGTCAGAAAGTCAGGAATTGCCTCTATGGTAATACTACTATTTAAACGGCTTAATTTTTTAGTGGCAATCACACTTTTCTTTTTATTAATATCTTGTTCATCATATAACACTTGGCGTTGAAGATTATCTAAAGAAACCGTATCGTTGTCGCAAATAGCAATGTTGCCGATACCTGCTGATGCCAAATAAAGCAATGCACTAGAACCTAATCCTCCAGCACCAATACATAAGACGCTGGTTTGTTGCAACTTCTTCTGCCCAAGCTTGCCAATTTGTGGCAACACTATCTGGCGAGCGTAACGCTCAAACATCGTTTATACTCCCCAAGACGCTAACCATTGCTGACAAGCAAAAGAAGGATCCACCGCTCGTGTGATAGCACTGATCACAGATATTCCATCAATATTGCAAGCCATCACCTCAGGTAATCGCTTTATATTGATTCCGCCAATGGCAACAAGTTGAGTTGCGACTAGATCACGCCACTTTCGTAAATTTTCTAATCCCTGTGGAGGAAATTTCATCGGTTTAGCGGTGGTAGGATAAATAGGCCCCAGCGCAATATAAGAAGGATTAAGCGCATGTGCTCTAGCCAATTCAGCATAACTGTGAGTACTGATCCCAAGCCTTATTTCATTTTCAGCGAGCTTAAATACATCACAATTATCTAGGTCTTCTTGTCCTAAATGCACACCATACGCACCATATTGTAGAGCCTCCTGCCAATGATCATTAATAAAAAGTTGTACATCGTGTTGTGCACAAAGCCAAATAGCCTGTTGAATACTATGCTGACAATAATCCTCGGATTGATCTTTTAAACGTAATTGACAACTTTTCACTCCCCATGATATACATTTTTCCAACCATGGATAGTCTGGCACAATAGGATAAAATCCTATCCTTTCGTTCAAAGGCGCAAATTGAGGTTTTTTCCATCCTGAGATAGCATCAAAGGTCAACCAAGGAAGATTTTCTGCACCATTTGGCCACTCGTTTATTTTAACAAAAGCACGGTTAGTATATATATCGGCTTGTTTGATGCATTGATACGTCGTCATTTTTGCCAAGACAAATGCATCTTTTATATCAAACCCTCGAGCAATAAAGGCGCTTAACGCAGTACTAAATAAGCATCCGGTTCCATGTGTTTTTACCTCTTTTTGTCGTGGTAGTGTCAACCATATGCTTTCTTTACCATCTGTCCAGAGATCTTGCGCATATTCTCCTCGTAAATGACCACCTTTTAATATTACTTGCTTTGCTCCCATTTGGCACAGTTTTCTTGCCGCAAACAACATTTCCTGCGGTGTTGTTATTTCTTGTTCGGTTAATATCTGTGCTTCCATCACATTCGGCGTTAACACCGTCACTAATGGCAGCCATTTTTCTTTGATAATGTTGATAGCTGACGCCTGCATTAAACGATGTTCGCTTGATGAAATCATGACGGGATCGTAAATAACAGGACATGGCGGATCCAATATAAGTTCAGATAGTGCCATAACGCTTTCTACTGTCGGTAGCAGTCCTACTTTGATGACATGTGGCCAACCCAATTTTTTGAGGCTAAGAAATTGAGCGGCAATCATCTGGGCACTCAGTGCTTCAACATTATTGACCTCCAACCCATTCTGCGCAATTACGGCGGTAATGATGGAACGCCCATTCACACCAAGGACAGAAAGTGTATGGCTATCGGCAGTAACACCGGCACTATTAGAAGGTGAAAAACCAGCAATTGACCAAACCGTACTCATTTATCGTGCTCCAAAATAGGTTTGTTCAAGCGGTGTGCTGGCATGAGCGAAATCGGTTTCTGGCATTATACCCGCTTGATGAGCTACATACCCACTTTCTACTGCTAAAGAAAATGCGCTTGCCATAGCAACAGGATCGAGCGCTTGTGCAATCGCGCTATTGACGAGTACAGCATCATATCCCAACATCAATGCCTGCATCGCATGCATTGGTGAGCCAATGCCGGCATCAACAATGAGTGTTGCATCAGGCAAGCGGGTACGTAACAGTTTGAGCCCAAAGGGATTAAGTAACCCTTTTCCCGAACCAATTGGTGCGCCCCATGGCATTAAGATATGACATCCCAAATCATATAATTTTTGACAAACAATATAATCTTCAGTACAAAAAGGAAAAACTTCAAAACCCATCTCAATTAAAGTTCGAGCTGCCTTTAAGAGCTCAAAGGGATCTGGTTGTAACAACATATCGTCACCAGAGATCTCTAATTTAATCCAATGGGTTGAGAATATTTCACGAGCCATTTCTGCAATATAAATCGCTTCTTTAGCTTGTCGGCATCCTGCAGTATTGGGCAACACTAAAGAAGATAGACTATTGATAATATCCCAAAAGCGTTGCCCGCACCGATTAGTAGGATCTTCTCTTTTCAAAGAGACTGTCACTATCTCTGCTTTTGAAGCAACTACAGCTTGGTGCAATATCTCCAAAGAAGGGTAACCTGCTGTACCTATAAGTAATCTAGATTGACAGGATTTTCCGCCTAGTTCCCACATTTACCCCCCCTGCATCGGTATTAAAATATCAATCTGATCTGCTTCTTTTAATATCGTGCTAGCATAATCTGAACGTGAGATCACACGTCCGTTGATAGCCAATGCAAAAATTTTCTCTTGTAGACCATAAATGGCCAAAGCACTTGCCACATCGCAAGATTGTTCAAGTTCAATCACTCTATTATTGATTGTAATTTTCATTCGTTCTCCAATATTTTCCTAGCCACCTGCTCAGCAAGAATTGGCCCTAGCAAATAACCGTGTCTAAACATACCGTTGATATGCATAATGCCCTCCACTTCAGCACAATAGGGAAAATGATTGGGCATCGTTGGACGGGATCTCGCATGCAAAGCAGTAATATTTGCTTCATGAAATCCTGGATGCACACCGACCGCCGCGGTCATTAAAGCCAAAGCACTTTCTATGGTCATTGGCGCATTACTTTCACTTTCTATCTGGGTTGCGCCAATCACATAAGTATGGTTTTCACGCGGCACGATGTAACAAGGGTATCTTGGATGTAGCAAACGAATTTGATGTTGAATATTTACATTAAGTGCTTGGCAATAAATCAACTCGCCTCTGACGCCCCTTAATGTCGGCAGCATTGTTTTCGCACCGAGCCCACGGCAATCAATTGTTTTATCAAATATAAATTCGGCTTGATTGGCTTTAATGCGTTTTGCTGAAATAAACTCAACCTCATGAAAAGGATGATAGACAACCCCTTCATTGATTAAAAAAATATTGAGTGCAGCAAAAAGCTGTTGTGGATCTATTCTTGCTTCTTGCGGTAAATAGCATCCAATAAAATTCGTCAATTCTGGTTCAAACGAGACTATTTCTTTTTCCGTCAAGACTGGAACCTTGATATTTAATTGACGCCATATTTTATCAATATAATGATTGAGATAAGATTTTTGTCTTGATGAAGCTAAAATTAAGGACCCATTGTCTTGATAAAATACTTTATCGGGTAAAGTAGCTAGTATACGTGGCCACCATGCAAGCGCTTTCTCGCCTAAATGATGCCATTCACTTTGCAAGAATTCTTGCTCCGAAAAAGGGCTAATCATGCCAGCAGCAATAAAACTGCAGGCATCTTCGCCTTCAAGGCTTCCTCGGCAAAATAGATGCACTTCGCAATCTTGTTGGCACAAATGCCATGCCAACAACCGACCGACGATACCAGCTCCAACAATCCCTATTTTCATGTCAGGTTATACGCAACAAACAACTGGTTTAATTTCTGAATACGGCATTTGCGCAATAAAATCGTTGGTATAACATTTATCCAGGGCAAGCTCGCCATGATGCAGCCCAAGATGCTGCGTATATTGATACACCTTATTCCAATCTCTTTCTACATTAAGTAATGATCGCGAAAAAAATGGCAATGTATGGGTGAATATTTTCTGGCCTGTCTCAGATTTAAATTGGGGCTGTAATTCACAGATAATGGTATAAGCATCTTGTGGATATTGTGTAACATAGGATGCACCACGCTCTGTTGCACTTAAAAATGCTTGCAGAATTTCCGGTTTATTTTCCAATGTTTTTTCATGGGCAATAATTTGAATAGAACAAAAGCAACAGCAACCAAGTCCTGCTAGCTGATCAATCCTGAGAATAGAAGTAGTGCCTGCTCGTGATTCTAATTCAACCTGATGGAAATTACTAAATCCAATACCTGCATCGATCCTACCTTCACAAATGGCATCGACCATATACATGCCCACTCTGACAGTTTCGTACGCCGAGGGCTCGATATTGGCATATTTAGCAAGATTATCAATAATTTGTTTGCCAAATTCTCCAATGTACCCTAAGCGTTTACCTCGGATATCAGCAAAGTCGTTGATCTCAGCACGTTTTAGAGAAATGAGCCCTGTAGGCGGTTCATCTAACAGTGTGCCAATAGAACATATAGGATAACCTCTTGCTCGCCCCGCAATAGTATGGATCATCGCTTTGAGTCCAATATCAACACTATTTTGTCCTACAATTTTCGTCACATCACTTGGATCGGTAGGTTGTATTATCGCTAAATGAAGTCCGGCTTCCTTATAAAATCCTAACGCTTGAGCAACAAAAATGGGGGCATGATAAGGATTAGCGTACCAATTTAGCATGAGAGTCGTAAAAGCTTTAGACATGATTTTTCCTTTGCAAATAATCTTTCTTCAAAATTTTGATAATACGTTGCCGTCGCACTAACAAAAGTGCTATTGAATTAAAAAAACAGGCACAAAGCATTACAAGCCAAAAATAATGGCTTAAAAATGTTTGATATTGTGTAAATTGATAAGAAGATCAGCCGCTTTCAAAATAGGCAAAGCTAAACCTTGCATTTTTTTTGAAAAAATAGCAGGAAATGTAAATGAAATAGCCAAATATAGAACATACGCAATCGTGCATAGTCTCTTTCCCTCCGCAGATATTAATCAGTGCAGGTTCAACGGGTCCGATCTAATACTTTTTCCAGTTTTTTTAGGCAGATTGCTCTAACACTTGCCACCTTGTCTAAAATCAAACTGGGAGAGTATGTAGCCCTTCACCTCTAAGCTGGTGTTGTGGGCTCTTCGATCATCTCAGCGAGAATACTCGCACCCCGAGAGTTGGTGTATAATAGGCTTAAATTAGTAGAATTGTAAAGTATAGTCTTTGCATATGAGTTTTCATGGGTTGCCCTCGCCATCTCACAACCCTCATGTATTTTATATACACGGCGGTTGTGCGAGACTCGGCGTCTACCTGAAAACTCATGTGCTGTGACGACCTAATGTGGGAAGAATATAAATGCATTTAGTCATATTTGATATAGACGGCACGCTCATCCACTCACATGACGAAGAAGCCGATTGTTTTGAACGGGCACTATGCCATGTTACCGGTATCAGTGAAATTACTAAGGATTTGCAGTCTTATCAGCATGTCACAGATACTGGTATTGCGCATGAATGCATTGTTAATCATTTGAATCGCCCGCCAACAGCAGAAGAATTAACCGCAATTGAAGAATTGTTTTTATCACACTTTGAACAATCTTTAATCGTTTCACCAACTATGCCCATCCCCGGCGCTTATGATTTACTTTCACATTTTTATAAGCAACCCGATTTTTGTCTTGCCATTGCAACAGGATCTTATTTTCGTTCCGCACTCTTAAAATTACAGCATGCAGCTTTAGATTTTACCTTACCGCTTGCAACTTGTAATGATAGCGTATCACGCATTGAAATTATGAAAACAGCTGTTTCTAAAGCGCAAACTACCTATCAACAACCTGATTTTGAATCTATTACTTATCTTGGCGATGGACCTTGGGATATAGCTGCCGTGAAAGCTTTACAATGGAAATTCATTGGTATTGCTAGCAATTATTCTCATGAGATGCTTAAAAATTGCGGTGCAGAAATGATTGTTGATGATTACTTATGTAATGCTGACAAACTAATGCAACATATTCGTCAAAATTAACCCACTAGTCACAGCGTATAAGTTTGCGGATAGGCGCGACCCGCCGAAACATTTGCAAAGGCGGGCCAGACTGTACATAAAAGTACATGAGGATTGCGATATAGCAAAGACGACATCCTCGATCATGTGAGAAGACTAAAAGATTTCCTTATTGACGGCCTTTTCACGCGCTTCCAGCCGGGTCACTTTTCCTGAATCAACAAGATTTTTTAACGCTTGATCTAACGTTTGCATGCCCAGCGCTTGCCCGGTCTGTATAGTAGAATACATTTGCGCAACCTTATTTTCACGGATAAGGTTACGGATAGCAGGATTACATACCATAATTTCATGCGCAGCAAGTCTGCCACCACCTACCTTTTTTAATAAGCTTTGGGAAATCACAGCACGCAATGATTCTGACAGCATCGAGCGCACCATTTCTTTTTCTCCGGCAGGAAACACGTCAACGACACGATCGATTGTCTTTGCAGCAGAAGTCGTATGCAAGGTGCCAAAAACTAAATGGCCTGTTTCAGCAGCGGTTAGCGCGAGTCGGATGGTTTCCAGATCGCGCATTTCCCCGACCAAGATAACATCAGGATCTTCACGCAAAGCTGAACGCAACGCTTCATTAAAGCCATGTGTCGTCGTGTGTACTTCTCGTTGGTTAATCAATGATTTCTTACTTTGATGTACAAATTCGATAGGATCTTCAATTGTCAGAATATGACCATACTTTTGCGCATTAATATAATCAATCATGGCAGCCAAGGTTGTACTCTTACCAGAGCCAGTAGGGCCTGTGACCAACACTATCCCGCGCGGATATTCTGCAATTTCAGAGAATATTTTAGGCGCATTTAACTCTTCTAGCGTCAATACTTTAGAGGGAATGGTTCTTAGAACAGCCCCTGCCCCACGGTGTTGATTAAACACATTGACACGAAAACGAGATAAGCCAGGAACTTCATAAGAAAAGTCTGTTTCTAAAAACTCTTCATAGTCTCTTCTATGCTTATCACTCATGATATCATAAATAAGGGCTTGTACTTCTTTATGTTCAAGCGGTGGCACATTGACCCGACGAATATCGCCATCAACCCGGATCATGGGCGGTAATCCTGCAGATAAGTGCAAATCGGAGGCATTATTTTGTACGCTAAAGGTCAGTAGCTCGGTGATATCCATCACGGCCTCCCAGTAACTGATAGAATTTTGTCACAGCAGATGACATCAGGTGTCGAGCTCCTGGCAACTGGGCGTGTACATAAAAGTACATGAGGATTGCAAGAGCCCCCGAAGATTCATATGCGAAGACTATAAGAGAGTTTTTCATGGCTGATCTTATTGCTAATTTCCATACTGTCTTGCAACGCATTCGCGCTGCCGAACAAAAATATAACCGCCTTTCTGGAAGCGTTTCGCTCCTTGCTGTGAGTAAAACACACACACCTGAACAAATACTCACCTTAAATGATGCAGGGCAGCAATCCTTCGGAGAGAATTATGTCAAAGAGGCCCTTGTCAAACTATCGGCAGTAGCGCAAAAACAGTTAACCTGGCACTTCATTGGCCCCATCCAAACCAATAAAACCAAAGATATTGCTCAAAATTTCAGTTGGGTACACACCGTGTGCCGCATCACTGAAGCTGAACACTTATCGCGATTTCGCGCCAGTGTAGGTGAGCCTTTAAATATCTGTATACAAATCAAGTTAGATAATAATCCTCGCAAATCAGGCGTCGCTTTAAAGGATGTCCCCGCATTAATCACCGCAATTAAAACACTACCTTATCTACGTTTGCGAGGTTTAATGACGTTACCACCTTATGTAGAAGGCTTTGAAGAACAGCGCAAATACTTTAGTCTATTGCGAGCTTTATTTGAGCAATTAAATCAACAAGGTGAAACACTAGACACTTTATCCATGGGAATGACACATGATTTAGAAGCAGCTGTTGCAGAAGGTGCAACGATAGTCCGAATTGGTACAGGGTTATTTGGTCCACGTAAGGTAACAACATCATGACAGCATTAAAAAGAATTGGACTCATTGGTGGCGGCAACATGGGTAGCTGTTTAGTTGGCGGATTGATCCGTCATGGGCATCCCTCTCAACAAATTTTGGTAGTAGATCATAATGAGAAACACCGCGCTCAACTTGAAGAAAAATGGCAAATATTTACAACATCAAATCCTAAAGAGATCTTATCGCAGATCCATATCCTAGTGTTAGCAGTCAAACCGCAATCTATGCGTGCCGTGGTTGAAGAAATTGCTCCTTTGATTGATCCGCAGCAAACTTTAATAGTGAGCATTGCCGCAGGAATTACCACCACACAGATCCAACGATGGCTTTCGCGTTCTGAATTTCCTGTTGTACGTGCGATGCCTAACACACCTGCTTTATTAGGTGTTGGTATCACCGGTGTGTATGCATCACCACAAGTCAATTCTGCTTGGCAACAACAAGCAACGACTCTTTTACAAGCATTAGGAGAGGTGGTTTGGGTTAAAGAAGAAGGACTCATGGATATCGTCACTGCTTTATCTGGCTCTGGTCCTGCTTATTTTTTCTATTTCATGGAAAGTCTTATTAATAGTGCAACTGCACTCGGCTTACCGCAAGAAATTGCTAGCAAACTTACTTTCAATACTGCTTTAGGCAGTGCTACAATGGCGCTTCACTGCAATGAAGATATCATGACGTTAAGAGAAAAAGTCACTTCAAAAGGCGGAACTACAGAGCAGGGGATCAATGTACTAAAAGATGGTAAACTACAGGACCTTTTAGCTAAAACTTTGACTGCTGCGACATCACGTGGCAAAACCCTAAGCGAACAATATGATTGAGGTTGTTATTCTTTTATGGGCCCATTAAACAATGCAAGTGCATTTCTGATCCAAAGTTTATTTGATCTTTATCTTTTTATTTTACTATTAAGATTCATTTTTCAATATCTACGGGTCGATTACTACAATCCCTTAACGCAATTTGTGGTTAAAATGACCAGCCCCGTCATTGTACCTTTGCGCCGGATGATTCCTGGATTTTGGGGAATTGATTTTGCGACGCTATTTGTTATCGTCGCGCTTACTTGCCTAAAAATCACCTTGATCATGTTTGTCAGTGTCCGTAAGTTTCCAGCACCTGCTGGTTTATTCTTGTGGTCACTTGGTGATATTACGGCGTTAACCATTAACTTATTTTTCTACGCCATTTTGATGAGTGTTATTTTAAGCTGGATTGCGCCATTAACTCGCACGCCTATGACAGCCATCTTATATCGGCTCACAGAACCTTTAATGCGTCCTGCTAGACGATTCATTCCCATTGTAGCTGGATTTGATATTTCTCCTATCCCAGTGATGATTGGTCTGCAGTTATTAAAGATTCTCATTGCTGATCCTTTAACCCAAGCAGGGTTTCATTTTGGGATCCGTTAAATGCGTTAATTGGCAAGAGGGAAATTTGTATTTAGCTTTCTATGTCCAGCCAAAGGCAAGCCAAGACAAAATCGTGGGGCTATATCAGGATCATATCAAAATCCAAATTACTGCCCCACCGCTTGATAATAAGGCAAACCAACATCTACAAAAATGGCTAGCAAAGCAATTTAAAACCCCTTCCTCTTGCGTCTCATTAGAAAAGGGGCAAACCAGTCGTTATAAAGTATTTTGCATACAACAACCACGGCAGATCCCTACGTGGCTTTCACAGATTACTTCGAAGGATTGAAAAGCGTGCTAAAAGAAATGATGATTCCGCTGAAAGGACGCCAAATTGCTGCCAAAATATGGCATGCCGAAAAAGGCATTCCTACTTTGGCACTACATGGTTGGCTAGATAATGCCGCCTCATTTGACCACATTGCACCGCTATTACCTGAATTACACATTGTTGCGCTTGATCTGCCTGGTCATGGACATTCTGATCATCAACCGCCAGGAACGAGTATTCATTTTATAGATTTTGCAACAACCGCTATTGAAGTCGCTAATTATTTAGGATGGGATAAATTTGCGCTGCTAGGACATTCGTTAGGCGCTTGCATTCACAGTGTAATTGCAGGCACTCTAACTTCTAGAATCCAATGGCTAGGCTTAATCGATGGCTTGGGTCCCCTCACGACACCTGCTGAGCATACTCCCTTACAATTTCGTCTGTTCATCGATGAAATGATTGCTAAGCCTAATAAAATGCCTCCTAGCTATCCCACGCAAGAAGATGCCATGCTAGCCCGACTTAAAGTCAGTGCTATGCATCCCAGCTCTGCAAAGGTGCTGATTGAGCGAGGAACCAAGCAATTACCAGATGGTCAATGGACCTGGCGCACTGATCCCAGACTCTTAATGCCCTCTCCATTGCATTTGACAGAAGAACAAGCTCTGGCATTTTTAAGTGCAATCACCGCGCCCGTTTGTGTGATACGTCCTGAGCCTGGTTATCCATTCCCATTACAAATCATGCAACGACGTATCAAAGCACTTCAAGATGTTCAAGTATTTCGTATTCAGGGCGATCATCATGTTCATCTTGATGCACCGCTTGCCGTCGCAGAATGCATAAAAAATTTTTTAACTCACATCATAGTGAAATAACCATGAAAATAGTCCTCGCCTCTACGAATCAAGGGAAGCTCAGAGAAATTAAAGCATTTTTTCAAGGATTGCCTATCGATTTGATTTCGCAGTCTGAATTTAGCGTTCCATCAGTTGAAGAAACAGGATTGAGTTTTGTCGAAAATGCCATTATTAAAGCAAGACATGCTTCACGCTATTGTCATCTTCCCGCACTCGCAGATGATTCAGGTCTTGTCGTAAATGCTCTAGATGGTGCACCTGGCATTTATTCCTCGCGCTATGCAGGTGTCAATGCCCATGATCAAGATAATGTCAAAAAGCTGCTCACAGCGATGTCAACGGTGGATGAAAAAAAACGCCAAGCTCATTTTTATTGTGCACTGGCTTTTGTACGCTATCCGCAGGATCCCACTCCTCTTATCTGTCAAGGAACATGGGAAGGAAGCATCTTACATCAGCCTGTAGGAGAAGGTGGTTTTGGCTATGATCCGGTATTTTGGGTTCAAAGCCATCAGTGTAGCGCAGCCCAGCTAAGTGCTGCACAAAAAAATGAACAAAGTCACCGAGCAAAAGCACTCAAAGCCTTTGTTGCACAATTTCAGCAGATTATTCAAGGTTAAGCATGATCCCCTTATCACTTTATATTCACTTTCCCTGGTGCGTAAAAAAATGTCCTTACTGTGATTTCAATAGTCACGCACTGGGAGACTCTTTACCTGAGCAAGAATATATTGATGCCCTAGTACTCAATTTAAAGCAAACACTTCCTGCTACGAGTGACCGTCCTATTATAAGCATTTTTATGGGCGGAGGAACGCCAAGTTTATTTTCCGCTCAGGCTTTAGAAAAATTATTAAGTGCTATTGATAATCATTGCCAGTTAAGCCCTAACATTGAAATTACCTTAGAAGCCAATCCTGGGACTGTTGAACAACAACGCTTTCAAGATTATAAAAAAATCGGCATTAATCGACTCTCGATTGGGATCCAAAGTTTCAATGACAAACATCTTAAGATCTTAGGTAGAATTCATGACGGAAATAGTGCTATCAAAGCCATTGATAGTGCCAGAGAAGCTGGGTTCACCAACTTTAATCTTGATTTAATGTTTGGTTTGCCTGAACAAACCTTAGAAGAAGGTCTAGCAGATATCAACATGGCTATTCTGCAACAACCTACCCATATTTCCTGGTACGAGCTTACCCTAGAGCCGAATACCTTTTTCTGGCATCACCCCCCTACCTTGCCGCAAGATGACGACATTATTACCCTGCAAGAACAAGGGCAAGTTCTATTGGCAGACAGTGGCTTTATGCAATATGAAGTCTCTGCTTATTCTAAAAATCGTCCTTGCCAACATAACCTAAATTATTGGTCATTTGGCGATTATGCAGCAATAGGCGCTGGCAGCCATGCTAAAATGACAGATATGCAAACACAAAAAATTTCGCGGTTACACCATTACCGTCACCCAAAGCAATATATGGATACGACACAAGGATTTGTGCAAGCAGATCAACAAATTGACGCTGATCAATTGGCCTTTGAATTTATGTTGAATGCGCTGCGATTAAAAGATGGTGTGCCAACTAAGATCTTTACAGAGCGCACGGGGCTTTCTTTGGACGTGATCCGTCCTCAGCTCTTGCAAGCTCAGCAAAAGGGTCTCATGATCCCCTTTGAAGAACGAATTTGTACAACGCCCTTGGGTTTTCGTTTTTTAAATGATGTGATAGAAATCTTTTTGCCTAAAGAAGTGGCATAGGAACAGTAGAAGGATTTTTATCAAGAAAAAAATCCTCCCGCGTGCTTTGCACGCCCCTTCCTTTATTCAAAGGAGGGAAAGTGGCGCTTCGCGCCCAAAGACAAAGTGGAACGATATGCTCAAACCATTTTGTTTTTAGGCGAGGCGAGACAAGCTCTCAAGTAACAGAAGTGCACATTGAGTGCATGACTGTTGCTTGAAGGGCGCAGTCAACAACGCATAAAGACAAAATGGGAAGAGCAAATGAATATTAAGATCGAATATGTGCCCACAGCTAAAGAACTTGTCCGAGCAAGCTCGCTTTTTGCTGAGAAAAAACCTTTTCTCTTATTCACCGTTGGCTTTTTAAATATTTTTTCTGGCCTTTTCCTTCTTATTTTCGCACTAAAGCTGGTGATGGCAGGATTATTACCCAATGAATGGCTAGCGGCTATCGGCTGTGCTTTATGGTTGTTTGGTCGTCGCCCGTTTAATGAATGGCTACTTTATCAAAAAATGAAAAACTCTATTGTCTTATCCAAACCTATTACCATTGAGATCTCTCGTAACGGCGTTGTTTGGTCAGGTAAAGGATTACGTCAGGGTAATATGGGATGGGATCAAGTCAAATATGTAATGGAGGCTAAAAATGGTTTTGTGCTTCCTAATACTTTTACCCGATTCTTGTGGATCCCTTTTCGAGGATTTCAATCTGTTCAAGACATTGATGAACTCAGAAAACTCATGATAGAAATGAAGTTGGTACACAGAACTTTTCTGAAGTGGGAATGCTGAGAAGAATATACAACCGTTGAACCTCGTCATATCCCCGATAAATACTTGCTAAGCCTCCTCTGTCGCATTCGTTGCGGCAGGGGCTAAAACCTCTCTCAGATGTATACAAGAAACAATCCTGATTTCCAAAATTCTCAATACAACAAAGAAATGTGAATGCTTCATCAAGTAAAATCACCACACAAAAAAATAGTGCATTTATTCCATAAAAATTCTGTCATCTCGAAAAAATAACATTATATCGATGAAAACTATCGTCGCATCGAACCTTTATTCTAAAGTAATGCTATTCGAAAAGTTACAGTTGAGATAGAGAAATGAAAGAGAAGGGTAAAGCAAAAAAGGACCATGATACCAAAGGGATCCCAGTTGGTAAAAATCATCCGTTACATAAGGTTGCCTCTAGGGGCAATATAAGACAATTAAGGCGACTTTTAAAAACGGATAAAGAACTATTAGAGCAAGTATTACTAAATTCAAGAGATGATACTGGAAGAACGCCATTACATCATGCGACCCAAAGAGGCTCACTTGAGATAGTAAAGGAATTGGTTAATTTTGGCGCAGATATCAATGCACCTGATGCTACTGGGTGTCCACCCGTCGGATATGCACGAGCTCCCGAAATACAAGAATATTTTTATGATAAAGGCGTTGAAGAATTTGACGATTTAAACAATGAATTACATTTAGCAGTATTAAGTAATGATATCAACGAAATCAAGCAACTTATTAAAAGCACGCCCTCGATGATGGAAGAAGGAGATTATGCTGGTAATACACCATTACATTTAGCAGTTATGCTTGATCATTTAAAGATAGTAAAAATGTTTTGCACCCATCAAGCAAATCTAGAAGTTCAGAATAACGATGGCCATACTCCTGTTTTCTACGCTAATAAAGAAATAAGAGATTTTTTGCTCAAATCAGGTGCAATTGATCCTCAACATACATCATTGCATATAGCTGCGCTTAATGGCAATGTGAGGAAAATGCGAAGAATATTGAACGCAGATGCGCAAGCATTAAATGCAGAAGATCTCTCTTTAAATACTCCGCTGCATTTTGCTGCACTAAGTGGAAATTTAGATGCAGTCAAACTATTAGTTGAAGCAGGCGCAGAAGTAAATGCCTACAATGAAGAAAATGAATTGCCGATTGACTATACTACTCAACAACCTGAAATAAGAAACTATTTGCTTGAACAAGGATCTGTGGATCCAGAATGTACAGAGCTACATATTGCGGCTTCTGAAGGAAATCTTAGCAAACTAGAAGAAATTTTAGATAGCAACCCAGAAGCAATAGATGAAGTTGACAGCAGATCAAACTGTGGCTTGTATTATGCTGCGGCCCATCAACAAAGAGGCGCAGTGAAATTCTTGTTAGATAGAGGTGCAAGTATTGACTTGATTAATGAACATCAAATTAACATGGTGGAAGCAGCCAAAGAAGACGGACAACACACGCCTTTATCGAAATATATTCAAAACAAAATAAAACTATCAAAAGATAAACTTGATCAAATTTATAATAAAGTTGAAACTTTATTGAAAGAAGCTTTGATAAAAGCGAGAGCAGAAAATAAAAAACTTCTCATTGTATTGGGTGAAACCCACCATACCTGCAAAATTGCTCAAATAGAAAGGATTATCTTTAAAGCTGCTGTGAATTTAGGGATCACTACATTATTAGGTGAATATGGAGAAGACGAGGAACATGGTTGGCCTGAAATTACTTTTGCAAAAAAAGTATTAGGGATGGAAACAATTGGTGTTGATAATCATATAGATAAAGAAAGAGATCCATGCAGTAAGCGCGGAATAAAAAATAGAAATATTATGATGGCAAAGGAAGCTTCAAGAATAAATAAAGATGCCGTTTTACTGGTCGGCAGCGATCATTTAAAAGGATTACTAATCGAAAAAAGAGAGCAAATTAATTCCGATCAATTTCATGTGGTTCCAATTAATTTATCAAGTGTTGTCCCATGCGCTTCTGGGCAATTAAACAGCTTTCAATTTGACGCTGAAAATGTTTTGCAATATGAACATATAGGTGGAGAGCCTCGTATCGAAAAAATGGATTCGACTGAAGAAGAGGAAGAAGAAACCGAAATGAGCGATGCAGAAGAGAGCCAAGAGCAAGACATTAGATTTGAACCTAATGACTCAGAAGAAGAATCTGAGGATGCCCCCCCGCCCGGATCATTTTTGGCTAAAGGAACAATTAAATGTACGCTTTTTTAAAGCGTACATTTTCCTCTAGAACATCCAACGAATCATCACCATGACAACGATAAGATAAATAAGTGACATCAAACCACCCGCACGAATAAAATCAATAATTTTATATTGTCCTGGCAAACTAATTAAGGCATTAGCCTGATGGGTTGGTAAGACAAAAGAATTTGAGGTTGCTACAGCGACCATCAACGCAAATGCGCGCGGATCTGCGCCTATAGCTTGTGCCAAATGCACAGCAAGGGGTACTAAAACGATAGTCGCGCCCACATTAGACAAAATTAAACTACATACCGATGCTAGCACGCCTAGCATAAAGAGTAGTACCCATTCTGATGATCCAGAAAATAAATTTAAGATGTGCATCCCTATCCAATCAGATGTTCCGCTTGTTTGGACTGCAATGCCTAACGGGATCAATCCTGCTAATAAAAAAACAGTTTTCCAGCTTACTGCCTCATAAGCATCATCAATGCTGATGACACCTGAAAATATCATACAAACAGCGCCTACTAATAATCCAATAGAAACCGATAACCCACCAAACATAATCAGGCCAATAGCAAGCGCAAAAAAGAATACTGAAAACCACATTTTCTCTGTGTGCATTTTTTGTCTGGGATAATCTGTGGTAACGACAACAAAGTCAGGATTTTTTTGCAATGAATACAATGCACTCCAATCACAATACATCCCTAAAGTATCGCCAGAGCGCAAGGTTAAATTTCCGATCTCCTTTTTACCACGACGAACTTTTTCTCCCCCACGATGTACAGCAAGTACTTGGATACCAAATTGATGCCGCATATGCAGATCACGTAAGTTGGTCCCAATTAATTGCGAGCTAGGAGGCACAACCGCTTCACATAATCCTGAATGAGCAGGATTCAGTCTTTCAGCGAAAGCAGTTAAGTACGGCGATATTCTAAGCCCGTATTTTTTGGCAAATTCCTGGATTTCATCCTGAGGACCTAAGATGGCCAATACACTCCCTTCTTTTATTTCGGTTTTTCGAAGTGCAGGGATATGAATATTATTGCCAAGCTTGATCCCTAAAATAGCAATGGAAGGCGGCAATAAACTTTCCCATTGACGTAAGGTATTCCCTGCCAATGGGCTTGTTGAAGGCACGCGGCATTCACAAAAATCTGCGCCAATTCCGTAAATTCGCTTAAAATACGCAGGACTTCCACCATTTCCTCTGGTTGAAACTTTGGTCGAAGATTTGGGCAATAACCAATTTCCTAAAAAAAGAAAATACAGCATACCAAGCACTAGAAGTGCTAAGCCTATGGGAAATACACTAAATAAGCTTAGTCCGACGGTGTCATGCCCATAGCGATCAGTCAATCCGCCAGAGTTTATTAACAGGCTATTTAATAAAATTAAGGGGCCTGTACCTAGCATGGTTAAAGTGCTTCCCAAGATGGCGCAAAAACTTAAAGGGATCAGTAATCTTGATTTTTCAATTCCTGTTGCATGGCGAATGCGCGTAACCACAGGTAATAATAGTGCCACCGTACCTACACTGCGTAAAAAGCCGGCTAAAAATCCGCCAACACCCATTAATAATAATCGAATGCGACTTTCACTGGAGCCACCTAAACGCGTCAGGTAATGGGCCATTTTGGCCACTACACCACTTCTTTCCAATCCAGCGCACATAATCATGACACCTATCAATGCAATCACGGCATCGCTGGAAAATCCGGAGAAGAGGAGATTACTGGGAACAAGCCTAGTTAAGCCTAATAAAACCAGTACCAAGCAAGCTACCACATCCACGCGTACCATCTCTGTCACAAAAAGAATAATGGTAATGGTAATAATACCTAGTACTAAGAAAATATCGGGAGTTAAGCCTGAAACGCCAAACACGGTTTCACCCCAAGGTGGGTTGGAAAAAAATAATCTTTCTTGCCCCAAGGGGTAGAAAGGAAATTTCCCTTACCGGGAATAAAAAAATACTTTAGATATAAGTAATTATAGGAGAGCGAATGAAAAGGAGCGAATAGCGCGCTAAGCGCGCGCTGAAGTAAATCAAGGCGGATTAAATCCGTTCGTAAATCAGATCTCTTATTACGTGCCCTAATTTTTGACCACGCATTTCAAATTTAGTGATAGGACGTTCAAATGGCGAAGGTGCGTATTGTCCTTGACCAAAACAATTGCGAAAAGAAGTGCTTTTATCCAGTACAGCCAACATATGATCAGCATAATCCTGCCAATCCGTTGCCAATCGAAATTGCCCATGAAGTTTTAATTTTTGTGCCACCATTTCAACGAAAACGTCTTGCACAATGCGTCTTTTGTGATGCTTTTTCTTCGGCCAAGGATCGGCAAATAGCAGCAAAACTCTATCTAAGCTAGTAGGCGCAACATGCTTTAATACTTCGATAGCATCGTCAGCAAATACTTTCAGATTGGTTAATTCTTGCGACATTGCATTGGCCAGAGTTCGTCCTACACCTGGTTGATGCACCTCTATGCCAAGGAAATCCATTTCAGGATGTTGTTTTGCCAAGGCTATCAACGAATCTCCCATGCCAAAACCAATCTCAAGTACTCTTGGCGCTTCTCTGCCAAAGATCTTATTCCAATCAAAAACCTCTTGTCCTTCAGAGAGAGCGATACCATAACGTGGCCATCCTTCTTGGATGGCTTCCTGTTGGCTTGGCGTCATTCTGCCCTGACGTAAAACGAAACTGCGAATAGGACGATGTATTTTTTCTATGTCAGTCATTGAACTATTTTGTCTTAATTTTAGCAAGGAGGCCAAATACTACCAGGTTCATCACGTTAATTCAGCTAAAGACGCGCCTCAACTAGCGTCATGAGATGCATTTTGCCATAATAGGCGACCAAAAGCGGGTGTAGTACAATGGTAGTACCTCAGCTTCCCAAGCTGATGACGTGGGTTCGATTCCCATCACCCGCTCCATCATTCTCACCCTGTTTTATAGAGTCACTCTCACATCCTTGCGTGCATTAGGAGGATAATCATGTCGTTACATCCCAAAAAATCTAGTCCCTTAAAAGGCTTATTTCGTGTATTGATAGGTCTTATAGGACTATCTATTGCCGTTGCCATTATACTTCCTATCGCCGCATTTATTTTCTTTGATCCAAATGATTATAAAGAGCAAATAGGTACATTTATCACCGAAAATTCCGGCTTGCCTTTAGAAATACATGGCAAAATCGAAATGAAATATTTTCCGTGGTTAGGCCTTAACGTCCAAGATATTCGATTGGCTCAAGCTCCCTCATTTGGTGATGGACAATTCATTAATGTGGAAGCCATTGATTTTAAAATGCCAGTTCGTGAACTATTACGTCGTCATTTGATCATTGAATCACTTAATGTGAAAGGGCTAGAAGTACATTTGGTAAAGCAAGCTAATGGCTCAACCAATTGGGATTATTTCTCAAAGCAGATCAAAGAAAAGAAAGCAACTGCTGATAAACCAAAAACCCAAGCAACAGACGATAATAAGCCTAAAAAGAAGAAACTAACCTTTGCATTGAACAATGTGGATGCAACAGATGCAGCTATCTTCCTTGAAGACAAACAACAACAAGAAACAATTGCTTTAAAAAATTTACAACTTAAAGGTCATGCAGGGCAACAACCTAATGTGTTCCCTATCTCCGGCCAATTTAATTTATCGCAACAAAATAACAAAACAAAGCAAATCCTGAGTGGACATAATGAATTTAAAGGTCAGCTTTCTTTTGCAAAAGGCTTTAGTGCAAACCTCGATACATCAATGTCTTTAACACTACCGCAATCGTTACCGTGGCAAGAAGCCGACGTCAACATGCATATCGATATCGATCCCACTAAAGCAATCACGCTCAGCGATATCCGTTTTCATGCCGGGGACACCAATGCCACGGGAAGTTGTACCATTGCGATGAATAAAAATGTTCCCATTTCCTTTAAACTTGCGATTGATCAGTTAAACCTGGATAAACTGCAAAAAAAGGCAAATAACAATACCGCGAATGCAGCCTCTGGCAATGCCAAAACAACGCAAACCAACGTTTCCTCCCAGGTGAGTAAACCAATAACCATGCCTGCGCTCAATGGCGAGATAACTATCAAGCAATTGATTGCTAAAGATCTCACTCTAGACAATGTTAAAGCGACCATCAAAACAGAAAATAACGTATTAAAAGCTAATCCATTAACTGCTGATTTCTATCAAGGCAGGCTCTCCTTATCAGCAACCAAAGATTTAGCGAAAGCTTCAGCGCCGGTCTTGTTACAAGGCTCGCTGAATAATATAGAAATGCAGAACTTATTAGCTGCCCTCAAACAAGAGCAATACATTTCTGGAAGAGCCAGCATTGATTTCAATTTAGCGCAATCTGAGCAAATGCCTAATGGTATTGTGAAAATGCATCTCAAAAACGGAACACTTAATGGCATTGATGTAAAGTATTACTTGAATCTTGCGCAATCACTGTTTAACAAAGAAAAAGCACCAGGGCAAGATACAAAATCAACGCCTTTTGGTGATTTAACCGCCACTTTAGCGCTGCACGATAATATGATTGATAATAATGATCTACTGATTACCTCACCTGATTTTAAAGCAAATGGTGATGGTAGTATCAATTTGAATAATAAAACGATTGAATACAAACTCAAGGCCTTTCGTCAATATAGTGATAATCGCGAACACACCAACTACCCTTTAGCTATCCGCATTAAAGGTACCTTGCAACATCCGAAAGTGGAACCTGATATGGACTTATACATGAAAGCGTCACTTGAAAAGGAAATGAAGAAGCAAGTTGAGAAAAATCTGAATAAGTTTCTTGGCGTAAAACCAAGTAACAACAATGATGCTTCACAAAATAATTCCCAAAATACAGAGAAATCTCCTGAAGATGTTTTAAAAGAAAAATTGGAGAAAAAGATTAATAAGGGATTAAAGAAATTATTTAAAGAGCAATAATGACCGCGCTAAAAAAATGAGAGATGATAAACCCTCGCAGCAAGCTGCCCCCTTTGATTGCAAAGGGGGGATATATGGCGCTTCGCGCCACTTGAGACAGCGAGTTCAGCGCACTTTGTAGACAAATGTCAAATATGAAAAAAACAGCAATGAAAATCACCCATCTTCCCACTCCCTGGTTTCATCAACAAATTCTAGCGTGGTATGACCAACAAGGTCGACATACACTGCCTTGGAAAAAGGCTATCAATGCTTATCGGGTTTGGGTATCAGAAATCATGTTGCAACAAACCCAAGTGTCAACGGTGATCCCTTATTTTAAAAGATTTATGAAAACCTTTCCGAATGTAAAAACATTGGCGAAAGCGCCACTAGATGATGTGTTACATCTATGGGCTGGATTAGGTTACTACGCACGTGGACGTAATTTGCACAAAACGGCACAAATGATACACCAACAATATCAAGACAAATTTCCTTCCACCGTTGAAGCGCTCATGGAACTTCCTGGTATCGGACGCTCGACCGCTGGCGCTATCGTGGCTCAAGCTTTTAATCTTCGCGCCCCCATCTGTGATGGAAATGTTAAACGGGTATTAAGCCGATTGCATTGCATCGGTGGATGGCCTGGCCAAAAAGAGGTTGAAGCCATTTTATGGGAATTAGCAAACCATTATACGCCTTCTGAGCGAGTGGCTGATTATACCCAAGCCATGATGGACATAGGGGCTACCTTATGCACCCGATCTTCACCAAATTGTTCAGCATGTCCTTTACAAAAACGTTGCCAAGCTTATGCAGAAGATAAACAACATATTTATCCACAAAAAAAGCCGCAAAAAACGTTACCCTCTCGGCAAACTCTGATGCTTTGTCTTTTAAACAAAAACAAAGAAATTTTACTACAACAACGTCCGCAAAAAGGGATCTGGGGCGGGTTATGGAGTTTACCGCAATTTGACGATAAAGAAACACTGACTGCTTTTATTCAACAGCATTTTGGTTTAAAGCGTCTCACGCTTTCGCCGCTTGTTGAAATCCAGCATACCTTTACTCATTTTCATTTAACCATTACACCTTGGCAGGGAAAAATTTCCAAATCAACAGCGTTACAAACAGAGGACCTACACTGGGTAGATGCAAAAGCGCTGAAAAAATTGGGCTTTCCTGCGCCCGTTAAAAAATTACTACGATATGATATGATTGCCGAAAATATGTAAGAGGTAAGACAATGAATCAGCGCATGGTATTTTGCCAAAAATTGCAAAAAGAAGCCCCCGGATTAACTCGTGTTCCTTATCCTGGACCTTTAGGCCAACGTATTTTTGAATCTATTTGTATGGAAGCCTGGCAGCAGTGGCTACAACAACAAACCTTATTAATTAATGAAAATCGTTTGAATGTGCTTGATCCTAAATCACGCAGCTTTTTAGAAAATGAAATGCAAAAATTCTTATTCGAAGGCGCTGATGAAAAACCTGCAGGATTTAAGCCGATTGAATAGTGCTTGAGCACTAAAAAAGCGCAGCATTTATCCTCTTTTCAATGCAAATATGATCAAATGCTGCGCATATGCTTTTAAGCAAAATAAGACCAAGCGATACCACCTAGTACAATTGCAGAGCCAACTGCCGCCCCAGCACCAAGACCCAATGCGCCACCAATGCCTAAACCCATATATCCCCCAATCACACCAGCAATTCCTGAATCAGCACCTAAAGTGCTTACGCCTACGATTGCACCTAATACAGTGCCGCCAACACTACAGCCTAAAATGGTTTCTGCTTTAGAAACACCGCCGCTCACTGCCGTTACTTCGATTTGATTAAGTTCTTTCATGGTTATCCTCTTAAAATAAAATTGTTAACTGATTGATAAACACATTGTGAGCGATCACTCACTCACTGTCAAGCGTTCGAAATAGCCGCTTATCATTTACAAAACTTAGTTAACAATCTTATATTTTAAGAGATTGAAACATCTTAGCGGGTTTTCAAGAAGAAAAATAAAAGGGACTGGCTAACGCGTCGTGATAATAAGCAAAGCTCACCCTATATAAGTTAGTTTTTATTATGAAATGATAAACTTGACACCTTAGCCGTCTTACAGTTTAATGAGCGCCTCGTCTTTATTAGACGGCAAATGAAAGTTAGCTCACAGCAATCGCTTTTTAGGTAACAATAAAATGCGAGTGAGAAGAGAAATATGGCCAGATAGCTCAGTCGGTAGAGCAGAGGACTGAAAATCCTCGTGTCGACAGTTCGATTCTGTCTCTGGCCACCACGTTTACGGTTTTGCATCCTTCTTTGTTTCTTCTTCCTTCACCTTATCCACTTGGCTTTGCTCCTTCTGCGCTTTAATACGAGCAATATGACGCATAATCATGCCCGCATTTTCCTTCCCTGTGCCAAGAATATTGGAGTAAAACTGGATAATAACTTGTGCCCCAACGTTAGGCGGAACAGTTGTGTCGGTAGACGAAAAGACATTTGTTACAACGCTATCACCATACTTAGCAACCAACTCATTTAATACCCCTTGCAACAATGCATCTGCTTTGGCGCCATCTTCTGGCTGGTGCGGCGATTTAATACCCGCCTCAATCACATAACGCTTTGTATCCAATAGATGACTTAGTAACGCTCTAAAATCTTTATCTTCCCAAAGCGTATTCAAATCAAAAGCAATCGTGTTATTTGCACTTTCAAGCTTTACTACGGCACGCGGATCCTTTCCATTGAGATGTTGATATAAATCAATAGTCGCCTTTAGATAGAGTACGATATTGTCATCCGGGGCATGTTGCAAATGCTGATAGAAAATCGAATTCACAAACTCAGCTGAATATGAAGAAACCAGGGCAGTATCTTCATTCTCTCTTAAAGTTTGCTTTACCTTTTGAATAAATCGCGCAAATTCTTTGGGATGATTTTTGGCAATCATATCGAATAAGGGCTGCTTTTTAAGTTCCTCTTCAAAACGCCAACTTAGATACTCTGGATAGAGGTACTGATTGGACAGTTTTGCTCCCCCCATTCCTAGTACAAGCGCAATAACTAAAGCGATAAGGCGTTTAGGCTTAGAGCGGATCCAAAAAACTGGCAAAGCGGCTACAACAGCAATCCCTATTCCAACTAAAACGTTAAAAGTCGCCATAAAATTCCAACTCCCTTTGGATCATTTTTTTACACCGTAACATTACAAGGGGGAATTTTCTATCACTTAGAGGGCTAGGAAACAAAATTAAGATAACAAACTTTTAATATTTAGAAACCACTCTTATGCCCAGTTTTCTTTTTATCTGCATCAGGCTCTTGGACTGCGTTAAGCATCGGCGTCGATCCCGTCGGTTTTGCTGTCTGGCTAAGCTCTTGTAATCTGTCACTATGAGTTTTGAAATGTTCAAAACCGTAAGAAGCGGCTCGAGGACGCCCTTCTGCTTTTTTAACCTCAAGAGCGGGCATCGTAGGTAGGGAAGCTGAACGCTCTCGAAGCGAAGCCGTTGTCTCACTTTTTACATTGGTTAATGACGTAGGCATTTCTGCCTTTTGCCATTTTTTGTTTTCAACTTTATCAAGCACTCTATTTGCAAACTCTATATTACTCATCATTTTTGTAGCATAGCTTGCAAGGTAAGCCTCCGGATTCTTTTTCATTTCTTCCAATTTTTCCTTTTCCATTTTGAGATCATTTGCATTGCGTGCAAGAAGACGTTTTTCCTGCTCCCGGAAATCAGGAGAAACACTTCTTACACCTGCTAATTTTTTTGCTTCTCTCAAATCAACAGGTATATTGTGCAAAAATTGAACTTTCTTTTCCTGACTTTCAATTAATTTTTGTAGATATTTGGCATTAAGTACGCCTTGCAAATGTGTCTGAAGCTTTTCATCAAATTCAGTGTTAAAACCTTTGATTCCCTGGCCATCTTTATATTTTTTAACATCTTCAAACAGTGCATCATTCTTCAAAAGTAAACCAACAATAGGCTCCATATCATTTTGTATGATATCCTTGTTAAGTTTTGCTCCTAAATCACCGCTAAATGTAGACTGAAGGTGTCGATCTAGATAGTTGTTGTTAAATTCTATAAGAAATGCTTGATTGTACAGATCATTTTTTTTACTGGCAGTTGTCTTTGCAGCTTTGGCCATGCCTGTTTTCAAGTAATCTCTGGCTTCAATTGTTTGTGCCCTTTGTACCCTTGAAAAATGAGCATTTTTAGGATCTATCGCAATTTTTTGGTCAAATTCTTTTATTTTAGTGTCGAGCTCTTCAATTTTTCTTATACTGACTCCACGACGATTATTTTTTCCTTCAATGTATCTTTGTTTAAAATCAGCAAATTCCATTTTTGCAAGTTGATCATTCACTTTGCCATATTTCTCTTCATAATATGCGTTGGCTGCTTTATCTCTAATTTGTTTTATTAAATCTTTGGTACCTTTTTTTTCGTTGATGATTTTTACCCGAGCACTTTTCTTAATTTTGATGATCTCATCTTGGATCTGTTTTTTGTTTTTTGAGGGGTCCTCCTTGATTTCCCTTATTCTTTCAGCTGCTTCCTTTTTAATCTCCTTGATATTTTCGGCTGATTTTTCTTTTCTGTTATTAACATTATTTTCTGTTTTAGATTTATTTTTCCTTTTAGAATCATAATTTATTGCACCCGCTATTGTTGCTAATGAAGCAACAGAGGCGACGCTCGCCAATGCCGCCGTACCAGATACTCCCGCAACCGTCGCCCCAAGTCCAACAGCAACTCCGGCGACCACAGGTGCTGCTAATCCTCCTGACAACCCTATTGCCGTTGCAGCCACCACAACCCCTAGGACAATGCCACCCGCTACCACCTTACCTTTGTGTCTTTGATACCAAGGGCGTAGATGCCAGGGTTTTTCTGGTTTCTCTGCTGCATTAGTTGGCGCGCCTGTCGTCGTCATAGAGGTTTTCTACCTGTAAGCGTTATGAATTCTTTTGCGCACATAAAAAAACTGCATGAATTTCATGCAGGTAAAATCATTTAAAGATATTTTGTAGATGAGAGGAATACTACTTTAGTACAAGATTATAGATAGGTCAGAATTATTTAAACACCTTTAATCAACAATTTCTCTTATTCTTCATTTTTTTCATTTTGATTTTGCTCAGTAGGCTGTGATTTATCTTGCATAGCTTGTACCCTTTCAAGATCTTGCTTTAATTGTGGACGATAACTTTCTGGTGTTTTCTGATTCTCTAGGCCTTTTTGATACCATTCAATAGCCATAGCTTTATTTTCATAGCTGTTTTCATAGATGTTGGCTAATTGATGCTGCGCGATGAAATTACCATTTTCAGCTAATTTCTTTATTTCTTGCAATGAGCAAATATAAATTTCATGATCATCTTTTTTAGCATAACAAGGCAGCGCTGCATCGAGAAATGTTTCCATTTCTTGGTAAATAGTTAGATTATCCTTATCGTCTAATAATTCCGCTTTGCGCTTTTGTTTAAGAGCATTCTCTTTGTCACTATTCAATTGTTCGATTTCTTTTTTCGTCGTATTAGAGATTTCTCCTTCAGGAGGCGCCTTTTTCAATTCTTCTTCTAACGCATTAATATCTTTTGTCAGCCGCTCTTTAAACTGCGAGGGCGTACGAGGGTTTTCTACAGCTTTTTTAAACCATTTTAAAGTCATGGGAATATTTTGATGAAATTCGTGATAATTTCTTGCCAACATATCTTGCGCAATAAAATTACCCTTTTCAGCCAATTTTTTATTACCGTTTAGCATGCATACCCGAATATCAATCTCTTCTTTTTCCTGATAGCAACGTGAATTCGATTCTAAAAGTGCATCTAAATCCTCTAAGAATAAAATTCTTTCTTTATCAGCAGATCCTTTTGCTTGCGCCATTTGTTCTTGCGTTCCCTTGCGCGTTTTTTCAATCTCTTTTTTTTGTTCTTCTAATGATCCCGAAAGGGGTTTTTTATCATTTTGCGCAAACGAAAATGTTACCGCTAAAATTGTAATACTGGTTAATAATATAAGACCTGCTACTTTTTTCATTGTAGTATCTCGTATTCAATTTTAATGAAGATTTGTATAGTCACAGCAGATACGCTTTCGGATAGACGCCCACTTGAGCAACCCAGTACATAAAAGTACATGAGGATTGCCAGAACGAAGACAACTGCACAATGAGATGCAATGACTATAAATGAAGAAGTATAGAGAATAGAAAGGTAGAAATGTGGATGAACTTTTCGTTGTTACCCGAGAGGGGAGGTAACAACGAAAGTACTCATCTCATCAAACAGGTTGGTCAGTTTTCGTTGCTACCCGAGAGGAGGTAGGTAACAACGAATCTTTCCATCTCAGCGTCTTTCACTCTACCTGAGAGGAGGAAAGTAGAGTGAAATGCACTTGAATTATCTCGTCAAAATAGCAGGGTCTTTATAAACATATGTACCCACATATCCAGCCATGTAAGCTACACCACATATCGCAGCCGAAGTGATGCTATGGCTAATCACTTCATTCAAAGTATGAGATTCAATTCCAATTGCCGTTCTTAAGCCCAACCCAACTGCACCACCAATAGCAGTTCCTATCGCTGTGTCTACTGCTTGAGGAAGTGCTTCACCAATAATTTCTAGTATTGTAGGTTCAAAACTGCCACCGGCTATGTTGTTTAATTCGTTTGCTGTTAACTGTCTCATCTCAACACCTGTTTGGTTATGTGTCTAACATGCTGCTAATGTACCCGGTATCACCGTTGAACGCAACAACTTTTTAGTCATTTATCCAAATTTTGGTACCATTCATCGGATAAAACCTACCCCTTATCTCTCAAACTGGCCAAAACTGATATTCGAACGTTGCTTTGAGAAAGAAATCACACAAAATGATAGGGTTGATTGCCTTCATCTGGGAGACAAGGCTAAAATAAACCTCACTCAATTGATGATTAAAATTATGTCAGACGAAATAGTCCCTTTAACATATTTATCCTCCATTCCTGAAGATCTGGCTCAAAGCTTGGCCGAACAAGGCACCTGCGAGGTCAATGCCGTTCTCATTGGAAGCGAAATTAATTTAAAAGCCCTGACAAATCGTGCATCCCCCCGCAAAGAGTCGGTCTTAACCAGACTGTCAGATAAGAGCGTGGCGATTATTTATCCTTATGGTGCGATTGTTTTCTTTAATGCAACCACTTCTGCCACTGTTGAGTTAATTACTCGTTGCCAACAGTATGCAACTCAGCTGTTTACTACCCCCGAAACAGAACAGTTTACGGTTATTATTCAGCCCGAGCTGCCAGAAGGCATCAATCAGGGAAAAGTGTCGATTAAAAAGGCCAGTAAAGAGCACTTGGAAATCATTGGCGACGCACTCTCTAAAAGCGTTATCTTGGAATATCACGAAAACCGCATTGGCAGTTTGTTTGATAAAATCGAACCCATTGCCAAAAGCCTTAAAGAACGTGGTAAATTAGGTTTTCGCGCCCATGATCTGCTCAAACATATTGGCGCCAGCATCCTGATGGTGCAAGAAATGGTGGGCAAAATTGAAGTCACTGAAAAACCTCAATTGCTCTGGGAACATGGCGAACTTGAACCGTTATATGCGCAATTGGTGGAAGATCTCGAAATCCTTGAGCGTCAAAGCAGCCTTGAACGTAAAATCGGGCTGATTTCAAGCACCGCTCAAATCTCACTAGAAGTGTTGCAGCAACACCACAGTCACCGTTTAGAATGGTATATTATCATTTTGATTGGAATTGAAATTTGCTTGCAGCTATATGATATGTTTTTTAAATCGATGATTTAGATATCGTTGCTTTTATCCTCCGCTCGCTTCACAACATTGTTGTCATTGCGAGCGTTAGGATGCGACCCATCTCTAACGCTCACCATCACAGGTTAAGCCCCTTCAATTTCTTTATCAGGTAATGCCCCAGTCATACGCTGTTCAAAAAGATGCACGCTAGTAAATACAATCAAATTGACAATAATACCTATCAAAGCACCATTAAATGTTGTCTCACCCATTTGGATCAGCCAATAGCAGGTTGCACTGATCCCCGCAAAGCACCCCCACCAAAAAGCTTGAGCTGAGGCTCTTACTCCTAAAATTCCTGCAACCAAAGGCACCAAAATAAATGGCGTCCAAAAATTATAGGCTACCAATAAGATATCTAAGGCACTCTTGGTAGAAAGCGCAAATAACGCTCCCATCACGCCAACAACAACTGTAATCACCCTTGACCAATGAAGCTCAACTTTACTCGTAAAACCCTCTTTGGCTAAGGGTTTCATCACATCATGTGTAATCGAAATAGCTGCTGCATTTAAGAAAGAATCCGCAGAAGACATCACAACAGCCATCATTCCCGCAATCGCTAAACCTTTTAACCCCACGGGCATTACATGTGTGATCACATAAGGCAACGCTAAATTTGGATCTAATGAGGGATTTAATGTTAGTGCCGTTAACCCAATGAAACCGACTAATAAAAAGAAGGGAATAGAAAGCATGCCGCTCCAGAAAGTACCGCGCGCCGTTTCTTTAAAATTACGCCCAATCAAGAGTCGTTGCACATACGGCGGCACAAGGGTTTCGCCAAAAAAGAAATTTAAAAATAATCCCAATACGGTGACAATGGAAAGCTGGCCTAAAGCAGAAACATGATCAGCAGGAACAGCATCGAGCACATGTTGCAACCCTCCCGCATGTTGAAGCCCAAAAAATAATACGCAAGGTAAGGCTATAATTAAAACACAAAAGTGAATCATGTCGTTGGCCACAACAGATTTCATGCCGCCTAATGCTGCATAAATAATAACCACTATCGTGCCTAGTATAATACCGTAGTAAGATTCAATGCCGGTCAATACATTAAGCACATAACCAAAAGCAGCAAATTGCGCCCCAGCAATACCAGCGCAAACTAATCCTGAAGCCATTCCAGTTAAGATTTTAGATCTTCTACCATAGAGCTGCCCCATGATATCCCCAACTGTTACAGCTTCTTTAAAAGGTGTCATACGCGGCGCAATAACGGTTGCTACTAAAATTTCTTTGGCGCTAAATCCCCACAAGGCAATCACATAAACAAGCCCCATGGTAAAAACCTTTTCAGCAAGACCCATTGTAAAACCACCGCCAATAAAAGAGGCAGATAAAGTGGCAAAAATAAAAGTAGCACTATAACCACGACTACCCGTTGAAAAGTCATCTAAATTTTTAACTGATTTGCTAACCCAAATTCCAACAAATAAAATCAGCAAGAAATAGCCAAAGATAATGCCAAAATCAATAAACATAAAAGGCTCCTTGCAAAAAGCGTCCAAAAGATAGGGTAACCTGATAAAACGCAAATTAACATCCGGAACGCAACATAACCCTTCAAAAAATGAAAGGAAAAAGCTGTTTTAATGCGTAGTCCCCAAACCATATCTCGTCAATGCGCTCCACTTTTGTTTATTGACAAGATTTTTAGGTAACTCAGAAAAGAGAATGAAGTTGTACACAGGGTTTTTAGTTAAAAAACCAAATTTTTAATTTTTTATTTTTTTCAATCTCTGCCCTATTGACTTCTGCAACTATTTGATTTTTATATGTTTTTATTTTTTTTTACCTGCTTGACCAACTTTGAGAAAAATTATAGCTCTTCCAAATCAATCATTGACAACAATTAATCCACAAAGTTATCCACAAGCAAGTCGATTCATCACAGGCCATTATCCCTCAAAAATAATGGACATTTTCTTACAAAAAAAACAGAAAATGATCCCTTCATTATCTGCAGGTACGGATTTTTATAGATCAAAAATGACAAAATCCATCAGGTAGTAATTTGGCAATTACACTCGAATGAAGGATTGGAGGGAGATCACCCCGTCATTGCAAGGCACGCTGCGCAAGCAATCCCAGTATTTAACCATCGTTGGATTGCTTCGCTCACTCGCAATGATAAGAATAACGTGCTCAACAAAGGTTTGAGTGCGACAGAGAAGCAATGCGGTTTATTGCTTAAAATTTAAAGATATTTTCCCAGTTCACAAACTTATCCCCAACAGCAACAAAATGGCCCTGGATGAGAGTGCCACTACGGTTATATGACAAAGGCTGACCATCCAAACAAAAAATAGCGCCGCCCGCTTCCTCCAGGATGCAGTGCCCTGCTGCATTATCCCATTCAGAAGTTGGGCTTAGTCTTAGCATAATGTCAGCTTCGCCGCTGGCTAATGCACCAAACTTTAATGAACTACCCCGGTTATCTAAAGTAGTTTCCCCTAAGGCAGTGAGCCAAGGTTGCAACTGAATCGTAGAACAGTGACGACTGACTAATACTCGCCAAGGCTGATGCGGTGGGCTTTGGACAAGGATCCTTTGGCGATTTCCTGCGCTGTCACAACGGTAGGCTCCACCACCACGCCATGCTAGATAACCCAGCTTTTGAGCCGGAACATAAATGATCCCCAACACTGGCTCATGCTGGGTAATTAAAGCGATATTGACCGCAAATTCACCGTTTTGTGCTAAAAATTCTCTAGTACCATCCAAGGGATCAACGCACCAATAGCGATGCCATGTTTGCCGAACAGCAAAAGGAAATTGTTGACCTTCTTCTGACAGCACAGGCGCCGGCCCTTCTTTATCTAGCGCATACTGCACCAATCCTTGATAAATAATGTCATGAGCGGCTTTATCTGCATCAGTAAGAGGAGAATTATCTTCCTTATATTCCGGTTTTAGTGTTTGCACTTTTGCATAGTAGTGCATAATTTTTTCTCCCGCTTTTTCAGCAAGGGAGTAAGCATAGTTTGCCCAATCTTCTAAATTATGCGTCATAGTTGTTTCATCATCTGTTCTTTAGCCAAAAATAGTGCAGCAATTGCGCGTGCTTCATGAAAGTCTTTGCGAGCAAGTAGTTTCTCAATCTCATTCATTTTCCAGGGAATAATGCCAAGCGGCTCAGGCTCATCTGCAGGTAAACGTGAAGGCACTAAATCTTGCGCCAAAATCAAATGAGTCTGCGTCGGACTATAATTAGGCGCATTAGTCATCGCACACAAATATGAAAGTTTTTTGGCAGCATAACCAATTTCTTCTTGTAGTTCTCGGTTAGCTGCTACGAGAAGATCTTCACCTATCTCTACCCGACCTTTTGGAAAAGAGACGATATAATCATTGACACCCGTGGCATATTCCCTGGCTAATAGAAAGGTATGTGCATCCAACATGGGAACTATCATGACTATCCCTGGCTCCCACATTTTTAAGCGTTCAAATTCGCGTATGGCACCATTGCTAAATTTCAGCTTAACGCTTTCCACCTGAAAGATTTGAGTAGTGACAATAGTCTTTACTTCTAATATTTCTGGGTTATCCTCCCCTATTTCAGTAAAGGGTGGAGCTGAGATCATCTTATCCATTTTATAATCACTTTTTTTAGGTGTTATTGCATTGTATGCGCAGAATATCATTTCACCAACCATGATATAATAAGTTGCTTGTTTGCTTACTTAATATGAAAATGAAAAAAGATTCTATTGAAGAAGTCAAAATACGTTTAGATAAATGGTTATGGGCTGCACGCTTTTTTAAAACCAGAGAGCTTGCTATTAAGGCGATTAAACAAGGCAAAGTATTATATGATGGCCAAAAAGCCAATCCGAGCCGTGAAGTCAGGATCGGCGTTAAGCTGACGATTACCCGCGCTGATGAAGAAATGACAATTAAAGTCTGTGGCCTTGAAAACAAACGGCAAAGCGCACCAATTGCTCGAAGTCTTTTTGAAGAAACGGCAGAAAGCATGGCAGAAAGAGAGAAAGTGGGTAAGCTACGCCAAGAGCGTAAATGGCTACATGTAACGGCTCCAATACCTGTTAAAAGGCCGGAAAAGCAGGCTAGGCGCAAGATGCGTGCATTACGCCGGCAAGATGAAGATACGTAAAAAGAGCAAAAAAAGCTTAAAATTAAATGCGCAAGCACGTTGGCAGAAATACCGCATAAAAGGTTTATTTTTTCCGACAAACGGTAAACAATATAGAAAATTATGACATTATTATCAAACAAGCAGACCAACAACTTGTGTTTTATTGCCGTTCAAGATACCATTAAGCTAGTAAACTAATACTGGTCCTAACACTTATGCAAGCAATTTATATTAATAATCACCTATCGCAAGAAGGTGAAACACAAATAAAAAGATTAGCCTCTCCATTAGCAGAGATCGGACACATCCATTACTTTTGTTATGGTCAGTATTCGACGCGAACAGATGATTGTCTATTACTTTGTAATAACAATTCTCTCTTACAAATCTGGGCTGATCGTCAATATCCTATGACGGGATTTACCTTACCTGCTGGGTGGCATTTATGGGAATCTCACTTGCCACAAGACAGAATTGAGGCGGGTAACGAAATCAATATCGGCAAAGGCGTGTACTTTGTTCAACGCAATCCAGATTCTATTGAAGTGTTTTCTTTTGGCACAAGGCCTGATAATAAGAAAGCCTATGAATTTTATCTGAACAATCAAAATCTGTTGAAGCGATTTTCTAATTTCTTCAAAAAAGAAACGACTCAGATCACTGCAAATTATAAAAAGTCGGAAATGGAATGTGACATGGCATTGAATAATGATGTCCTTTCCGAGAATGTCGATCCTTTAAGTATGCATGATTCGATAAAAGTGCACTTCTTAGAGAAAATGAGTTACCCATTTAATTTGCTTTCAGCTAAAGAAGCACCTTGCTATAAGTTGTTTTTGAAAGGTTATACTAACTGCGAAATCAGTAAGGTATTAGATATATCTCCTTCCACAGTAGATTCTTATTTCTCACGAATTAAGAAGAAGCTGAAATGCTCAAACCGTATTGAACTCTTTCAAAAAGCAATGGATGCAGGTTTGGTCGATTATCATTTAGAAATTTTTAGCGAAAATTAATTTCTCTCGTGTCGTTAGTTAAGATGCCTCGCCCAAGCAATTGGGCGAGGTTTTATCTTTTATGCTTATCAATAATAAAAATCTCATTCACCCCTTGGCAGTCGTTTTTGTTCTTCTTCTCTTTCATGTTCCTTGCAACTCAATCTCAGCTGGAGTGCTAAATTTTTTCTACAGAAAGGCCAAGCCTTTTTCTTTTTTCCAATTATTTTTTGATAGATAAACTTGCTTAAAATGAAGATTATTTTGGTGTTCTATCTTCAATATCTTGCGCTTTCTTCTCATCGAGTGGTTGGTGTATTACCGCAGGTAATGAAGCAAAATCAATTTTTGACAGATCAACCATTCTGACACGACGATTATTCTGCGTATGATAGTACATCACTTTATTTTTCGTATCATAAGCAACTGTCCACAATGTTGAGCTACGCAAGTCTTTGGGTTGTTTTGGATTATTCACACCCCAGGTAGCACTCAAAGGAACATTAAAATTATCTAAAATGCGAAAAATTTCATACACCGTTTCTGGACCATCTGATGTATTACGTGCGGTAGCGGTAAAGGCAACTGCTCGAACAAACCGTGAAGGAGGTGTAAAGTCGCCAGGTAATCCTATCATTCCACTTCCTACACCAAGTGGCTTAAAGTCGACCGATTTAACGTCTTTGTTAGGAATGGCAACGGGTGACAAATTAATATAATTTTGTAAATTGGTAATATGCCAATCATAGGTAGGAGCATTGGTTAACACCCCTAAAGGTGCTTCGTTGATGGTCGTTTTACCCTTGAGGAATTCAATAACAATTTCCTTACCAGAAGGCTCCGCCACGATAAAATGAACTGGCGGCGCAAAGCCTAATGTAGAATCAACCACAGGTGCGACTTGTATTTTTTCCATTTCTGCTTTAACACAATCGACAGTTGAACATGTTGTTAATAAATATTGTGCTAAATCAGTAGGTCCCATAGAGTTTTTTGCTTTTGTAGGATCATACTTTGCATACTCTGCTATACCTGGATGATAAAGCAGGGCTAAAGATAATCCTGCTTCATTGATGCCATCAGAGAGTAATCCTTTCTCAAGCATATCTATACCAACAACACCATATTTACCTTTCCATTTAAGCCCTGGTTTTCCATCAGGTGTGGCGCCTGTAAATTCTTGTCCTCGCGGTATAATCATTAACCGTCCATTCATATCAAACTCGCCCCACTCCATCGTTCGAGCAAGCAAGACAGCACCATCATCGGCTTTTAGCGTGATACCGGTACAAGCTTGTGTAGGCGCAATATGGCCAAAGGTTACAAATAATAAGGCATTGATTATATGTTGATATCGCTTCATGTCTGCTTCTTATATATGGATAGATCCATAAAAAATAGCAGATTTTAGACTGTTACTTTATTCAATCATTATTTATCTTGTTCGTCCAATAAAATTAAAATTGTCATAAAAAGTGCTGATGACAAGTGTAAATCAATTTTTATGATTTTTCTCTGTTAGATTGAATAGTTTCATCAATTTTATATTGAATTCTTTCATCAATATCGTTGCCACTGAGCTCAACACTTGTCACCTTGGTATGGGGTAAATATTCGGCTATAAATTTTGCGCCCTGAAAACCAATTTGATTGAAGCTAAGGGAAAGATGAGCCACTTGTGTGCTAAATAACACTCGAATAAGATCTTTTGTTCCTTGCGAACCAATTTGATTGAAGCTAAGATTGATGTGCGTAATAGCAGTATTTGGCAGAACATCAGCAAAATATTTTGCACCATCGGGGCCGATTTCATTCATACTCAGATTGATGCGTCTTAGGTGCGACTGAAATAATGCTCTACAAAAATGTTTTGCTCCACTATCACCAATTTTAGCACCGCTTAAGTGAAGCTCTGTGACTCTGGTGTGATATAAGGTTTCGCACAATTCTTTTGCACCTAACCCACCAATTTCATTAAAGCTAAGATCTATACACGAAACATGAGTATCAACTAATGCTTGTCCAAAATCCTTCGCACCATGAGGACCAATTTCATTGAAGCTAAGATCAACGAATGAAATATGAGTATTGGATAATGCTTTTGCGAGATCTTTTGCACCTTGATCACCAATTTCATTGAAGCTTAATCCTATATGTGTCAATTGCGTGTACTGTAACGCCTCAGTGAATTCTTTTATACCCTGATCATTAATATTATTATGCTTAAGATTTAAATGGGTAATATTAGTCCCTTGTAAGGCTTTTCCTAAACGACGTAAGCTAATATTTCTCACCATCTTACCCAAATTTAATTTTTTGATATTTTTTTGCACCAAATAAGCACGAAAATTATTATACTTACCACTAGTGACTTCTTGTAATAATGCTTCGAAAGTATGCATCGTACTTCGAGTATTGATGGATCCATCTCTTGTTTCATATCTCATTTTCAACCTCAGATCATTAGAATATAAGCCACCAACATGGCTAAATATTAAACAAAATAGTTTTAAGAGGAAAATATCCCCACTTAAGCTTTGCAAGTAGAGAAAGAACTATGCTGTAGTATCACTTCTTCACCGCTTTGCTATAAAGTCAGTGATACACCCGTTCATGGAATGAAACTTAGAGAGTTATACTCTAGTCCTCAACAGAATGATGAGAAGACATATCAGAGGGTTAGCTTAAGAGAAAGATTTTATTTACGCAATATCTTCCATTATGGTAACAGATAAATGGTACATATATCCGCTTAAAGATGCTAAAAAACACTAATTGAAGAATTTCACTAAATGAATGTTCACAATATAAACTGAGCATTTTTCTTATAATTTGATACCAAAGAAAAATTTATTACATAAGCTTGTTTTTTAACTTTTGAAATGATTTTAATTGTAAATGCTTAACTCGACTCCTTTCAGCGTTGTGCTCTGCTCGACTTTGCATTGTACTGTACTACCATCGGTTGCCTTAATCAGTTCTTCGAATTATAAGCTTTGCACTCCTGCTATGATGCCTTGAAATATCCGGTGCATATTTTTTTATAAGCTCAAGTTAGAACATATCTTCTTATCTTGCCCTACCCCGAGCGCCTTGTTTTAAAGAAGTTATTGCAGCGCGATCTCGTTCTTATTATGACAGTATTTAAAGAGTGGCACATCAAACGTAGTAACTAACCCTGAATAGATATATATCTAATTTTTTCCAGTTTATAGTTGTATAAGCACTTATACAAAATAAAAACTATTATTATAAATGGTAATAAACATCAGCCAAGGAAAGTTTTTGATGAATGAGGTGACAAACGAAGGAGAAAGTAAAAAAGCCAGACTTGTTCATTTTGCTATTGAGAATCCTCATTTTGTTATTGTGGCATGCTTGATTGTTACCATTTTAGGCGCATTATCGCTAATAAAATTACCCAAAGATCTTTTACCTGCAGCCAACCTTCCTGCCGTTCAAGTATTATCTTTATATCCAGGTATGCCTGTTAAGGCTGTAGAGCAGAATTTATCAGCAATATTTGAACAGTACACTGGACAAGCAATCGGTATAGAGCGCCAAGAATCGAAATCTTTAATGGGTGTGAGCATCGTTAGAAATTTTTTCAATTCTAATGCAGATTTAAATACCTCTATTACTCAAACGACTGCTTTAGTAATGTCTGCATTAAGAAAATTACCTCCCGGCACACAGCCTCCTCTCATTTTACCTTTTGATCCTATGGCAGCCATTCCTCTAGCCTTGGTGGCAGTCAGTGCTGATAAACCCATCCAGAAAGTTTACGACAAAGCGTATTATGATGTGCGTTATACCTTACAAGCGGTTCCAGAGGCAATTGTGCCAACCGTAATGGGTGGAACACCACGCGAGGTTATTATTTATCTTGATCCTGCCAAGATGAAAGAATATAACTTCTCGTTGCTATCGGTCCTAGATACGATAAAACGCTTAAATTCATTTATTCCTGTTGGCGATATTAAGATCGGTGATTATGATTACCAGATGATTAGCGACGCATTGCCGCAAAAAATTTCTGACATGAATCATTTCCCTTTACGCGCAGAGTATGGAGTTACCGTTCAACTCAATCAAGTTGGCGAAGCATTAGATGCACATCAAATTCAGACAAATGTGGTACTAGTAGATGGCAAAGAGCAAGTATATGTTCCTATTTATCGTCAACCCGGTGGAAATTCACTACAAGTTGTAGAAAATGTAAAAGCATCCTTAAAAAAGATAAGCGCGACCTTACCAGAATTTCATTTAAATTTAGTAGCAGATCAATCTTTTTTTATACGAAAGGCTATTGATAGCATCACAGAAGAAGCATTGCTCGGTGGCGGGCTCGCAGCATTAATGATCTTTTTATTTTTAGGAAACCCTCGTGCAACTTTCGGTATATTGCTTTCGTTACCTCTTGCTTTATTAGGCGCATTTATTGGCTTATATGCATCTGGACAAACAATAAATGCGATGACTTTAGGTGGTCTTGCTTTATCAATAGGGGTACTGGTTGATAACTCCATTGTCGTCTTAGAAAATATCAGTAAAAAGTTAGAATTGGGTTTAACATCGCTGCAATCAGCTTTAATAGGGGCATCTGAAGTTGCTATGCCCGTTTTTATAGCAACAACCTCAACTTTGGTCGTTTTATTTCCTGTCGTCTTTTTATCAGGAATGGTTAAAATTCTTTTTGCGGCTTTAGCAAAATCTGTTCTGTTTATTATGATAAGTTCTTACATGATTGCAATGACGGTGATGCCCTTGTTTGCCTCTTGTCTACTTAAACCTATATCCATCACTGAAAAGAAAACTAAATTTGATTTATTAAGTTATCCTGTCAAAGCCATTAATAAATTAACTTTTTTCTACGGTCGAGCCTTATTTCAAGCATTGCATCATAGAAAAATTGTTTTTGCTGTTTTAATCTTTATTTTTTTAGTAGGTGCCTTATTAATACCTAAAATTGGTATAGAGCTTTTCCCGACCGCTGATGCAGGAAACATTACATTAACGGTGCGCCTACCGTCAGGCACAAGAATTGAGAAGACGAAAGCATTCTCAATCGAATATGATAAGAAATTAAGAGAATGGATTTTGCCTTCAGATCTGAAAATGATCATTGTTAATGCCGGTGTCTATTACGGGTTTTCTGCTGCATTTACACCCAATTCTGGCACAATGGATGCTTTCTTTAACATAGAGCTCACCCCTGATAGAAAACATACCTCACAGTACTATGCGAAATTAATACGAGAAAACACAGCCAAGGAATACCCCGATATTGAAGTCGCAGCAGAGCTAGGCGGATTATTATCATCAGCCTTAAGTATGGGGAGAAGAGCTCCAATCAATGTTCAAATTCATGGTCCTCATTTGGAAGAATCACACAAAATTGCGCAAGGTTTAGTTGAAAAAATCAAAAATATGCGTGGCGCTGTTGATGTGCGCATCCAAGAACGATTTAATGCCCCCATGATCTTTATTAGCGTTGATCGCGAAAAAGCCATGCGAGTCGGTATCGAAACCACTGAAATCGTTAAAAACGTAGCAAGCGCAGTGACGGGAAGCTCTACATTCGATTCAAGCAATATTTGGGTTGATCCAGAAACCGGATTTGATTATTTCCTTGGCGTGCAATACAAAGAGGATAATATTAGTTCATTACAAGCACTAGAAGAAGTTTCTGTGATTGGTAGAGATAGAGAGCGTCCGGTCCCATTAAAAAATATTGCTACTTTATCTAAAACAACAGGCCCAACCCAACTGGATCGCGTGAATCTTAAACCCGTCATTAATATCTATCTTGATGCACAAGATAGAGACATGGGCGGGTTATCCAATGAAATTCAAGCATTAATTGATAAAACTGAGTTTCCTCCAAATTATTATGCACAAATTGGAGGTGAAATAGCAGAAATGAATAAATCCATTCAATCCTTGGCTGGTGGTTTTATTTTAGCAACAATTCTAGTGTATTTAATATTAGTCATACAATTTCGATCGTTCTTACTTCCATTAATTATTATGGTTTCAGTACCATTGGGTTTAATTGGTATTGTGATAATGCTTGCATTAACACATACGTATTTTTCAATACAAGCAGCTATTGGCGCAATTTTTATGATTGGTATAGCTGTTGCTAATGGTGTTTTACTCATTGAGTTTATGATTCATCATACAAGAAAGAATGGTCAGCTTATAGAGGGTATTGTAATGGGAGCAAGCGCTAGATTTCGTCCCATCCTGATGACCTCGCTTGCTGCTATATTAGGACTAATTCCTATGGCAATTGGTTTGGGTCATGGTAGTGAAGCCAATATTCCATTAGGTAGGGCTGTAATTGGTGGACAATCGCTATCAATGATTTTGACATTATTCATTGTACCCATTCTTTATTATTATGCTACTAGGAAAAAACTAGTATGAATAAAAATTTAATTAGGTATTTTTTTAGCTTAATAAGCTTTTACGCATCTTTATTAAATGCCAATCAACCTAAAATGATTTCATTAGAAGAAGCATTAAACCTCGCAGAACAAAATAGTTATGCCATCGCTGTTTCCCAATATCAAGCACTTGCAGAAAAAAAGGGGATCCTCATTGCAAGGGCAGGTTATTTTCCGGTAGTGAACTTTGAAATGATTGATAGCTGGGGATTTTCTGGTTCATCAGGATGGATAGGGGTTGAAGGCTTAATGGGATCGCCCTATCGTAAGGAACTTTCTGGAGGACTTGTAGCACGACAAGTCATTTATGATTTTGGACGAACTGAATATGACATTAAAAAATCACGTTATCAAGCAGAGTCTGCAAAACAAAATACCAAAGTAACAGCTTATGATGCTAAATTACTTGCTTTGGTAACCTATTACGATTATACCCAGTACCAGGAATTAGAAAACATCTGGCATGAATTAAGTAAAGAAGCAGATATCATTACAAAAGAAGTTAAAAAATTTGTTAATACAGGCCAACGCTCAATAGTTGATAAATACTTATCAGAAATCCAATTAGAAGAAGCAAAAAAAAGTGCAGCATTTTTTGCAGAAAAAGCAAAAGGAGCAAAGCGCGAGCTTTCAATTATTATTGGCTTAAATGAAAACACTTTTCACTGCCAGCATCTCGTAGAGAAAACTAATTTACAAAAAACCTATGATTTGACATCAAGCCCTTTTTTAGCTAAAGCAAGAGCAGACTTAAAAATTGCCGAAGCAACACTTGCACGAGAGAAAGCAGATATCATGCCCAAGATTGTCAGTGTAGCAAGTATAGGGGCAATGGAAAAAACACACATTGTTGATAAAAAAGGCTACTCATTTGGAATTGGATTTATTATGCCTCTTTATGATTTACGCGTCGTTGGTGGCATAAAAAAGGCACGAGAAGTTTTATCCGCCAAAAGTGAAGAAGTTGCTGCGCAAGTTCAATATTTAGAAGAAATGAATGCAAAATACGATACCATTATTAATTCTTCCCTTGTAAAACTAGAACACCTAAATCGTGAGCTAGCGTTGGCCAAAGAAGGGTTTAAAATTGCTAAACATCGATATTTTGCCTTAGAAGGTCCTATCATTGACGTGCGTGAAGCATTTAAAGATTTAGCTCAAACCTCTATAGAAATTGAAGATGCTAACCTTAATTTACAAAAAAGTCGTGGCGCTAAAAATTTGCTAAATGGTGCCTAAATATTGATTATTTCTTTTCACTTATTCTATGCAACTCTGGAGAATAAATGAAATCATTCCGCTGGTTTATTATTGCATTAGCGTTTATGGCAACGATCATTAACTACCTAGATCGCACTGCGCTTTCTTATGCCATTGAACCCTTAAAAAGCACTTATGGTTTAACCAATACTGATTTTGGATTGATTGCTGCTGCTTTTGGTATTGGTTATCTCGTCATGACAGTCGGAGGCGGGATCTTGGTCGATAATTTCGGCGCTAGAAAAATTTGGACCGTATTTGCAGTTCTATGGTCATTTTCATGCGCCTTTATTGGACTCGCAACAGGGTTTGCTTGGCTATTTACATTTAGAGTATTACTCGGTATCACCGAAGGACCAGGCTTTCCTGCGCTTGCTCGTGTTTGTGCAGATTGGCTACCGGTCAAAGAGCGAGCACGCGCCTTAGCATTTGGTTTAGCGGCAGTACCATTTGCCTCAGTGATAGGGGCCCCGCTTATTTCGCACTTAGTCGCTAATCTCGGTTGGCGCCCCATGTTTTTTATTTTAGGTGGGATTGGTATAGTCTGGGCAATCATCTGGGCAATGCTTTTTCGCGATCACCCGCAACAAAGCAAACATGTTACTCAAGCAGAACTTGTCTTTATTCAAAGCGATCATACTCAAGAGATGAAAAGCACGAAAACAAGTTGGAAATTTATTTTGTCTAACCGAATGCTTCTTATCAACAATTATGCATTTTTCTCCTTTGGATATCTGTTATTTTTTGCGATTACTTGGCTACCGGGCTATCTTGAACAAACTTATCAAATGCATATAAAGACTGTCGGTTGGTTTCTCATTGCACCTTGGCTAACTGCTGCCATTTTAATCCTTCTAGGGGGAAGCATCTCAGATTGGATATGGCAAAAAACAAAAAGTGTTCGTCTGGCTCGTTCTCATCTTATCTGGAGCTGTCAATTACTTTCTGTCATTTGTTTTATCCCTCTTTTATTCACCCATTCCGTTCTTATCACTGCCTTTAGCATTACGTTCGGGGTAGGTTTTGGCCTCATGCCTAATGCAGCTTTTTATGCTATCAATGCTGATCTCGCCTTTGATCGCACCGCGACCAGCTTAGGCGTTATGGATGCAGCATTTGCGATGGCAGGGATCTTGGCTCCGTTGTTGACTGGATGGCTTGCTCACATGACCGGAAACTTTACAGCAGCCATCTCTTTAATGATGGGACTTACCTTAAGCTCGGCAATCTTAATAGTGCTCTTTCAAAAATGATTTAATAGGCAGAAATCATCATGTTGTCATTTTTTTCTATGAACTTCCCCTCAAGTTTGATTACGACATCATTCCATAGAATAGATAATTATAATTCAGGCTAATTAATATTTTTTGGCAATACAATCATGTTAGATGACCACAAACCGGAAAAATTTTTCTCTATACGAGATATATGGCAAATCATCTTGCTTTATTTGAACGCAGAAGAAATTGAACATCTGAAACAGGTTTGCAAAGCGTTTAATACAACGATTAATGATCCTGCGCTAGATTGCCTGTGGATGCCCTATCTTAACCGTTTACATGCAATAGATCCTACCATCTCGATGAAAGTAGAAAAGGGTAAAATACATGCCGCTTTCCTTAAGGGTGTACGCAAAATAAATCGCGAACAAATGCAAGAAATTAATTATCTTTTAAAAGCACCTTCTAACGAAAAATGCCAATTACTCGAGCAAAGTCAATCCGAAGTTAATTTTCGAAAATCAGTGATTAAAAAGCATTTAGCTGTACTTGCCGATATTCAACATCCTGTCTGCTCTTTGCAAGCACTGGAAGAAAGACATGAAGCACTTGATCTTGTTAATTGTGAAATGATTAGAAACCGAATCAAAATACAATTAGCTCAACAACCGATGACTCGAATTCTCATATTGAGTGGCAAGGGTGTTTCTCTCACTCGACTGCCAGCAAGCGCATTTAAGCTTACCGACTATCAGGAATTTTGGCAAAAAGTTATTACCCTGCATTGCTCAGAACAAAATATTCGTTTCATTGATAAAAGCATTATCCACTGCTCTTCGTTGCAACATTTATATCTTGGTAAAAATTGCTTAACACATCTTCCTGAAGAGCTTGGCCAATGCAAAACACTTGTTCACCTTGGATGTGAAAATAATCAGCTAATGTCTTTACCATCTAGTTTGGGCCAATTGAAAAATTTAACTTCCATAGATTTTAGTCATAATTTGCTACAATCTTTGCCAAACCTCCCTATCAACTGTGAAAAAATTTATACAAACAGCAATTATTCATAAGGGTTTTCTTGGACGCTAGATCTTATAATGTCATATTTTTACCCAAATTTAACTTCAAACTACCTTCCATCACCTCTATCCATGTGAATATATCTTCAAGATAGGATATGACATTATTGATACAGCTAAGTAGCTATAATTGCATCAGTTGTATTTATAGCGGAGCTTGTATGTTAGATCTAAACGCCAAACATCGAATGTTATTTTTCTCCCATAATATCTGGAGAGAAATCTCGTCCTATCTTGAACCTGCAGAAATTAGAAATTTAAAATTGCTTTGCAAGGCATTCAATAACAATTTTACAGCCCTTGAATTAGAGGGGATCTGGCTGCCCTTTCTCAATCGTTTACAAGTGATTGATCCTTCTATTTCACTACAGTTCAGTAAAGGACCCATTCAACTTCATTTTCTGACATCCTTACAAAAAATAAATACTCAGCAACAAAATGAAATCTCTTACTTTCAAAATCAACTTGAAGAAAGTAGCGATTCACTACAAGCTGTTATCGTTGCGCAAAAATTACAAGAAATTGCTGAAATTGATAACCCTGCAATGACTCTCCAGAAAATAGAAAAACGACATCGTACATTAAATGATCTCAATGCAGATCTCATCGAAATAGCTATCCAAGAACAATTACCGGATGACAATGCACTTGACAGTTTAAATCTCGATAGCACTGATTTTGCTGTGACACGACTTCCAGCCTGTATATTTAAAGATCCACAATATAAAGAGGTATGGCAAAACCTAAAATCCTTAAATTGCGAAAATCAAGAAATCTACATGGTTAGCAAAGAAATTAGAATGTGCCGCTCACTGCAATTTTTGTATCTTTCTAATAATAACCTTAATGCTCTACCTGGTGAAATTACAGAATGTAGAAAACTTTTGTCTTTGACCTGTGACAATAATAAACTAAAATTCCTCCCTCTTCATTTAAATTTACTTGAAGACGTTCAAACACTCAGTTTCGTTGGCAATGGATTAACCTCTTTACCATCCATCCCTGAATCATGCTCTGTGCTATTTGTTGCTAGAAATTGCCTGCATGAACTCTCTGAGGAGCTTGAAGAACAATTCGGCGCTGAATGGTCGGAAATTACTTTGCAAAATCAAAAAAAACGGGCTCTTCCTATCATACTTGATGATGAGCCTACTGATAAAAAAGTAAAAGTATCAACTCATATTTCATCATTTTTTTCAGGTTTATACAACAAAGTGACGTCCTTTTTCTTCTCTTCTTCGCATGTTGAACCAACACACACAGCTGAAAACCAAAGTGATGAAGAGAGTGATGGTAGCTACGCACCTAGTCAAACTGAAAGCGATGAAGAAATAGTCATCTCTTCTGATTCAGAAGAAGAAAACCAAAAGAAAGAAATAATAATAATTTCTTCTGAATCAGAAAAAGAGAGCAAAAGCGAGGAATGTGACGAGGAATATGTGACGACAAGTAGTAAACAATCCAACGCAAATAACGCTTCAGTATTAAAAGATAGTTACGCCAAAAGGAGAAAAATTTAGTTCTTGAATAAATTTCATTTTACCTTCTCTTATGTGTCTATTTTACAATTTGTAATAGCCAATAAAGAAATATTAAGGTAATAATCGACAAATATCCTTTATCTTTTCATTTTAAAATAGGGGGCATATGCCCCCTACAGATTTTTCATTAAACTATAAGTCATTCTTATCCGCAAGTTTGAGTGCGTTGATAAAAAATCTTCGCTGTTCTTCTAAAACAGTGATACGATTTTCTGCTTTCCTAAATCCATGCTGTTCACCCTTAAATAACCAATATTCGGTCAAGATCCCTTTCTCTTTAAGCGCTTCAAACATCATCTCAGCCTGGTTTGGCAGTACAATTTTATCTTCGTCGCCTTGAAAGAAAATGACGGGGGCATTCAATTTCTCTATATGAAATAAGGGTGTTCTGGCGTCATATATTGCTTTTTCTTTAGGGTAGGGTCCAATCAAATTATCTAAGTAACGCGATTCAAATTTATGTGTATCTTTTACCAATGCAGCCAGATCGCTTACCCCATAGTGACTAGCACCGACATGAAAGGTATCTGTAAAGGCAAGAGCTGCCAGCGTAGTATAGCCTCCTGCGCTCCCCCCTGTGATAGCCAGCTTATTTTTATCAACTAAGCCCTTGTTAGCTAAATAGAGCGCTGCCGCTGCGCAGTCCTCTACATCATAAATGCCCCAATTTTTATCAAGACTTTTACGATATTGACGACCATATCCTGTGCTACCAGCATAATTTACATCGACAAAAGCAAAACCACGACTTGTCCAATATTGAATATCTAAATTGAGATTAGAACCACAATTGGCTGTTGGCCCCCCATGGCTTCTGACAATTAAAGGGGGTAATGATCCCTTTAATCCAGTAAAAGATTTATTTTTCGGCGGGTAATAGAATGCATGTGAAATACGTCCGTGACTCTCATAAGTAATATGTTCAGGTGCACTCAAATCTTGTGAGTCAACGGTAATGCTCATATTCTCTCGTAGCATTTTGAAGTGCCCTTTGTCTAACATACCTATAATCGTAGGCTTGTTGGACGCACCAGCAATAAAAGCAATATTATGCTCAGAAGTACGAATTTGTGAAAAACTGTTATAGGGAATATCAAAAGGAGTGAGCTTAGTATCTTTAAATAAAAATAATTGACTCTTGCCGTTTTGAGAGAAAGTGCAGACTAAACCATCTTGATAATAACCCCACGTTGATGCACCTAAATTCCATAAAGGCTGACCAATCTCACTTTCAACTGAAAATAATAATCGTAATGCTTGCCCATCAACTTGATATAAATTCCACCAATTAGACTTATCGCTAACAACAATTAATTCGTTGTTGGGTCCCCATTGAGGCTGGAAGAAAGCCTGCTCTTTTGTGGCTTCATCAATACGCTGAATATCAGATATGCCTTTCTCACTTAGGTTAGCAACCCATAATTGCGTATTATCCCAAGGCATGTTGGGGTGATCCCAAGATATCCAAGCAATTCTTTTTTGATCTCGGCTAATTGTTACTGAAGAATAAAAATCAGCACCGCTAATCAATTCCTTTACGTCACCTGTTTGGGAATTAATTAAAGCAACAAAGTTTTTAGGTTCATGACTATTTTCTTCATGCGATTCAGCAATAGCAACAATTCCAAATGCAGTTGGTTTTAATTCAGCAAAACGGATCCCTTCTTTAGTGATAGCAACGGGTTTTTGCTTGGGATCTAATCGGTATAAACGCTGATCTTTAAAATTAGTAAAATAAATTGTTCCTTGATGCACCGTGAAGGCAGCGCCACCATACTCATGCAACCGTGTGCGGGCATTAAATTCTAATGGCAACATTTCTACCAAAACACCCTTAGAATATTTTACAACCGCATACCTACCACTCTCTGTCGGACGCATTTCTGACCAATAAATATCGTCACCTTCAATGACGACATCTTGAAATCCCACAATAGCAGAAGAGGCCATTTCAGCAGTAATTGGAGAATCCCACGTGCCGTAGGGTGCTTCGCTCATATTCCATTCCTTTCAGGTTAAAAATTCTAGGTAACTTTGCTCACTACAATGTGAAGGATCGTTTTTGCTCATGGTCCTATATGCAATCCATAGAATCAATACCAAAATTTAAACTAACGTATTCGCTTGAAAGAAGAAGGATCTGATGAGGAAGCCTGTTGACTGGTTTTTTGCTTGGTTTTCTTCTCTTTTGCCGGCATAGGTGAGGAACGTGGATCAAATACATCAGAACGTGCGTTCTGACGAGCAAGTTCTGTTGGCACGGAAGTAGAACGCGAACGTTTAATATAGGGTTTAATGGATGTCTCTGCTATAGAATCAATCTCCATTGCATCAACATCGTTTCTTGGGGAAATTTTTCCTTTAGCAAATTGTTTACGCTTATCTGCAATCGTTAAATCATCTGCCTTTTTAGTGGTTGCAATTTTTTTCATTGGACCTTGTATCAAAAGCCAATCATTCACGCGAAACGGCTCAGCTGATGGGATGACTTGCAAAGGATCAGCAGAAAATTCAATGTCACCATATTGTTGGTAAAATGCTGGGTATGTTTTCTGTAAATGTTCTTTAAATAAAATCCCTTTATTGGTCAACCAATACCCTTCTTTTATTAAAGAGGAAATTAGCAGACATTCAAGATTCCCCATGCGATAAAAGAAATCTTCATTTAACCCTAGATACTTTCCCGCACTTTCAACCTCTTCAGGAATGTCGCGAAAAAAAATATTAGGTTTAATAAAATGTCCTCTGTTGTTGGCATAGCTATCTAATTTATATCGCTGATCATCGGAATCAGGATCAGCAACACCTAAAAAGGGAAACCAGGTCGCTTCAAATCCCGAGTTAGTCCCAGTTGATTGATAAAAGGCATAGCCATCAATGAAGGTGATTTTTCGATCCCCTCTTTTCGTGTTTTGATACACGATATAATCCTTACCATTTGGCATATACACCCCTCATCATATAGCTCTTTATATCATGGCGCTTTTAGGGGAAATATTTCAAGCTTTTGTATCAATTTAAAGGAAAAGAGAAAGAAGTGCATATGCCAGCCTATTGGCCGGCATATGGTCTTGAAAAAAATTAATTTGAACGAACTCGAGGACGAAGGCGCATAGAAGTGCTCTCTTCGTTAGTTTGAGCTGGATTCGTTGCACGACGATTAGCAGAATGCAGTATAGGCTTCACATACCCCGTCCCTTTAGGACCAATCACATCATAATGATCCTTCGCAGGGATCCTGTCATACAACTTTTTATTCACTTGGATATCATGCTCTCGGATCTTTTTCACTTGCACCGTGGTAGCATTATCCATACTAACATTTTTACCATCTATGTTGGCTGCAATAATTGGACGAAGATAGGCTTTTAAATTCGTTGCTCGTGGTTCTTTTTTCCACAGTTCGTTGATGTAGTAACCCCCTTCGCGCACTAAAATATCAAAAAAACTGACAAAACGAGAACCGGTCTTATCATCACCTGCATATTCATTTTTATCAATCCAATCAGCGATAGGTTTGATTAACCATTTAAAATAACCGTTATAAGGTTTTCTTTGATGTTTAGTTTGATTTTGTTTTAGTTCTTCATTGGTGGGCAAGGTTTCTAAAGTTGAACAAACTTTCTTGTCTATACCACCAATTAAATCGACACCACGTCCACATTCCACAACATGCCCTGCCGCTTCATATTCATAGGAACGATGGATAGCGCGTTCTAATAGTAAAACAAATTGTAAAGGACCTGCTAAGAAACCTAATACACGATAAAACCAGCTTCCAGAGGCATTCAAATTCTGCAGGGTCGAAGCTAAATCAGATCCCATTCCTACGATGGTACGAGAAAACCCGCGACGTAAGTAAATTTTGACAAGCTCCATTTCTATCAACGCGGCTAATTGGCGCTGATCCATATTAGACTTTTCATAAAGAAAAGTACCAGAAGAAAACGCAATCGCCGCTTTACCAGGATTACGCCCTTCCACAGTAACGATTTTTACGGCATCGTCGGTGAAAGTCAAAAGTCGTGGCATGGGAATATCACGATGATCCTTGCCTAGCTTTTTTCTAAAATGAGCGTTGACTTCTTGACGCAGGTGATTCACCAATTTACGTAAATTGGTGGGATTACTTTTTTGACCGAATACAAAATCATCTCGCGCTTCACGCGTACTGAGCATAAAAGTTGTAATTTCGCGGTTAAACCAAAAATTCACTAAGGTAAAACCTAAAACGCCAACGAGTGCTCCTTCCAACAATGGAAAAAAGGAAGTTGCACTTGCCAATGCTCCAGCCCATAAACCAGTCCATAGCCACATGCCACCAGCAATGGCAGCAGATACTGCTAGTAATGTAATAAGCGTTCCGATTGGTGGGATGATCCCAAATAACCAGGGACGACGACCCGTGCTTTGTTTAGCTAGCCAGGCAAAATTCAACATAATTTCTCACCTTGTAGTTTTGGAGACTAACACACTATAAAAATAGGTGATCGATGTCAAACCAATGCAAAAAATTAGTTATTTAACTTCTATTTCGTGCACGTTGTATTGGCAGGCTCACCTATTTGCAAATAACGCCTTGCAAGCGTTAAATACTTTTCAGGTGCAATCCTTTGCGCTTTAGCATGGCGCGATAAGATATTAAGCAATCCATTGTTTTCTAAAAATTGAAAAACGACACACAAACGTTGGTTCACTTTATCAGTAGAATACCGACGCATTTGTAGCCAAATCCCCCAAGTAATTTCATCGCGCGTATCATTAATTTGCACACCACGATTTGTCATTTCAAAAATATCGCCTGAAGGCATCTTAATAAGATAGGTTGCGCCAATCATATCTAAGGGATAAGGCTGCATACGCAATGATTTTGAAGCTAGCGGAAATTCAATTAATTGCTGAGGATATTGTCTTTTTAGTGCATTAAAAATCGTCATTTGTTCCGGTGTGCGCAGATTTTTTGCATCTGACTCATAGGTTGCAATGATAATGCCCCCCTTTGCCAAAAAGTCTCGCATCAATTTTGCCCGAGACAAGGCCGTATTAATTCGCGTTTTATCATGATCTGACAATATTTGAGCAGAGGCGAGACCTAAGGATAATTCACCCGCTGTCACGAGTGGAGTCGCTATTGCTGGTGTATGAATAATGATAATAGCATCGCCAAAAGGGATCTTCTCAGGCAAATTTTCAATTAATTCATACTCAATATGGGCTTGTAATTGCCTAAAGATAGTTCCCATTTCCTTGTCTGAAGATATCCCTGGACGTAATGCGACGCCGCTGTTGGCAACTTCTTGCCAAATCTCATGAGCTTTTTTATTAAGGAGAGGATCAGAAATACCAGATGCTTTATCAAACGCTGTAGGAATAGTTTGATTTAAATGATTCAGAAAAGAAGTATCTACACTACCTCTGGCACAAGGCGCAAGTAGCATCAACAGAATGGCTCCGCTGCATATCGAGATAACGCTAAAAACAGCGCGCACGAATGCCTCCATTTATCTGCCTAAACCTTTGGATTTAAGCATGTATTATGTCTCTTGGACATCGGGATGCGCGAAGTATATCACATCAAAATGCAATTCTCTTCCACTCCTGTTATTTTTCCAGAAATATATCCGACACCAGCGCCCGTTGCGCTTCCTAATATAAATCCACCATAAGCGCCAATAGATGTCATCAATACTTTCCAAGTAACAGAAAAGCCACTCGGAGCAAGGTAGTAATAAGCCCCCCATCCACCTGCTAGTCCTAACATGGTTGCACCAATTAATGTGCCTGAAACCATTATTTCTTGCATGCTTGCAGTATGGTAGAAATAATCTAAAACAGAGGCCCCACCGTACACAAAGCACGTTTCTTTAGGCGATAATGCTTTCATATGCAGATTGTAGCAGAGTGGTGTTGGTTATACTTTGTAGCAAGCTGTTATATAAAGTGGAAACAGCTTTATTTACTCCTTCTGTTTGTTTAGAGTAAGGCCAAGCAATAATAGGATAGGGTAAAAAAGATTGTAAACATTCACATGTTTCTTGCAAAGAAACAGTGCTATTTAATGTCTCATTGACGACAATCGCAAGAATATTTACGTTCTTCATCTGTAATACTTCTACTGCAGTTAAAGTATGACTTAAAGTACCCAAATAAGATCCTGCAATCAAAATGCAAGGAGACTCTAACTGTGTTATCCAATCTAAAGCGGTAAACTTCCCACTGATAGGTGCCATGATCCCGCCGGCTCCCTCAATCAACACTGCTTTCGAAGCTTGCTTGGCCTCTTCTATTAACTGTTGGCAATAAGAGAGCAGCGCTTCTGGCACGATATTTTTACCTTCACGCCGAGCAGCCATATCAGGCGTAAGGGGGAGATGAAAGCGCCAAGGAGACATTCTATCAAGCGTTTCAGCAGTAATGGGCAGCTGATTCGCTGCTAACAACAAAGCAGAGTCAGTTTTATAAATTTCACTTTCATGTGTAGGCCAACCTGAAATCACGGGTTTACATGCGGTGAAAACACGCCAATGTGCTTGATCCCATTTCAATAACTGACATGCTACATAGGTTTTTCCTATGTCTGTGCCGGTTGCAGTGATGAATATTCCCGTCATACCTATGTTAAGATCGAGCCCCCTAGAACCGCTGATGGTACCCAACGATGACTCAAAATGCTACAGTCTGGCGACCTTACGCTCAAATGCAGACAGCACTTCCTGCGCGAGAAATAGTCAGCACTGAAGGTGCTACCTTAACCCTTGCCGATGGGCGAAAACTCATTGATGGTGTGGCTTCATGGTGGACAGCTTGTCATGGCTATAATCATCCCCATATTATTCAAGCTATTCAACAACAAGCAGCGACCCTGCCTCACTTCATGCTAGGTGAGCTAATCCATCAACCTGCGCAAACGTTAGCTAAAAAACTTTCTAAATTGCTACCAGGGGATTTAAATCATGTTTTTTATAGTGAGTCAGGCTCTGTTGCCGTCGAAATAGCGATGAAAATGGCGCTTCAATATTGGATCAACCATCAAACGCCTGAACGCCAACAATTTGTTTATTTTCAACATGGCTATCACGGCGATACTTTTTTCACCATGTCAGTTTCTGATCCTCAAGATGGGATCCATCCGCCATTCCAAACGATGTTACCTCCTCAACTGCTTCGTCCAATACCTACCACTGCGTCCCTTCTTGAAGAGTTTGAAAAATGGCTGTCAAACAATTCACATCGCATTGCCGCGCTGATACTCGAACCATTAGTGCAAGGGGCGGGCGGCATGAAAATATATTCTACTGACACACTACGCGCTATTTGTGAATTATGTCGCCGTTTTGATGTGTTGATTATCATGGATGAAGTCTTTACTGGTTTTGGTCGCACAGGTTCTCTCTTTGCAATTGAACAAGCTGATGTGCTTCCTGATATTGTTTGTTTATCTAAAGCATTAACTGGCGGCACACTACCCTTAGCAGCCACCATTGCGCGCCATCATGTTTTTCAAGCTTTTCTTGGTGAAACACCTGATAAAGGATTAATGCATGGTACTACTTTTATGGGTAATGCACTGGCATGTGCTGCAGCTAATGCATCCTTAGATCTTTTTGCTTCACAACCTCGAATCCAACAAGTCGCTTTAATTGAAGAATTGTTGATGGCTGAACTACAAACACTAAAAGATGTCCCCGGTGTGAAAGATGTCCGTGTTAAAGGTGCTATTGGGGTTGTTCAGTTGGCAAAACCAATGACCACTGAATTAAATTGGTTTAAGCAACGTTTTATTGAAGATGGCGTTTGGTGCCGACCTTTTGGTGATATTGTTTATACCACACCAGCTTTAACCATTAGCCATGAGGAGCTGCTTTCCATTACAAACGCAATTGTCAAGCAGGTGACAACTTGGTCCAAGCATTTTTATACTCATAAGTGATTTTGCAATCATGTCATTTTAATTTATCCTAGCTCAATTTTCTCAACCCAACTGGTATATAGGAAGCGCGTATGCTCACGATTGAAGAGCGAATTGCACAAGAGATATCTGTTTCGCCAAGCCAAGTCAAGGCAGCCGTCCAGCTTTTAGATGAAGGCGCAACAGTTCCTTTCATCGCACGCTATCGTAAAGAGGTAACGCGTGGCTTAGACGATACTCAATTACGTACCTTACAAGAACGATTGATTTACATACGAGAACTTGAAGAGCGCCGTGAAGCGATTATCAAGAGCATCCAAGAACAAAACAAACTTACGCCAGAATTAGCAGCTGAGATCTTACAAGCTGAAACCAAAATTCGTTTAGAAGATCTTTATCGCCCCTATAAACCAAAGCGCCGTACCAAAGGACAAATTGCTATCGAACAAGGCTTGCAAGGTCTGGCCGACGCCTTATTGCAAGATCCAACTCTTTCTCCAGAAGAAACAGCAACAAGCTATGTAGATACAGAAAAAGGCGTTGCCGATGTCAAAGCGGCATTAGAAGGCGCGCGCTACATCTTGATGGAACATTTCGCTGAAGATCCTGAACTGCTTGGAAAAATTCGCGACTACATGCAAGAAAATGTTTTATTGCAAAGTAAAGTCGCCCAAGATAAAGAAGCTGAAGCGCAAAAATTTCAGGATTATTTTGATCATCGCGAACCTTGGAAAAAAGTCCCTTCGCACCGTGCATTAGCTATGCTGCGTGGGCGCAGAGAAAACTTTTTACAACTCTCTCTTGTCCTACCAGAAGAGCTTGAAAATGCCGATGCAGGTATTCCTCAGCAAATGATAGCGCAACATTTTAATATTCAAGATAAAAAACGCGCTGCAGACGCGTGGTTACAAGAAGTGGTGCGATGGACATGGCGCGTGAAAGTGCAATCTCATCTTGAAACTGAATTAATTGGCATCTTACGCGATAAGGCTGAAGAAGAAGCGATTTCTGTCTTTAAGAGCAATTTGCATGATCTATTGATGGCCCCCCCTGCAGGTCATATGACAACACTTGGCCTAGATCCAGGTTTACGTACCGGTGTTAAAGTAGCGGTCGTGGATCCTACCGGTAAACTATTAGCCACCGAAACAATTTATCCGCATGTACCCCATAAAAAATGGCAAGAATCACTTGCTGTCTTGGCTGCGTTAATCACAACGTATGACGTGAAATTGATTAGTATCGGTAACGGTACGGCCTCACGTGAAACAGAAAAGCTGGCTGAAGAATTAGTTCGGTTAGCAGAAGATCGCAAACTCACCAAAGTCGTCACCTCTGAAGCAGGTGCATCGGTCTATTCAGCTTCTGAGTTTGCTGCCAAAGAGTTCCCACAACTTGATGTTTCGCTGCGTGGCGCTGTTTCCATTGCACGACGTATTCAAGATCCACTTGCTGAGTTAGTGAAAATTGAACCTAAATCAATCGGTGTTGGCCAGTACCAGCATGATGTGAATCAAGCTAAATTAGCGCGTACTCTAGATAATGTGGTAGAAGACGCGGTGAACGCAGTTGGGGTTAATGTTAACACTGCCTCCATGCCATTGTTGACCCATGTTGCAGGACTCAATCAGCAAATCGCACAAAATATTGTTGAGTATCGTGAAAAGAATGGGCCTTTCTCAACACGACAGGAGCTCAAAAAAGTGGCACGGTTGGGAGAAAAAGCCTTCGAACAAGCAGCTGGTTTCTTGCGGATCCCTGAAGGAGATAATCCTTTAGATGCCTCCGCCGTTCACCCAGAAGCCTATCCTGTGATTGAGAATATTTTGGCTTCATCCAAACGCTCTATTAATGATGTTATTGGCAATAATGAATTTATTCATTCACTCGATCCACAAAAATTTGTCACTGACACCTTCGGCTTGCCAACGATTAAGGACATTTTTAAAGAATTGGAAAAACCAGGTCGAGATCCTCGGGCCAGTTTCCAGACCGCCCAATTTAAAGAAGGGGTGGAATCTCTCAATGACTTGCAAGAAGGCATGATTTTAGAAGGCATTGTCACCAATGTCGCTAATTTTGGCGCTTTCATTGACATTGGCGTCCATCAAGACGGCTTAGTGCATATTTCTGAGCTTTCACATGAATTTGTCAAAGATCCACGAAATGTTGTCAAAACTGGCCAGATAGTGAAGGTGCGGGTATTGGAAGTAGATAAACCTCGTCAACGGATCAGTTTATCGATGCGTTTAGAAAAACCAAGCTTTGTAAATAAACCATCGCTCAAAGGTGAAAAAGACGCACGACAACCTATGCATAAGCCGAAATCACCTTCCAAAGCACCACAAGGGCAAAGCTCTATGGCATTGGCTTTTGAAGCTGCATTGAAGGGAAATAAATCTTAATGCCCTCAAGGACATTAAGCTCTTTTAAAGACAAGCTAAGTGCTTGCCGCGAGCAACTAGGGCGCCTATTTAGGCGCCTTAAGCGGTTACTCTTTAGAGATTTTCCGCGTGAATGCGCACCTAAAATGCGAAAAGCTTTTTTTTTGACAAAAAAACTTGCGTCTCAGTATTGGACAATGTTTTACGCTTTTTTGCATTCACAATGGGAAAAATGGCAACCCAAGGTAATGCGGCTAAAAAATGCTGCTATTGCCATCACAACGGCGACCACCACATTAAAGTTGTCTATTGAGACAACACCTATCATTTTCTCGGTATTAACAGTTTTAGCAACTGCACCCTTACTCGGTTACATCTTACCTAGCTTTCTCTTTGAACCAGCAATATTGTTTCCCATTATTTTTGGTATTTCTGTTTATGTTGGTTATTTCAAATACCTAGAGTTGATGGAGAGAGCAAAACTGGATCATCAAATTACAACGAATCAATCCAAGATAAAAACCTTATTTCAAAAAATCAATCGGCTCGAACAACGTTTAGAAAGACATCATCCCCAGCAGTTTGATTTACCCCTTAACAAACACCGTTATAAGCCCACTGCATCCCTTAGTTGTGGCCGATATAAACCAACTGCTCGGCTTGCCCCACGATATAAGACTACTGCGCATTTAGAAAAAGAACTAGGTTCAAATTCATCACGTAAAATGCTTCGGCATTAAAAACGAGCTTTTTTGCTAGCACTAAGGGGTAACATAGGTAATAATCCTTAGTAGAAACCATGTTGGAATATTAACTGATGACCGCAGAAAAAATCATTTATCAGGTGGCTTTGCCTGTTCCTCTACGCCGTCTGTTTGATTATTTACCTCCTGCGCAACCCTCCTTATTGCAACGTGGTACACGGGTAACTGTTCCTTTTGGTCGCCGAACCCTAATTGGTATCATCATGGGACACAGCCATCAATCTGATTTCCCTGAAGAACAACTGAAAACAATTAGCGCTGTTTGCGAAAATCACCCTTTATTTCCAGAAAATTTATGCAATTTCATCGAGAAAACAGCACAATATTACCACCATCCCATTGGCGAAGTTGCCTTCTCTGGGGTACCTGCGCCTATCCGTTTAGGGAAACCATGCGAAATCTTAGAGTCTCCGTCATCCTCAACTATTCATCCAGAAAAACATCTTCTTAATGATGATCAGCAAGCAGCTGTAACTGCAATTTTACAAAAACAAAATACATTTCAGACTTTCTTATTAGAAGGGGTAACAGGTAGTGGGAAAACGGAAGTATATTTACAAGTAGCAGAGCAAATCTTAAGTCAAAAACAACAAGTGCTTATTTTAGTGCCTGAAATTTCACTTACCCCACAAACTCAAGCACGTTTTGTTGCCCGCTTTGGCGAGAATGTTGTCCATTATCATTCACGTATGACGCCTAAGGCCCGCTTTATCACTTGGCAAAAAGTATTGCAGCAACAAGCACATATCGTCATCGGAACACGTTCAGCAATTTTTTTACCTTTTTTAGATCTAGGATTAATCATCATAGATGAAGAACACGATCCTTCCTTTAAGCAACAAGAAGGGTTTCGTTATTCAGCACGTGATATCGCAGTATTACGCGCTAAAATGCTTAATTGCCCCATCGTATTAGGCTCAGCTACGCCTGCTTTTGAAAGCCTCTATAACGCACAAATTGGAAAATACCAAAAACTCAATTTACACAAGCGCGCCACCAATGCACCTTTACCTGAAGTAACACTGCTCGATGTTCGTCATAACAAACTTGAAGCAGGTATTTCAAACGCCTTGCTCAAAACGATTGAAACCCATCTTGCATCAGGTGGGCAGGCGCTTTTGTTTATCAATCGTCGAGGATATGCGCCGACCTTAATGTGCTATGAGTGTGGCTGGATGGCAGAGTGTAAACGCTGCGACTCACGCCTGACATATCATCACAAAAAACAAGTGTTGGTTTGCCACCATTGTTTGCATCAACGGCAATTACCCATTGAATGTCCAGATTGTAAAGCACGCGAGCTCCACCCTATAGGTCAAGGCACAGAGCGCTTGGAAAGTTTCCTAGAAGCACATTTTCCTGACATCTCCATTGCAAGAATTGATAGCGATGTCTCACGAAAGAAAGGCCAATTGGAAGATTTCTTAACACGCGCACAAAATAAAGAAGCGCAATTACTGATAGGTACACAAATCCTAGCGAAAGGCCACCACTTCCCCCATTTAACACTCGTTGCCATCATCGATGCTGACGGAGGATTGTTTAGTGTTGATTTTCGGGCCGTAGAACGTATGGCACAATTAATTATACAGGTGGCAGGACGGGCAGGCAGAGTGCATCATGCCGGTAAGGTGGTCATCCAAACCTTCCACCCTGATCATCCCTTACTCAAACATATCCTTCATCAAGATTACCCCCAACTGGCGAATGAATTACTCATCGAACGCCAACGCTGTCATCTCCCTCCCTACTCACATTTAGCCCTGATCCGTGCCCAAGGCACCCAGCCAAATTTACCTAGTGCACTTTTACAAGAAGTGCAAAATGCGCTAGCACCTTTCAAAAGTGAAGGCGTTAGCATTCTTGGTCCTGTCCCCGCACCCATGCTAAAACGTCAGGGGCATTATCGATATCAATTGCTCATTCAAGCGAAAGAACGCAAACCATTGCATCAAATTTTAAACTATTCGACGCATATCTTAGAAAATTCTAAACTAAGTAAGCGGGTTCGTTGGTCTTTAGATGTAGATCCGATCGAAATGTTTTAAAATAGTAAAAGGTGAACTGAAAAATACTTATTTTAAGTTATTTGAATAAAAATATGACTAAAGACTATGCAAAAAAACGCCGACCTCATGTCACACCAAGAAGACGTACTGGATATTCCCATGCGGCTGTTGAGCGTCCTTTCCTTCCCCCATGGGCCTGGATGATTGCAGGTCTTTTATTAGGATTGATGGTATCAGGGATCCTCTATTGGAAACTCAATTCGCCTTTTAAACCATTAAATCCCCTGACCGTTGCCATTCAGGAAGAAAAACCAGCGTCATCAAAAACATCACCCAAAAAACAAAGTAAAGCCAAAGAATCTATTACAACAGCACAAACCAACGGTTCACGATTCGATTTTTATACGGTATTACCCACCATGTCTAAAGAAGGACTCGATATCGTCGACACGAATAATCTCACTGCCTCTACTTTGGCGCTTGCGCTTCAAAACCAAATTCAAAAAGCCACGACGAATCAGGAAAACATAAAGGAAACATCCCCACAAGCGAAAGCTAATATCGCTTCTACTGAAGACAAAACAAAAACTTCTCCTTATGTTATTCAAGCTGGGTCATTTCGTCAGCTATCTCAAGCAGAAGAATTAAAAGCACAGCTAGCTCTCTCAGGTTTTGAAGCAAGTATTCAAACTTTCAAACTTAGCCCCAGAGATACACGGTACCGTGTATTTATTGGCCCCTTCACTTCCAAAGACAAAGCCGATTTTCAACAAGCTCAGCTTGAACAAACGCAACCGCTCCATAGTGTGGTATTAAAAATCGGGGTATAATGTCACGTTTCTTACACTCATGAGGAGCTTACCTTGGAACAGTTCAGAGGCACCACCATCGTTGCAGTAAGAAGAGACGATGCCGTGGCTTTAGGCGGAGACGGCCAAGTTTCATTCGGAAATACCATCTTAAAAGGTAATGCCAGAAAAGTGCGACGTCTCTTTAACAATCAGGTGATCGCAGGTTTTGCTGGCGGAACAGCTGACGCTTTTACTTTATTTGAACGCTTTGAAGGCAAATTGGAATTGTATCAAGGTCATTTGGTTCGTGCAGCGGTTGAGCTGGCCAAAGATTGGCGCTCTGATCGTATTCTACGACGCCTTGAAGCCATGTTAGTTGTTGCGGACAAAGATGCTTCTTTGATCATTACAGGTAACGGCGATGTGATTGAACCAGAAAAAGGATTGATTGCCATTGGATCTGGCGGACCTTTTGCACAAGCGGCAGCCACTGCCCTCTTGGAAAATACAGCATTAGATCCTTATCATATTGTTGAAAAATCCTTGAATATTGCTGCAGATATCTGCGTTTATACCAATCATCATATTACCATCGAAGAAATAAGCAAATCTGCTTAAAAAGAGAGTTGTTTCATGAGTACTTCAGTTATGACCCCCCGTGAAATTGTCCATGAATTAGATAAACACATCGTAGGACAAAATGCTGCTAAACGCGCTGTCGCGATAGCACTTCGTAATCGTTATCGGCGTATGCAAGTAGATGTTGGCTTACGCAATGAAATTACACCAAAAAATATTTTAATGATAGGACCAACAGGCGTTGGTAAAACAGAAATCGCCAGACGTCTTGCTAAATTAGCAAACGCTCCCTTTATCAAAGTTGAAGCGACAAAATTCACTGAAGTGGGTTATGTAGGGCGTGATGTTGAATCGATTATCCGTGATCTTGCTGATATTTCTTATAAAATTACCCGCGAAGAAGCCTTACAAAAAGTAAAAGAAAGAGCAGAAACAGCTGCGCAAGAACGGATCTTAGATGCGCTTATTCCTAAGCCTGGGTTCAAATTTGCGCCGCCTGAAGAATCTATCGGTAACGATAGCGCAGCGCGTAGCGCTTTTAGAGAAAAACTTCTTGCAGGTAAATTAGACGACCAAGAAATCGAGCTAGAAGTAGCCATTTCTCCAATGGGGGTAGAAATAATGGCTCCCCCTGGCATGGAAGAAATGACCAACCAATTACAAAGCATGTTCCAAAATCTCTCTGGTAGCCGTTCTAAAATGCGAAAGATGCGCATTAAAGACGCATTAAAAGCAGTCCAAGAAGAAGAAGCTGGTAAATTGGTCAATGATGAAGAAATCAAAACCAAAGCCGTTGAAAAGCTTGAACAACACGGAATTGTTTTCTTAGACGAAATTGATAAAGTCACCCAACGCGGCCAACAAAGTGGTCCTGATGTTTCTCGCGAAGGAGTGCAACGTGATTTACTTCCTTTAGTGGAAGGCTGCACAGTTTCAACGAAATATGGCATGATCAAAACCGATCATGTCCTGTTTATAGCAAGCGGTGCTTTTCATATGTCCAAACCTTCTGATTTAATACCAGAATTACAAGGGCGTCTTCCTATTCGCGTTGAACTAGATGCCCTTAAAACAGAAGATCTGATGCGAATTCTCACTGAGCCCAGTGCCTCTCTAACTCAACAATACATAGCGCTTCTGGCCACTGAAGGTGTGGAAATAAGTTTCCATGCCGATGGTATCAAGCGAATTGCTGAATTAGCCGCCATGGTTAACGAAAAAACCGAAAATATCGGTGCTCGTCGTTTACATACCATCATGGAACGTTTACTGGAAAATATCTCTTTTGAAGCAGGCGAAAAAGAGCAATCTTTCTTGATTGATCATGAATACGTTAACAAGCAGTTAGCCAACCTCGTGGCAGATCAAGACTTAAGTCGATTTATATTATAAGTGTCACTATGAAAGACGATACTACTGATTTTGGGTTTACAAAGGTTAAGGCCACACAAAAGCATAAACTAGTGGGACAAGTTTTTGATTCTGTCGCCAGTAGTTATGATCTCATGAATGATTTAATGTCACTTGGGATCCATCGCTTATGGAAGCGTCATGCCATTGCCTTAGCACAAATTCGACCCAATCAGCACGTATTAGATCTTGCCGCTGGAACAGGTGACTTGACGCGTCTTATCGTACCCAAAGTCACCGCCAGTGGGCAGGTAACACTTAGTGATATTAATATGAGCATGTTGGCTCAAGCTAAAATCCGTTTAACCGATGAAGGGATCTTTGACAATATCCGAATTGTTCAAGCTGACGCACAGCATTTGCCTTTTAACACCAATACCTTTGATCGCATTATTATGGGTTTTGGCTTGCGCAATGTGACCTTTAAAGAAAAAGCGTTGCAAAGTATGTATCGAGTACTCAAACCTGGTGGGCACATCATTATTTTAGAGTTTTCCCATCCTACCAACGCTACTTTTTCCAAGCTTTATGATACTTATTCTTTCCATGTATTACCCAAACTAGGTGAATGGGTCGCCAAAGATGGCGCAAGTTATCAATATCTCGCTGAATCCATTCGCATGCATCCTAACCAAGAAAAACTGAAAGAACTTATTTTACAAGCAGGATTTGATGTATGCCATTACCACAATTTAACTGGTGGTATAGTGGCAATTCATAAAGGAATCAAGTATTGATGGGTATTTTGTCGCAATTTACAACGCGCACTCTGCCTGTGCTTATCGCACTCATCAAACGTCTTGATCCCGCATGTTGGGATTTATTAAAACCACATGCAAACAAAGTCATTTGCTTTAACATTGACCATTTACCTACTCTTTATTTTCAAATTGCTGAAAATGATCTCATCTTGCTTGAACACGCACCAAATCACATCGATACAACATTTGCAGGCCCTCTGAGCACGTTCATGTCAATGCTTTTAAATCAACATCGCACGGTACAAGGGTTACACGTGCGGGGAGATATTGAATGTGCCAAAGCATTGTATGATTCTTGGCATCATTTTGATGCCGATTGGGAAGGGCAGTTAGCAACGTTTGTAGGTGATAATCTGGCACATGGTATTGCACAAGGTGTTCACCAAGGTAAAACTTGGTTGCAAGAAACTTGGCAAAATCGCCAAGAAGATTTAGGGGCTTATCTGCAAGATGAAACTCAACTCCTCCCTACCCAAGGAGAGGTTGAATCTCTGTTTAACCGTATTGATGTTTTACGACACGACGTTGCGCGCTTTGAAGCAAAATTGCATCTTCTTGCCCAACGCTGCAAAGAAAATCAAGGATAGGTGTGGCATGCGTTGGTTTGCAAAAATTTTTCGCTTTATTCATATTAATTTTGTTCTTTTAAAATATGGCTTGGATAAAGCTATATGGGCTTCTCCCCATTTTCCAGGTAAGCATCTCTTAATCCTTTTTTTCCCCTGGCGATGGTTTCAAAAGCATGACATGCCAAGTGGTGAAGATATTCGTCTTGCCCTCACGGAGCTTGGACCTATTTTTGTCAAATTTGGTCAACTTTTATCAACAAGACGTGATTTACTTTCTGACGATATTGCTAATGAACTAGCAAAGCTGCAAGACAATGTACCTCCTTTTTCGGGACAGCTTGCGGCTAAAATGATCGAAAAAAGTCTACAACAACCTATTGAGGTGTTGTTCAGTGAATTCGAGTCTATTCCACTTGCGTCTGCTTCCATTTCGCAAGTGCATGCAGCCACTTTACTCGATGGTTCTCGTGTTGTCGTGAAAGTATTAAGGCCCGCCATCTATCAACAAGTCAAACGCGACGTAGAGCTCTTAGAAACTTTTGCCGCTATGCTGCATCATTTGCAAAGCATGATCCGATTTCGCCCTGTTGCGGTCGTAGCAGAAATTAAACAAACTTTATTTGATGAACTCGATCTCTTACGAGAAGCGGCGAATGCCTCCCAATTGCGACGAAATTTTATCAATTCCGATCATTTATATGTTCCACAAATTTATTGGGAATATTCGCGTAAAGACGTATTGGTAATCGAGCGCATCCATGGCATACATGTTTCAGATATCCAGCGGCTTAAAGCGCATAACACTGATCTCAAACGTCTTGCCGAACGTGGTGTAGAAATTTTTTTCACCCAGGTTTTTAGAGATTGCTTTTTCCATGCCGACATGCACCCCGGGAATATCTTTGTGATGGTGGAAGATCCTCAAAATCCCAAATACATTGCGGTTGATTTCGGTATTATGGGAACTTTAGGGCCAGAAGATCAGCGCTATTTGGGCGAAAATTTCCTGGCTTTTTTCAAGCGGGATTATCGCCGAGTTGCTGAATTACACGTCCAATCTGGTTGGGTACCACCTGATACGCCTATCAATGCCTTTGAAACGGCTATTCGTACCGTATGCGAACCTATTTTTGAGCGACCATTAAAAGAGATCTCATTTGGCCAAACGCTTATAAGATTATTCCAAACGGCAAGCCGCTTTAATATGCAAGTGCAACCACAGTTACTCTTACTGCAGAAAACTCTCTTAAGCATAGAAGGATTAGGCCGCCAGCTTTACCCTGATCTTGATCTCTGGCAAACCGCTAAACCCTTTTTAGAAAAATGGATGAAAAAGCATTATGGACCCAAAGCCTTCTTTGAAGGAATTTGGAACAAGCTCCCGCTTTGGGCTGATAAACTACCTGATATGCCAGAAAGTATTTATGACATCACTCGTTTTTGGCAGCACGAAACACATCGAATACGTTTCCATCAGATTTATTCACCAGGCTCTCCCTTAGAGGTAGCGACCGAAAAGAAAATGGCCTCCATTTCTGCCAAGATATTTGGGGCAACAATACTCATTGTTAGCACACTTTTTTTGCTTGCGAGCCCCTTAGCCAATAAAATCTATTCCTATGATGGGTGGATTATTGGGGCTGGTTTTATATTGGGACTATTCTGTTTTTTTCGTTCTTAAATGAGTGTCAGCGAATACCACTTTTTATAGGAGGAGCACCAGCCTCTATCCGAACAGATTCTATAGGCTCTTTTTCAAGATCTTCATCTCTTGCTATTTTCTTTTTCTTAAAAGAAGGCATTGAAAATAAAAGTTGTTTTGTCATTGCTCCCGAAGAGGAGGAGATAACTTTTTTTCTTTTTAATTTGGACATATTGAGCGCTAACAGGGTTTTAAGCAAAGGAATGTCAAAGCTTTTTGATAATTTTTCAATATCCTCATAAGGCCCCATCCCTAAAATGGTAAACCCTAGCTTGATACGAAAATTATCTGCTTGTTCCACATTCATTTTTGATATTTGCATTTTACACTGGCGAATGAGCTGTCTAATTGCCAAAAAATACTTCTCACTTTTACCAAAATATAAAATTGGCCCAAGCCACCGTGAAAATAGTGTCATCACGTCACTCTTCATCACAGGATTATATAGATGCTTGGTTTCTATAACTTTATCTAGTTTATCCAATAATATCATTAAATGAATTTTTCGTTTAGTCGCCACTCTTTTAGCTAATTTATCCATGACTTGCTTTTTCTTATTGAAAATTTCTCTTTGGTAAAATGTAATCGGAACAGAACGTTGCATAATGCTCGTAAGAGGCTCATATCTTTGTTGATGCGCTTGACCACCAACCGGAAGACAGGAGAGGTAATATTTTCTTCCTGTACCTGTTTCATAAGCACCATAACCAATAAGACGTCCTTTTATAGATAAAGAACAACGATGCTGAGCAGCAAACTTATAAAATAAAGGATTTTTTTGATGCAATACATACGAAATGGCTTCGCGGCGCTGCTCATTACATTTTGCAGCTTTAATCGGGGCTCCCCACAAACCATCAATCGCTAATAAAACAAAACAGGTAAAATCCTTGAATCTACCAGTCACACCATGTGAATAGGATGATAATTGCTTAAGGGTGATACCATAAGAATCATCTTTATATCCTAACTGCCCATTTTGCGGGAGACCAATATCTTCAAGATCAGCCTGAGGAGTATAAGCAGAATCATATTCTTCTGTTAATGTAAATTCAGGTGCAATAGTAGAAGCATAAGTTCCAACAGGATAACGACTAAACACAGACATTAACCCCATCTTCTGTGTCGCTTGATTCAGATCCTGTAATTGAGCGCTCGCATTGAATAAGGAGCCTTGCGTTTGCGTCTTGGAATAAACTTCTTTTGCTTTTGCATTAAGCGTTTTAAATTTCTTTTTATCAGCGCTAACCATTTCTTGAGAAAAGGATGAATGTTCACTATAAAAAATTTTGCCTGAGCTTAGAATGCCCGCCAAGCCTTCCATATTAGTGTAATGATAAATAAATGGGATCTGATGTCCTTGAGTCTCGAAATACTGGGTGTCATCCAGCCCTATTTTAATTTGATTGCCAAATGATGCTGTAGGTAAAACGAATTCGGTGAGCGGATCTTCCGGCTTGAAAAATAATGTTTCATCTATTTTCCTATCAAGCTCTCTTTGCCATCTAGGAGAAAACGCTGCTTTTCCAGATAAAGCATATTGCACGGCTGAATAGCCAATTTTTTTTTTACTTGTGGATTGCTGCTTTCGAGTCTTTTTGGTTAATAATGGAGACGATGTTAACATTGATAAATCTCGATTCAATCAGAAGACTAAAATTATCAGGCTAATTGACTTTAAAAGCAATAAATTTAGTCAAATATTTAGGCTTATAATCACTACTCTTCCTAGAAAAAATTAACATCCTTGTTGTTTCTTTCATTTTTCTATTAACACCTGTGAAAATGAAGATCGTGTAAGTACGCGCTCAATATACGCATGAAGCTTTGGCCATTGTGTTTCATCTACCAATACATCCACTTGCTTTAAACTGATAAACTGGGTCACCAAAGCAATATCAGCAACAGAAAAGTCATCACCAATTATCCATTTCCCCTGTAAACTAGATTCCAGAAAATCAAATAATCTAGGAAGTTCTTTATTTTTCGCAGTCTCAACCATCTCCTTATCTTCAACTCCTTGCAAAACATGAGGAATAATAAAAAGTTGCATAAAAATTTTCTTATAAGCAATTTCGGCAAAAACATTATCTGCAAAATTCTCAAACCATAACACCTTTGCATATTTTTCATTGCACTCAGGGTAAAGCTTATTTTGAGTAGGATATGCTCTTTCTAAATATGCACAAATAACGGCAGAATCAGATACATTTACCTCACCATCATTGATAGCTGGGATTTTCCCTAAAGGGCTTGTCTTAGCAAATTTTTCCGGCACACTGCAATTCGTTGCATTTAAAAGCAACGTCGGCAAAATGGACTGCTGCTCGTAAGCTAATCCCTTTTCTGCTAGCGCCACTTTTACTTTTCTCACAAAGGGCGACACACTCACCCCCCATAATGTTATTTTGGATGCTTTCTTTTGGTGATTAAAAAGTTTATTCATCATGATATATATCTCTCTCTTTTGTTATCTATCTATCGATAGATAGATAATATAGGTAAAAAAATTATTTCACAAGCCTAAGCGCCTGCAGCTTAATCGCTTTTAAGTACCGCTCATCGTCAAACAACCTTACTAGCACCAAACACCCCTCCACTAAAGCAAAAACAGCTCTAGCCAGCTCCTGGCTGGAATTACTTTTATTAAATTCACCACTTTCTATCCCCATTTGAATAATTCTGGCCAACCAGCTTTCATTTAAAGCCAGAAAATGTTTTACCGCACCTCTGACTTCATCATTTAGGGTCAAGACCTCAGTTGCCAACATACCCCCCAGGCACATTTTAGTCTCAGTTTTATAGGTGTTATTGAATATAAAATCGATATAGCGCAGCAACATTTGTTCGAAACTTAATTTTCGATTTGCTTCAAGAGCATTTAATTGTGCTAATGTATTTTCTGCATGACGATGAACTACCGCTGCAGCTAGCGCGCTCTTGGTTGGAAAGTAATAGTGGATGCTTGATGTTTTGACACCAACAACGTTTGAGATGTCGCGAAAACTAAATGCATTAAACCCCCTTTGTTGAATAAGGAGTTCGGCTGTTTCTAAAATTTTTTCATAGACTTGAGTATCGCGCATTAAATTATTATACCTATCTATAGATAGACAAGCAACCGATTGAGTGCAGGCACAACAAAAAATCCCTCTCTAGCTTAAAGTATGCTAGATTCTGACCCTCTTCTTTTTTAAAACCTTAAAACAGGTAAAGTTATGCTGGAAGTCATTCGCGCTCCTTCTTTAGAAAAGATTTCATCAATTGAACATGGTTTTTTTACCCGCCAAGGAGGTGTCAGCACTGGCGTATACACATCGCTCAACTGCAGTTATGCCTGTGCAGATGATCCTCAATCTGTTCATGAGAACCGACGCCGCATTATGACTTATTTTAACCGCCCCCTTGAAACACTTGTTTGTGTTCAAAATGTCCATGGCAACGAGGTTGTTATTGTAGAGACACCCTGGCAAGAGCAATCGCCTCCACAAGGCGATGCCATGGTGACTAAACAAAAAAATATCACATTAGGTACCGATACTGCAGATTGCCCTTGTGTGCTATTTGCCGATGAAATACATCATATCGTTGGACTATGTCATGCAGGATGGAAAGGTGCAAAAAGGGGAATTATCCCTGCTACAGTTGAAAAAATGGTACAACTTGGTGCTAAAAAGAAAAACATCACTGCTGTTATTGGACCCTGCATAGCGCAAGATTTTTATGAAGTTAGCATAGAATTTTATCAACAATTTCTTCATGATTCGTTGGAAAACACGGCTTTCTTCAAACCTGCATTGAAACCTCACCACTATCTTTTTAATTTACGTCATTATGTCAAAGCACAGCTTATCCAGCTCGGCTTGGCTGACATCTCTGCCATTGAATTGGATACCTATCTAGATGAGCGATTTTTTAGTTATAGACGTGCAACACATCGGCAAGAAACTGATTTTGGTGGGCACTTTGCCAGCATTTATTTAAAATGAAGCACCCAATACTTCATGATAAGCTTATCAATAAACAACACCTTTTAATAAATTCAACTAACTTTTATTTAGTCAAGATCTCGATTTTTTTTCCAACAAACAAATTTCTTTGTTAGAATTCTGCCATTCCTGGGCAAGAAAAATGCAAATGAAGGTCGATGTTATGAGCGATAAAACACTTTCTCTTTATACTTTACCTCCCCTCCCTATCAATGATAGAAATTCTGACACAGCGCTTCATCTGGCTGCTCTAAAAGGTGACCTATCCCACATATATCAATTACTCGAATCAGGTTACTCTGTTCATTCAGTTGATGAATTTGGTCACACACCACTGGATCTTGCCATTCATTATCAACAAACTGAAGCAGCCTGTTTATTAGTCAAACAGAGCGATTTAATTAATCACGGCGTACGTCCTTTGTTATTAGCCCTCAATACAAAAAATGAAGCAATCGCTAAAGCTATCATCCAGCATTCTCAGTTTGATGGCGATCTCGTTGCGTTTCGCGCTTTCAATTTGAAACAAGTGGATGTATTGAATTTCCTCGTCTCGCATCAAGTTGCTATGCCCATGACCAAAACGTTATTGACCGCAAAAATGCTTGCACATCGCTTCAGTTTAGCAGGAGAAATGAATATATATCCTGAAGGTAAGCCTTTACCTGTAAGTTTAGAGGGACATTTTAATCAAATGACAGCGGTAGAGAGCTTTTTATCTTTTCAAGCTTATGTTGATTATCTAAAAAAACAACCTGAGCTGCCGCAATATTTCGAAGCCTATACCCATACACTTGAAGCGTTACGCTTTGCCGCAACATCCTATAACAGCGCCAACGCTTATATGGATAAGTTTTATGAAAACCATTTATCCTCTCCTAGTCCGTTATTTGTGCCCTCAGGTTGGGATGGGCATGCCGTTGGCATCGTTATCTTTGGAGATACACTCTATAAATGTAACCGCGGCGAAGGCAGCGATTCCATACATGGTATTGTCGCTTATAAAATTGGAAATTTTCAAGGTTTTGATGAAGCCTTATTTGATAAGCTTTTAGCAGGGAATGGATCGTCTTATTTCTTACAATCTGAACTTGATGAGATTTTAGCGCTAACTGAAATTGGACGATACGAAGCTCCCCCTCAAACTGTCGGAAATTGTGCATGGTTTAGCGCTATTGAAAGCATTCATGCCATTTTAATTGCCGAATTCACCATGCTGACCAATGATCCTCTGCAAGGAGAATCACTAGCACATACTGTATATGAAGATTGGCAAAATTTTGACTTGAATAACAGTATTCAACATTTGCAGGAAATAGGCAGTACAAAAGAACAACAAGATATGATCTCAGATGTACTATGCAAAATTTTATTTTCACAACATGATGCGAATGATCCAAACCACATCGACAGAGCACTTTATATTTTAAATCATGTCGATAATCCAGCCGATCTACTGAAAAGCCTCGATGATCCCGCTTTTCATCAAAGCGTCTCTAAAGCAATAGAGGGATATATCGACATTTACCAACATAGCCATTGGTACGATTATGGTTATTTCTGGTTAGACAGCTATTTAGATATGTTCAATCTAGGTTATACAAACCAAACCTATGAAGAATATTCATCCGCAGTTAATCTTGGCAAATCGCTAGGAGAGCTCGTTATCCAATATCCGGATATTCTTTATCCTACAGAGATCTCTACAAATAATGACATGACTCATCCTCTTAAATGGGAAGATATTTTCGGATCGCATGGTGTTTGTGCAGACAAACCAACAAATATAGTAGAGATATCATACTCTTCAAATTCTTTCCAAGCCGAAGCATCATCACCTAATAACTCTCTATTACCTGCTTCAGCTACAACAGATCTCATCGCACCTTTAATAGAAAGCCCTGAGTTCGCCAAAATTTTAATATAGGATAGAATGTGCTTTGAGCGAGCACGCAAAGGAAAGTTATATGTCAGACTGCCTATTTTGTAAAATGGCGCAAAACGAAGTGCCGACAACAAAGGTTTATGAAGATGATCATATCTTTGTGATTAAAGATATTCATCCAAAAGCCAAGGTGCATCTTCTTGTGATCCCCAAGTTACACATTGATAGCCTGGCTGATGTTAAAGAAGAACATGCACCATTATTGGGGTATATAACTACTTCTTTAAAAAACTTTGCGAAAGAGCAGGGCCTCGATTCATTTAGGACCGTTGTGAATACTGGCAAAGGTAGCGGCCAAGAAATTTTTCATCTGCATTTTCATTTATTAGGCGGCGGTAACATACCGAAGTTTTGAGATTAAACACTCAAACTAGTGAAGGTCACTAGACCCTCACCCTAACCCTCTCCCGCTTGCGGGAGAGGGGATAAGAATCTAGGTAGAAACAATTAGACTCGAGCCTTTTGTTTTTAGATAACAAAGCATAAAAGCAAAAGGAGAAGAGTAGGAGGAATCATGGGGTTAAGCGGAATTAGTCCAGGCTCATTAATACTCATTTTCTTAATTGTCGTCTTACTGTTTGGTACTAAAAAACTACAAACAGTAGGTGAAGATTTGGGTAAGGCCTTAAAAGGTTTTCGTAAAGGTCTACGTGAGGCACAAGAAGAAGAACCCTCAAATAAGAAAACCGATGTTTGAGATTGGCTTTTGGGAACTAGTGGTGGTTGGCATTGTTGCCTTATGGGTGCTTGGACCAGAACGCTTACCCGCCGTAGCCAGAGTCTGCGGACGCTGGCTATTACGTGCTAAGCATTCCTATCAAACCGTTAAAAATGAATTTACTGAAGAATTCCGACGGCTTCCAACGCTGACACACCAAACACCGCAAAACCCTTTAAATGAGAAACCACTCTCATCAGAGGGACAAAAAAATGATACGGATAATCATATAGTCACAGCAGATGATTTTTCGGGGAGACGGTAAGCACTTAAACCAGACGTGTATACAAAATATACAACTATGATGAAAGTGCGCAGCCAGCGACCCGCCTTCGCTGAAGCTACGCCATGGTAGACGGGAGCCGAAAACTCAACTGCGAAGACTATAAGCTGTAAAACGAGAACATATCTTGGATGCCATAGATAAATACTTACCTCACCTCATTGAGTTGCGCCAACGAATTTTACGTTGTTTGCTTGCCTATATTATTGTGCTTGTTCCCTTAATCATTTTTAGCAGTGAACTTTATTCAGCGATTGCACAGCCTATTTTAAAGACATTACCTATGGGCGGCATGTTAATTGCAACAGAGGTGGTCACGCCATTTACTGCACCAATTAAATTAGCGTTGTTCACGACCACGATTATTTTGATCCCTTATATGCTATACCACCTCTGGGCCTTTGTGCGTCCAGGCCTTTATGCCAGTGAAAAAAAGACTATCTTTCCGGTGCTATTAATTTCCACCACTCTATTTTATCTGGGCATGGCGTTTGCACATTTTATCGTTTGTCCATTGGCTTTAAGTTTCTTCATGCAAATCGCCCCCAAAGGTGTCACTGTGATGACAGACATGACACACTATCTCGATTTTGTGCTAGTGCTTTATTTTGCCTTTGGCGTTTCGTTTCAAGTCCCTATTATTACCTTCTTACTCATTCGAGTCGGTATTACTTCGGTTGACACTCTGAAAAAACATCGCCCCTATATTATCGTCGGTGCTTTTGTGATTGGCATGATACTCACACCGCCTGATGTCATATCACAATGCTTACTTGCCATTCCTTTACTTGCTTTATTTGAAAGTGGGCTTCTGCTCGCAAAATGGTTACAACCTTCTAAAGTTATACTAATTAAAGACTAATAAAAGAAACGAGCCGTAGTCATGTTCAGGTTTTTCACCATCCTTTTAATGTGGATATTGTGCGGTGCAGAGCTCGATCTCTTTATTCCCAGCTTTCCTGAGCTGCAAAAAGTATTTCAACTCACCCCCTTCATGGTGCAACTTACTTTAAGCGTCAATTTTGTTGCATTTTGTCTCTTTTGTATTTTTGCTGGCACATTGGGAGATCGCTTCAACCGTCGTCATGTCATTTTAATTAGTTTAGGAATATTTATAGTAGGAAGTATTCTGTGTGTGAGCGCCAATAGCTTTACAATGTTATTAGTCGGTCGTTTTCTGCAAGGAATAGGCATTGCGGCTCCCACAACTCTTTCTTTTGCCGTTATTGCGGATGAATATCTACCAGAAGAACGGCCCCGCCTGATGGGGATCCTCAATGGAATAGCCTCTTTCACCGGTGCATTTGCGCCAGTTGTAGGCAGTATGGTGAACCTTTATTTCAATTGGCGTGCTAATTTTACTATCCTGCTTATTTTGGGGATGCTATGTTTTGTTTGTAGTTATTTTGCTGTTCATGGAAAGAAAGGCGATCCTCATGTGTCATTATCGCCAAAATCCTATTTACCGTTGCTTCGTTCTTCTCAATTAATGACACATTTGTCTGCAATTTGGATGTTAACCGTACCCTATTGGGTATTTGTCGGCATGGCGCCCATCCTATACATGGAAGGGTTAGGCGTCCCTCTCAAATATTATGGTTATTATCAAGGCGCTATGTCGCTCGTTTTTGCTACCGTCAGCATCATGAGTTTTAAATTACTTGACGAATTTGGTCAGAAAAAATGCTTTTATTTTGGCAAATGGACAAGTTTCTGTGGTGCAGGTTTAGTACTCATCATAATGCTGTTAAACGTAAAAGACCCTATGATTATTGCAGGCGTAATGATAGTTTTAGCAGTAGGTGCCGTTTTTCCGATTAATATTTTATACCCACTCTCACTCGAGGTATTAGAAAACACTCGAGGTCGAGCAGCCGCTCTCAATCAAGCTTTACGATTAGTAATTACAGCTATCATGCTTGAGCTTGTCAGCTATTTTTATAGTGGAAGCTTTTTATCAATAGGAGTTGTTTTATTTAGTTGCATGCTTATATTTTTCATTATTATTAAAATAATGATCTATAAGCAATGGCTCACCTTTCAAGATTAAGTGAATTGCTCCCCCACAGTTCACCGTGGGGGATAAATTTTTTATGAGACAATCCCATGCGTCAATGTCTTTCTTTGTTGCTGATGTCGTTCTTGTTCAGCAACGACAAGTTCATCCTGCCGTTCCTTTTTCAGCGCTTTGCTTAAGCAAGGGGCAAAGACAGGCTTATAACCTTCAGCTACTGTGGTAGGTGCCGCTTTTGATTTAGAAAGCAATAAAGGCGTAAAAGGTAACACTGCCGCAAGATAATTATCACTACTTTTGACCAGTGGTGCTAAATCCTGCGAAGAGCTCTCCTTAATGTGATAAGCCTCTAATATCTCATCACTTACTGTCTTTGATAAATTAGGGATCACAACAATTTTACCCGACTGCGTCTCAATTATATGTAACTTCTCTTTGTTTTCCTCTGTTGCCATTATTAACTCTTGGAGATTATTGATAGATTTATTGTTCACCTTTACTATCAGTTCTCCACCAAAATTATCATATCCTTGTGTGTAGCGACTCTTTAAAATGGTATTAATCGCAACTAATTGATCAGAAGGATGTACCTTTGGCTTATTTGCATAAGTTTTTTTATTATCATACATGAAGTTTTTCGAGACTGGCTGCACAACAATCGCACCGGCAATAATGTAATATGAAGGAGCAATGCCATACGCTCTAGGTTGAATAATCGAAGATCTCCCCAAAGAGTTAGTCAATTGCACTTTTTCAATTATTTTATTACCATCTCTTAATATTTTAAAAACCATTTCATCCCCAATTTTGGCATTATTAATAAGATAGCGATAATCCACTCGCTTCATCGGATCAATATGCACTGTACCATCATTCCAAATTGCGATGCCGTTAATTGCCAATAAAACATCTTCTTCTTGCAGCTTTCCTTTGGCACAAGAAATATCTGGCACATCTCGCACCAATACCCCGCTATGATGCTCGTGCATTTTATATCGTTCCCTTAAGTAGGGATTTTCCATGGTTTGCGTTTCTATAGCCAAAGATGGGAAACCATTGTTATTGGTCTCTACTTGCACTAAAAAATGTTTTAGAACGCTAGCCGGGATCATATACCCTATACTCTGGCTGCTGTTAATCCCTTGATGTACCACACCAACAACTTCGCCATCACTAATAACTGCCCCACCACTATTACCAGGATTAATCGGAGCGCTTACTTGTGTGCTTAAGAGCATTTGTCCACCATGCACATAAACATCATTTTCAAGACGGGAAACGATTCCATCTGTAATACAGTACCCTTCTCCTCCAATAGGAAAACCATGTACTTCTACTTTTTGTTTTTGATGCGGAGTTTCTCCAATTTTAAGTGCAGTAGTCTTTTCCCAAAATTCTTCAGAATCTACTTCTATCTCTGCTAAATCGCATTCATGACTGACCGCTTTCAATTTAGCAGGGTATCGAATTGAATCATTCGCGAGCTGTACCTCCAAAAAAATGGCGCCTCCTGCTACATGCGCATTAGTGACAATTCTTTTTCCATCAATCACAAAACCTGAGCCTGTCCATCTTTCAATGGTGGGCGCGTTCCAAGGTAAGCTGTAATCGTATTCTAATGCTGTAGTATAAATTTTAACGGCGAAGTGCTTTTCAGAAGATTTATTTTTTGGCATAGGATCCCCCTAGCGAAATGCAAGTTTTGAACCTAAATGCTCCTGCCTAAAAAGATAGTGACAAAGCACCATCCTCCTATTTCAAGCATAGCCAAAAAAAACAAATTTTTGTGGTGCGAAGCACCACAATTTATATGAGGAGGAGGTTGTTGAAAGACGTCAATCGTTTGATAAATGTTTTGGGAATGAACTTAACGATATCGGACCATCAGTTCAGCTGCATTCACTAACGCATCTGTAATACCAGGCTCTGAGGCTGAGTGGCCAGCATCACGAATGACATGTAGTTCGCTATTTACCCATGCTTGGTGCAGCAATAATGCATTTTCTAACGGACATATTATATCGTAACGCCCATGAACAATGATGCCGGGGATCCCTTCAAGTTTATAAGCATCACGCAAAATTTGATTGGGCTCAATAAAGCATCGGTTCACAAAATAGTGGGTTTCGATCAATGATAAGCTCATCGCTGTATGTGTGTTAGTAAATCGCTCAAATACCGTCTTACATGGATGCAAGGTGGCACATTGACCTTCCCATTGTGCCCAATGCTTGGCCGCATTCATGCGAGCGAGTTCATCTTCACCATTTAGTCGCGCATAGAAAGCTTGGATAAGATCATCACGCTCTTCTTCAGGGATAGGGGTAATAAATTCTTGCCAATAATCCGGGAAAATTTGATTGGCGCCGTTTTTATAAAACCAATTTAAATCACTATCGCGACAAAGGAAAATCCCGCGTAAAATCATACCTATCACACGATTGGGATATTGCTGGGCATATAATAGGCTGAGAGTTGATCCCCACGATCCACCAAACAGCATCCAACGCGAAATGCCTAGAAACTCGCGGATTGTTTCCATATCCTGCAACAAGGTTTGCGTTGTATTATTTTCTAAGCTGCCATATGGCGTTGAATGGCCACATCCTCTTTGATCAAATAAAATAATCCGATAATGTTCTGGATCAAAATAGCGGCGATCATCGTGCGTACAACCTGCCCCTGGCCCTCCATGCACAAATAAAACCGGCAATCCTTCCGGATTACCACTTTCTTCGACATACAATTTATGGAGCGCATCTACTTCAACGGTATGTTGCGCATAAGGTTTTATGCAGGGCAGTAATGTTTTCATCAACGGTTCCTTTCTTTATACATTTTGAGAAACAATAAGTACCCCAAAATGGATGATCACTTACAGATGATAGGGACATCCCCTCTATGTTTCGCTTTTGGTCTTATGAGACACTTTCATTGTCAATCTCCAACCGACCATATTCGGATTGGCCCGGGACCCCTCCCGGGCTTTTTTTTATCTGCCATTTTTAGAGAGAATGCCCCAATCAAATCAAAGGGACATTCTTCGAGTATACTCCAAACTTATTCGTTTTCTCGAGATGCTTTCTTACGCTCGTGCTCTTTGAGGAATTTCTTCCGGATACGAATAGCTGTAGGTGTAACTTCAACTAACTCATCATCTTCAATAAATTCCAGTGATTGCTCCAAAGAGTGCTTCACCGGTGGCGTTAAAATGATGTTCTCGTCAGAACCTGATGCCCTCATATTTGTCAGCTGCTTACCTTTTATGACATTCACCACCAAATCATTATCTCGTGAATGGATGCCAACAATCATTCCTTCGTAAACTTCGGTCTGTGGGCCAATGAGTAATTTTCCTCGCGCTTGCAAACCAAATAAGGAAAATGCAGTTGCTTTTCCGGCGGCATTAGAAATCATCACCCCTTGTCCACGCTTGGCTACAGCGCCTGCTTTATAAGGGCCATAATGGTCAAATACATGGGTCAAAATCCCCGATCCTGAGGTTAAAGTGAGGAATAATGAATGAAAACCAATCAATCCTCGAGAAGGAATTGTATAATCTAGACGTACTCTTCCTTTCCCATCAGAAATCATGTCAACCAGCTGACCGCGTCTTGTGCCAAGCTGCTCCATGACGGCGCCTTGATCTTTTTCTTCCACGTCAACGGTCAATTGTTCGTAAGGCTCTGTTATTTCATCGCCATTTTTATGAAGAATAACCTCAGGTCTAGAGAGAGCTAACTCATATCCTTCACGGCGCATAGTTTCAATTAAAATTGAAAGATGGAGCTCACCTCGACCGGAAACCCGAAACTTATCTGGATCTTCGGTTTCTTCAACACGCAAAGCAACATTATGTAAACACTCACGATATAAGCGCTCACGCAATTGACGACTGGTAACAAATTGACCTTCTCCTGATAAAGGAGAGGTATTCACTTGAAATGTCATGCTAATCGTGGGTTCATCCACTGTGAGTGCAGGTAATGCCTCAACCGCATTTTTATCGCAAATCGTATCTGAAATAGCCAATGGCTCAATCCCGGTGATAGCAACAATCTCGCCCGCTTGTGCCTCGGGTTGTTCAATACGTTCCAATCCCATGTAACCCAAGATTTGTAGTATCTTGCCCGAACGGGTTTTTCCTTGGCTATCGATAATACTAACCTGAGTATTTGATTTAATTTTACCGCGCTTAATTAAACCGATGCCGATAGTCCCTACATAGCTTGAGTAGTCCAAGCTACTAATTTGCATTTGGAAGGGACCATTTGGATCGCAAGCAGGTTCAGATACACAGGAAGTAATGGCCTCAAATAACGGCGTCATATCAGTGCCGGGCTGTGCCAAATCTCGTGTCGCTGTTCCCATGAGAGCGGAAGTGTAAACGACAGGAAAGTCTAATTGTTCTTCCGTAGCTCCCAATTTATCAAAAAGATCAAACACCTGATCGATAACCCATGAAGGACGACTACCGGGTCTGTCGATTTTGTTAATCACAACAATGGGGTTCAACCCTCTGGCAAATGCTTTTTGTGTCACAAAACGGGTTTGTGGCATGGGGCCGTCAACAGCATCCACTAGCAATAGCACCGCATCCACCATGGACATTATTCGCTCAACTTCACCACCAAAATCAGCGTGTCCAGGGGTATCTACAACATTAATACGATAGTCTCGCCATTTTAGTGCTGTATTTTTTGCAAGGATGGTGATCCCGCGTTCTTTTTCTAAATCATTGGAGTCCATGACGCAATTGACGTTGGTAAGGCGCGAATCAAGTGTTCCAGATTGCTGTAACAACTTATCCACTAAGGTCGTTTTGCCATGGTCGACGTGAGCAATGATTGCAATATTTCTTAGCTGCATGGATCCCTCAAGGAAAATAAAAATATTTTACCACTTCTCAGGGCTTTCGGCGCATAAATTGTATTCGCGCAGTTGCACATATTTTGACCGAGCTGAGATTAAAAGCGGTTAAATGCCAGCCTCATCACTTTTAAGGTCAATAAGACTTGTGTCGATAGAAATAGAGAGGGAGACTAAGCATATAGGGGGTAGGATATGCGAACTCTAATATTACACCCAACGACAACGGCGCAATGGCACGCCTTGCTGACTGAAGCCCAACAATCTAGCGCTATTTATCTCAAAGAAGATTTGGAATCTTATTTGGTATTTTTGCTCATGCGATTTACAGGGGAACCTGAGATCGCTTCAAGTATACTAGGTCTTGATTTTTTGCATGGTTATCAAAGGCTTGAAAACCCACAACAGTATTATCAGCTGAAAGACGTAGGGGATAAATGCCTTTTATTTGCAGGGTTATTTCCAGGCAGGGCCATTAAGAAAAGAGTTAAGTTAAGCTATTTTGTGAAACTTGGACAAACCGCCTATTCCACCCTCTCCAATTATTTGAGCACACAAGAAGAATTGTTCTTTAAGCTTTGTTATGAATTTCCAAAACTAATGGATGTCTTACAAGCGATGCGAGAAAATTCCCACTCTGCTGTCGATTTACTACAATCCCTTGAATTGTGGCACGAGACGGGTAGCTCTTTATCCTGGCAGCGTTTATGTGAGGCGACTTCGGCGTTACCTATCATTCCTGACCCTAACAAGTCAGTACACTGATATTAGTTCTGCCTCACCTACACATTTTGCACGGTAATGTTTAAGATAGTCTCCCGTGAACAAGTCACGGAGAGAAGTCATGTCAATTCAAAAAGTCCTAGAACAAATTCAAGAAAATAAAGTTAAATTCGTCGATATGCGTTTTACCGACACACACGGCAAGGAACAACACGTTTCCGTGCCTGCACATGTTGTGACGGAAGAATTTATGTCTGACGGTAAAATGTTCGACGGTTCATCTATTGCAGGCTGGAAAGGAATCAATGAATCAGACATGATTCTATTACCTGATCCAGACACCGCGGTGATGGATCCCTTTCGCGAAGAACCCACCCTTTTACTGCGTTGTGATATCCATGATCCCACCACAATGCAAAACTATATTCGCGATCCCCGATCGCTGGCTAGACGCGCAGAGCAATATTTAAAATCTACAGGTATCGCAGATACAGCCTATTTTGGTCCTGAACCTGAGTTTTTTATCTTAGACGATGTGCGCTGGAAAATTGATATGAATGGCGCTTTCTATCAAATCGACTCTGAAGAAGCCGCATGGAATTCCGAACGTGATTTCGCTGGTGGAAACATGGGACACCGCCCAATGATTAAGGGCGGTTATTTCCCAGTTCCTCCCGTTGATTCTTCCCAAGATTTGCGCTCTGCTATGTGTCAAACTTTGGAAAAAATGGGTCTAGAAGTAGAAACACATCACCATGAAGTGGCAACTGCAAACCAATGTGAAATCGGGACTGTCTTTCGCACGCTGGTACGCAAAGCGGATGAATTACAAATTCTCAAATATGTGGTACATAATGTGGCACATGCTTATGGCAAAACAGCAACCTTCATGCCCAAACCACTTGTAGGCGATAATGGTAATGGAATGCATTGCCACCAATCTTTATTTAAAGGTGGTGTCAATCTCTTCAGTGGCAATGGCTATGCAGGATTATCAGATACAGCCTTGTATTATATGGGCGGCATTATTAAGCATGCTAAAGCACTCAATGCGTTCACTAATGGCACCACTAACAGCTATAAGCGTTTAGTACCTGGGTTTGAAGCACCTGTGTTCTTAGCCTATTCTGCTCATAATCGTTCCGCTTCCATTCGGATCCCCTACACACCTTCTGCAAAAGGAAGAAGAATTGAAGTTCGTTTTCCAGATGCAGCAACCAACCCATATCTCGCCTTCTCAGCAATGTTAATGGCAGGATTGGATGGTATTCGCAAACAAATTCATCCTGGCGATCCTATGGATAAAGATTTATACGATCTTCCTCCTGAAGAAGCCGCTGAATTAGATCGCGTAGCTGAAACCTTACCCGAAGCGATTGATGCACTGAGAAAAGATAATGCTTTCTTGAAAGAAGGTGGCGTCTTCTCAGATGAACTCATTGAAAGTTATATTGCCCTCAAAGAACAGGAAGTGAAGCGTCTACACATGACAACACATCCAATTGAATTTGAGATGTACTATAGTTTGTAGATGAAAAAATTTTTACTTCCATTATGCGGGTTGTTTGTGCTGTACGCACAAGCAACCTTTGCCGAAACGGTATACAGAGGTACAGATGCCAATGGTAATATCGTTTATAGCGATAAACCCTTACCTAACAGTGAAAAAATAGAAATTGCCCCTGTTCAAACGTATACTCCACCGCCGCCCTCACCCTCACCTGATTTAGCAATAAAAAATGAAGCACCAATTGAATACCAGATAAGTATCATAGAGCCCCTCGATCAGGATACTTTTCCACATAGCACAGCAAGCATTCCGGTCAAAATAGAAGTTAGTCCTGCCTTGGGAAAAGGCGATGAGATCCGTTTATTGGTAAATGGGGAGCCCTATGGCGCACCATCGAAAACGCCTGTCTTCGAACTAAAAGAGCTATATCGCGGTGCTTATCAGCTAAAAGCAGAGATTGTTTCTATATCAGATCCAACTCATCCTAAAGCCGAAAGTAATCCCATTACGATTTACCAACAGCGTGCCTCCGTATTTAATAAAAAGAACTAGACGCATCTCAAAATATTTCTTATATACTGATGCTACGCTATAGGTCTTTCTATATACCTTTTCTTCAGCGTCATCACTGTTTTTTTTACTGAATTGCACAACCTGCATTTGCCTGCAATACTAAAAAAATGAAAGAATTCGATGCTTACCATGCTTGTTGTAATGCCAATTATCAATGGCTCTGGCGTTTATTGCCCTCACAATATGAAACCGGTGACTCTTTCTTATGGCAATTAAAACATGGCACACTGTCAATTTATGTTGAAGAGAAAAAAGCTTACACAGATAACTTGGTCATTCAACAAGATCTTTTTCAAAACCTACCTTGGTTAAAAAATTTCACTCTTTATTTAAAACGCTATCATGATTCACGCTCATCGGAAGTGGTTGGGTTTCAAAATAATCAAGGTATCAGGTGTCGTTTAACGCACGTACAAAGCATCCCACATAAGCATTCACACGAAAAATGGCAAATGAATCGGTTATTATATGAAACCTTGGCACTTTGCTTTTCATTGCGAAGTAAATAACCTTAGTGAGATATACTCTTCACACACGCATCTTAGGCTTTGTTGACTTCGTTCATTTCGCAAAATTCATGTATTTTGCATACACTCTTTTTGTTAAGGGCTCGTCACCTCATCTAAAAATCGTTTGTTATGAGCATAATCCTTCTTCTCTTTTTAAATACCATTCTACAATGCGCAGAACAACCTTTGTCATAAAAAAGGAAAATATTTTCCAAATTAAAAAGGAAGAATAAAAAACAATTATCCATATGAGCATAATCATGATAAACACAAAGGTAATAATTTGATGTGAAAATCTTTGTTTTAAAAATTTTTTCCATAATAGCTTGAGAACAACCACTGCACGTGCATCATGCGCAAGTGCAGTTTCATTATAGTATTCCATCTGTTACCACTTTCCTAAAAATCACATCATAATACAGCTAGTGTTTTTTTTGCGCGAAGATTCTTGTAGCTCAAAAATATCCTCTTCACTATCATTATTTTCTTCTTCAGTTTTATCTAAAAGTTCGAGTTGGATGTCTTTACGCACAGGCATTATTACTGAGGTAAGCAAGGGAAATCTAACATTATCTTGCACCGTTGAATTTCCCCTAAGAGTTTGAGCTAATCTTGAATAAGTCGGCGTAAAAACAGGAGACAATATCGGGTCCTCAAGTGTCATCATGACATGGCAAGATGATGTTAAAAAACAACTGCCTATGGCCATCTTCCGCAAAGATAATACCATTTGCCTCATATCCTCACTCATGACTCGTCTATCAATTTGACTTTGAATTACCTCACGAACTGCCGCGTTATCACTTTTACGCATAATAGCATATAATTCAAAGGGTTTTAGCTTGTCTGCATTCTCTTTTTCTAACACATAGCTAAGTAATAAGGTTTCACTTTCTTCTCCCTTTCCGGCCCATTGAAAAGGTGGTGTTTCTTCACGCAAAAGCGCATGATGGTAAAGGGTAATGTTATAATTCTTAGCATATTCAAAAATAGCATACTCCACAGCCATTCGTGCCATCAGTCTTTTTTGTGTTGGATTAAAATGCCTTCCCTGCCAACGTGCATTCTCCAATAAAGGCTGCGGCTCATCTTCTCTACAGACAAGATATTTCAACAAATTGCTTAATTGCTGGTTTAATCTGTGGTTAGCACACAAAGGAAATCTCGTTTCTAATAAATTGGTTAACGCTTCTCCACATAATAATGGAAACTCTTTCTCAACATCGTTTAGCTCAAATTTTGCCCACCCCATCACATCTATAAACCAACCGCTCTTTTGTGCCTCAAATGTTTCTTTATATTTCTTAATTTTCTCGCGGATAGCTTCATTCACATGTTGTACTTGTGCCATATTGGTTTCAAAATGTTTAATGGCACTCTCATTACGCAAAAACTCATTTCCTTGATATAACTGTCCGGATAAAGAGCTAAAGATAATTTCTGTTAACTGCATAAACAATGGCATTTCGTCAAGTTGATTAGCACAATATAAATTTACCAATCCACAATAATAATCTCTCATAAAGACTTCATAGGCGCCAAAGCCGAAAAAATGCGGACTCACACCAAGATTATCAACACAAGTGTATTCTCCTAATTTCATATAACGAGTGGCTAGTGGATGAGAGCAAACCCGTTGCCAACTCTCTTTAAGCTCTGCCAAAACAGTCGGCTTGTCCTCTTCAATCACATTGTCACTAATACAAGCATAAAGGTACTCATTTAAGGCTACGTCACCTTCAATAAAAAGACCTGGTTTAATGCCAATTTTCTCGGCCAAGCTATATACCAAATTAGCATTGACCACATCAGAAATACTTATTTTTTTACTTCTTTTAATAGGTAAAGTGGAAATAAAAATATCAAGATCATCAACAATAATAACGTTAATTTGACCAAATCTGTCTAACATCAACATCGATTTCTGTTGTGATGTTAGGCTATGAATCTTAGGCGACAAACGTGTCCTTATTTTAGTCATGAAGGCTCCATTAGCATGAGGTTTCGCAGTCGATTTCACAATCTCCATGCACTTTTACGTACTCACAGCTTAGTTTTAAGTCCGCCAAAAATTCATATGCTACGACTGTGTATTTATAAATATTGTTTTTCAGTTATATCAAGAGAGGATGCTGACATCAAGCCCCCCTAATTTCTGTAAAAGAAATTGGCTTATGACTTATCCATGACAAGCCAACGACTGATTTGTTGAGAAACGTATTCTCTCTCACCAAAAATCCCTTTGGTGGCAACAGCTTTGAGCTCTAATGCAAAAAAAGTAGGATTCACGGCTGGATAAATAATCTTTTGTTGGCAAGTGACATTTACTTGATAACCAGAAAGTGCTTTTGCTTGCTTATCAAAGTGAAAGGCATGCTCAGGGCATACTTGCGGATTTTGCTCCCACTTTTCTTGGGCTAACGAGAGGGCACTTAATGCGGCATGTTGAGCACGAATAGTCAACAAAGTATAATTTACTGTTTGTTGCTGCATTGCCCCTATTTTGATGAGATAAGTACCCGCCAATGCTAAAATAATGAGAATAAATATCGTCGCTAATAAAGTAAATCCTTTCGCCTCTTGTAAAGACTTAGCTATAACAATTTGAGTTTTCCTCATCATATTGCGTTCTCAAAAAATAATGGAGTTACCATTTTTATGGTCTTTTTTCCTGTTGCTTGCCCAAACTCAAGTGCAATTAAAATTCCTTGATGATTATCATGAGAATAAAGGCTAAATTCGCAATGTTGAATATGCTCACCTAATAAGGCCTTATCTTGCGTAGCAAGATCGAGTCGCTCTAGCAAGGCTGGGGCTTTTTCACAACTATAACGGATGGGCGTACTCAAAAGATAAAATATTGCAGGTTTTGTTAAAGGTGGAAAATCTTTCTCTATAACCAACCGATCTGAATGCTGTTTATTAAGATCAGCCTTATACAGTTGTGTCTGATTCTTTGCTAAACCTGGAAAATAAATATCATAGGACCTTCCTTGAAAAACTTGTGAGTCAAGTTGCCCCCCAATCGGATAGAATGTTTGTTGTTCATTAGATTTTGGCAATAAAACTCCTTTAAAAAGTATTTTTCTAAAAGTGAGATCCTGTCCATTTTTACTGATATCAATAGATGGCAAAAAAGCATTTTTGAGCTCATTGGCTACGTTATCTAAACTTATCTCCGCGTTTTCTATTTTTAGAGCTCTATCTGTCACCCAAAAATAAGCTTGAATAGGTCCGGCAATAATTTCAATAATCACTGCCGCCATGATAGCCGTCAAAATGATGGTCAGAATCATTTCAATAAGTGTAAACCCGAGCATCTTTTGCATGTCTATCATTCCCTTTTGCTTTGATAGCAGAAAATGTCACTTGCCCTAGGTATTGATGAGTTACACTGATCCATATTAATGCACTATCTTTGTTCTTTTCTGTGCGCTTAATCTCAATAGAAACATCAAATGGCTCCGTCGGGAAATTCCGAGATAACTCAGGGAATAGCTTCTTTACAGGCACATTTTTAATTCCTTGATAATCACAAAGATTGAGCATTTCATTTGAACTACGTTTATTAGCACATCCATCTTCTTGCAAATCATTTTTTTTGTTTAAGATTTCATGCATCGCCATATCACCTATCATCATGGCTTGCCATTGAAGCTCTGGATCAACACTATTTTTAGTAACTGTCATCATGACTGATAATATTCCTGTCAGCCCAATGCCTAGCACAACAATAGTGACAATAAACTCAATCAATGTCATTCCTTTACAGCATTCTTTTTTCATACACTAATCCACTAAAGCCATCAATAATGAGCTGCCGCTTATTTAGCTGCAAAATAATTTCTTTGGGCTGAAGATGAAACTGATTGTAGACTTTTCCATCCTTATTTATATAAAACGGAAAATTGCCTTTTACAGATACTCCTTTGGGGATCTCAACCATCATATTTGCAGGTTCTGCTAACAAAAAAGGAGAAGGTACTAGTTTAGAAAAATCATCAGTGGTGCAATTTTTTCGCTGATACAGCGCTAATACATTAGGAGCGCTATATCTTATCTGGACATCACACCCAGTTGCCGTTGCAACTTTTCTTGCATAACGCAACATATTTGAAAGCTCATCTAGAAAGAATTTTTCTTCGAAGTCGTCATGGCGAAGAAAGAGTGGCGCGGCTGTAGCCCCTATTATTCCCATCAGTACAATAACCAAAAGCCACTCGATGAGAGTGAACCCTCGTATTCTTTTCACAATCACTCATTCCATGATTAGGGTATTTTTTTCGAGATAGTTCCCGTGCTTGTTGAATAGATAATAGAACGAATTACGCTTTTGTTTTTCTCATAGATATAAATACATTCGGGTTCTTTATATACTGCACAATAATTTTCCTTACAACTTTCCCCTTCGCCGAATGTGACACTAGAAGAAGATAACAAGTTTTTCATGATTTGAGCGCAAATTTTACTATCATTGCCGCCGCCACCTAATACATCAGTTGAGATCAGATCTTCCGCTCCTTCATTAGCTGCATCTGGCCAACCTTGAGTATTAAAGCCCACGTTAGCATGACCCGAATTGAGAAAATCAATCCCTGCAATAGGCGGAACAGAGACTGGCTGACCATTTGCCAACCATTTAGCATGAGCAATATTGACGGCAGATGCCATTGCTCCAGCCGTGCCGCTTACACTTGCGTTATGTGCGTCCCCTGCTATATCTAAAAACCTGGGTAAAGCTACGGAAGCCAGAATACCTAGCAATACGATAACAATAACCAATTCAATTAAGGTAAAACCTTGCTGTGGATTTTTCACTATCGTTCTAAAGGCGGTCTTAATGTTCTTTTGCGTTGATTCTACATGGCTGTTCATTCTACGCTGCTCATTTACGATGGTATAAACTAGGCTGCTCGAAGAACATGCATTTCGTCTGAACGCAAAATTATTATTTTTGTGACAGCTTCTAAATTTATGCAAGTGCATCCTCTTCCCTTTATCAATTTTGCTCATCCTAAGGATAAGTTACATCACCGGTATTGGCGTCATAGATAATTTTTTCATTTGTTCGTCTATAGATATACGTACAATTATGATCTGAGGTCGCTTTAGCACAAAAATCTCCGCTCTCGCATTTCCCTGTCTCATCAGCGGGAATAATAGTCACACCAGAGGTTTTGACAATGTTTCGCAAAATCTGCCCACAAGTATCATTACCTGATACGCCTCCATCCTTAATTTCAGACAAGAGGCTTATTCCATTACCGCTAATACCAATAGGATATCCTTTTTGATTAAACTTAGTCACAGAGGCTCCATCTCCATTAATATCAACGTAACCATCTACCTCCTTGGTTAATTCCCATTGTGCTTTAGCGACACTCAATCCAGCACTAAACGCACCGCCTGTTGCTTGTACAACGGCAGTACGCGCTTTACCACTGACATTGAGGTAACGTGGCAAAGCAATTGCTGCTAATATTCCCAGCAACACAACCACTATCACAAGCTCAATTAAGGTAAACCCTTTATTGTTGTACATTGGTTTAACCATGGTTAAATCAAAGCCCCTTACTTTATACCTTTCTTGTTTCTATCAAAATTATAGTTGCCAAAATACAACACTAAGTTAAAGCGCTTCCATTTTTCTTAATGCAACTGTAGAAATATCCCACATGGGTAAAAAGACACCTAATGCAAGAACAAGCACCATCATAGCGATGATGATGATAAGTAAAGGTTCAATTGCATCTCCTAGCCTTTTTAGATCGTAATCCACATCTTTCTCATAGTAATGCGACACATCAAGCAAAATACTATCAATTTCACCAGTTTCCTCACCCACTGCTAACATTTGCAGGACAATGGGAGAAAAAAGCTCACTATTCTTTGCTGCAAGATATAGAGTTTCACCTTTTTCTACATGATGTCGCATATTCATTATTTTTTGTTCCAGATAAGCATTATCTGCAACCTTTGAAACTATCTTAAATCCCTTAAGCAAGGGGACATTCGCTGTCACAGTAAGCGAAAATGCTCGACAAAACCGTGCATAAATGGTTCTCTTGACAATACTCCCTACTAATGGCAGCCTTAATTTTAAATATGACCACCACCATATACCACGCTCTGATTTTAAAAATAAACCTATTCCTACTGTTAATATCAAAATAAACATTGCCAACAGCCAACCATAACGCACAAAAATATCAGAAAAGCCAATGAGGATCCTCGTTGGCAACGGCAATTGTGAACCAAATGCATTAAAAAAATTGCTAAAAGAAGGGATAACGATCAAATTGATAATAGTTATTGCGATGATGATTGCGACAAAAACCATCGCTGGATATCTAAGGGCTGTTTTAATACGTCGCCGGGTTTCTAATTCAGACTCTAAATACTCTTTAATCTGTAAAAAAGAATGCTCTAGCTGCCCTGAATCCTCTCCCACTTCAATCATAGCAATAATGAGAGTGGTAAAAATATGAGGGTGTTTTTCCAACGCTTTACTTAATCTTAAGCCTGACTCAAGACTAATAACAATATCCGTTAAGGCACTACGCAATCCACTGTGAGCGGTTGTCTCACTCACCACTCGCAAGGATCGAATCAAAGGGACGCCGGCTTTAGAAAGAGTATACAATTGTTGCATGCATAAAATGAGATCGTCGAGTTTAGGCTGCCCTATTCCCAGGTATTTTCCTAATAAATCTTCTACTGTGATCTCACTAGAGGTCATTATAATAGAAATAGGAATAACTTCGACACTCGCCAATTTCATCACTACATTGGTTTGCGAGGATGCTTCAATCATGCCTTCGACTTCTTGTCCCTTTTTGTCACGCCCCTTGTATTTATAATTAGGCATCGCTTCCCTCAATCTTGTGTCAATTCAACCGATAAACGCAACACTTCTTCAAGGCTAATAATACCCAGTGAGGCATAATGAAGTGCTTGCTGCGTCAGTGGCACATAGAAAGATTTTTTTTGCGCAATAGAAGCAAATGTTTTCAGATCGCCCTCTCTAATGGCATCTATCATCTCATCCGTCATTTCTATCAGTTCATACACACCAATTCTTCCTTTATACCCTCTCATACCACATTGAGTACATCCTTTTCCTCTGGCAAAATGAATAGATGAAGAAGATTCCGCAGTAATACTAGCTAACCATTTTAACTCTTGCTTATTAGGAACATAACTCTCGCTACAGCTCGAGCAAACACGCCTTGCTAATCTCTGTGCCATTATCAAACGCACAGCACTTGCCACTAAATATGGCTGAACCCCCATATCAATTAGACGGATCGGACCACTCAACGCATCATTAGTATGCAGTGTAGATAGCACAAGATGCCCTGTCATTGCAGCCCGTAACGCGATTTGAGCAGTTTCTTCATCACGAATTTCCCCCACCATCACAATGTCAGGATCATGACGAAGTCCAGAACGTAAAATGGTGGAAAAATTTAAGCCAATTTTGGGCTGTACCTGAACTTGATTGATCCTATCAAATGAATATTCAACAGGATCTTCAACGGTAATAATTTTTTTCTCAGGAGAATTTATTTCAGATAGCCCGCCATAAAGCGTCGTTGATTTACCACTACCCGTTGGCCCTGTGACCAAAATCATGCCATGTGGTCTTGCTAAATGATGTTTGAACACAACAAGTTGTCTTTCAGTCATTCCTAAATCTTCTAGCTTGAGAATACCTTGAGATTGATCCAAAAGACGCATGACGACTGCTTCACCATTTTGTACCGGCATGGTGGACATTCTAACATCAATTTTTCGTTCTTTTATTTGGAGCGAAAAGCGGCCATCTTGCGGCAAACGTCGCTCTGAAATGTTCAATCTGGCCATGAGCTTCAAACGCAGCACTAAGGCAGAGATAATGCTTTTCCCACGCATAACCTGTTCTTGCAATACGCCATCTACTCTTTGGCGTATGCGCAAACCATTTTCCGCTGGTTCAATATGAATATCAGAAGCATTCACTTGAATTGCATCTTCAAAAATTGAATTCAATAGTTTTTTAATCGGTGCATCACCCATTTCCTCATCTAATTCATTCTTAGGAGAAATGACACCGATTTCTTGTTCTAATTCACCTACTAGTGACGCAATTTCTTCTGTTCGTCTAAATACTTCGTCAATGACACGAACGAGATCTTTTTCTCTTACTACAACAAGACGAATTTGTTTTTTGAGTTTCCGTGATACTTCATCATAAGCCAACAAGTCAGTCGGATCAGCGATGGCGACCAGAAATCCATTTTTCACTCTATCAATAGGTATGACACGATACCGTCTAGCAATCGCCTCAGGGAGCTCACGAATGACCTCTGGTTTTATTTTATAATACTGAAGTTCTAAAAAAGGTAAATTAAGTTGCTTTGACAAAAATAGGAGTAATTCTGTTTCGGTGATATATCCAAGCTCAATGAGCACATCACCTAATTTTTTTCCTGAAGACTGTTGAATGTGTAATGCCTTTTCAAGCTGAGAATGGGTAATCACCTTATGTTCAAGTAGTAAATCACCTAGTTTTAGTTTCTTAATCATGCATCAATCCTAAACCCCAATCCAATTGAAATGCTCACTAATTGTATAAACAGTGAGGCTGATTTGTGCCTTAGGAAATTGTGTGATTTTATAATCTAGCGTCAGCCACCAAATGGGATAGGGTAAACTCTCAATTTTCTTCAAATAATGCAGTAGGTCACCGTATTCCCCGATCAAAATGATTTTGATCGGTTGGCGGTATAATAATCCAACTACTTCTTCGCTCTTATGCTCACCCAAAATTTGAGGTGGCAATGTCTCTATCCGCTGAAGTGATAAGCCTAAAAAATCATTGAGTATATTTTCCAATAAAAATGGAACTTTCTCCGGCGCAATAAGCTTTTCCTTAAACTTACTTAAGGTCTTATTATGCTCTATTAAAAGCGATTCTAATTGGTGATATTCATCTTTTGTCTGCGAGTTTACTTTTCCAGACAATCTATTCTGTAGCCTTTTAAGTTCCTGTGACGTTCCATGGTATTGTTGTTCTAGGTTACTCTTCTCTTCAGCAGCCTCATCAATTTGGCTCCCAATCGGCGTGATGATATAGCTAAACATAAACACCCATATCAGCGCAATACCAGTGACAAGCAGCAAAGTTCTTTCGCGATGCGATCTTGCATTAATTTTTTTTTTCAGTTCTAACCAATATCTTTTTGTATTAAATTGCATCATTCTGCCTGCAAATTAAATTGAACTGGAGTCTGATTCGTATTTATGCGCTGCACTTTAAACCTCTGAAAGCCTTTTCCCACCATGGGTGGCATACCTTCCCATGCCTGCATCATAAGAGGGACTAAGCGAGGCTCAAGCGCTATCCCCTCAAACATCATTTTCTTTCCCGTCTTTTCCATGTAAAAATGCGAAATAAAAACCCCATTTACATGTCGCGTTGCAAATCCTTCTAAATAAGTAGAAAGTGGATAATACGTTTTATTTTCTTCTTCTTTGAGAGACGCAATTGCTTTTTCCACCATTGCAACCTTTTCTCTCATATCATTCAAATCATTTTTCACTTGATGATCGTTGCCCTTTATTTTCGCCTCATTACTTAATGCTATCAATTGAGTATCAATGGTTTTTTGCTGTACTTTCAATGCTTCAATACTTTCCAACTTATTTTTCACTGTCCATTTTTGCGCTATGGCTAGCAGCAAAAGTACCATCAAAAGCAACCCCCAAATTTGCATCAGACGCGTTGCTGAAAGCAAAGGAGTAAACTCTGCTTCTTGTTGATATAAATTGACATCCTGTTTTAATATCATCATAAATTTTGATTCTGATTTAGTGCTGCGCCAATTGCTAAAGTGCTCATAGTTTCATCTTGCAAAAATAAATTGTCTTCAACTTGCAAAAATTCGGAAAAAGTAATTTCCCTAACCGGCAATCCTAGCAGGTTGCTAAGATGTGATAATAGACGAGGTTTTTTTCCACTAAGCGGCGTTAGAATAAGTCGTGAGATATTTGCATTACGTAAATTACTCGCACAATAATCTAATGAGCGCTGTATTTCTAAGGATAAATCTTGATAATTGTGCTGCTCTTGATTGCTATCTTCAACCTCAAACATGCTTAAGCCCAGGTCAATATCCCTCATCATATAGAGCTTTTTTTCCTTAAACAAAATCAAATGACTTCTATCTTCTTCAAAATGTAATAACGCTTGTCCCTCTTCCGAATTCTCTAACTGCATCGCAATATGACGCAATGCACTTTGGCAGACGTCAATTGATTTTACTGTTAAATCTGAAGCATTTACCCACGTCACCACTTCATCTATCTTGCTTCTTTTCGCAACAATAACATACAGCATTGTTGTTGCATCGTTATTAACTTTGCGCGGTAGCTCTATAAAATCGACAACAGCTTCTTCTATTGCAAAATCAATATATTCCGCCACCAACCAGCGAATTGCTTCTCGTTTTTCATGTTCTGGTACTTGCGGCTCTTCAATCAAAAAAATTTGATAATCTCGCGATGGCAAGAGCACACTCGCTTGTGCGCCTTGTAAATTTAACCGCTCTACATTTTCTTTGAGAATACTTGCCTGTTTTTTGCCTGAACCTTCTATGTAACTAATATGTTCAAGCGCGGGCGTTTTATCTTTAACAAAGATATGCGCAAGCACGAGCTTTGAAGAAGAAAAGCTGATGCCAACTTGCCCTATGGATCTTGGCTGATGATTACGCCTAAAATACTTCATTATTTTATCGCCCTGCTGAATAGGTATTCAGATTTGATGCTTTACAACCTCAACATCGACCTCTAATCTTCTACCTCCCCTTATCATGAATTGTAGTAGTGTAACAAACTTATACAAGTTGCATTAAGCTTTACCCGTAATTGCCGATAGTTAGAGAGTCGGATGTAAATGCATAGGGCAGTAAAACGTAAAATAGGTGCGCCAATGAAAAAACAAACTATATCGACGAAAGGGAAGTTTTTCGTCGCAAGCATGCTAGGGATTGGCGCGTTAATGTCCTCTCAAGCCTCTTTTGGCTTAACTTTTGTGCTACCGCACAACGGCAACATTATTGGTAATCTCCAAACTGCAACAGTAGGCCACGGCGAAAGCCTCTCAACTATTGGACGTCGCTACGATATGGGCGGCTATGAGATGGTTGAAGCAAATCCTGGCGTGGATTATTCCAATCCTCGCCCTGGCACCAAATTGGTGATCCCTTCAAGATTTATTCTTCCTGAAGGACCTCGCAAAGGCATTGTCATCAATTTGGCAGAGATGAGACTGTATTATTACCATCCAGATGGTGTCCATGTCTCAACCTTCCCTGTTGGTGTCGGTCAAGAAGGCTGGAATACGCCTTTGGGAACGACTCAAGTGACAACTAAACGAAAACACCCAACTTGGAATGTGCCAGATTCTATTATGGCAAACCATGAAGCACATGGTCAGCCAATCGAAAAAGTGTGGGCACCAGGACCCAACAATCCTTTAGGTGACTATGCGATGAACCTTGGGTTTAAAAATATTGTCATTCACGGCAGCCCGTACCCCAAAGGGGTTGGTGTGAGGAGTAGTCACGGCTGCATCAGAATGCTGAATGAAGATGTCGAACAATTATTTGGTATGGTCAGCATAGGAACCCCAGTTTCTATTATCCACCAACCTACAAAAATCGGACGAGTTGATAATAAACTCTTCCTAGAAGCACATGTTCCTATCTCTCATTCCAGTGAATATTCTGGCAGTAAATCCGTTGGAGATTTATTGCATAAAGCAGCAAATGGTGGAAAATATACCGTAGAATGGCGTGAAATTGAGAAAATACAAAATCGCGCTAACGGCTATCCTGCTCCTATCGGTTCTTTATTCTAAAACCCTTTGGCTTCCTTCGTTATGCGAAGGAAGCATTGTTATCTTAAAAAGTCTATGGGAAAATTCTTTTCTTTGATCTTCTGAGAAAGCCGTGTTTGAAATTATCTTATATCAACCTGAGATCCCGCCTAACACCGGAAATATTATTCGTTTATGCGCAAATACCGGTAGCAGACTTCATCTGATAGAACCAATGTCATTTACCCTAGAAGAAAAGCACTTACGTCGCGCAGGCTTGGATTATCATGATTTAGCAAAAATTCACATTCATCCTGATTTATCTAGCTGCTTACAAACGCTTGCTCTCTCTCGTGTATTTGCGCTGAGCGCAAAAGGACAGACAGTCTATACCTCACCTCTTTTTCAAAAGGGAGATGCTTTCTTGTTTGGCCCTGAAACAAGAGGGTTACCATCAGATGTATTAGCAACATTCCCTAGCAAGCAAATTTTACGACTACCACAAGTAACGCGTGAGCGTAGCCTTAATTTGTCCAATACAGCGGCTATTATGGTTTATGAAGCGTGGCGTCAGTGTGATTTTGCAATATAGAAAATTCGGATCTGTCATTGCGAGCAAAGCGAAGCAATCTATCATATAACGGCTAATATCGATTGCTTCGGCACTATGTGCCTCGCGAAGCCGATAGTGCGAAGCAATTCTAAATAGAAAGTTTAAAAAAACGTTTCGTTTTTAGGTTCACGTTTCAATAAATTATTAACGGCTTGCTGCGGAGGCAATGCTTCATAAAGCACTTCATAAACTTGCTGACAAATAGGCATCTCAACTTGATGTTTATTCGCCAAAACCATTATTTGCTTAACGTTCATTTTCCCTTCGACCACTTGGCCAATTGCTTTTTCAGCCTCATCAATCGCGCGGCCTTCTCCTAATGCAAGACCAAAACGACGATTACGCGATTGATTATCCGTGCAAGTTAAAACAACATCACCTACACCTGACAAGCCCATTAAAGTTTGTAACTCGGCGCCTAATTTATTACCTAACCGACATAGTTCAGCGAGTCCTCTAGTGATAAGCGCCGCGCGCGCATTGGCGCCAAACCCCAAACCATCAGACATACCTACCGCAATGGCCAATACATTTTTAACAACGCCACCCAACTGTACGCCGATTAAATCTTGTGAAAGATAAACTCGAAACATCTCACTGTGAAATGCCTGTAACATTTGTTGTCCAAAGGAAGGCGTATCTGTTGCAATAGTCACTGCCGTTGGCAAACCACAAGCGACTTCTTTAGCAAAACTGGGTCCAGAAATAACCCCAAGAGGAAGGTGCCCGCAGCTTTGCTGACAGACAACATGAAGAAATTCACTTTCTTGTGACAACCCTTTTGTCGCCCACAAGATCCCCATCTTTACAGTCAGATATGGCTTGATACGCATTGTCATATCACGAAAAGCATGGCTGGGCACAGCAATCAATATCACAGCCTCGTTCCCAGCAAGCTCAAAAGCTTCTTTTAAATCACTGGTTGCTTTCAACTCTGGAGGAAAACTAAAGCCAGGTAAATATCGCTCATTTATCCTGCCTGTAGTAATCGGTTGGATTTCATCTTTGCGGTGCCCCCATAACACGACATCATGCTGTAAGCGCGCAAGATAAAGTGCTAAAGCAGATCCCCAAGAACCTGCCCCTAGCACAAGAAACCGTTTTGGCGTAATTTGACTCATTGTTTGGTCGTAGTTTCTTCTTGTTTTCCGGCGCTCTTCTTTTGCTGTTCCAAATGTTGCAAGTAAAGCGCATCAAAATTAACTGGCGCAAGTAACAATTGTGGAAAGCCGCCTCTTATCACGATATCTGAAATCGCTTCACGTGCATAAGGATAAAGAATATTAGGGCACATACTTCCTAAGGCATGCGAAAGCTGCTCTTGAGGGAACCCTTTAAGGGTAAAAATACCTGCTTGATGCACCTCAACGAGGAAAGCAACTTTATCAGCCATTTTAACCGTTACAGTCAAATGTAACACCACTTCAAAAATTGATTCTTCTAAGCGATTAGTTTTTGTTTGCAAATCAACATTAACTTCAGGTTTCCACTCTTCTCGAAAAATATCTGGAGCGTGGGGCGTTTCGAAAGAAACATCTTTAACGTAAATACGTTGAATTGTGAATACGGGACCTTCTTGCGTTCGTGCATTTTCTACCATTTTGCTCTCCATTCCTTCGATTGTAGTGTGCGAATTAATTCTTAACTAATGGCAACCCTTGAGATTGCCATGCTTGAACCCCCCCAGCCAAATAATAAAGCTGGGTAAAACCATTTGCTTTGAGATGTTGCCCCATTTTAGGCGAAACGCCTCCTGTATCGCATACCAATACAACGGGCTTTGATTTGTATTTATTGAGCGTATTCACTCGATTGTTAAAGTCTTCTTGCGGAAGATTTATTGCACCCAGGATATGTCCTTGAGCAAAACGGGGAGTTGCTCGCACATCAACGACAACACCGCCAGCATGATTAAGAAAATCTACTAACTGTTGCGGACTGATGCTGGTCACGCCCATTGATCGATGCCGCCATTCGTTTGCTGCAAGCAATACCGCAATTGCAACAAATGCTGTACTCAGCATCCAATGTTCCATGAGAAATGAAATATAGGGGTTCATCTACATTGTGCCTTTGCTAAATCTTTCAAAGCCAAGCATTATACACTCAATCAAGTTAACTAGCGACTTGAAACTCAGCTTTTGCCAGACCTAGAATGAGTGACTAATAGATAAAATCATTAATGAGTAAGGCTCACATGACACGTTGTAAACCAGTTGTTTTACTAATTTTAGATGGTTGGGGACATCGCCTCAATGGCTCGGATAATGCGATTCATGCAGCTCATACCCCTACTTGGGACACGCTTATCAAAAATCGTCCCCATACCTTAATTTCGGGATGTGGCGAAGACGTTGGGCTCCCAATGGGTCAAATGGGTAATTCCGAGGTAGGACACCTCACCATGGGAGCAGGACGCGTCATTTATCAAGATCTCACTTTGGTCACTAAAAAAATTCGCGACAAAGAATTTTTCCAAAACCCTGTTTTATTGAACGCATTCAAACGTGCGCGTGAAACCAATAAAGCCGTCCATATCATGGGATTGCTTTCACCGGGCGGAGTTCATAGCCACGAAGATCATCTTTTTGCCTGCCTAGAAATGGCGAAACAAAATGCTGTGCCTCGTCTTTACGTTCATGCTTTTCTTGATGGTCGAGATACACCACCACAAAGCGCAAAAGCGTCTCTAGAAAAATTAGATCATGAACTGAAAAAAACCAATGCTCAATTAGCCAGCGTGAGTGGGCGATATTATGCCATGGATAGAGATAAACGATGGGAGCGTGTTGCATCAGCTTATAATGCCATTGTGCACGGACAATCCACTTTTTACGCCCCCTCAGGCATAGAAGCCCTCAATCAAGCCTATGCACGCCAAGAAACGGATGAATTTGTTACACCAACTTGTATCGTTCAGGAAAATCAACACGCTATCTCCATTGAATCTGGAGATATTGTGGTTTACATGAACTTTCGTGCAGATAGAGCGCGAGCGCTTTCTTATGCCATGACTGAGCCTCTTTTCGATGGATTTTCACGCGGTAACTATCCAACGCTGGGAGAGTTTGTCAGTCTTACTGAATATGATAAAAATCTAAAAACCAGCGTCGTATTCAAACCGCAAATACATCGAAATGTGTTAGGCGAATATTTACAAAATCAACATTTAACACAGTTGCACTTGGCAGAAACAGAAAAATATGCTCATGTCACTTTTTTCTTTAACGGCGGTATTGAAGCCCCCTTTCAAGGTGAAGAGCGAATTTTAATTCCTTCCCCTAAAGTTGCAACATACGATTTAAAACCAGAAATGAGCGCCTTTGAGGTGACTGAGGCACTAGTTGAAAATATCCTAGAGAAAAAATTTGATTTTATAGTTTGTAACTATGCCAATGCAGACATGGTAGGACACACCGGAAATTTTGCTGCGGCTAAAAAGGCCATTGAAACATTAGATCAATGCCTGCATAAGGTCATTGATGCCTTGGAATCAGCAGGGGGAGAAGCCTTAATCACCTCTGATCATGGCAATGCCGAATGCATGCAAGATAATGAAACAGGTCAAGCCCATACAGCTCATACCACCAATTTAGTCCCTTTAATCTATATTGGTAAACAAAAAGTTCATTTTAAAAAAGGCATTGGCACATTATCTAATGTTGCACCGACATTGTTATCTCTTATGCACCTTGAAAAACCCATCGAGATGACTGGAGATTCATTGTTAGAATCATAAGGCCCCTCGTATTTTGTGAGATAGTTATTGTATAAAGGGATGAAGCATTTGGTTCGTCATTGTGAGCTGAGCAAAGCAATCCAAGATTCAGATAGCACCAATGGATTGCTTTGCTCAGCTCGCAATGGCACAACTAAGTGCTAAAAACCAATAATTTTTATGTAACAATCTCTCGCAAATAAAGAGAAAACAAATATTTTCGCAAGTATTACCGCCAAAGGAGCATGGCATAATGATGATGAAAAAAACAAACCGTCCTTTTCTGGTCAGTGCCTTCCTCCTTTGTGTGACAATCCCTTGGGATTGTTTTGCCTCTGAAAAAGAAGATCCTGCTAAAGTAAAAAAAGCACTTCTCAAAGTGCAAAATCAAATGCAAAAACTGGAGAAGAGTATCTATCAAAGTAAAAGTGAAGAAAAAGCCTTAACCCAACAACTTGCCCTTTTAGATAAAGAAATTGGTGAACGCTCTGAAAATTTGCGCACCTCTCAACATAAAATGTCACAGCACGTCGAGTCATTAACCCATTTGCAACGAGAAGAGAAACAGCTCCAAAAAACAAGCCTTGCACAACAACAAGCGTTGGCCAAACTGTTAGAAGCAACCTTTCAACATTATCGAAAGGAAAAGTTTCAACTTTTGTTTGAGCAACAAGAATGGTCAACCTTGGCAAGAATCAATCAATATTATCAATTTTTTTATAACGCACGTGCAGCACAAATTAATGAATTACAAAACCATCTTAAACGAATTCAACTGCTGCAAGAACAAATTGGCCAAGAACAACAAGAGATGCAAACTTTGACCCAAAAATTGCAATCTGAACAATCTGAACTCCAAGATAAAAAAGACAAAAGAAAAACGGTTTTGGCTAACCTTGCTAAACAGCTTAGTAGTGATCAAGAACAACTTTCTCAATTGCAACAGCAAGAACAACATCTTGAACAAATATTTAAGGCTCTACAAAAAAAATTAACAACCACGCCTACCTACATCGAGCCTGCACAAGATTTTGCGAAAATGAAACACCAACTTTCATTCCCTATCCAAGAATCTGGCGCAAAGCTTACCCCTTTACCTAATCAAAAGAAGGATAATGCTAAGAAATCCTATATCAAAGCAGAAACTGGCACACCTGTTACCACGATTTTTCCTGGCAGGGTTGTATTTGCAGAATGGCTACGTGGATTAGGCTTACTGATCATTGTTGATCACGGTAATGGTTATATGAGTTTATATGGCAATAATCAGAAGCTGTACAAAGGTCTAGGAGATTGGGTAAATCAAGGAGAAATGATTGCACGAGTGGGACAAAGCGGCGGACATGCAGAACCCGGTTTATACTTTGAGATAAGAAAAGATGGAGATGCTCTTGATCCTAATCCCTGGTTCAAGCAAGGGTAGGGTATTAGAGATACTCATAGCAGTCGATTTTTAGGCTAGGCACCCAGTCGCAGCAGTGAATGCCATGACTGTTGTGATGGGCGAAGGTAACAATCTACCTAAGCCTTAAAGGTTAGCACTAAGACCCACCGAAACTATTGCGAAGGCGGGCGCCTAAAATTCGAATGCAAAGAGTATATTCAAAAGTAATCCACTGGACGAATTTCAAGGATGATCCGCAGCAGCCAGCGTAGCTTGCGCTGTTGCTCTGATAGAAAAGGATAATGTATGAGTCCACATACATACCGCCGCCCCGTGCTTAAATCATTGTTTTTGTTTTTAGCCTTACAGGCGGGAGTTTATACACATCCTCTTGGTGCACAAGAAAAAAGTCTGGCTGAAACATTACCCTTAGATGATCTTCAACGGTTCACATCTGTCGTTGAACAAATTCGTAAATATTACGTTAAACCAGTAGAAGATAAAGAATTATTTGAAAATGCCATCCGAGGCATGTTATCAGGACTGGATCCTCACTCATCTTATTTAGATCCTAGTGAATTTTCTGATCTACGCGCTAATACCTCTGGTAAATTCGGTGGACTAGGTATTGAAGTCACGATGGAAGATGGTTATGTTCGCGTGATAAGCCCTATTGATGATACGCCTGCCTCGAAAGCTGGACTGAAAGCGGGCGACGTCATCGTGCGCCTAGATGACGCACCTGTCAAAGGAATGACACTAAAAAAAGCAGTAGAGATGATGCGCGGGGAACGCGGTACCAATATTGTCTTAACGGTTGTGCGCAAAGGCGCCACGCAACCTCTTAAGATGAAAGTAACACGTGATATTATTCAAGTGAAAAGCATCCGTTCTAAAGTACTAGATAAAAATTATGGTTATATTCGAATTTCTCAATTCCAAACACATTCTGGGGAAGATTTAGTCGAAGCAATCAATCAATTAAAGAAAGAAACTAATAACTCACTGAGAGGACTTATTTTAGATTTACGAAATAATCCTGGTGGGATCCTGGAGTCTTCTGTAAAAGTGTCGGATGCCTTCCTAGATAAATCCAAACTTAAATATAACGGCCTTATTGTTTATACAGAGGGACGACTTCCTGGCTCAGAAATCAAAGAGATGGCACATGAAGGAGATGTTCTTAATGGTGCCCCCATTATTACTTTAATCAATAGTGGCTCAGCATCGGCCTCTGAAATTGTTGCTGGTGCCCTACAAGATCACAAACGTGCTTTAATTGTCGGTACCCAATCTTTTGGAAAGGGATCTGTGCAAACCGTCTTGCCTTTGAAAGATAATTATGGGTTAAAATTAACCACAGCACTTTATTTTACCCCTTCAGGACGCTCGATTCAGGCTAAAGGGATCACCCCAGATATTGAAATCCCTGATCTCAAAATTCCAGAGCCCAAGCAAGATGAAAATGAAAACTGGATCAATATCCGAGAAATTGATTTGGAAGGACATCTTGATAACGGAACGCCGTCTGCAGAAAAGGCTGATGATAAATCCGCTAAATCATCTAAAGCTGAAGCTGATAATAGACCGTTGTTAAATCAAGACTACCAGCTAAATGAAGCACTTAATCTTCTTAAAGGTCTCGTGCTGACAAGTCCTGAAATTAAGAGCAAGGTTGCTACTTCTAAAAATCCCAAAGCGAAATTAATACTAGAAGAGACAGCTGGCAATTAATTTTAACATGCCCTCTTCTCCAAAGAGGGCATGCATTAAAATATTACCGTGTATTTGCTCCCCCTCTACGCAATTTTTTTGCTATCATGGACAAAATTTTTAGAGGTCTTAAGTTAAGAAGTAGCCTCTTACATGATCCTAACGCATATTCATCAAGAAATTAAACAAATAGCTAACTTAGAAAAAAGCTTGTTGCTTCGGTTGGTTGTCAGCGGAATTGGCGTTCTATTTCTCACTTGGATTTCAGTGCTAATTCAGTTTGGAAAACCACCTTCTTTTTCTCAGGAGCTTTACTATTGGGCGGGTCTCACCTTAACAACGCCTATACTCTATTTTACAGGTCTGCCTTTTTTGCGTTCTCATATTCCAGGCATTTCCCCCCTTCGTCTTTCGATTGATATCCCTTTAATGGTTGCGCTAATTAGTAGCTATTTTTATTCTCTTTACATTACTCTGCTTTTTTCAGATAACTATGCATATTTTGATTCTATTCTCATGATTGTTTTTATTGTGTATGCAAGCCGTTATTTGGAAGTCTTCTGCCAACGACGCGTCGGTAGGCTAGTAAGAAATTTAAGCAAACTACCTTCCGAGCAAGTCAAAATCATGAAAGCAGATGATCAGTTCCACGCTTCTCAGCTTAAAGATATCAAAGTTGGAGACAAGCTGTATATTTCTCCGGGAGAATGTTTTCCTGTTGATGGGTTCATATGCGACAGCGATACGAGTGTAGATGAATCCATGCTAACAGGCGAGGCTCATGCTATTCCTAAATTTGCCAATGAGAAAGTGCGTGCTGGGACTTATAATCTTGATAAAGCGGTAACTATCCAAGCAACTAGTATTTTTTCAACCTCTTATTTTGGGAAAATTTTAGCTTCAATACAAAGCAAGCATATCAACATTCAGCCGCAACTTCCTTGTGATCATATTGCATTATGGCACCTTCTCATCTCTTTCACCTTAGCAGGTGCCGTTTATTGTTGGTGGTTACCCTTTGATAATGCATACGCTCTATTTTGCGCTATCGGTGTTTTGCTCACAACTTGCCCCTGTGCGATTGCAATTTCCTATCCATTGGTGACAGCAAGCTTGCTTGAAGTCTGTGCAAAAAAAGGGATCCTCATTTCGAATCCTTTAGTTTTTCTAAAATTAGCAGAAGTTGAACAAATCTTATTCGATAAAACAGGGACACTCACGGAAGGCAATTTAGTCGTTAATGAAGTGGAATATTGTAATCAAGCAGAAAAGAAGGAAGTTTTACCACTCATTGCTGTGATTGAAAAAAATACGCATCACCCTATTGCTCATGCTATTGTGCAATATGCCATACAACAATTTGTACAATTGCCCGATATCGAAATCCACCGCTTATGTGTTTTCCCAGGTAATGGTATCAGAGCTATGGTAGAAGGAAAATTTATCCTCATCGGCTCAGCAAGATGGTTAAGAAAGAATGGCATTTTTGTCCCAACTGATGTTATTGAGGCCGAAGAAGAACCTTCACACCGTGATCATATTTTTGTTCACTGCGCTATTGGCGGGATTGAGGTTGCTCGGATTCAGCTAAAAGATAAGTTACGTCAGGATGCATCGGATGTTGTACGTTTTCTTAGACAACGTAACATTGAAATGCGCGTTCTAAGTGGTGATAGACCTGTTATCGTGAATGCGATTGCAAAACAACTAGGTGCAATTGCAGCTACAGCGCAAGCACTTCCGCAGGAAAAAGAAGCTCAAGTTGCATCACTACAAGATCAAGGATACGTCACTGCAATGGTAGGCGATGGTCTTAATGATGCACCTGCTTTAAAAAGAGCCGATATTGGCATTGCGATTGGTGCAAGCAACCCAATCTCGGTGCTATGTGCAGATATTACACTACAGAACCCTGGGCTAAAGCTTATTCCAGAATGTTTTCTTTTGAGTATAAAAGCACGGAAAATTCTAAAGCAAAACTATACATTGGCATTGGCTTTTAACTTAATCATGCTTCCTTTTGCAGCGTTTGGACAACTCAGTACCCTTATCATGCTAATAGGAATATGTTTAAGCACCTTAATGGTCATGGCAAATGCCGCGCGCCTTAAATTTACCTCTTCTGTATCTTCCAAAGCTTCTCATACTGTTTAAATATCTTACTCTGCTTTCTTGAAACCACTGTTGTATTTACGCTAAACGCGAGTGTTTCTTGCAGAATTTGCTTTAAAAATCAAAACACTCCCGATCTCAGCATTTTACGGTAGTGCTTATACTCCACCTTGTGATATGTTAGAATTAAAACTAAATATATTGAGGCTAGCATATGGCTCCTTTGTCACGGTTAGAAGAACCTTTAGAAAGTGACTACCACGCACGTCTTGAAAAGCTTCTTACAGGCCAAGAATTTGCTAACCTCACGACGAGCCCAACCTTTTTATCCCTACAAATTCTAAAACAACTCGGTATAGATATTGCTCGCAATATCATGAGACGAGAGGCCTTCGAGCAACTTGGTTTAACTGAAGCTACAGAGGAAAAACTCAAAAGCGAAGACATAGATCAAGACAAGCTCAAAGAAATTATCATTCGTGAACAAGAAAAACTAAAAAAATTATTTGGTGGACCTTCCATTTTATTACGCTTGCAACAGAAATTAGTGAATGCATTATTAGCACTTTATCATTTAATTGGCTTAGGTGCTGCCACACCAGAAGAAATTCATCGATTAATTATTAAAATTGCTGCTTTACATCGTGAAATTGAAGTAACGGCACAGCAAATTGAAATAGAACAAAGACTATATGCAGAACAAGAACAAAAACGTGAACAACAAATAGAAACCCAATTCCTAGAAAGAATAGCTGAAAAAGAAAAGACCAAAGAAGACAAGGATCATGTCTCAGATGCTGTACAAGAATTAGGAGATGCGGTTTCAACTATTTTGGCAACTCC
>MKTN01000039.1 GCA_001898235.1 Gammaproteobacteria bacterium 39-13
CCTCGTACCCGACGAAGGTACAACGGTTTTCGAGACCGCCCCAATCGGCCGCTCTGGCACCTCTCCACAAACACTTGCACTCAAAAAAACAGAGCAAGGGATTGCTTCGCAAGCTTGGCTTCGCTTACGCTTACTCCCTTCATTCGAGCGGATAAATATGATACGGGACTTTTATCCCATTTGCACGTTATAGTATTAGCGCTAAAAATCGCACAAAGTGTTTTAAGACTAACTAAAAAGGATGTCCGGTATGTCAAAGTCTGTGCTCATTCTTGAGCTCAACGAATTCAATGTTGAGCTACTTACCAGCGCAACACAAACTTATGATCTGCCTTTTCTTTCTAAAGTGCTAAAGATGCCTCGTGCAAACTACAAAATGCCGGACAAATATAATAGCGGTTTTTTAGAGCCCTGGGTGCAATGGGTATCAATTCATGCCGGAGTTCCCTCTCATTCTCATCAAATCAAACACCTAGGTGATGTTCCTGATCTTGCGTTTGAACAATGCTGGGAGACACTAAGTCGTCATGGGATCACAACCGGCATTTGGGGGGTAATGAATGGAGCAAAAAGAAGTGCAAAGCACACAGCTTTTTTCCTCCCTGATCCATGGACCTTCTCTGAAAGTGCCCACCCTAGCGAACTTAATCACCTGCTTGATTTGCCCCGCTATATTTCCAAAAACTATCAAAGCTTAAACAAGTTTTCCCTCATCGGAAAAAGCTTAAAATTATTGAAATTTATTTTCGCCTCGGGTGCTGCGCTTGGCATCATGAAAGAAACCTTATCTTTATTAAAAAATATTATCCGCCATGGCAAAAAGCACTTTGTTTTTATTTCATATTTCGATTATATCTCAACGCTGCTTTTTACCGAATATAAGCAAAAATATCAGCCCCAATGTAGCATTATTTTTCTTAATTCACTTGCTCATTTGCAACACCATCATTGGAAAAAAGGCACTAAAAGTGTCACGCCTGAAATTTTATTTGGATTGCAGTACATTGATAAAATATTAGCTTATTTGTTTAAGCGATTCCCTCAAGATGCCATCGTTGTCCATAATGGCTTATCGCAAATGAACACCAATCATGAAACACCCTGGGTACTCTATAGACAAAAAGATCCCATCAAGCTGTTACACGCATTAGAGATACCTGTGACACAGGTTGAACAGCATATGACACATGATGGCCATCTATTTTTTGCTTCAAGCCAGGATTGTGAAAATGCTTTTGCGAAATTAAAAAATGCCACTATCAACGGTCAGGCACTTTTTCATGTTGAGAAGAACGATAGCGATGACCGTAAATTGTTCACTATGCTTAGTTTTACTGATGCATTAGAAGATAAAAATATTACATTTACCTACGATAATAAAAAATTTCCATTTTTTGAGCATTTTGACGAAATTGTTACACGAACAGGACGTCATATTCCTATCGGAACGATATATAGTGATACCGTTTCGTTTCAAGAAATAGTTCATAACCATGATTTTAACCAATACCTTTTTCATTATCTTCTGCCGACACATTTTCCCTATCCCGAAAAAGAACAGGAAATTTCTCTGGATGCTCCGGTAGATGAATTAATAAGTGAGCCTGTTGTATGCAGCCAATAATTATAATTCCAGCTTACAAACCTGATCAAAATTTAATATCGCTAATTGAACAGCTTCAAGTCTATGGGCAGCTCATTATTATTGTTAACGATGGTTCAGGCCCTCTTTATTCACCGATATTTACGCAATTAGAAAAATTAGATTTTGTCAAAGTTTTGCATCATGCTGTGAACTTAGGAAAAGGCCAAGCACTCAAGACAGCCTTCAATCATTTTTTAACACATTATGATAGTCATTGTCCTGGTGTCGTTACGGCTGATGCTGACGGTCAACATTTAGCTAAAGATATTCATCAAGTCAGCGAGCAATTAAAACAATTTCCTTTTGCTCTCACATTGGGTGTTCGTACTTTTAAGGAAGGGGTACCCTGGCGCAGCCGCTTTGGTAACAACCTTACCAAAATGATTTTCCGGCTACTTATTGGCCAGTCCTTGCAAGATACGCAAACAGGTCTTAGAGGGATCCCACGTGAATTTCTCAAATCACTCCTTAAAACAAGATCGCTAGGGTATGATTTTGAATTAGATATGCTAATATCTGCGTCTAAACAAAAAATAAAAATAAACGAGATCGCTATTCATACCGTGTATAAAGATGCCAATAAAAGCTCTCACTTTAACCCTTTAATAGACTCATTAAAAATTTATTTTGTCTTCTTTCGTTTTCTTATTTTTTCGATAGTCAGTGGCTTGCTCGATTTCTTCGCCTTTTCAGCAGCCTTTATGTTATGCGGCCATATCTTATTCAGTGAATCCTTAGCCAGAATTTTTTCTGGTAGCTGCAATTTCTTGCTGAATAAAGAATTGGTTTTCAGATCGAAGGAAAAAATTCTACCTGAGGCACTAAAGTATACTTTACTTTGTCTTGTCAATCTTGTTTTTTCCTACGGACTTATTTCTAGCCTCATCTTTTTGGGCGCCAATGTCTATGCCAGTAAAATGATAGCACTCATTGGTTTATTTTTTGCCAATTTTGCTATTCAAAAACTCTTAGTATTTGCACGTGAAGAAGAAGAAACGGCCACCTCTGGAATATCCTAGCAGCCTGTCCCTATGATCTGCCTCTGATTGGTCAGAGGCATTCATTTTCTTAATGCGATCTTAAATTTAGTATGATTGTTGCTTTCAACCGATAAACATCATGTTTCATTTGGATAAGATCGGCTTGCTTTCTAAAAGAAATATCCAGCAAAGAGTAGATTTTATAGATCTCAAAAATGTTATTTTTAGAACAATTTTCCCCATCAATTGAAAGACTTAGCTGATTACAAAGTTTTAATAATTCTTCTCGATAATCATCAACATGATGATATCTATTTGATAAATCCGACAATTCTTTTACCTTCATCCATTGTTTTTTTAATCGTGTGTCGTTTATCTTTTTGGTCATGCTAATGAGCTCAGCCACAGCATGGCTCACCTTATTTTCTGATAATTCCTCTTGATCTTGTGCTGCATCAGTTGAAAATTTTCTACCCATTTTTTACCTCGCGCATATGCAAGTATCAAGCTACTTTTATCTAACATATGGACCGTCAAAAGGCGAAACAAGTTCTAAGTAAAAAATACCAGCAGTACTGATTGAATGGGAGAAAAGATATAAGAGAATTTACTCTACATTCTTACTATCTCGCACACCTTCAATAATTCTGGGGAAAAAATAAGGTTGCAAAGAGGTAAGACGATACAACTGTGCAGGACGATGTTTAGCACGGCGAATATTACCAGTTTTCTCCAAAAAACCTGCTTCAAGTAAACGTCTTCGAAAGGATTTTTTCTCCATTTTAAAACCTAAAATGGATTCATACGCTTTTTGCAGTTCGGTTAATGAAAACTCTTCTGGTAACAAAAAGAGAGGAAGCGAGGTATAAAGCGATTTATTTTGAAATCGTTGTAAACAGCTATCAATCACCTGGTGATTATCAAAAGCGAGCTTCATTCCTACAATATCGTTAATTTTTATCCATTGTAACGATTTACCACTGAGGACTTGGCTACTCGCGGCTAAGCAATAATAAACAATTGCAACAGACCATCCTCTGGGATCACGCTGTTGATTTCCTAAGGTCTGTACCTGTTCCAAGTAAAGTGCTTCATATCCAGTCAATTGCTTTAAATGACGTTTTGCCGCTGCTTCTAAACTTACGTCAATGGTTGGATTAATTTCTCCTTGCGGTAAAGCCCAATGGTGTTCAAAAGGACAAGCATCACGTTTTACAACTAATACCGATAATTCCTCTTGATGAAACGCAAAGACGACTAAATCAATTGTCAATAAAGGCTGTTCATACTGCATTAAATTTACTTATTTCCATGTCTTTAAGAGCGTTCTCTTCCCTATATAAACCATGCCACTCAATGTAATCAGTCATTGGCTTTCCTACCAAATGAATGAGTTCATTTCGACGTAATAGTGGTTCTTTGGCGTACTTTACGCATATTTCCCTGACCAAAGAACTATGAACGTGAATATTTTCCTTAGCAATAAACAACGGCCATTTTTCCTCAATTTCGCGGTAACGGTGGAATTTATGCCAAACTTCCGTTGAGAAAATATCTGGCCCAAGAATAAAGTGAATTTGAAAAGGTTTTTGATAAGATTGATAAAGCTCCGTTAAAGCAGAAAGTACGTCATAAGTATAAATAGGTCCAGGCTCTTGACGTGATTTTTGCATTGTTTCTTCAATATTCATTATTTTGATCGGGACTATAGATTTTTGCCAATTTTCAATAAATATTTTTAACATTTCTAATCGATGATGTATTGGCGCTAAAACTTTTCGAAAGGGGTGTGATACACTTGGCACCAATAAAATTTCATCAAAAAAAGGGAGCGCTTGATTAATCACATCCTGATGTCCAATAGTAGGTGGATTAAAGCTGGCACCAAGTACCCCAATACGTTGCATAACGTGGTTTTCCTCATTGACAAAGTTAGCTGCTTATTCCATCATGTTAGTGTGGGTGTGCCACTAAGTCAAGTGAGTTGCTGTATATGATTAAAATTGGTCCAAAAGCACAAGTAGCCAGTATTGATGTAGATGCACAATATAGCTTCACACCATTGTGTCCAAATGAGCTGCCCGTGCCTTATGGGAATGAAATTGTAGATGAGCTTAATCATCAAGCCGAATTTGCTGGATACAGAATAGGCTCTAAAGAAGCACATCCTCCGCACGCCATCTGGATTGCCACAGGTGAAGCTCCTGCTTTAAGTAACATTGAGGGCGATAATATCGATGTGCGCTGGCCAGCACATTGCATTCCAGGCACGAAAGGATTTGAGTCAATTCAAGGTTTGCCGCATCCAGCAAAATATGATTTTTTCGTCTGGAAAGGCATTGAGCCTGACATGCACCCCTATGGTTCCTGCTTTCATGATTTAAAAGAAAGACTAAGTACAGGTATCATTGAGTTCTTACACAACAAAGGCGTAAAAACAGTCATCGTAGGTGGGCTAGCAACTGATTATTGTGTCAAAAATACGGTTTTGCAGCTGCTTCGCGCTGGCTTTGAAACTATCCTTAATTTGGCTGCTTGCCGAGGCATAGATCCCCAAACGACTCAAGCTGCCATCACGCAAATGCAACAACATGGCGCTATCATTATTGAATCAAGTCAGCAATTGTTGATGCATCAAAAGAGTATTCAGCATGCCTAAATATGGTTATTGCGCTGATGCTGTTGATTCTTCTGAATATAAGCCTTGAGGCCGTGCATGCAAACCCCGATTATTAACTCTCTTCTAGACACAGATTTATATAAGTTTACAATGATGCAATGTGTATTTCATCATTATCCTAAGACTGAAGTAGCTTATCGCTTCAAATGCCGTAAACCTATTGATCTCTCGCCTTATGTGAAACATATTCAAGAAGAAGCAGCCAACTTATGTGCCTTGCGTCTTAGCGAGAAGGAGCTCTCTTATTTAGCTTCTTTGCCTTTTTTTAAAGGAGATTTCATTGATTATTTACGAAATTTTCAATTAAACCTGCAACACATTGACATCACTGTAGAAAAAAATTTAGACATAAGTATAAAAGGCCCATGGTTAGAAACTATCTTATTCGAAGTGCCTATTCTAGCCATTGTTAGCGAGGTATATTACCGTGACAATTTTCCCAATGCTGACTTGCAAGAGGGGCGTCAACGCTTGCATCAGAAAATCAGCTTCTTAAAAGATAATCATTACGATAAATTACATTTCTCAGACTTTGGTACCCGTCGTCGATTCTCAAAAGATTGGCAACAAGAATTATTGCTCTCCCTTAAAGAAATGCTGCCACAGCAGTTTGTAGGAACCAGTAATATTCATTTTTCTCAAGCCCTTGAGCTCCATCCTATCGGTACGATGGCCCATGAATATTTGCAGGCCTTTCAAGTTTTAGCGCCAGAACTTGAAAGTAGCCAGAAGTTTGCTCTCAATCTTTGGTTACAAGAATATCAAGGCGCTTTGGGTATTGCCTTAACCGACGTGCTGACAATGGATATCTTTCTAAAGGAATTTGATACAGATCTGGCAACACGTTATGCAGGATTACGCCAAGATTCAGGAGATCCCTTTGCATGGGGAGACAAAGCGATTAAACATTACAAATCGCTAGGAATAGATCCCTCTACTAAAGCATTTATCTTTAGTGACAGTCTAACCCTGCCTAAAGCAGCTAAAATATATGATTATTTTAAAAACAAATGCCAACCTTATTTTGGTATTGGCACTAATTTAACGAATGATGTTGGCTTTGAATCGTTGGATATTGTTATTAAAATGACTCATGTGAATTCTCTTCCTGTTATCAAAATCTCTGATAGCATTGGCAAGATTGTTTGCGAAGACAGTAACTATCTTAACCACATCAAAAAAGTATTCCACCTGTGAGATAGATTAATATGCGTATTGCGCTAGCCCAATTAAATTACAAAATTGGTGATTTTCAAGGTAATTTTCATAAAATTGAAGCTGCTATCAAAGGAAGCGCAGCCGATCTGGTTGTTTTTTCTGAGCTTTGTCTTTCTGGCTATCATCCCAGAGATCTTATTTTGCAAGAAGGCTTTTTGGAAACTCAAAATATTTACTTAAAAAAGCTTCAAGAATGCACACGACAAACACAAACCAGTATTGTGATTGGACTTATCACTGAAAATAAAGATAAAGGGCAACCTTATTACAATAGTCTATGTCTGATTAGCAAAGGACAAATAGAATTTACCTATCATAAACGATTACTCCCTGTTTATAACATATTCGATGAAGCAAGGCATTTTGCGCCAGGCCACACACCTGGTATTTATCAATTCCAAGATTTGCGTTGCGGTTTCCTGATTTGCGAAGATGGATGGGCAGGATTTGATAATTATCTTTATGCATGCGATCCTGTCGATGCATTAGCAGAGCAACAACTTGATCTTATTATCTGTATCAATGGTTCACCCAGCAATATTGGAAAGCACCAAGAAAGGACTCGCCACTTCTCTCATATTGCTAAACGATGTGCCGCCCCTCTTTTGTTCTCTAATCAAGTAGGTGGGAATGATGATATCGTATTTGACGGTTCGAGTTTCATTGTCGACAAAGCAGGCCAGATTCAAGGAAGCTTAAAACAATTTGAAGAAGATACGGGCGTAGTTGAAGTAAATCAAGGAACGATAAAACCAATACAAGGTTTAGCACCTTATTCAGAACCCAATGATGTTGCGCTTTTTTACAAGCAAACATTGCTTGGACTGAAAGATTATGTCGCTAAGTGTGGCTTCAGTACGGTTGTCATTGGCATTTCTGGCGGCATCGATAGTGCTTTAACTTTAGCATTAGCAGTTAAAGCACTTGGCCATGATCGGGTATTTGGTTTAGCAATGCCATCTCGATACTCTTCGACGGGGAGCGTGACAGATGCAATCGCCCTCTGTGAAAACTTTAAAGTAAAGTTATACACTATTTCTATTGAAGAAGAATTTTCACTGGCCTTAAAACGTTTTTCTGATACTTTTGGTGAAGCCGCCTCTTCCATCACGGCACAGAATATCCAAGCACGTTTACGTGGGCGTATTCTCATGGAATATTCTAATCAAACAGGCGCATTAGTACTCTCTACTGGTAACAAAAGTGAACTTAGTGTAGGTTATACAACCATTTATGGTGATATGACAGGCGGATTTAACCTGATTGGCGATCTCTACAAAACGGATGTGTATAAACTTGCCAATTACTTTAATCAGCTACACCCTGATTCGTTGATCCCCAATACTATTATTCAAAAAATGCCAAGTGCAGAGTTAGCGCCGAATCAAAAAGATGCCGATTCTCTGCCTGAATACGAAATACTAGATCCTATCTTAAAGCTATACATAGAAGGTGATCTCCTCCCGCAAGCCGAACGCCAAACCTATCAGCAACAAACAGCTGCACTACCTGATGAGCTAATTAGTAGCATCCATCAGATGGTGGATAGGGCTGAATTTAAAAGAAGACAATCTCCTCCTATTGTACGCGTGCAACGCCGCGCATTTGGCCATGGCCGTCAGCTTCCTATCGCTGCAACTTATCCTCTAACGATATTACAGAAATAAAGGTATCTGTTTGTTTGGGAATAGGGGCATTTGTATTTGCATATGCCGCCTAGTCCCTTATAATAAAGCGTTTTGTCAGGGAAACGAAATGAGGGAATAATCAATCAACCAATAAAATTAGTGTAATTACAATGGCAAGAATTAAAGATACAAATTCTAAAGAGACATCCCCGGCAAAAAAGTTCAAAAAAGCTGATGCTTCCCCTAAGAAGCCTGAACCAAAAGCAAAGAAACCACGCGTACGTAAAAAAACACCTAAAGATGAAAGATCTTATCATCCTTCGCAAGATAGAAAACGACGTCAAATAAATCCTGATTCGCATCACACTGAAAATCTCATTAAATTAATGGATGCGGATAGCTCTCCTGCCAAAAGGGGTATTTTTGCGAATTCAACAGAACTTGAGATCGAATTTGAAAATAATGAATTACACACCCCGACTAAAAAGCATAAAACTGTATTATTAACACCTACAAAATTTCAATTTTCCACTCCGGAAAAAGGTCCTTTAGCACGATATGCAACAACGCCTAAGGGCTCTAAATTTTTACCTTCTCGGCTGATTGAATGCGATGATGGTGCAATGACACTTTTCTTGCCTGAAGATAAAGTATCTAGTGAAGAGATTGCGTTCCCTTCACAACCAAAAGACTGGATCAAAAAATCGCCTATTCCAAAAGGCGATATGAATGGCCTTATCGATGTTAAGATTACTAAAGAAGAAATTAAAAAAGTAGAGGCCTTATCACGTAAACGTAAACGTGATGGAGAAAACCCAAGGAAAATTTCACAAAACAAAGTGATGGGAGATATTGGAGCAACTCAAGCTATGCGCAAAGCAGGGATTGATGCGCCCGATGCTAGCGGTCAATATACTCATTTAATAGCCTTCAACTTGATCGGTGATAAAGGACAATGCGTTAAAAATTTAGGGATAGGAACACGCTTTGCCAATGCTGCAATGGAACTAGTGAACCCAGCTATTAAACGATTACTTTATCAGAAGAAAAATGCTTTACCTGCGATTTATGTCAGCGCTATCCCAGAGTGGGTGCCAGGTTATGAAGATATTCGCCTTTTAAAAACTATCACGATGATTATTAAAGATGCGCCTGGTGACAACTTTAAACATTCAGCTAAAATTAAATTTAATATGTTATCCATGGCTCGAGTATGTCTGACAGATGTTTTACCTGTGCGAAAATTCATTATGGCAAAATTCTCTGCCAATCCTCAGCTGAAAATGAAAAATATTATCTCTGCAGCAATCACACAGCATTCAGTGAATACCCCAACCAAGGTAACACCTCCTGTAGTTGACTCTCTTCCTGGCTCTCCTTTAACTAAACAAGAGGGCTCTTCCAGCGTTGTTATGACAAAACGACGTCCAATCCCCATTAACTGGGACAGATGCGAGACAGACGAGCTAGATGTTGAGGAGACTCAATGTAATCTTCTTTTTACTTTTACAGATACAACCAAGGCAGTAAAGGGGTTGCTTGCTTCGCAAGAGGCTGACATGCCCATATCTCCTAAAACGGACTTGCCTGTATTTCCAGAACAGCAATCGATGGAAGCTAAAAAATCAGAAAGCAAAAAGACTCGTCCATAGAGATCTTTTATTTTCTCCACTGTATATAGCAACAACTTGTGCTCTAAAGTACAAGTTTTGCTATACCTTAAGATACGCCCCACTTTTTTCGTGAGCACAAAATGGCTTACGCACCAACTATTTTACAGTGCATTGGACAAACCCCACTGGTAAAGCTCAACCACGTTATTAATGACCAAGCGGCAACTGTGCTTGTTAAATGCGAATTTATGAATCCCTCAGGCTCTGTGAAAGATCGCATGGCATTTCATATCATTGATCAAGCAGAAAAAAAAGGGCTCCTTCGCCCTAAAGGCGTCATTGTTGAAAATACCTCCGGGAATACAGGCTTAGCATTAGCAATGATAGCCGCGGTGAAAGGATACCGTTGTATTTTTACGTTACCCGACAAGATGAGCAAAGAAAAAATTGATATGCTCAAAGCATTTGGGGCAGAAGTTGTCGTTACCCCGACTGATGTGCCAGGAGATTCACCTTTACACTATGTGCAAAAGGCAAAACAAATTGCAAAAGAAACACCCAATGCCTTTTATGTTAATCAATATCATAATCAAGATAATATCGCAGCTCACTATCATTCCACAGGTCCAGAGATCTGGCGACAAACAGAAGGAAAATTCGATGTCTTTGTCGCAGGGACAGGAACAGGCGGCACGATTTCTGGCGTAGGTCGTTTTATTAAAGAAAAAACCTCGAAAATAAAGATTGTGGGTGCAGATCCTATTGGTAGCGTGCATTATGATTATTTTTACACGAAAAAATTAGTCGAACCACAAGTGTACAAAGTAGAAGGTATTGGTGAAGACATCCTTTGCGAAGCATTGGATTTTTCTGTTATAGATGAAATGCGTCAGACCAACGATGCCCAAGCTTTTTCGATGGCAAGAAAACTTGTTCGAGAAGAAGGGCTATTTTGCGGCGGTTCATCTGGCGCCTTAGTACATGTTGCTTGTGAAATTGCCAGAGAAATTGGCCCTGGTAAGACCGTGATCACCTTGCTTACCGATTCCGGTTCACGCTATATCAGTAAGTTTCTCAATGATGAATGGATGAAATTAAACGGATTTCCCTATGAATAAAAAAGCATTAAAACTGGATCCTCAATTTGGCACAAAAGCCATTCACGGTAGCTTTCACTACGATAAAGTGACAGGTGCCGTTATGCCCCCCATTTATCTGTCTACAACTTATGCTCAAAAAGCGCCTGGTGAGCCTATTAGTAAATATGAATATTCCAGAACAGCTAACCCAACGCGCGATATTCTTGAAAGCACGCTTGCGGCTTTAGAAGGCGGTAACTATTGCTTAGCTTTTTCCTCAGGATGCGCGGCCTTAAGTACATTGCTGCAAGCCTTCCCCAGTCCTTACCACGTGGTACTAAGCAATGATGTTTATGGTGGGACAATGCGCTTATTCTCGCAAGTATTTTCACAATTAGGTATCACATTTACCCAGTGTGATATGACTAAACCTGAACAAATTATCAAAGCAATAACAGCACAAACACGGTTTATTTGGTTAGAAACACCTTCTAATCCTTTATTACAGATAATCGATATTGCACATGTCAATGAGCTAAGAAAACAACATGCTCCCGAGGTATTACTTGCCGTTGATAATACCTTTGCAACACCTTATCTACAAAACCCTTTAGATTTGGGCGCGGATATCGTTTGCCATTCCACAACAAAATATATAGGTGGACATTCTGATATCTTAGGAGGGGCACTTATTTTAAATGATGATGCTTTAGCCCAAAAATTATCCTTTTTGCAAAATGCCGTCGGATCAGTGCCAAGCCCGATGGATTGCTATTTATTATTACGCTCAGTAAAAACCTTGCATGTACGTATGTCTGCTCATTGCGACAATGCGAAAATTATTGCGGAATATTTAAGCCATCATCCTCGGGTTAAAAAAGTGATTTATCCTGGCTTATCTCATCACCCCCAACATGAACTGGTCACGAAACAAATGCGTGATTATGGCGCAATGGTAAGCGTTGTACTCAATGGTAATACTGAAGATGTGCTGCAATTTTTACAACGATTGCAGATATTTACTTTAGCAGAGTCATTAGGCGCAGTTGAATCATTAATAGAACATCCTGCCACCATGACGCATGCAGCTATACCTGCCTCACATCGACAAAAGATTGGCATTGAAGATACATTAGTCAGAATTTCAGTAGGGATCGAAGATCCGCAAGATTTAATAGAAGATTTAGAGCAAGCTTTAAGCTAAAGCCTGCTCTATCTGATTTGGTATTGATCAAGCAACCTGAGGTAATTTAATCCCTAAGCGCTGAGCAACTTCCTCATATCCTTCAACCACATCGCCCATTTCCTTACGGAAGCGATCTTTATCCAATACTTTCTTTGTTTTGGCATCCCAAATACGGCAACCATCTGGAGAGAACTCATCACCCAGTAGCAAACCACTCTCATGACGACCAAACTCTAGCTTATAATCCACAAGTAATAGACCTGCATCCAAGAAAAGCTTTTTCAATACTTCGTTAACAGCAAAGGCATATTTTTTCATTTGATCGATATCTTGCTGCGTAGCCCATTTAAAAGTGAGGATGAGCGAATCATTCACCATGGGATCATGTAATTCATCATTTTTAAGGAAAAATTCAAAGGTAGGTGGTGTTAATTCCAAACCTGCTTCAATCCCAAGTCGGCGGCAAAGGCTCCCTGCTGCATAATTACGCACTACACACTCAACAGGGATCATGTCCAAACGTTTTACAATAGAGGCATCGTCTTTTGCAATTTTGACGAAATGATTAGGAACACCATTTTCTGCCAGTTTCTGCATAATGAACGCATTAAAGTAGTTATTCACCATTCCCTTGCGTTCGAGCTGCTCTATTTTTCGTCCATCAAACGCAGAGGTATCATTACGAAATACGCAGAGTAATTGATCAGGATGTTCAGTGGTGTAAAGGGATTTCGCTTTACCGGTATATAACAATTTTTGAGTTTCCAAAATACTTCTCCTCACACTACAAAAAATTCTAGTTTAATTCGCTGCCAAAGCCAGGGGGGATCAAAGAAACAGGTTGAAGCGATCCCAATTCGGGTATGTCTTTTGGCAAAGGATACACCTCATAAGCTGCAGGCAAAGAAAGATCTTCTGGCACTTGTAAAGGTGCAATCACAGAGCTTTTAAGATAATCCTGGCTTCGATTTCTCACATATTGAGATCTTTTATCATTCATTTGCTGACAACCACTCAACACTATCAAACATAAATAAGCGGTTAATTTTAAATAATTTTTCTTACTCACCCTTCACCTCACAATCCTGCAATTTGTAATGCTTGCTTCATTTTATCATGATGCTCAATCGACAATTCTGTTAAAGGCAAACGTATTTCATTTGCTATTTTACCCGTTTGATATAATGCCCATTTGACGGGAATAGGATTGGGCTCAACAATAAGCATGCGATGCAAAGGTTGTAGCTTATCATCCAATACCTTGGCCTTATCAAATTCTTTTGTCACGGCAAAATGACACATTTGTTGCATTAAGTTTGGCGCTACATTTGATGTAATTGAGATAACCCCATGTCCCCCCAGACGCATAAATTCCAGCGCGGTGGGATCATCTCCACTATAAAAAGTGAAACCCGGTTTACACTTTTCAATGAGTGCCGTTAAACGCTGTAAATTACCTGTTGCCTCTTTAATACCAACAATATTAGGAATATTGCTTAAGGTAGCAACCGTCTCAGGCTGCATATCACATGCTGTTCGAGTAGGAACATTATATAGCAAAATGGGCATTTTGGTGGCTTTAGCCACTGCGCTGTAGTGCTGAACCAGTCCATATTGAGTCGGACGATTATAATAAGGTGTAACAATTAAGCACGCATCTACACCTATTTCTTCTGCTGCCTGGGTATGATTAATGGTGGTTGCGGTTGAATTTGAACCCGTTCCAGCAATGATTGGGATCCGTTTTCTAGCAACCTGATAAACTAAAGACGTTACCCGATATTGTTCTTCAGGGGTTAAAGTTGCAGATTCTCCAGTTGTGCCAGCAACCACAATCGCATGAGTACCTTGTTGGATGTGCCACTCCACCAAGTCCTTTAAAGCGCTCTCATCTACCTCGTTTTGGCCTTTCATCGGCGTAACAAGCGCAACACAACTTCCTTTAAACATGGGCAAATCCCCTCTAAATTAGATACCGGCAAACCTAGCACGCCGGTGCTTTCATGACAAGCGACAAGATGTTCTTTCCCTGGGTAGTTTTGAGAGGAATATCACTTTATACGGTTTCATTTAGTGGTAAACTTTGGAACTCAGATTTATTACTTAATGTGTATCATCAGCAGTGCCATCGGGTAGGTGACCATCTATGAACGTGAATAATCAACATTATCTTGTCATTACTGCCCTAGGTAAACATGATATTGGCGTATTAGAAGCCTTTACCAAAACCAGTAAGCAAAGCGGCTGCAATATTATCGAAAGTAAATTAACTAGCGTTGGAGAAGAGTATTCTCTGTTGCTACATCTCTCCGGAACCTGGAACACTGTTGCAAAGCTTGAAGCAGCCTTACCCCCTTTAGCCGAGCAATATGGCATTTCAATTCAGACCAAAAGAACTTTACCGCGCACGAGTATTCCCGCAGCACTACCATACCATGTGCAAATTATTGCGCAGGACCGACCTGGTATCCTGAATGATCTTGCTGTCTTTTTTATGCAACAGGACATTTATGTTGATACCATGGAATGCGAAACTTATGCCGCCAAAAATCATACAGTCATGACCAGCATCACATTTATTGTCAATATTCCTGCCAAACAACATATTGCTAGCATCAGAGAACGCTTTATGGTTTATTGTGAAGATAGGAACCTTGATGCTGTCATCGAGCCTTTTAAAAACATGTAACAACTAAGAAAACTAACAAACATGAAAAAAGTTGCGCTCAATAAGCCACTACCTTCTCTATCATTTGAATCAACAGACTCAAGCTTAAAAAATTTTCAAGATTTGCTAGGTCAAAATATCGTGATTTATTTTTACCCCAAAGACAACACGCCGGGGTGCACACAAGAGGGCAAAAACTTTGCCGAACAGTATAAAAAATTCTTAAAGCTTAATACTCAAATCATTGGCGTTTCGCGTGACAGTCTAACTTGTCACGAAAAATTTGCCAAAAAACACGACTTTAATTTCACGCTTATTGCTGATGTAGATGAAAAATTATGCAATTTTTTTGAAGTTTTAGTTGAAAAGAATATGTATGGACGTAAAGCCATAGGAATTGAACGTAGCACTTTTCTCATTGATACTAAAGGTGTAGTTAGACAAATTTGGCGCAAAGTAAAAGTCGACAATCATGTCAATGAGGTACTGGAAGCTGTAAAAGCACTTTAATGAGTTCATGCTACTAAAGATTTCTCTTTTTTTCTTAACCCCTTCTCCACGAGGGAAGGGAAAGCTATTGACGAATCAAGGAAGATATCGCAATGAACGCCGCCCGCTCTCGAGTTCGCAAAACAGATAAATGCCTATATGTACTGGACACTAATGTGCTCGTACATGATCCAACCGCCTTATTTCGCTTCAAAGAGCATGATATCTACTTACCCATGGTGGTTCTTGAAGAATTAGATCAAGGGAAAAAAGGACTTTCTGATACAGCACGCAATATTCGAGAAGCCAACCGCTATCTAGACGGTTTAATCAAAAATACTGTGCAAAAGGATATTTTTGATGGCATTCATTTAGTCTTTCCTGGCTATCTTAACAAAGATTTTACCTTACCCACAGGTAAGCTCTTTTTCCAAAGAGAAATGTTCGATTCGAAACTTCCTGCGATTCTGCCTGGCAGTAAACTTGATAACTCCATCTTAAGTACCATACTTGCCCTGCAAGAAAAATATCAAAACCGACATATAGCGTTAGTATCTAAAGATATTAATTTACGAATCAAAGCAGCTGTCCTTGGTATTCATGCTGAAGATTATCACAACGACCAAGTGCTGGATGATCTCAACTTAATGTATACCGGTAGTTTTAAATTACCTGCTAATTTTTGGGACAAACATGGCCAGGAAATGTCTTCTTGGAAAGAAGATGGACGTACTTTCTATAAAATAACAGGCGAAGCAGTATCACAATGGTTTGTTAATTTATGCCTTTATAGCGGCGATGATAATTTTGAAGCCATTGTCCGGAAAATAGAAGGGAATGTGGCACAAATAGAATTTGTCAAAGACTATCGTAAACATAAAAATAGAGTTTTTACAGTCAATGCGCGTAATCGTGAACAAAATTTTGCCTTGAATCTATTGATGGATCCTGAAATTGATTTTGTCACGTTAGTTGGCGCTGCAGGCACAGGGAAGACATTATTAACGCTTGCAGCAGGTCTTTCTCAAACGATTGATTTACATCGTTACCGTGAAATTATTATGACACGAGTCACCGTGCCTGTTGGTGAAGATATCGGCTTTTTACCTGGCACCGAAGAAGAAAAAATGACACCTTGGATGGGTGCTTTAATGGATAATCTAGAGGTCATTACACAATCTTTAGAAAATGAACATAAAGATCACACTAAAACACAAGACTTCTTACAAAGTCATATTCGGATCCGCTCTTTGAATTTTATGAGGGGACGTACCTTTTTAAACAAATTTATTATCATTGACGAAGCGCAAAACCTCACTTCTAAGCAAATGCAAACACTTGTTACACGTGCAGGCCCTGGTTCTAAAATTGTCTGCTTGGGAAATATTAACCAAATTGATACCCCTTACCTCACCGGCACCACATCAGGATTAACCTATGTTGTACAGTGTTTCAAGAATTGGGCTCATAGTGGACATATTACGCTAGCGCGTGGAGAGCGTTCACGTCTAGCCGATTATGCCATCGAGGTTTTATAGCAGATCCGCCGAAGCTTTAGCGAAAGCGGATTGCGAGATAACTCGGGGCTACCTGAAAACTCATGTGATACGACTATAATTTCGAGGCCATTCTTCCAAAACCGCTTTTACAACAGTGGCAAGAGGAATGGCAAAAAATACGCCCCAAAATCCCCACCATCCGCCAAAAACCAATACAGCAATGATAATAGCTAAGGGATGCAAATTGACGACGCCAGAAAATAATAAAGAAAACAAAAGGGTGCCATCGAGGGTTTGAATAACACCATAGGTAATCAATAAATAAATAAATTGATCCCCTATCCCCCACTGAAAAAAGGCTACCAAAACTACTGGAATAGTAACTAATGCAGCGCCGATATAAGGAATTAAAACCGAAAGCCCTACAAGTAATGCCAGTAATGCTGCATAACGCATCCCAAACCAATAAAAAGCAAGGAAAGTTACCACCCCAACAATAATAACTTCAGCCCCTTTGCCTCTTATATAATTTCCGATTTGTTTGTGCACATTTTTCCAAATTTGAGCTAGCAACTGTCGATTTGATGGCAAAAAGTTTTTGATCCAACGTAAAATAATTTGATGATCTTTGAGAAAAAAGAAAACCATTAAAGGCACAAAGACAAGATAAACGACTAACGAGATAACACCAGGTAATGAAGCCAACGAAATTGAGAACAATAATTTACCCGATTGCTTTAGTTGCACTAGAAAACCAGCAACCCATCCGTCAATGGTTTCTTTGGTGAAATATTGCGGAAATTTTTCTGGTAATAAATATAGATAATGTTGAAAACTTACCACCATAGAGGGAAATTCTTCAAATAAGCGCAAAAATTGATCCCATATAATTGGCCACAAAATTAAAATTGCGCCTAAAAATAGTCCTAAGAATGCACTATAGACAATAAGAACAGCAGCAAAAGTGGGCACCTTCCAACGTATCAGCATATTTGCAACCCACTGCAACAAATAAGCAATCACAATACTGGCAAAAACAGGAGCTAAAATTTTCCCCATCCACATTACCAGCAATAATCCGCCAGCTAGGAGTACAATTAGTAAAATAGCTTGTGGATCAGAGAAGTAACGTTGCCCCCAGCTTTTCATTACTGTTAGCACTGACATCCTCCTGACAAAAAATAGTCAGTCAATTATATTAAAAAGATAAATGCCCAAGCGCATTCACCCTTTGTGGGTTAAAATACTTGATAACATGCGAAGATTATACGCTACAATTTACTCCCCTTACGAGAGGCAGGGATCCTTGCGCAAGCTACTGATTTTTGTAATTTTCTTCCTCATTTTAGGTTTTATCTGCCCATTAAAAGCAGCTGAACTTCCTGATCTTGGTAACTCATCCAGCGCAGTTCTGACGCCTGTGCAAGAATCTGAGCTTGGCCGCTCGATTATGAAAGAATTACAAAGAGCGCAAGCCATTTCAGATGATGCATATGTTAGTGAGTATTTACAGGGCTTAGGATATCGTCTGATTGCAACCCAAGGTCAAGCACAATCTGATTATCAATTTTTTGTGGTAAAGGACAGAAGCATTAACGCTTTTGCCCTCCCAGGGGGTTTCATTGGCGTTAATGTGGGTTTAATCCTTGCCACAGATTCCGAGAGTGAATTAGCCGGAGTTTTAGCGCACGAAATTGGCCACGTTCAACAAAAACATATAGCTCGTATGTATGAACATATGGGACGTCTTCGTCTTTCTACTATTGCAGGTATGATTGCAGCGGTGGTGCTTGCCACCCAAAACGCACAAGCGGCTTCTGGCGCAATGGCTGCAACCCTAGCAGGCAGCCAACAAGCACTGATAAATTTTACTCGCGAGCATGAAAAAGAAGCAGATTACGTTGGCATTCAAGCATTGACTAAAGCAGGCTTTGATCCCATGGGCATGCCCTCTTTTTTCCACCGTATGTACCAGGACACGCGCTTTTATGGAAATCATACGCCTGATTATCTATTAACCCACCCTTTAACTGAATCTCGATTAATGGCAGCCCAAACGCGAGCCAAAAGTTTTCCCTATAAACAAATCCCTGACAGCCTGCAATACCACCTCATGCAAGCGCGAGTCACCGTGAACAGCTTTTCCTCAGCGCAGGAGGCAACAAATTATTTTGCCAAAAAACTGCAACGTGGAAATTACCGCAGCAGAACAGGTACATTATATGGATATACACTTGCTCTGCTTGAAGAAGGTAAAGCAGCGCAAGCAAAACCCTACCTTGATGAGCTACTTGAAACCTCACCCAATCAACCTTTATTTCAATTAGCTTATGCTCAAATGGAAATGATGACAGAACAAAGGCAACAAGCGTTATCACGTTTAGCAAATACGCTTCAAAATCACCCTAATAACTATCCATTAACATTTACCTATTGTGAATGGCTGATTAAAAATGGAGATGCCACTAAAGCGGCGCGATTACTGCAACAACAAATTCTACGTAAGCCTATTCGTCCCCCTTTATGGAACTTGCTCTCCGCGGCTTACTCACAACTTCACCAACCTATACAATCGCACCTTGCCCAAGCACAGTTCCTTAAATTGAAAGGGGATTATACAGGTGCTGCTACCCAACTACGCTTAGCTAAGAAACTTTCTTCCGCGTCCCCCCAAGAGCAACGCCAAATCGATGCTGAGTTAAAAGAGATCCAAAGCAAGCTTTCTACTTAAATTATATCCTTTACAGGAAAAAGAAAAGAGAGCAACCTCCTTTTAGTTCTCAGGGTTATGCACAAATTCTGTGGATAAGTCTGTGAAAAAGTGTATAACAACTCGCGGAAGCCTTTTATTTCCTTTCTTTGAAAGCCCATGCACAATTCTTGCCCATTTTATTTTTTTGAAAGTGAATCAATAAGTTCTCATCAAAAAATTTTTTATGCCTATCGCATTTTAAGGTAGTTGTCAGATATCATTACATGTCATAAAGTTAACTATTTTTATTGAACAAGATGTGTATAACTTTTTATAAACTAAGGTGATAAGAAAAAAAGGCAGCCTATGCTGCCTTTTTGCTTCAAACGAGATTATCAATTGTAACGCGGATCTTGCGTCCAATGTCCGCCAGAAGGAGGTGGTTCGCTAGAAGCGGGCGCTGTACCTGAATCAGGTGGCGGAGGCGGTGCGAATTCACCGCTAGATTGCTGCGTATCACCTCTTTGTGAGGGAGGATAGGGTACGCCTGGCCCCTTCTGAATATCAGGCATAGGTAATAAATTGGGTTTTTCTTCTTTTGTTTCTGTGGTTGATTTTCCAGTTTCTGTGACTTTAGTAACATAAGGAATAAGCAAAGCGCACAAGCCCAAGACTAAAAGTAATACTGGGGTGGTTAAAGGAACAAGTTTTGGGCTTTGTCGATGAATTTTATATTGCGCAAAAGCCACTAATACAAAAGCCATACCAATGATATAACAAGTGATATCAACTAATTTTGTGACAACTGATGTCGGTCCCATTAGATTGTCTGCAACATCCCCTATTGATTGCAAAGCCATCCCATTTATTGGCAAAAACAATGCCATCACAAACGTGAAAATACTCACAAAAAGTGCAATGCGTTTCTTCATACATATCTCACTTGAGCATTAAGAATCGAATGATAAAATTAGTTTACAACACAGTCTTAGCACAAAACTAGCGTGACCTATCACAAAATTGAAAGAGAATTATTTTTCTCTACTAATATTTTTTGTTTTACCGCTTGTAGGGTTTCAGGGAAGTGCTGACAAAGGGGATCCTGCTTGAGCTTCTGAAAGAAATTCCAATTTATTTGGATGGCCCTTACAAAATGGGGAACTGGATCGATCCCCTCTAAAATCAATCCATACCACCCTAATAAATATTCAGGGTATCCCCAGAACGGATCCGCATGAATGGCAATATTCACCTGTTCTAGCGCTTTTTGCGTTTTACCGCGTTGAAAAGACCATAGGCTTAAAGAAACAAAGCTATAAGCGACATTATACCCTTGCCAAGGTTGAGGACCATCCATACAAAGCTTCAATAACTTTTGTAAAGGCTGATACAACCTGTCTGAGGTATCTAGGTGTAAATCTTGAGCAATAGCAACAGCAATGCGCATTAATTCCCACCATTTTTTAGCGTGATTTCCCCAAAAATGATTTTCATTCAATCGATCAAGCAAAAGATTTAGCGCTTCAATAGGTTGATCTTGACGGCACAACTGAGCCACCTGCATCTTTAGACCATAAAAAGTCTTCAAACCAAATAACGAAAAGAAGTGATACAGACTTTCTAAAAAAGCATTTTTCCCTTCAATAGATTGTACAGGGATAGCTTCCATTAAACGCTGCTGGTATTTACAGTAATCTTCCATTACACCACCTAGAAAAATGGCATTATAGAAGTTATCGGCCACAAGAAGCGTCTGCTATAACCTTGCACGTCAAGATGCCAAGCATCAGAAGTGTTATGGCTCGTCTTTCTTATCTTCAATTTTTTGAGACAAAATTTCTTCTTGCGTTGCTTCTCTTACCCCAAGTATTTCTGCCTCAAATATGAGGGTTTGCCCCGCTAAAGGGTGATTTGCATCAACCGTAATTTCATTATTTTCAATTTTTATTATTTTCATCACTAATTCACGATTTGAGGGCGAATATACATTCATGCCAACGGTTAAATACTTAACTTCCGGAAATTGAGAAGCAGGAAAAGTTCGAATTAAATGTCCATCCCGTTTCCCAAAGGCTTTTTCTGGTGGAATAAGAATATTAATGTTATCCCCCAATGCTTTACCTTCTAATGCTTGCTCAATTAAAGGCATAATATGACGGTAGCCATGCAAGTAAACACTGGGCTGCTCTCTCTTATCAATGATGTTGCCTATTTCATCTTTGAGTGTAAAAAAAAAGGTAACAACCCTATCTTTAGTAATAACCACAATTCATTCCTTTTCAGAGGATATAGTCTTCGCAGCTGAGTTTTCAGCTATGACTATAGCGTTTCTTGGATCATCATCCATTCATCTTCTTTTTGAGTCAATTCTGCTTGCAGTGTGGCTTGCAAAGAGAGTAATTCATTTAATTTTTCTTGTGAAGCAGATTCTGCATAGGCTTGCGCTAAATTGTTCTCTAGTAACCTTAAATCAGCATAGATCTGATTCATTCTTTTTTCTAACGTTTGGCATTTATTTTGTAAGGAACGATGCTTACGATAATCTTGCTTTGCAGAAAGATTTTCTACCTGCTGACTGGGTGTTTTCAATGTTTGATAATTTTTTAACCATTGTAGATATTCTGCTAGATCTCCATTAAATTCTTTTGCCTGCCCCTCTGCGACCAAATAAAATTGATCCATGGTGGTATTTAGCAACTCTCTGTCATGTGAAATCAATACGACTGCGCCTTGATAGGTTTGCAAAGCAAGTCCTAATGCTTCGCGCATCTCAATATCAAGGTGATTGGTAGGCTCATCTAATAACAAGCAATGTGGCTTTTGCCATATAATTAATGCTAAGGTTAGTCTGGCTTGCTCTCCCCCAGATAACTGAGAAATCGGCAATAATCCCTTGTCACCACCAAAACCATAAGAACCCAAAAAATCTCGCAATCTTTGTTCAGGAACATCAGGAGCAATGCGTTGTAAATGAAATAACGCATTCTCATTGATCTCAAGCTGTTCTAATTGATGTTGTGCAAAATATCCGACATTAATATCTTTAGCAAAAAACAAATTTCCAGCTACGGGCGGCAACATTCCTGCAAGCGTCTTAATTAATGTTGATTTACCAGCACCATTAGGTCCAAGCAAACCAATTCGGGTTGAAGGACCAATGTATAACGATATCTTGCTAGCTATTGTTTGCAAGTCATATCCCACAGCCATTTTCTCGCAACGAATCAATGGATTAGGACAATCGCTGATGCTAGGGATCTCCACTTGATAAGGCGAATGGGTGTGGATTTCAGCAACTTCTTCAAGACGATTGAATGCTTTCATCCGCGATTGCACTTGTTTCGCCTTTGTCGCTTTTGCTCGAAAACGGGTAATAAAAGCTAACATTTTTTCTCGTTGCTTCGTAAGATTTTCTGCTAAACGTTGTTGTAATCTTATTTTTTCTGCACGAATTCGCACAAACTGATGATAATCTCCCTGATAAACCTCTAATTGCTTACCCTCAATATGTACGATGGTATCAACTACTTCATTTAAAAAAGCAGCATCATGCGCAATCACAATCAGCGTTTTGGAAAAATGTTTTAGCCATCTTTCAAGCCATATCATTGCATCTAAATCAAGGTGGTTGGTAGGCTCATCTAATAAGAGTAAATCACAAGGTTTCAACAGTGCTCGAGCCAGGTGCAACCTCACGCGCCATCCACCTGAAAATGCATTCACAGCCTGTTGATGTTGATCACTTGCAAAGCCTAAACCATACAGTAACTGCGCAGCCTGCGCCACTAATCCATATCCGCCCATCGCTTCTAGATCATGATGGCACTTTGCAAGCAGTTCACCGTTTTGGGTTGCTTGCGCTTTGGCTAATAATTCCTGACAGGCAGCATATTCTGGATGCCCAGCCAAAACATAGTCTAAAGCGCTCATATCAGAGTTAGGCACATGTTGTTTTACATGTTGAATAACCCAACGTTTAGGGATCTCTATCTCACCTTGATCTTCTTTAATTTCCCCACTTAACAAAGCAAACAATGTGGATTTTCCTGATCCATTAGGCCCAATGAGCCCCACTTTTTTTCCAGGTGCAATACTAAGATTTGCTTTTTCAAGCAAATTTTCTTGACCGCGTGAAAGCGTAATATTCTGTAAAATAACCATCTAAATACTCGTTCGTATTAACCAATAACGCACTTCATCATGAGGTCTAGACTCGCCTCGTTGCCACCCCATATGCTGATAAAATCCTTCTGCGCGGCTTCCTTGTTTCGTCTCTAACCATATCTTTTTAGGAGGGCGGCGTAGTAATCCATAACGCTGCTGCCACAACCAATTTGCTGCTATTTCAAGCAATGCTCTGCCAATACCTTGTCCATGGTATTCAGACAAAACAAAAAGTCCCCATACACTTTTGTTTGCTCTATTAGCTATTGAGAATCCAACAATCGTATCCCCTATCTCAGCAACCCATGCTTTACAACGCGTCCGCATTGCCTCATACACCATACTTTCTGTTAGGATGGTGCGCAAAATATTTTCCTTAGCTTCTAAACGAATGTTCAGCATTGCAGGGATATCATCAAAGTTTGCTTCTCTAATTTGCATTTTATTCCAGATCTTTTTTGCTATAGTCACAGCACGTGATTTTTCGGCTAGGCGTCGAGCTCTCGAGCAAAAAGAGTGTATAAAAAAATACATGCCTTTTGCGAGATGGGCTACGACAACAATCCGCCTATGCCTCAAAGGCTACGGCGGACTTTACCACTCAGACCCGCCGAAGCTTTTGCGAAGACGGGGGCCGAAAACTCACGAGCGAAGACTATGAAAATAATTCACCTGCGTAGTCTTTAGCAAAAGGCTCCCAAGCTTCATTTAAAGTCTTGGTGCTTGTTATGGAATAGTCATTTTCCATCCAGCGATTCAGACAAGCAGGCGTTAAGGTTAAGGCATCAATTCCTAATTTTGCTATTTTTTTGATAATTTGAATATCTTGAATACTTGCTGCCATAATTTTTGTTGTAAACCTATAATGCTGTTTTATTTCCTGCATCATCGCCAGTTCTTCCATTGAAGGGATCCCTTGTTGCTCCATGTGATATAAATAGGGAGCAACGTAATCTACTTTCATTTGTGCTGCTAGTAAAAATTGCTCTGCGCCAAAAACGGCTGTCGCTAATGTTGGGATCCCATGTTCTCGTAACTGCGGGATTGCCTTTATTCCCATCGGTGTCATTGGGATCTTCACTAAAATACGTGTGCTTAAACCACGGAGTTTTTTTGCTTGAGCTAACATCGCTTCTGTTGAACTTGCGCTCACTTGTACAGCAACAAATCCTTGCTGTGCATCTAATAGTGCAGCTATCTGTTCTTCGGCCATTACTTTTTGTGCACTCAGTATCTTGGGATTAGTCGTGATGCCCGCTAACCATCCTTCTCTTGCAAAGCTCATTGCCACATGCGCATCCGCACTATCACACCAAATTTCCATTACACTTCTCCCTCAATTTACACCTTGAAAGTGTAACCATAATACAAGAGGATTTCGACCTGTCGTGCTGCAACATGATGCAAACATCCTATTATACTCAAAACAGTCGATTTTTAGGCGAATACCTGGCCTATGCCTGCAACGGCTAGAATATAGGTTTCTTTTCGTCCGTTCGTCACCTCAAGTCTTCTTTTGCTTGCCTTGGAGCATAAAAACGACTATGGTAGCGTAATAACGCGTTAATACGCTATTACGGCGCATGTTTATTCCGAAGATCTCATACTAAATTAAGGCAACTAACAATGAGTGAGAGCAGTACTAAATCCTATTCCCCACCCAGGGTGTTAAGTGTGTTTTCTTTGGTCATGATTAATGTGATTGCTGTAGATAGCATTCGAACGCTGCCCATGGCTGCTACCTATGGTTTTTCTTTAGTTTCTCTCTATATTATTGCGGCACTAGCTTTTTTTATCCCTACCGCTCTCATTACCGCAGAATTGGCCACAACTTGGCCGCTAAAAGGTGGATTATATGCTTGGGTAAAAATTGCATTTGGTCCAAAATGGGGGCTTTGTGTTGTTTACTTGCAGTGGATTTATAATGTCGTCTGGTACCCGACCATTCTCACGCTGATTGCTAGCACCATTGCTTATTTGATTGATCCCTCACTGGTACAGAATGCGTCTTTTATGACAACCGTTGTTTTAACAACTTTCTGGGGATGCACCGCACTCAATTTCTTTGGCATGCGTATTTCTAGCGCAGTCAGTACTTTTGGTTCTATTCTCGGCACACTAGGACCAATGATCATCATTATTTTACTAGCAGGCGCTTGGCTTAAACGCGGTAACACACCTGAAATTGAATTTTCTTTAGGGCACCTTTTTCCTAAAATCAACAGTTTTTCTGCAATTGCTGAGCTTGTTTTCTTTTCTCAGATAGTGTACAGCCTATTAGGGTTGGAAATGTCTGCTGTTCACGCTTTGGAAGTTAAAAATCCGAAAAAAGATTATCCTAAAGCACTCTTAATTTCTGCTGTCATTATTTTATTAAGCTTGATTTTAGCTTCTTTGGCAGTTGCGGTAGTTGTACCACACAAAGAACTCAGTAATCTTACCGGCATTATTCAGGCTTTTAATTTATTCTCTGAGGAATTTCACATCACTTGGCTTGGTCCTTTCATTGCAGTGGCTATCCTCATTGGTGGAGTTTGTGCAGTTGCCACATGGATTATTGGTCCCACCAAAGGTCTCTTTGCCGCAGCAGATGATGGATTATTGCCAGAATGCTTGGCAAAAACAAATCGCTATGGGGTTCCTATGTCCATGCTGCTGATCCAAGGGATCATCTGTAGCTTACTCACGCTGGTATATGTATTGCTGCCAACCGTAGAAGGGGCTTATTTTTTACTTTCCGCGATGGCAGCACAACTTTCCCTATTAATGTATGCTATTCTTTTTGCTGCCGCTATTCGTCTTCGATATAGTGAGCCTAATGCAGTGCGCCCTTTCAAAATACCAGGGAAAAACTGGGGAATGTGGTTAGTTGCTGGTGCCGGGATCGTTATCAGTCTAAGCGTCGTGTTATTAGGGTTTATTCCTCCTAGCAGCAAAGTTGAACTTGGTGATGTATTACTTTATGAAACATACCTCGTTGGCGGCATTATTACGATATTAGTTCCCATTTTTCTGATCCATACCCCCAGAAAAAAATCGATGCCAGTTTCGATGCCACTTTAATCGCCACTCGCGTCTCCTTGGCATAAGCTGCCAAGGAGACCGCCCAAACACATCAAGATCTATAAATCGAGTGTATTTCATCGGTTTAGAACAAGAAATTCCTCTTTGTTTGTCTTATATTATTTTACTTTGGTTTTGTGATTCATGTATCATACGTAACCGTTTTAATTCCAGGATGGGAAAGGGCGATGTTAAATTTGCTGTTATTTTTAGGGAGTTGTGCCTTAATCGCCGGTTTTGCTTGGTATTTTTGGTATCTAGGTCAAAGCGCGTTAACGGCATGGATAGCAATATTAAGTTTGTTAGCAAATTTGTTTGTGCTTAAACAAATTAATCTGCTGGGGCTCAATGCCACCGCAAGCGATGTGTTTGCTATTGGCAGTTTATTAGGGCTTAATCTTTTACAAGAAAAGCACGGGCGACAAGCCGCTCAGCAAGCCATTTGGACTAGTTTCAGCTGTTTATTATTTTTTGCATTGATGTCTCAGGTCCATTTAAATTATTTGCCCAGCACATACGATCAAGCACAAGAGGCTTATACTTTCCTGTTAACGCCCGCTCCACGGATTATGCTATCGTCCTTAGCAACATTCTTGCTCGTTGATCTATTCGATAGCCGTGTTTACGGTATATTGCGAGAAAAATTTCCCAACATTTCTATGATATGGGTGAGCGGTTTAACCATGTGCGCAAGCCAATTGATTGATACCGTTCTTTTTAGCTTCTTGGGATTGTACGGTGTAGTGCAAGCATTAAGTGAAATTATTGTGGTTAGCTATACGATTAAACTCATTGCTATTGCTAATACCGTTCCCTGGACTTTTGTCACCAAACGACTATTTATCAACGTTAACAAATGATTAGTAATTCAACGACAACTAAACAATTTCATTTTGAGATCCTCTACCAATCAAAACGTTCACGCGCACGTGTAGGAAGGATCCATACCCCACATGGCATTATCGATACTCCCAATTTTGTAGGGGTTGGTACGAATGGTTCGATGAAGACCTTACATAACCATGATGTCAGCAAGTCTGGTTTACAGTTAATGTTCTGTAATACCTATCACTTCATGGTACAACCAGGCACAGAGCTAGTTAAAGAAGCCGGTGGCCTACATCGGTTTATTCAAAGACATCAACCTATCATTACCGATTCTGGGGGTTTTCAGGTATTCAGTTTGGCCTACAGCCATGTTGCCAAAGAACTCAAAGGCCAAGGCGGAAAAAAACATGCTAGCTCTGTTCTAAAAATCACCGAAGAAGGTGTGCTGTTTCGCTCTTATCGCGATGGCAAAAAGATTTTTCTTTCGCCTGAAACCTCTGTTCAGGCACAAAAGGATTTGGGTGCAGATATCATCATTCCTTTAGATGAACTACTTCCCTTTCATGTGGATGAAACTAAATTAAAGGCATCCTTTGCGCGTACCCACCGCTGGGAATTACGCTCACTTTATACGCACTTAAAACATCCACAAAACCAGGCTATGTTTGCAGTCATCCATGGTGGCGCAGATCTCGAGCTAAGACGCCAAAGCTGTGAAATTCTTACCAAGGAATCATTTGATGGGTATGCCATCGGTGGCAGCCTAGGAAGTGATACCGATGAACTTGTTGCTACAGTAGCTGGGACTACACCTCATCTTCCTACAGAAATGCCGGTACATTTATTAGGGATAGGTGATCTGCCCTCTGTTAATCGTTGTATTCCACATGGAATAGATACGTTTGATAGTTCTTATCCAACCAAAATTGCAAGGCACGGGATGATATTGACCAAAGAAGGTCCATTAAAGCTCACCCGTCAAATCCATGCTAATGAATTTCGTCCTCTTGAAGACGATTGCACTTGCCAAACCTGCCAGCATTATACCCGTGCTTATCTCCATCATTTGTTTAAAGCCAATGAACCTTCTGCAGCGAGCTTGGCCACGCAACATAACTTAAGTTTTATGATCAGATTGATGTCGCAAATTCGAACAGAAATTCTTTGTGGATTGATTTAAATCCACAAGGGATGATGGAACAACCAAAAAACGAGTTAAATTATTAAGAAAAAAGTAAGATACTAACTACTATTTTAATGTCTTCTTTTTTTTCATCGTTAAGGTTAGGAGCCACTGTCTTTTGTAGGGTTTGTTGCTTTTCATCGATAGACTTGAACCCAGGCAAACGAGAGTTGATTAAATTCCAAAGGTTTTTCTCCCCTTTTTCTGGGGATCCATCTTTAAAATGAAATTTTGAAGTATTTTGATCAAATACAATTAATGAATGATTAATTTTTCCATTTGCATCGTTATAAGATAAAGCTATCTTATCTGGCTCTGTGGATTTTCTTAAAAGTAGCGAATTTTCATTGTTTTTATAGCCTAAGGCCGCGAAATTTTAGTGTAGGCTCATTTAACCTACCTTCTAGAAAATATTGCACGATTACAGTCAAAGATCATGTATTGAATAGCGATTAGATCCAAAAGAAGGATCTGCATTCATATTTAAGCCAACATAAAATGATGGAGCAAAGATAGTTTATTAGCTGAGGAGGATCTAGACATGGTGATCGCAAGCTCACAAAAAAACGGGAGCATCGCTCCCGTTAACATGTAACTTAAAATAAAATTTAAGAGTGTTTACCGCCAATCTTAAACTTCAAGAAAGGACCCCAACGCCCCCAATCTTGTGGAAAGCCAAGATTCGGTGAAAAGTTAATGGGAATACCAGCATCATCAAGCGCATTAGGATTGTATGCGGTATTGCCATTCTTAATAGCATTAAAAATATTCATGTAGCGCATGCCTAAAGAAATATCCCAAATTGCGCCACAGAAATAATGTCTAAATGCACAACGATAGTTAATACCAAAATTAATATCTAATTTACCCACTAAAGAATCGGATCCTTCCGGATCATAGTTATAGAAGCCAGGTGGAACAGTACTTGTTAAAAAGGTTTGATGATAATCGTTATCTGCAGCAAGGATCGCCGTAGTTGCTCCAGCAAAAATATGCCAGTGAGGATTATGCGCATACCAACGTGTCATAAAGCCTACACCAGGACCAAAGCCTCGGACTTTGTTTTCGGTTTCTCGGGCACCTATGATACCAGCTTGACTAATGGTTTCATTTAAAGTCAATCTCAATTTATCGTATTCTAAAAATGCGAGTAAATCTAAACTAAAATAATCGCCAAAATGTAAATCATGAATTGCGCCAAATCTGAACTCATTTGAGTGTTCATTTATAGTAGCAACCTCTTGTGTTTGAGGAGGTGGTGCAAAACTAAGATTACGGATATCAATGTCACCTTTTGAATCATCAGCATCATAATGATCATAATGAAAGAATAGGCGCGTATTCTGGCAAGGCAAACGATAACTAAACCCAAGCGCATAATCCCATTGGTTATCCGGCGACAAAAAGGTATGGCGATGCCCCCCATCAAAGAGGTTGGGATTTGCAAACAGTAAATCTCCCACACTCAAGCCATTATTACTGGGTTTTGTGTACGTGCCTTCTACCCATACGGCAATAAAATTTTCAGGATCTTGCGGAATAAATTGAGCATTAACTTGCCCTATCATACTCATAGCTAACATCGTTCCAAATGTAACCTTGAGTGCTTTTTTCATGAATAAGAGTCCTTATAAAAGTCTTGAGAAAAACATATCGTTTAACTGAGGAAGGTATTGCATCCTGCAAGTTGTGCACTCAACTCGCCTTTATCTCTCGAAATTAGTACAAGAACTGTAAGCGTATCAACTAATGAAATTTTGTATATATATGTTTTTTAATGACGCTAAGGTTTGAAAAATTTTTCAAGGACGGCAAAACAAATGATGCCAATAAAAACCAATTTTAAAAATTATATAAGATGAAAAAAGAAGGGATTGGAACAGAAATTTAGTTTGTTAATTACTTAACAATATAGAAGATCTTGAAATTGGTGGGTCGTGATGGATTCGAACCATCGACCAATAGATTAAAAGTCTACTGCTCTACCGACTGAGCTAACGACCCCAACCAAGGGCTGTATCATACCTTAAAATAAGAAAATAACAAGTTCAATCAAACAATTACTTTGGTTTTGTTTTTCGTGTTGGCTGCTTTCTTTGTTCAGTTTCTGAACTATTATTTTGCTTAGCCGTTGTTTTTGGCTTTGTTCCATTATTATCTTGTGTCTGTTGGCGCAATGTTTTCTGCCTTCCTTTTGCAGCATCGAAGCTGTGGGTTATCGTTTTCGATGATTTAGCAGCAGGCTTGCTTGTCAGATCTGGCTCTGGTGTTTCTTCATCTGCATCATCATGAGGAGGCGACGGATTATTGTTTGTTAAATTGCTTATGATTGGTTGAAAGATCGATTGCCCTAATTCAGACATAAAAATGCCTGAGGCGGTACCTAGACCAAAAGCTACCCACAATGCAGAAGTCATGCTGATCCCTACTCCTAGGCAAAGAGCAAAGCTGATATAGGGTAAAGCGTAGCTAACACCAGATATCAATGATGGAATATCGTTTTTAATGGAAAATCCGGTCTGGCCATTAGCAATGGCATAGATAAGATGATACGAAAAAATAAGTGCAGGGATCCCAATAGCTAATATCGGCCCTAAGCCTGCAGATAGACCAACTTTAGTTATCAATCCCGTTGTGAACCCCACTCCCACATCATACATAAATTGACCAACGAGGTTTCCAACCAATGAGCCAACGGTCATCCACCCCAGATAACACATCATGGAAACAATGCCGCCGTACACTGCAGAAAGCGTGAGTGTACCTAAAATGGTCTCTGCTGCATCAAAGGTGTTTTTAACATTACCACCACTTGGTGGTCTTGGGGCGCGTCCTTGTTGAGCTACATCTTCTTCGGCTTCTTCGCGTGCTTTGTCACGGGCTTGCTGGCGTGCTTTGTCACGAGCTTGTTGACGCGCATTTTCGCGTGCTTTTTCTCGAGCTTCCTCGCGTGCTTTTTCTCGAGCTTGCTGGCGTGCTTTGTCACGAGCTTGTTGGCGCGCATTTTCGCGTGCTTTTTCTCGAGCTTGCTGGCGTGCTTTTTCTCGAGCTATTCTTTTTGCTTTTTCTTGCCTTGTTTCCTGTGCAGGCACCGCCTTCTTTTTTCGATTCGCCACCGTGTAACACCTCTGATAGCCGACTAAATGATATAAATGGCCGACAAAAATAACATTGCCAACTAACAGTGTCAACTAGCTAGCACGTTTTTCAGGGCAGAGCCTGTCCCATACTCAGAAAAATGTAAATATAAAGGTACGCAAGCTTGCCATGCTGTCGCTTTTATCTAAAAAATAGCAAAAAAATTACATCGTAGGCTGGCTTGCGGGACAATCCTAGCAAGCCAGTATGAGAGAAATTAAGCGAAGATGGCCTATAGATGACCTTCTTGTTGCATTTTTTGTAGTTTTGAGTCAGCCAACTGATAAGACGTGGAGCCAGGAAATTGATTCTTAACTTGTACAAAAAATTGCTCTGCTCGCTTCCATTGCCCCTTGTTGTACTCTACGTACCCCATTTTGAGCAATGAATCTGCTGCCTTGGGATGCTGGGCAAAGTTTTGGTAAACCCTATTAAAAGCGTCTGCTGCTAAATCAAGATTACCCTTTACTAAATATATTTCTCCCAACCAATAATAGGCATTAGGAAGATATTTACCATGCGGGTAACTTGCCGCTAAAGCTTGGAAGGCAGCCAATGCGCCATCATAATCTTTATTTTGAATCAAATAATAGGCAGTCTGGTAAGCTTTCTCTTCACCTGCGGAAGCTTCTGATGCGACTGTTCCAGTCACGGCTGTTGCAGGCTCTTCTACCGCAAATTGAACACCAGATTGGGCTGCGACTTGAGATCTTTCCTCAGCCTGATTTAACGAAGCACCTGAAATTGTGCTTGCTTTGACTGAACCGCCCTCACGCATCCTTCTGTCTAGATCGGTATATAATTTCTTCTGCTGCTCTTGGAGTTGTTGAACTTGATAGGTTTGTTCTTCAACCTTTCCACGTAATTCTTGCATTTCTTGCTGTAAAAATTCTATTTTTTTCAACAGATCCAAGGAAGCTTGTTCTTGGACTTCTTGCTGTTGATTAGAAGGCTGGGCACGTGATTCTACTTTAGCCCCTCCCCACGCTATCCCTGATATCGGCAGAGATAGCGTGATGAAGAATGCTAAAATGGACATACCCTTCGCAGCTGTATTCGCGGGGTGACGGCCTCTCTCACAATCCTTATGTACATTGTATGCACGCTGGCTGCTCGAAGGCTTGGTATCTCCCCCCAAAACCATCTGCTCTAGGTATTGCATTGCTTAGTCCTCGTACACAATAACTGCACGACGATTCAACGCATGAGCTTCAGCAGTATGGCCCATTGAATCGGGTTTTTCTTTACCAAAGCTTACAGTTGCGATTTGATGACGGCTAACGCCTTGTGCCATCAAGGCTTCTGCAACAGTACGGGCACGTCTTTCACCTAATGCAACGTTGTATTCGCGGCTACCGGATTCGTCGGTATGACCTTCAATACGAACATGGCGGTTAGGATTTTGTCTTAAGTAGTCAGCATGTGCTGCAACTGTTTCATATTCGCCTTGGCGAAGTTCTGATCTGTCGTAATCGAAATAGATTTTACGCTTAGCTAATAAATCATGTGCTTCATCACCCGCAAAACCAGCGCCTTCGCCAGCACCTTGCGTAGCAGCACCATAACCATCTGCACCATTTCGACCATACTTAGACTTATGGGAACAACCCACAACGCTTAAGCAAAGCACCATACCCAATACTATATGGCGCAACCCCCTAATTTGCATGTTTGACTCCTTACCTATTTTTTCTTGTGTTTAAATTAGCATTTTATCTTAAGAGAGAAACGGTGACCATGCCGGCTCTTGTACACTCCCTTCACGCGCTGGTAGACGCAACTGCCCTCGACCATCTAGTGTTACTAACCCTAAAATTTGGCGATCGCCGTCTTGCGTGCCATAGAGTACCATAGCACCGTTAGGAGACAAGGTGGGAGATTCATCTAACCGTGCATGAGTTAGTACATATACTTGCCCAGTTTTTAAATCTTGGCTTGCAATATGGAAGTGATCGTCTCTATCTTCCCTGTGCATCATGACCAAATATTTGCCATCAGGAGAAAGCATGGGACGTGCATTGTAGTTTCCTACAAAAGTTATGCGTTCAGCTTTTTTGGTTGCTAAATCCAAGCGATAAATTTGCGGCTTACCGCCTCTGTTGGAAGTAAAATAGAGCGAACGACCATCAGGCGCCCACGCCGGCTCAGTATCGATGGAATACCCATCGGTAATTTGAGTCAGCTCTTTACTCGCAATATTCATTAAATACAATTTGGGGCTACCTGTCTTTGATAAAACTAAGGCCAAATTTCGCCCATCAGGAGACCACGCTGGCGCGCCATTAATACCTGCAAATTTTGATAAGAGTTCACGTCGTCCTGTCGCAACATCAATGATATAAATTTCAGCACGATTTTTTTCAAACGAAACAAAAGCTAAACGCTTACCATCTGCGGACCATGACGGTGACATAATCGGCTCTTTAGATTTCACTAAGGTCACAGGATTAAAACCGTCTGCATCTGCAATTTCTAAACTATAGCGATTACCTTGCACCGTTCGCATCACCATGACATAAGCAATACGAGTAGAAAATGCACCGCGAATACCGGTTAATTTTTCATAAATCACATCACTCATATGATGTGCTAACGCCCGAAAATCCTGTGATCTAATGCCGTGATATGTTTTTGAAAGCAACACAGTACCATTGCCTGATTTAATCGCTAATTCACCATTTTGGACTTGTCCAGCAGCACCAGGTTGAACCTTATAGATATCAAGCAATTGGAAAGTGACCGTATAAAAATCATTCCCGGTATGTTGAATGTAGCCAAGTACTGCATTTTCAACGCCAACACCCTGCCAAGTGGCCAAATCCATTTCTTGTTTAGTAGAATTCATTCTCGGTAATTGTTCAGGGTAGAGAGGCGCAAAACGTCCACACATTTTTAAATCGTTACGAATGACCATCGCCATATCTTCGAAGGAATGATGCACATTGCCTCGTTGCTGCGTGGCTTCCTGAATGCTCGTGGCAACGGCAATAGGCACCCCACCCACTTCTCCGCGGGTAATTTCAATATTCAACCGCGCATGCGCTGATGAAATGCAGCCCAATAAAAAGAGCATGCAAGCAGCTCCTACTCGCAGCGATAGCATCGCAGGTTGAAAGAAAATGGATAAATTGATCACGCAGCCCCCGGGTTAAAGGTAAATTCAAACTCACGAAAATTTTTAGCAACATTGGGATCATCAGACATAGGTAAAGGTGATGCTTTTCTCACGGCGACTTCCGTGGAACGATCAAATTCTAAATTTCCACTAGATTTAAGAATAGAGACATCCATGACTTCACCTGTGGGTAATAATTTTACCAAGACCAAACACTTCATTTGGCTAAAATCAAAGCCTATAGGTTGACGCCAGTTTTGATGAATTTTATTCGCTAACAACATCATATAGCGATCAACTTCGCCCTTGACGGCAAGTAAGCTATCTTGTTCTTGCTGCAATTGTTGCATTAATTTCTGTTCGGCTAATTCTTTCTCTTTTTGCTTTTGCTTTTCTTGATCAATTTTTTGTTTTTGTTTCTCTGCGGCTTTTTGCTTAGCGGCTAGTTCTTCTTTTTCTCTTTGCAGCTTTTTGATTTCTTCTTGCTCTTTCTTTATTTTGGCTTGGCGCGCTTTTTCTTTCTTTTCTTCAACCAGACGTAATTCTTCAGCTTGTTTTTTAAGCTCTTCATTTTTCTTCTTTAATTCAATGGCAAGCGCTTCTTCTTTTTCTCTTTTTTGCTTAGCAGCTTGTTCTTGGCGTTCTAATTCTTTGCGCCGCTCCAATTCCAGCATACGCTTCTTTTCTTCTTTTTCTTCAAGGCGTGCCACTTCTGCTTGCAAGGTCTTCTTGCTCACCATCACCGCTTCAATGATTTCTTGTTTTGGCTCTGCGGCCCCAGAGGGCATTGCAGCAATCTTGATCGTTTTATCAAAACTCACGACCAACAAGATAACGAGGAGAAGGTGCAAGCCTAGCGCGGCACCGAAAGACATCTTATCGGAACGACTACGCACAATAATTATCCTTTTGCACTCGCGGGTGCCCGCTTAGCCGTTTTGGTAGTAGGTGTTGCAGCATCATCTTGTGTCACTAAGCCAACACTAGGAGCGCCCGCTTGTTGCAATAGCACCATCGCACCAATCACAGTGCCATAGTTGACCTCTTTATCTGCTTTAACCAGTACTTTACGTTTGGGCGTTCGCTGCAGTTCAGCGCTAACACGCAATACTAAGGCATCTTTGGCCATCACAGCCTGTGGTTGATCAGCAATATTTAGATAATATCGCCCCTGGCTATCGACACTAACAATAATGGGCTCCTTTTCAGAAGGGGGTAATGCTTTGGCACTGGCTTGAGGTAAATCTACCGCCACCCCTTGCTGTAATAAAGGTGCTGTGACAATAAAAATCACTAGCAATACCAACATAACGTCAATGTAAGGTACAACATTGATTTCCGCGACAAGTTTTTTAGAGGTGCGCTTTCTTAGCATCGAATTTGCCTACACTTTTGCATCATCGTTGGCAAGGCTATCGGATTCAGGCCAGGATTGACTGTGTAAGCGCCGATGTAAGGCCCCAGAAAATTCTTCTGCTAAATTATCATAGTTACGCATGAGCTTGTCTTGCATAGTGGAGAAGCGGTTATAAGCAAACACAGCGGGAATAGCAGCAAATAATCCCAATGCAGTCGCCACTAGGGCTTCGGAAATACCGGGAGCTACCATGGCGAGAGTAGCTTGTTGCACACTTCCTAACGCTCTAAATGCCGTCATGATCCCCCAAACCGTACCAAATAACCCGATGTATACGCTAATAGATCCGACGGTCGCTAAAAAGGGCAAATGTTGTTCTAGTTCATCTTCTTGTTTAGTTAAAGCGATACGCAAAGCACGTTCTGTCCCTTCCATCACAACAGCAGGAGGCGCTTCTTGTTTATAAAGACGCACGAACTCACGGAATCCTTGGCGAAAAACTTGCTCAATACCCAATCCTTGATTTCGTCTTTGTGCCAAGTAATCGTATAACCTGTTTAAATCAGTCGTTAGTTGGAATCTTTGGTGAAATTCATCAAAAAGACGCTTTGCTTGGCGCAAAGCATAACCTCGCTGGAAAATCAGTGTCCAGGAGATAACAGATAGAGAAAATAAAATTAACATGACAATTTGCACTAAGATACTAGCATCAGTGAACAAACTTAATAAAGACAAGTCAGTTTTCACTCTTTCAACTCCTTCAACACCGTTGCTGGAATAGCACACGGTTTAAATTGCAAATCGGTGCAAACAATAACTACCTCTCCTGAACATATCATAGTATCCATATCATGCGGATCAAAGTAGATGTTCTGCGAAAAAGTCAGGCTTGCTCTTCCAAATTTAGCTAAATTAGTTACTACGGTTATATGTTGCTGTAAACGTACAGGTTTCTCATAACTGATATTGACTGCACGCACCAAGAATTGTACGCCAAAGGTATCAATTAAAGCTGCCAAACTCAAACCTTTTTGTTGCAAAAGAAGCGTTCTAGCCCTTTCCATATACTTAATATAGTTAGCATGATAAACAATTCCTGCTGCATCCGTATCTTCATAAAATATCTGCAAAGGATAATGATGCGACATACTCATGATTCAGTTTTTTCACTTATCTGGTGTTTAGCACCAGGGGTGATCCCAAAATGCGCATAAGTATGTGCTGTTACCACCCGCCCTCTTGGCGTACGAATCATAAACCCTTGCTGAATTAAATAAGGTTCAATGACATCTTCTATGGTATCGCGAGACTCACCAAGTGCAGCAGACAAACTATCTATACCAACCGGTCCACCATCAAATTTCTCAATGGCCATTAACAATAATTTACGATCTAAGATATCAAAACCTTTTGTATCTACATCTAATAAAGACAAGGCTTCTTTAGCAAGAGCATGGGTAATCACGCCATCCCCTTTGACTTGTGCCACATCTCGCACGCGACGTAATAATCGATTTGCAATACGAGGCGTTCCTCTAGCCCGTTGCGCTATCTCATGTGCCCCATCTTCGGTCACAGGGATATTCAATACCGAAGCAGAGCGCAGAATAATTTTTTTCAATTCAGATACTTGATAAAACTCTAAACGCAGGACGATACCAAAACGATCGCGTAGCGGCGAGGTCAACATCCCAGCTCTCGTTGTTGCACCAATAAGCGTAAAGGGTGGTAGATCCAGCTTAATAGAGCGTGCTGCAGGTCCTTCGCCAATCATAATATCGATTTGAAAATCTTCCATGGCAGGATACAGTACTTCTTCTACCACGGGACTTAAACGATGTATTTCATCAATAAATAAAACATCGTTAGCCTGCAAATTAGTTAAAATAGCAGCGAGATCGCCAGCACGTTCAATCACCGGACCAGATGTTTGCTTGATATTAACGCCCAATTCATTAGCAACAATATTGGCTAATGTCGTTTTACCTAAGCCAGGTGGCCCAAATACCAATAAATGATCCATGGATTCTTGGCGTTTAAGCGTCGCTTCAATAAAAATTTTAAGTTGTTGGCTAGCGGCTTCTTGCCCCGTATAATCTTTTAGCATTTGGGGTCTAATGGCAACTTCTGTCGGTACATCCATCGTCTTAAAAGTACCGGACACAACTCGATCAGTCACTTCGCTCGTCATACCTTAGCTAATCCTTGCAATGCTTCTTTAATAATGTGTTCACAACTTTGGGCTGTATTTTTGACTTTACCTACAGCTTTAGTTGCTTCAAAGGATTTATATCCCAAAGCAACTAGGGCAGCGATAGCTTCTTCTAAAGGATCATCTCCTACATTCATTTGTAACGAAGAGCTCCCTGGCTGCATCTTGGTGGAAGGAAGATTAAGCTTTGGTAGCCTGTCTTGCATTTCCACTAATATTCGCTGCGCTGTTTTTGCGCCAATACCTGGTAAGCGCTGAAGTCGTGCTATCTCTTGAGATAATATCACTTCAACAAAGTCTGCAGGTGAAAGTCCAGAAAGAATGGCCAACGCAACTTTAGGACCTACTCCACTAATTTTTATCAGTTCCTGAAATAAGCGACATTCTTCCTGCGTCGCAAATCCAAATAATAATTGCGCATCTTCACGCACAATAAAATGCGTACGCAGAACAAGCGGTTGTCCAATTTCAGGCAAACTGAAAAAAGTGGAAAGCGGCGCCTGCAAACAATAGCCAACACCATTTACCTCTACCATTAGATGGGGAGGTTGCTTTTCAATCAGTATTCCGCGAAGTTGTCCTATCATATTGCTTCCATTGGATTGATCGTTTACCTCTTTGCCGCTTTTGCGGTAAATGAGATTTGAAAAAATGCATTTCTGATACCGTGTTTAAATGACATAAGGCCACTGCCAATGCATCAGCAGCATCGGCCTGAGGCTTGGCGTTAAGTGCTAATAAAATCTGAACCATATGCTGGATCTGGATTTTATCCGCACTTCCTTTGCCAACAATAGCCTGCTTGATTGCCCTGGGCGCATATTCAAAAACAGGCAGATTTGATGACATCACTGCTGCAATAACAACGCCACGAGCTTGTCCTAACTTCAGCGCTGACTGCACATTTTTATGCACAAATACCTGCTCAATAGCAAGCTCAGTCGGTTTATAAATTTTTACAATATCTTGGATTTCAGCGAACAATCTCCCAAGACGGCTTGGCATATCAGGCGCTTCTAGCCGTATACACCCACCTAGCAAACAAACCGGCTGCTGCTTCTCACGCTGTTCAATAATTCCAAAACCTGTGAGGCGCGAACCTGGGTCAATGCCTAAAATCCTTCTGGTCATTTACTCTTCCCATTTTAAATTTAGGCTCCCGTTTACGTTATCACTTCGACCTGGCTGGCATTAACCGCGCCGTAGCCTCAGCGAAGGCGGGGTGTTGCCAGCACTCTCTCACCCCAATCGTGTACTCTATGTAGACTTCCGAGGATCCGTTCGCTACCGATTCAGGTATAAATCACCCTAAACGTTGACCAACTTCTTCCGAAATATCTGCATTAGAATAGACTTCTTGTACGTCATCCAAATCTTCTAACATATCAACCATTTTCATAAAACGTTCAGCGTCTTCAAAGTTTAAAGAAACATTGACCGAAGCAACCATCGAAATTTCTGCATTTTCTGGCTTAAATCCTGCCGCTTGTAATGCATCTACCACTTCACTGAATGTTTCTGGCGTTGTATTAATGATGAAACCACCATCCTCTTGGCCAACCACATCGTCAGCACCAGCATCAATTGCTATTTCCATCAGCTTATCTTCATCTGTGCCTGCAGGAAAAGAAATTTCTCCCACCTTCGTAAAAAGATAAGAAACGGAGCCGTCGGTACCTAAATTTCCACCCATCTTAGTGAAAACATGACGTACTTCAGAAACGGTTCGATTGCGATTATCTGTCAAACAATCCACCATAATGGCTACGCCATTGGGGCCATAACCCTCATAGCGAATTTCTTCCAAAATGGTATCATCCCCGCCACCCACACCACGCTTAATCGCTCTATCAATGGTATCGCGTGTCATGTTGTTGCTTAGTGCTTTACTAACAGCAATACGTAAACGAGGGCTGTTGGGATCAGCACTCAACCTTGCTGCCGTCGTAATTTCTCTAATCAATTTAGTAAATAATTTGCCTCGTCTTGCATCTTGGGCGCCTTTTCGATGTTTAATGTTTGCCCATTTACTATGTCCAGCCATGCCAGTTTACTCCTCTAAATCCCCCTCACCCTAACCCTCTCCCCTTAGGGGAGAGGGGATGAAGGGACAAATCTTAAAATTGCATCGCGATTAGTGTCTGAAATGACTTTTTGTACTGCTTTATCTTTGGTAATCCAACAATAATCAAGATGTTCATCACTCAGTGTTATTGCCGCCGGCGTAGCCATTTCAAAACAAAAAATATGTTCTAGATTACGCGTTGTTCCTGGGGCGTAGCGAAATAGCCAATGTGGGTAAATATCAAACCACGCGCTATATTCACAATCATGCATTTGCCCCTGCGCCATTGTTAAACCTGTTTCTTCCAATAGTTCCCGAATAGCGCTCACTCGAGGCTCTGTTTCCGCTGGCAACATGCTCCCTGTGACAGATTGCCAAAACAGGGGATCATCCCTTCTTTGCAATAACAGCACCTGATTTTGGGCATATATCAGCACCAATACAGATTCAGGACGTTTATATACTCTTTCCATTTTGAATTTATGCTCCCGTCTACGCTATCGCTTCGACGCGGCTATAAAATCAAACTGGTTGAGTATATACCACGGCATGCTTCATCATAGCTGTTTCGAACGGAAAAAGGATGAGTGACAAGATCTTGCTGCAATTATACCATGGTTAAAATTTAGACAAAAAGACTATGATCTAAAGTCTGATTTGTTATAAGATGATCAACTAAGAAATGAAATTTAACTTACTAATAAATACACTTCTTAACGTATCCCGTTTGGGTATTTTAATTCGGAATACTTTTTTATGATTATTCGTTTATTGTTTTTTGTTGCTCTTATCGCTGCTATCGTTTTTGCGCTATTTTGGTGGATAGGGCATTCCTTCCAAAAAAAGGTGAAATCAATGTTCCCTTCGGCGCCAAAACCTCCAGAAGTAGAAAAACTCATACAGTGCGCGGTCTGCCAAACATTCATTCCAAAATCTAAAGCAGTTAAAAAGAAAGATGACTATTATTGTTGCGAGGAACATGCCAATCTAACAAAATACTGACAAGATATACTCAAACCAGTTTGAATTTAGGCAAGGAGCCAAGGGAACGGATCCCCAGGAGTGACATAAACTACCCGACTGGGGTGAGAGAACGCAGGCAACACCCCGCCTTCGCTAAGGGGCGCGATTAATGCCAGCCACGTCGAAGTGATAACGTAGACGGGAGCCTAAATTTAAAATGAGAAGAGTATAAAGGTATGTCCATGGATGGAACATATAATGCAAAAATTCTTTAGACCCTTACGATTGCAAAAAAAGGAAGTTTTCGCCTCCTACCATTGGCAGGTACTAAAACTCTTTAACCTCTACCGTGTTGCATTGGCGGTCGGCTTTCTCGCTATTATTCACTTTCACATTCAAATCAATTTTTTAGGCTCTTTTGATGAAATTCTCTATCAACAAGCCACATTGACTTATTTAATCATCAGTTTAGCAGTATTGCTTTGTTCAGTACTTTTTAAGTACCAATATGTTTGGCAAGCCAACATTCCTATATTTATCGATATAATTGCTATTATCATTATCATGCATGCCAGTGGTGGATTGATTTCTGGTGTGGGCATTTTACTTATTGTGATAGTCGCAGCGCACGGTTTACTTTCACCGGGCAAGCTTTCTTATTTGAGCGCCGCAACCTCCGCCATCGGCCTATTCATTGAACAAAGTTATACTGTGCTTGTGCAACATATTCCAAGTTATCTCTACCCACAAGTGGGATTGCTCAGCACTGTGATTTTTGCAACCTCTTTTGTAACTAATATCCTGTCGCAACGAGCAAGAAAAAGCCAACTTATGGTTGAAAATCAAGCAGAACAACTTGCCACTTCCCAGCAATTAAACGCACACATCGTTTCTGCCATGCACGCCGGTGTGTTGGTGCTTGATAATCAACAAAGAATACGCTTAATCAACATGGCTGCCAAAATTTTGCTCGGCATTCAAAATGAAACAAATATTCATCAATTAAATGATTTACCCCAAAAATTTCAATATTATTTAAATGAGTGGCAACATTCCGGAAGAAAATTTCCTCCAGAACAAATGACACCGACTACTCCAGAAATCAGGCTCAGTTTTCACACACTAGGCAATGGCTTACCAGTAGGCACATTAATTTTTATTTATAATGCAGCAGAAGAAACGCGATACGCTCAAGATCTCAAGTTAGCGTCTTTAGGACATCTCACCGCCAATATTGCCCATGAACTCCGAAACCCTTTAGGAGCAGCTAGCCATGCTGCGCAATTACTAGCTGAATCAAAGGCATTATTCAATGAAGATCAACACCTTGTTATGATGATTAAAGAATCCTGCGATCGCATGAACACGGTAATTAAAAACGTTCTTTCCTTATCCGGCAGAAAGCCAGCTCATACCGAGGAAATTCATCTTATCCCCTGGCTCGAACAATTTATACAAAGCTTGGTCATTCCACATATTCCTTACCCTGAGGTAACTTTAACTTACGATAGGAAAGAAATTGTGATCAATGCAGATCCGAGCCAATTAACACAGATCTTAATTAATCTTTGTGAAAATGGGCTACGTTACAGCCTAAAGCAAAATCAAAGAGCAACAGTTCATCTCAATGTTAGCGTTGCAGCAAATCCTCCGGTTACCTATATTGATGTGATTGATCAAGGCCCAGGGATCTCTATTGCTATCAGTAAACATATTTTCGAACCTTTTTTCACGACAGAAAATTCAGGCTCAGGTCTTGGATTATACATTGCAAGAGAACTTAGCCAAATGAATGGTGCAAGATTAGATTATTTTCCCTCGGAACGCGGTTGCCAATTTCGTATTACACTTCCACAAGGAGAAGTAGGAGTATGACACAATCATGTGCTTTGATTATTGATGATGAACCTGATATTTGTCGACTCTTAGAAATTACGCTGAATAGAATGTCAATTAAAACTTTATCTGTGCATAATTTACAAGAAGCTAAAAAAGCTTTAAGAACTAGAACCTTTGATCTTTGTTTAACCGATATGCGCTTGCCTGACGGCGATGGGCTTGATCTTGTTTCCTTTGTTCAGGAAAATCATCCCAATTTACCAATAGCGGTCATTACCGCTCACGGCAATATGGAAACCGCTATCCGCGCATTAAAAAGTGGAGCATTTGATTTTATTTCCAAACCAATTGATCTTAGTGTATTTAGAGATATCATTTCTACTGCTCTTAAAATTAATGCCCCCGAAGTAAAATCTACTTCAGATTTTCTGATTGGCCAATCTGAAGTGATGCATCAATTGCGTGAAAAAATTATCAAACTCGCACGCAGTCAAGCGCCTGTTTACATTAGTGGCTCCTCTGGCACAGGTAAAGAACTCGTAGCCAAAATTATTCATCAAAGTGGTCCGCGTCATGACGCTCCTTTCATTCCCGTCAATTGTGGCGCTATTCCTCAAGAATTGATGGAAAGCGAATTTTTTGGACATCTTAAAGGGAGTTTTACAGGAGCGACGCATGATAAAATCGGCTTTTTTCAAGCAGCCAATAAAGGCACTTTATTTTTAGATGAGGTTGCAGATCTCCCTCTTTCCATGCAAGTAAAACTGCTTCGCGCGATCCAAGAAAAAGCAATTCGTCCGATTGGAAGTGCAAAAGAGATCAATACAGATGTCAGAATTCTCTGCGCTACACATAATGATCTACATGAACTTGTACGTCAAAATGCTTTTCGTCAAGATTTATTCTATCGCCTAAATGTCATTGAACTTAACGTACCAAGCCTCAAAGAACGTCTTGATGATATTCCGTTACTGACGCAGCATATTCTTGAAAAAATTGCTCGCAATAATAATAAACCTATCCCTATTATTGAAAAAGAAGTGATGAACTCATTAAGTCTTTATGACTTTCCAGGAAATATACGTGAACTTGAAAATATCTTAGAGCGGGCTTTTACATTAAGCAATGGAAAAGAAATCACCCACTTTGATTTGCAATTACCTGTAGAAGCAGAAAGCACACATCATTTCTCTCAGGATCCCGAACTTCCTTTGGATGATTATTTATTAAATATTGAGCGTCAAACCATTTTAAATGCACTTGAAAAAACCAATATGAATAAAACCAAAGCCGCTAAACTCTTAGGCATTAGTTTTAGAACGTTACGCTATCGTCTTAAAAAACTCGGATTGAGTAATGAATAAATTAAATGGATTCAGTTTTATTGAAATTTTTATTATTTTAGCAATAACAGCAATATTGTTCTGCATGAGTTGCGGCGTATTCAACCCACTTCTAGAACACTATCTTTCTCAAAGCGCTACCTCTACGCTTTTTCATCATTTACAATTTGCGAGAAGTGAAGCTATAAAGCGCAATCAAATTATTGCAATATGTCCCAGCCAAGATTTTCAATATTGTACCCATAGCTGGTCAAACAGTTATATGATATTTATTGCACAAAAGAACTTTCCGATCAATGCAGATAGTCTTTTGCGTATTGTTAAAGTTCCTTCCTCAGTAAACATTAGCGCAAATCATCCTATCATCAAATACAATGGAAATGGACGTTCTTTATCAAGAAATACGCTTACTGTTTCATCGCAAAAAATAATAGAAAAGATTGTCATTTATGACAGCGGTAGAGCAAGAATTGTACATTCTGAGCATAACCCCTCTTAAAGATTCATCTTGCTCAAGCAGATTATTTACGCTATTAAATTATTATGCTAAACGTATTCAAAAATCGTGGCTTTACGCTGATCGAACTAGTCGTCACTATCTGCATTTTGGGGATAGTGATGGCGATTGCTATTCCAAGTTTCACTTCAACTATTAGAAATAACACCATTGCAAGTATTAGTAATAATATGATTGCATCACTTAATTACGCACGCTCTGAAGCGATTAAACGCAATACCCCAGTTTCGGTATGCGCCCCTACTGATTCAAGCTATTCTGCATGTGGCAGCAATTGGAGTTTAGGTTGGCTCGTTTTTGTTAACCCTAATGGCGCTAATGTTGTTGTAAATAGCACAGCAGCTCCTCTTCTTCGTGTTGAAGCAATTACTGATCAAAGTATCAATCTTACCACAAATCCTAGTGTCGGGATCGCTACCTATAATGGGTCTGGATTCCCAGCTCAAAATACTGCAAATGTTGTTTTCACTATTAAAGCAACAGGCTGTACAGGTGATGCTGGACGTCAAATTAGCATTTCAATGACAGGACGTTCTTCCGTCACGAGTGTGACATGCCCATAACATGTTTCGTTATAGGTTGATTTATTTATCCATTTTATCTGCCAACTTAATTCATTTATCGTAAAGAAGAGACCGGATGAATTGCCAAGCATAAACTAATATTATACTTAATCATTCATTTATGGTTGTTCCATGAATTGGCATACGACACAACATCTAAAAAGATCGCAAACACATGCGCAGCAAAAGACTTTAGGTTTTACACTGCTTGAAGTACTAGTAGCTATTATTGTATTTTCTATTGGATTATTAGGATTAGCAGGGCTACAAATTTTGAGCCTTAAGCTAAGTGGTGATTCATTGTTACGCACCGTTGCGGCACTTCAAGCCAATGATATGGTTGATCGCATGAGAGCAAATGTTGCCGCCACCTCACTGGGAATAACGAGTCCGTATAACAATGCTGCTGGTGCATCAAACGCAAATCCTGCGTGCCTTGGTATGAATAGTAGTGGCAATTTAGTCAATACCTCTTGCACGCCTACTCAAATGGCTCAACATGATTTTTACGAATGGTTTGCAAATCTTTCTGGCTCCGCAGCAACCTCCTGGCGCCCTGCCATTCCCGCAGCACTTCCTTCTGGTGCAGGGGTTGTATGCATAGACAGCACTCCAAATGACGGAACGCCTGATAATCCTGCTTGTGATAATGTTGTCGTCGTTGCTGGCAAACCAATATTTGCAATCAAAATTTGGTGGACAGAAAGGCAAGGCCCGCAAGGCGCTGGAGCAACCCATCGTTATGTCACCACATTATCGCTATGAGTAAGTCAATATGAAAAACCAAAAGCGTTTTCTCTCCATTCATCAACGCAAAATTAGTGGTTTTTCATTATTAGAAGTTTTTATTTCTATTACTATCAGTTTAATTTTACTTGCGGGTGTTCTGCAAATATTTCTCAATGCAAAAACTACTTATAATCTTGAAAGTGGCTTTACGCAATTACAAGAAACTGGCAGATTTATCGAACAATATATTGTTAAAACGATTCGGCTAGCAGGTTATCGCACACCACAAGGACAATCGAATAATTTTATTGCAATTACCACTGTATTTCCCACAACTTTGCCCTTTATCAGTGGCTCAGATGGTTCAGGAGTCAACGGTAGTGACACCTTAGTAGTACGTTATCAAGGCAGCGGAAATGGCACAGGGACTCCTGATGGTACAATAGTTGATTGTCTTAATGTTCCTGTCGATGCCAATACCATGGTCACGAATACTTTCTCATTAACGGCAAACCTTGAACTTCAATGCCGTGCACAAAATCCAAACTCAGCAACGCCTGACAATACTCAAACACTCATTTCTGGCGTAGAAAATTTTCAAGTGCTGTATGGTGAAGATACTAATGGCGATGATGCCGCCGACAGATATGTGCCGGCAAATTACGCATCCCTCAATTGGGCAAATGTAGTAAGCATACGTTTAAGTTTGCTATTACGTTCGGATAATCAAGTCAATCCTTTTACTGAAAACCGATCGTTTTATATGTTAGGAACAACCTATACGCCAGCAACAGCAGATAGATACTTAAGAAATCAACTGACGTTTACAGTGGTATTACGAAACTTAATTGCAAAGACAGATTAATGTAGGTGTCATCATGTGCAAAATGCAATTTTATCAAATGAAATTTTGCCAAAAACAACGTGGGGTTGTGCTTGTTGCTGGTCTCATTTTTTTAGTTATCTTAACCATCATCGGCATTACCGCAATGGGAACAACAGCCCTGACTGAACGCATGGCACAAAACTTACGCGATAGTTCAATAGCTTTTGAAGCAGCAGAAGCTGCTTTAGGTGACGGTGAAATCTGGGTTAAAAATCAAGCTGCTGCCACAACAGTAACAACGACAACTTGTTCTGCCTCACCTTGCGCCGTCTGGCAATATGGAGCGCTAGGTACAACATTTTATAACCAACCTAGCAGCTGGTGGCAGGCAAACGCTGTTGCTTTTTCGAGCACTATTCCAGGTGTTTATCAGCAACCAAGATATGTGATAGAACAATACGGATTTGTGCCCTATGATTTGTCTCCTGATTCGCTAAGCAAAGGGCGTGGCTATTATTATTACCGGGTAACTGCTTGGGGGACAGGCCCCACAGGAACAGCAAATTCAGTGGTTCAATCGATGTTTGCAACGCAATTTAACTAGGGAAACCATGAAACGTTCAACCTTTCTTTTGCTGTCTACCCTATTGGGATCCTATTCGTTCCCAGGATATGGCGCGTTATTGAATTTACCTCAATCTCCGATTGCATTAACCACCTCCATTCCATCCAATATTTTCATTGATATCGATGATTCTGGTTCAATGGATTGGGAAGTGCTGATTAATCCCTATTGGGAAATGTGTGCTTATGATTCTAACGCAACTGGTCTACCTTCATTGACAACAACTTGTGGCACTTATTGGACCGGTGATGACGGTATTGTCGGTTTTGCAAACGGACAATTTCTCAATTTTAATTACATTTTTAACAACAGCGATAATATCTACAATGTTTACAATCCTTCTGGTTGTAATTACGGCAGCCTTGGTATTAATGCTATTCAGGCTTGCCCTGCTGGTTCACGATTTGATTGGCGAGTATACAGCCATGATCTGAATGCCAATCATTATGATCCCAGTATTTCCTATGCTCCTTGGCAATATAATTGTTCAAGTGGTACCGCTTGTGGTAATGCCAGTTTCTCCTCAGTGCGCAGCAATCCGATTTCAGGTACATCAGGTTATAGTGTTACCAAAAATCTTGCGGGCAATAAATATGAAGTTTGGATAGATGATCGAGGTTTTTCAGGCAGTAGACCTTTACGTGCAGCAGCCATCAATGCCAATACTACTCCTAATAATATTATGGACTTATGGGATAGCCACGTTACTATTCAACTTAATGCCTCGAATGTCACCGTATCCACAACTACTTATGCTCCTACTGTTCTAGGATTAAATCCCACCACAACACTTAGAGCAACATTAACAGATACGACTCAATGTTATAATGTACTAGGCTCTGACAATCTCGTTCGCAATATTTTCAATGGGAGTTTAGGCTATACGAGTACAGGAGCTGATGGTTGCGCCACTATCGCACAAGCGCAGCAAAATTATGCCAATTGGTATCAATACAATAGACGCCGATCTTTTGCTGCAAAAGGGGCGGTTGCTTATGTGATCAATCTTTATCCCAATTTCCGCTACGGATTGAATTCGATTAACAATGATTTCTTTGTTCAATTTCCGCCCAGTAGCGCTACAGATTTTACGAGTTATAACTCAACGCTTTTATCTACATTAATGAGTTATGCATGGCAAGCTCAAGGCACGCCTAACCGTTCTGGCTTGAATAGAGTTGGACAATATTACAAAAATAATTTAAGTGGAAAAACCAATCCTATTACTGCTGCCTGCCAACAGAACTATACCGTATTTATAACCGATGGTTACTGGGATAACCCCGATCCTAACGGTATGCCTAGTTATATAGGAGATGCTGATGGCGATGGAATTTCGTCCACTTTTGCTGATGTGGCTTATTATTACTATAAAAATAATTTGCAAACCTCCTTTACCGCCAATCAGGTAGTCCCCAATGCCTGGGATCCTGCGACATGGTTGCACATGGTTACTTTTACCATGGGTTTTGGTATCTATGGAAATCTCGTTGCAGGTGCAGATGGTTGGCCTACGCCTCCCTTAGCGATTAATGGTAATTGGGGAAATCCTTTTAACACGCCACAAGCCAAAGCAGATGATTTATGGCATGCTGCTTTTAACAGCAAGGGTAATTATTTTGGTTCGCAAGATCCCTCTACTGCAGGTGATGCACTTAGTTCAGTTTTTTCTAACATCGTTCAAAGAGCAGCGTCATATTCAAGCGTTGCTCAAAACTCTACCACCTTGAATACCTCATCACAGGTTTATCAGGCAACAGTAAATGGCACACAAGGTGATGTACAAGCATTTTCAATTAGCTTAGCAGGACAATTATCAACCACACCTGTTTGGAGTGCTAATTGCATGCTCACAGGAGGGGCTTGTGTTAATCCTGTCGGCACAAATACACCCGTAAATTATAATACCAGGGTTGTTATCACACGAAATTGGACCGGGGCAAATAACGGCATTGCATTTCGTTGGCCCAGCAATTACACCACCTATAAAGTAAGCGGAAGTGTGCCAACCAATATGGCTAATTTTCTTGCGAATGCACCCTACCCAGCTAATACCACAACCTCAACACAAATTACATCAAACCAAAATTACGGACAAGCACTGTTAAATTATTTACGTGGCAATAGAACGCAAGAAGCACAAAATGGTGGTTCATATGCATTCAGAAATCGTTCAGGTCTTTTAGGAGATATCGTTAATTCCAGCCCAGTTTATGTATCTGCTCCTACCCGTTTATATCCTGATTCATTAGAAGCAAGCCCATATTCAGTTTTTAAACAAAACTACGCTAATCGTACCCCCATAGTTTATGTCGGGGGAAATGATGGTATGCTACATGGCTTTAATGCCGCAACAGGAAAGGAATTATTAGCTTATATTCCTGGTGTTAGACAAATTTATCAAAATTTACCCAACCTCAGTTCACCAGCCTATACGCATAACTTCTTTGTTGATGGGACGCCAACAGAAGCTGATGTTTATACCAATGGAGCTTGGCGCACAATGTTGGTTGGAAATTTAAGAAATGGTGGGCAAGGTGTTTATGGTATCGATATTACTAATCCCACTAATTTTTCTGAAACAAATGCCAACCAAATCTATAAGTGGGAATTCACCGACCAAGATGATCCTGATTTAGGATTTGTACAAGGTAACTTAACCGTTGCGAAAGTATGGACTGGAGCAAACCAAAGTGAGTGGGCTGTTATTTTTGGTAATGGGTACAACAATTCACAAGCCGATGGTTATGCCAGCACCACCGGAAAGGCTGCATTATTTATTTTGTTACCAGGCCGATTTAGCGGTACATGGACCTTAAATCAGAACTATTACAAAATTGTAGTGGGTTCAGGAAGCACAACAACGCCTAATGGCTTAGCTGCACCCTATGCAATAGATATTAATGGTGATTATGTAATCGATTATGTTTATGCAGGTGATCTACAAGGGAACATGTATAAATTTAATCTCACGAATACAAGTCCTAGCAGCTGGACTTCCAGTGTTCTCTTTACAGCTTCTTTTGCAACAGCAGGCGATCAACCCATTACGGCGCAACCCATTGTTGGTGCACATCCCACTGGCTTGCAAAATGGTGTTATTGTTTATTTCGGGACTGGCATGTATTTACAACCTACTGACAATAGCACTACCAACCAAGTGACACAAAGTTTTTATGCAATCTGGGATAAACTTGGGACAGCCACCACTGTTGCAAAAAGCCAGCTTGTTCAACAACAAATTTATGGTGCGGTTTCAAGCGGCGGCAGTAACTTTAGACTTGTCAGTAGCAATCCTATTAATTGGTCAACAACCCCCTCGCCGCAAAATTTAGGTTGGTATTTTAATTTAATTGAAAATAACGCAAGCTCAAATAATGGAGAACGCGTTGTCTCTCAACCTATTCTTCGCAACAATAATATTATTTTCAGCACATTAATCCCGTCTGCCAATGTCTGTGTACCAGGCGGATCAAGCTGGCTTATGGAAGTTAATGCTGCCTCAGGTGGCTCGCCGACGCTTTCACCATTTGATGTCAATAAAGATGGACAATTTGATACCGCGGATTATCTCTCCATCACTATCTCAGGAAAAACTGTGACGGTTGCGCCTTCAGGCGTACAATCTTCTGTGGGGATGACGGGAACACCTGCGGTTTTCCTCTCACCTGATAAATCGACAGAAACCAAAGTGCTAAGTGGCGCACAAGGGTTGGGAACAGTAACAGAAAATCCAGGAACAGGTCCTGCAGGCCGACAAAATTGGCGACAATTGTTCTAATATTGGGAGTCACCTATGCGAGCTGCTTTTCGTTTCATTTGCACCAGTATGATAATAGGACTTCTTTACCTTATTGGGATCCCTTTGGTACAAGCAGAACAGGATACAAATGGCGGTACTATTATGGCTGTAGATGTTCATGAGAGAACTATACAGATAAATCAAAAGATTTTTTCTTTAGCTGATAGTTTACAAGTTTTTGCTCCAAGTGGCTTACGCATTAATCAGCTTATGCTTGCTCCTGGGCAAAAAATTCAATATTCAACAAGCACTCAACAGCAAGAGGCAAGCGCCAGCACTTCATTGAATACAGCCATTACAACTATTCATATTATCAGCGGTTATAAAGAAAATGTCATCAAACAATAATTCAGGATTTGGCGCTATTGAAGTGCTCATGACACTTCTGCTATGCACATTATTATTATCAGGTTTTATTCATGTTGCCTGGAACAAAACATCTAATACTTATCTTGATTCCAAATTGGCCAAACTTCAGCTCAAAGAACGCTATATGACAACATTGATCACACGAGCGCTGCGTCTTGCTTCATTTGAATATCCTTCTGAGCTGAAAGAAGACTACATTTATACATCCATTCCAGAATTGCTGCCTATCTCTTCAGAATGGGTAAAGGGATTAAATACCGTTAACGGTAGCGATGCGTTGATTTTGCGTTATATCGCAAAAAAAGATAATAATTTCTTTAGTTGTATGCTTACACCACCGATTGCCGATCAAATGATGCAAAGTCTGTTTTTTATTAATGAACATTCCGAACTTGCTTGCTGCCCTATTGAGGATGAGATCCCTAATTTCAATAAAACCGATATTCTAGTGAAAGGCGTGGAGAGAATGCGTATTCTTTATGCAGAGGAGGATAATGAGGGGCGTATCAATCGCTTTTGGTCTGCAGATTCCCCTAACTTTGATTATCGACACATTAACACTATAAAAATTAGTTTGCTATTACGTACACCACAAAAAGCAAGTGTCTTATCAGATAACAAATATTATACGCTCCAGGATATTGAAGTTGGCCCTTTTAACGATCATTATGTACGTAAGGTTTATACCAAAACCGTTTCATTAAAAGGATTACCTGTACAGTAAAACGACGAAGTATTAGTATATAATCTGCGCAAATAAATAGTCGTGATGAGAAAAAATAACTGAGGAAACATGAAATCGAAACGTTATATCAAAGGTTTTAATTTAATAGAACTCATCATTGTCGTTACTATTATTGGCATCTTAGCAGCCATTGCATTCCCAGCTTATCAAGAACACCTGATCCGCTCTAGGCGTGCAGATGGACAAACAGCACTAATGAATATGGCTGCGCTCATGGAACATTATTATACAGAGAACAATACCTATATTGGCGCTAATCCAACAACATTAGGGATCACAAATGCATCTCAACAAGGGTATTATACTGTGAGCGTTAGCGCCTCCACTGCAACAACTTATACCCTCACCGCAACGCCAGTCGCAGGAGGCCCTCAGGCCAACGACTCTACTTGCGGCGCTTTAACAATTACCAATACTAATGCTAAGGGGCCTAATCCCACCACCTGTTGGGACTAATCTAGTCTTCGCAGACGTGACAAGACTATAAAGAAGTTTGAGTTTAAACGCGCTCTTCCTCTTTAAAGTGATTTATAATTTTGACTTCACGCAATTCACGAGGCATTGAAAAGGAAACATTTTCTTCAATGCCGGTTAACTCTTTGATTTCACTAATCGGCAGATTTTCTTCTAACGTGCTAATAACTTGTTTCACCAGAATATCAGGAGCAGAAGCACCTGCCGTAATGCCTACTGTTTTTACGTCTTTAAACCATTGCCAGTCTATTAATTCTGGCTTATCTAATAAGAAAGCCGGCGTGCCTAAATTTTCTGCTAATTCGCGTAAACGATTAGAGTTAGAACTATTAATCGAGCCTACCACTAATACAACATCGCATTGATTAGCCAGAATTTTAACAGCATCTTGACGATTTTGAGTCGCATAACAAATATCATCTTTTCGCGGTCCTTTTATCAAAGGAAACTTCATTCTCAATGCATCAATAATCCGTTGGGTGTCATCCACAGACAGTGTCGTTTGTGTCATATATGAAAGATATTCAGGATTTTTAACTTGTAATGTGGCAACGTCTTCCAAGTCTTCCACTAAATAAATTCCGCCTTCAGGATTTTTGTATTGCCCCAAAGTGCCTTCTACTTCAGCATGGCCTGCATGACCAATCAATATGCATTCATGACCTTTTTTACTTTGACGCACTACTTCCATATGTACTTTGGTGACAAGAGGGCAGGTGGCATCTAAAACAATATTAAACTGTCTCTTAGCTGCTTCTTCACGTACCTGTTGAGAAACCCCATGTGCGCTAAAAATCACTGTGCTTCCATCTGGAATACCATCTAATTCATCAATAAATATTGCGCCTCTAGCTTTCAAACTATCGACAACAAAACGGTTATGAACCACTTCATGGCGAACATAAATGGGGGCACCAAATTTTTCGAGTGCCGCCTCAACAATGTCAATTGCGCGTTCAACGCCTGCACAAAATCCACGTGGGTTTGCTAAGTATAATGTAATTGACATAACAACCTCTTAAGTCTTTTCCGGCGCAAACAACACTGTTTTAATACTCATTAAGGCACCAATAGTAATAAAGGCATCCGCTATATTAAAAGTATACCAGTGCCAAGATTGCACATAAAAGTCGATAAAATCGACCACATATCCATGCCATATTCTGTCACATAAGTTCCCAAGTGCTCCGCCTAAAATCAAGGCAAGAGAAAACCCAGACCATTTTTCTTCCATCGGTGTTTTTACAAGCCACACGCCGATCGCTGCACAAATGAGTACAATAAAAGAAATCAACGCAATTTGACCAAACGTCTGTTGTGTGCTGAGCATGCTAAAAGCAATACCATGGTTATGTGCTAAGGTTAACTGTAAGCTTGGAAACAAGGCGACCGTTTCACCATAACTGATATTTTTTAAGACTAGCCATTTACTTATTTGATCTATCAAAAAAAACAATGGTAGCCACCAAAACCATTTTAGCCCTGGCATACTTTTTGTGGTTTGCATCAATGCGACACCCTTCATATTTTCTCCTTAAGCATAATTACGACTCTCACCTTCCCTGCTAGGATCAACATTTTCCACACAACGCCCACATAATTGCGGATATTCTGGATTTTTATTTACATCTTCGCGATGGTGCCAACAACGTGCACATTTTTCATATTCACTTGCTTTTACAGACAGCCAAAGTTCAGGAAGCTCAGTTGCAATCGCATCTTGCTTTTCAGTCATCGGTTTAACAACTGCACTCGATGTAATCAAAACAAAACGCAATTCATCTTTTAAAGCATGCAAATGCTGATATAAATCACCCTCGGCATACAATACTATTTCAGCGTCTAAAGGGGCTCCAATTTTTCCTGCTGCACGCTGACCTTCCAAGGCTTTATTCACTTGGTTTCGTACCGCCATCACTTTTTGCCAGAAGTCTGCATTGAACGTTGTGTTCGCATCAAGACGGGGCAAGTTATCCAACCATTGCGAGAAAAAAACAGAATCACCAGTGGCGCCAGGTAAATATTCCCAAATCTCTTCTGCTGTAAAACTCAAGATAGGTGCTAACCAACGTGTTAAAGCATGTGCAATATAATACATTGCTGTTTGTGCTGAGCGTCTAGCGCGGCTATTGGTTTTAGTCGTATATTGACGATCTTTAATCACGTCTAAATAGAAACTTCCCAATTCGACAATACAGAAGTTATGAATTTTGTGATAAATGTTATGGAATTGATAGCTTTCATAGGATTGCAAAATTTCATCTTGCAATAATGCTGCGCAATCAATGATCCACTTATCCAAGGCAATTAATTGATCCACTGGCATTAAATGTTGCTTGGGATCAAAACCATCCAAATTTGCCAACAAGAAACGTATCGTATTACGAATACGTCTATAAGCATCACTCATCCGGTTCAAGATTTCATCAGAAACATGAATTTCGTTTTTATAGTCTGTTGATGCAACCCACAACCGTAAAATATCTGCTCCCAATGTCTTTACCACTTTTTCAGGAGCCACGACATTGCCCAAAGACTTAGACATTTTACGTCCCTGTGCGTCGACCGTAAAACCATGTGTTAACACGCTGCGATACGGTGCTTGTTCGTACATCGCTGTGCTACTTAATAAAGAAGATTGAAACCAACCTCGGTGCTGATCAGAACCCTCTAAATAGAGATCGGCTGGAAATTGCAAATCTTCTCGTGCTTTTAATACACAGGTATGACTGACACCCGATTCAAACCATACATCTAAAACATCTTGAGACTTACGATAATTTTCAATATCTGCAAAAGGCAACGCTGAAATATCAAATTCATGCCAAGCTTCAATACCTTCTTTTTCGATTTCTTTGGCAACAATCTCAATGATTTCATGCGTATTCGGATGAAGTTCATTGGTTTGTTTATGTAACAAAAATGGCAGAGGTACGCCCCAAGTTCTTTGGCGAGAAATACACCAATCTGGGCGACCTTCAATCATTAAGCCCATTCTGGATTGCCCCCAATTAGGCACCCACTTCACTTTTTCTACTTCAGCAAGGGTATTTTTACGTAATCCATTTTTCTCCATGCTAATAAACCATTGCGGTGTCGCCCGAAAGATCAATGGTGTTTTATGACGCCAGCAGTGTGGATAACTATGCGACAAAGCAGTAGCATGTAAAAGATTATTATTTTCTTTTAAAATTTCGATTATTTTGTCATTGGCTTTGAAGACATGTAAACCACCGACTTGTGGCACATCCTTGAGAAAGCAGCCCTTATCATCTACTTCAGTTTCTATTTTCAACCCATATTGTACACCGACAATATAGTCTTCAAGACCATGCGCAGGAGCGGTGTGAACTGCGCCGGTTCCCGCGTCCGTGGTAACATGTTCACCTAAAATAAGCGGTACTTTGCGATCATGATAGAATGGATGCTGCAATAATTGTTTTTCAACTTGCTTGCCTTTAAACGTTGCTAACACTTCGTATTCAGTGATGCCATAGCGCGCTAAACAATCTTCTAACAACCCACTCAACACGCAAATAGCATCAAGATTTTCACCAAATCGACCTTTGACTAATACATAATCTAAGTCAGGATGTAATGTAACGGCTTGGTTAGCAGGTAGGGTCCAAGGTGTTGTCGTCCAAATGGCAAATGCAACTTGCTCAACAATATTCTCTTGTGTGCCCAGTAAAGATAAAAAATGTGCTGTATCTACTACACGAAACGCCACATCAATCGCAGGAGAAGTTTTGTTTTGATATTCTACTTCAGCTTCTGCTAAAGCAGAGCCACAATTGACGCACCAGTGTACCGGTTTCGCACCCGGTTGAATATCACCATGCTTTAGAATAGCGCCAACAGAGCGCACAATATCAGCTTCATAGCGATGCGCCATGGTCATATAGGGATTTTCCCAATCCGCTGAAATACCTAAGCGAATAAAGGAAGTCTTTTGCAAATCCACTTGGCTTTTGGCATATTCACGACAGGCTTTTCTAAATTCCTTGGGCGTAACATCGACATTGGCCATCCCAATTTTTTTCTCTACATTGACTTCTATGGGTAAACCATGACAATCCCAACCTGGTACTAAAGGCGCATCAAAACCACTCAAGGCTTTAGATTTCGTAATAATATCTTTTAAAATTGTGGTAAGCGCATGACCAATGTGGATATCGCCATTGGCATAAGGTGGCCCCATATGGAGAATAAATTTTTTCTTACCTTTATTATGTTCGCGCGCTTTTTTATAAAGGTCCATCTTAGTCCACTTTTCCAATGTTTTCGGTTCTTTTTGCGGCAAATTGGCTCGCATAGGAAATTCCGTCTTGGGTAAGTTTAAGGTGTCTTTATAATCCACTTTTGTCATACATTGCCTACTTTTGTTAAATCTATTTTTTTAACTTCGTTTTCTTGTGCGCCGAAGACGCAATTTTGCCCACTTTGTAAAGGGGGCCGCACTCTTAGTGCGGGGGGATTTTGGTTACGAGGCCTAAATCTCCCTGGCTCGTTGGGCCATCCCTCTTTACAAAGAGGGAAACTTTGTTCGCTTCGCTCACAAAAATGTCCCTTAAACTGCCACCGAAACAGCCAACCACTCTTTTGCCTGCAAAATATCTTGTGCTATTTGTTGTTTCAATGCTTCAATATTTTCAAATCGTTTTTCATCTCGTAATTTATGTAAAAACTCTACTGCGATGCGCTTGCCATATAAATCGCCAGCATAATCCAGAAGATGCACTTCAATCAGCCGTTTTTTTCCATCCACGGTGGGTCTTGTTCCCACATTGGTCACACCTTGATAAACTTCCTCGCCCACTTGCACCCATGAAGCAAAAACTCCTTTTATGAGATTATCTGCTTTAACTGCTAAGTTTGCTGTGGGAAAACCTAATGTTCGACCGCGTTGATCTCCTTTGATAACGCGTCCAATTATACTATAGTGCCTTCCCAATAAAGCGGATGCCGTTTTTAACTCGCCTTCTAATAATGAGCGCCGGATCTGTGTACTGCTAACTTTCAACTCTTTTGCTTGCAGCAAAGAAATAGGCTCAATGCCAAAGTTAAAACGTGTTGATGCTTGGTAAAGTGTTTCGATATTCCCTTCTTGACGATGGCCAAACCGAAAATCTTCCCCTACCATTAAATATCGCATGTTAATACGATTAATTAAGTATTCTTCAATAAAAGCCAATGGAGATAATCGCGCTAATTTCTGATTAAAGCGTAAACAAACAACTTGTTTAATTCCCCAATTCTCTAATAACCTGAGCTTCTGCCTAAAGCTCAAAAGACGCAACAATTGGATCTCAGGCCGCAACAATGTTTGCGGTAAAGGCTCAAAAGTAATCACCGTTGGTAATAAAGACAAAGCCTGCGCTCTTTTCAACATTTTTTCGATCAATTGAAAATGCCCAAGATGCAAGCCATCAAAATTTCCAATGGTTGCAACACAAGGAGACATTTCAGCAAGGTGGCAATGACGAATTAATTTTATCACTCAAACCTCAAACGCTTTCTAACCGCATGTGGGCATACCGCAACCCTGTTATCCATAGGCCACCAAAATAAGCAACTACGGCGCCTCCTATTAAGCTAAACAATGTTGCCGCTCGCTCAAATGCACGCCATTCCAACCATTGCGCAAGATCTGGCGTAAACCACCATAAGACAAGTGCCATCGTCACATTGGCACAAAATATGCGTATGCTAAACCCTGCCCATCCAGGCATTGGTACAAAGATCTTCTCACGCAATAATACCCAAAGCAGTAACAACACATTACACACAGAAGAAAGGCTAGATGCTAGCGCTAATCCAGCATGTGCCAGAGGCCCAATGAATACCGCATTTAAAACAACGTTGAGCAACATTGCAAAAATAGCAACCTTGACTGGTAACTTTGTATTTTGTCTTGCATAAAATGCACTGACTAAGACCTTCACCGCCAAAAAGCACACAAGACCTAAAGACAGTGCAATTAAACTGCGGGCCGCCATCATAACGTCATGTGAAGTAAACTGACCATATTGAAATAATGTTGCCAATAAAGGGCCCGCCATCATGACCAATCCTATTGTCGACGGCACGCCAATTAATAAAATCCATCGCAATGCCCAATCTACGCTGGCAGAAAATCCTGTCTGGCTTTTTTTGGCATATTCTTGCGAAAGATGAGGCAAAACAACGGTCGCTAACGCCACGCCAAACATCCCTATTGGAAACTCAAGTAGGCGATCAGAGTAATACAGCCAGGTCAAGCTCCCTACTGGCAAAAAGGAAGCAAAAATTGTATCGACTAATAAATTAACCTGCATAACCGAAGCACCAAGTATCGCTGGTCCCATTAGTGTTAAGACACGACGAACACCAGGATCATGCCAACTGACTTGAGGGTTCGGGAATAGTGCCAGCTTGGCCAAAAATGGTGCCTGAAAAAGTAATTGTGCAATACCTGCAACGAGCACTCCCCAAGCAAGTGCAACAACCGGCTCTGCAAAGTAATCACTTAAGCAATAGGCAGCGACAATCAAACATATATTCAGTAATACGGGCGTAAAAGCAGGGATAGCAAATTTACCATACGCATTTTGTACGCCAGCCGCAAACGCGGTTAAAGAAATAAAGAATATATAGGGGAATGTTAATTGCAATAAGTGGCAGGCTAAAGGGAAACGGCTATCTTCAATGTTAAATCCTGGCGCAAATAAACGAATCAATAATGGCGCCCCCATTACACCGAGAAAGGTCACCAAAAGTAGCACCAAGCTTAATGCCCCAAAAACATTATTAACAAGGTGCTTTACCTCATCTTTGGTGCGCGTACTCCGATATTCACTCAGTACTGGTACAAAAGCTTGAGAAAAGGCCCCTTCAGCAAATAATCGACGCATAAAATTGGGGATCTTAAATGCGAGTAAAAAGGCATCGATGCCCGCTGTCGCACCAAAAACGTGCGCTAACACCATATCGCGCAAAAACCCAACAATGCGCGAAACGAAAGTCATTAAACTTACTGTTGTGGTAGACTTAAGAAGTTGGTTTGCCATAACCTGCTTGCCATTGTGCTATAAACATTGACTTCGCTCGTCAAAATGGAGATTATTGCAAATTTTATTCCGTATGTAACGAAAACAAGGAGCATTTCCTTTGGCTAATACAAAACAAGCATTAAAGCGGTCTCGCCAAGCTGAAAAACATCGCATAGAAAACAAATGGCAGATATCGCGGATGAACACGCATCTCAAACGCGTATTAGCTGCTATTGAAAGCAAAGATGTGAATAAGGCAAAAGAAGAATACAAAATTGCCATTTCTGCAGCTGATCGCCTCGTCAATAAAGGGTTAATTCACAAAAATAAAGCAGCTCGTCACAAGAGCCGTTTAAATAAGCATATTGCTGCACTCGCAAAAGCTTAATTTTCTTATCCCTTCTCCCGCTGAATGTAGACAGATAGTGGGAGAAGGTATTATCCACCGCACAAGTATAGTTATCCCTCTATCTGGGGATCTTCAGCTTCATCCTCTTGATACGACAAAGTAAAGGCTCGTGGCTGCTTTTGCAAAAATTGCATAATATCTTCACATAACTGTACCGTACCTGTTTTGGCAAGCGCAGAAATCGCATAAATAGGCCCGGTATAGGACAATCGTTGCATGATATCCTGAATACGCTCTTTGGCTTCATCAGGTGTAAAACAATCGATTTTGTTAAATACAAGCCAGCGAGGTTTATGAATGAGCTCTTCACTAAAGGCTGCCAGCTCATTTTCAATCGCTAGAATATTATCAACCGGATCCGATCCATCTAAAGGTAGAATTTCTACCAAATGTAATAGCAAGGTTGTACGGCTTAAATGCTTTAAAAATTGGATCCCAAGCCCTTTTCCACTAGCAGCCCCAGGCACTAATCCTGGAATATCAGCAATCACAAAGCGACGTTGTCCACTTAAGGCAACAATTCCTAAGTGAGGATATAAGGTTGTGAACGGATAATCTGCAACTTTAGGGCGCGCAGAGGAAACAGCGTGAATAAAGGTGGATTTACCCACATTTGGCAATCCCAACAACCCCACTTCAGCTAATACTTTCAATTCTAAATGCAATTCTCGACTTTCGCCGGGTTTTCCAAGTGTTGTTTGACGAGGTGCACGATTGGTAGAACTTTTAAAATTAATATTTCCTAATCCTCTTGCTCCCCCTTTTGCAACAAGCAAACGCATACCTGGCGTGACTAAATCACCTAATATTTCTTGGGTATGCGCATCTCGCACGACAGTTCCAACGGGAACAGGAATGACACAGTCTTCACCATTTTTGCCACTACATTGTCGTTTAGCCCCTGGCTCTCCGCTTTGGGCACTAAATTGAGTTTGATAACGAAAATCAATCAAGGTATTGAGTGAAAGATCGGCTAATAAATAAACACTTCCACCTCTACCGCCATCTCCGCCATCGGGGCCGCCACGAGGAACATATTTTTCGCGTCTAAAGCTACCAGAACCATCTCCTCCTTTTCCGGCATGTACTTTAATGGTGGCTTCATCAACAAACTTCACAAATCACCTTTTCCGATATTTAAAAAAACGACAGAAGGAACCCATTTTCTTGTCCCCGCTCCCGCGATGCGGGAAAGGGCTAGTAGGGTGAGGGTCTTAATTCACGAAGCCCTCATCCGGCGCTTTGCGCCACCTTCTCCTGTTACGGGAGAAGGAAAAGATTCTGAAATTTAAAACGCATAAATAAAAAACCCCTGACAAGCAGGGGTTTTTATTTCAAACCAAAACTACTCTTCAGTTTGAGGTGCATCTTCTGGGATAATATTCACAATATTGCGTTGAATACGCCCTTTTACAGCGAATTCTACTCGCCCAGAAACCTTAGCATATAAAGTATCATCCCCACCTATACCAACAAAGGTACCAGGATGAAATTTAGTACCACGTTGACGCACGATAATGCTACCCGCATGTACCCACTCGCCGCCATAACGTTTTACGCCTAAATATTTCGGGTTAGAATCACGCCCGTTTCGCGTACTTCCCCCGGCCTTCTTATGTGCCATGTTGCGTTTTCCTCACTATTTTTAAGACCTTTTGCTCCCCCTTTTCTTAGGCGGAGATAGGAATTATGGAATTTGGGTGATTTCTACTTCGGTGAAATGTTGGCGATGGCCTTGTTTACGGCGATACCCTTTACGGCGTCTCATCTTAATGATGGTAATTTTTTCGCCACGAGCATGCTGAACTATTTTTGCAATCACCTTGGCTTTCTCGATGAAAGGGGTTCCGATTTGCACATTCTCGCCAGCCGCTACAAGGAGAACTTTATCTAATTCAACTGTATCACCTGGTTCACCTTTCAGCAGTTCAATTTTGCAACGCTGACCAACTTTAACGCGATGCTGCTTACCCCCGGCAGAAATAATCGCGTAGGCGCTTTGTGTACTCACTCTCTTGCTCCTCAATACGTACTCATTCAGCGAATTTACTAACATTCATCGCTTTGAGCAATTCTATTTAATTCTTAATATGGCTGACATTTTCTAGGGCAACTGCTTGCCAAGCCAGAGTAAACCCGCATATACGCAGGTAAGGGGAGCAATTTTACGTTAAGACGAAGTCAAGAAGCAAGTCATTCTGTCCTTTAGCGAGCACTGGCTTGTACTCACTGGTGAACAATCGTATAGTCACGTACTTTATAGCCCTAGCAAAAGATATTTAATTTATTTGGCTTTATTCTATGCCACTTACCACCATCACAGATCTTCTCGCAACCGACCTACAAGCAGTTAATCAAACGATTATACGTTGCTTGGAATCTCGGGTAGAAGTTATTAACAAAATCGGCCACTACATGATTGAAAGTGGCGGTAAACGCATTCGCCCCTTAGTTGTTCTACTTAGTGCTAAGGCGTGCGATGCTAAAAATGACACTCCCATCACAATGGCAGCAATTATCGAATTCATTCATACAGCGACTTTATTACACGATGATGTCGTTGATGGTTCTACATTACGCCGTGGGCGTCCTACAGCAAATCGTGTATGGGACAATCCTACTGCAGTCCTAGTCGGTGATTTTCTCTATTCTCGTGCCTTCCAAATGATTGTCTCTCTTAATAGCATGGATTGCATGCGAATTATGGCTGAGGCAACGAATGTCATTGCCGAAGGAGAAGTTCTTCAGTTAGCCCATCGTTATCAGCCCGATATCGATGAATCACGCTACTTGAATGTTATTCGCTTTAAAACAGCTAAATTATTTGAAGCCGCTGCACAATTAGGTGCCATTTTGGCAAATCAACCGCGCGAAATAGAACTTACCTTAGCCCAATATGGCATGCATATCGGTACTGCATTTCAATTAGTGGATGATGTCTTAGACTACCAGGCAGCTAATGAGAGCTGGGGGAAAAATATTGGTGATGATTTGGCTGAAGGGAAAGCCACTTTACCGCTGATCTACGCGCTCAAGAAAGCACCAGAGGCCCAAGCAAAGCTGATACGTCAGGCTATACAACACGGCAGCCTTGAAGATTTATCTGTCATTCAAGAAGCCATTGTTTCAACGGGCGCTATTGATTACACCCTAGCGGCTGCAAAAAAAGAAATAGCGCTAGCAAAAGAGGCGCTTGCTATGCTTCCCAGCTCTCGCTATAAAGATGCAATGTTGGAGCTTGCCACATTTGCTATTAGCCGCAAAAATTAACTATCATACGCCTCCCCAGGGTGTGCGCT
>MKTN01000040.1 GCA_001898235.1 Gammaproteobacteria bacterium 39-13
ATGCACAAAATGCACAAAATGCACAAAATGCACAAAATGCTATATTAACAGAAAGTGCTGCCATTGTTCAGCATAAAACGGCCGCCCCACAACAAGGAAAGGCGACATCAACACAACAATCCATCCATCCTAGCAGACATTATGCCTCTCTTCCTTTGGAGTTTATTTTACACAGGAAGAATTCTTTATCGAACTTTCCTTATAATAATGAAACCGTCCCATTACAATTTGAAGCTAAGGCAGATACCATTAGCAATCAACTCCACCTTACTGAAACTAAAAGCAAAGACGGACATCTATTCACTTTTAGACACGAAAGTAACCCTGAACACGTCTATCATGTAAACTTTAAAAAAGATGGCGTTCATTTTTCGACGCAAAGCGCCGATAGTGAAAGCTTGTACATATTAGAGCGGATTATTAAAGCCCTTAATAGTTCAGTGGAAGCATTAGAGCTTAATACAGATTGGAAAATCCACGCCAAAGATATGACCACAGGGTTCAAAGCACTGACAGTATTAACTAATTGCGGTGCAAATTTAGATAATCTGGCTGAAATCCATCTTGAAGAAGCTATCCCTGTCAAACCCTCTGAAATTGCCACGGCTAAAAAGGAAATCAAAGCCCATGCAGAATCTAAAGATCCTAAGTCTGTAGCGTATTCCAATGAAGAACCTCTTATTAAAGATCCTACAAAACCACGAGGAAGTTAGTCTTTAATGTATATTCACTGCTAATTTGCTTTCTCTATTTTTCGTTTATCTCATAAGTTATTTATTTCATCGACTTACTATGTTAGGATAGCCTCTCGTTTCGTCCTTTCGTCTGAAATAAGTGCTTGCAATCATGAGTTCAATTCTATTTACACCGAAGGTATTCCCGCAAGGAAATGCTAGAGAATTTTTCGATAGAGATAGTCTAGATGAAGACTCTTTATCATCACTGATTGCAAAAGAAGAGAAAAAACTCAACATCATGGCGGGACAATTCTCGGGCAATTATTCTTTACTCCATTTACAACAAAAATTAATTCATGCACTCAATACGCTTTTAGGATTAGTTGCCAACCCTGCATCATCACTACAAGAAATTCAAGTTTTCTTAACAAAAATACTCAGCTTATATCAAGAAATCGATCATAAAATCTCAGCGGCGGAAAGAGAGCAACGCTTATTAGAAGCATCCATGTTAAGCCAAAGCAAACTAATTGAACAAATACTCATCGCTGCTGATGAAAATGTTGAAAACAAAAAGCGGCAACATCAATATGCTGCTATCGAAGAAATGAAGAAACAACACGCTTTAGCCGCAGCAAAACTTGCCGCTCTGCAATACCAAGCAGCACTTGCTGCAAAACAATACGCCGAGCAACAAGCAGAGAGCGCTCAAAGAATTAGAACCATTGTAGAAAAAATTGTAAAAGATAATATTTTAAAATTACAATCAAAACGACTTTTGTCGCTATTAGAAAACCTGCCGAGATTAGCTCCATATTCTTGTGCAGCCTCAAGTTATTTCTGGCATCAATCCCATGCAGCGTCTGAACGACATACTATCACAATAAAAAATCCTTCAGCTTTGCACTCCATTTCCTTAAAACAAGAAGCAACGCTACATGCTTATGCACGCAATCAAGGCTTTTTGTGTGAAACGCATGGAAAGATCGGGCTTACATTTTCACAAAACAATACACCTCAAATTCAAATTGTATTTCAGGGCGAAAATGTCCATATTACAATGAATTCTCTTCACCTTGACAATTTGCGTCTGTTGGAAAAAGTACTTGAGGCTTTCCGCCAAGAACCAAAATTAAATTCTCGCTTAAGGCCCACTCTTAAATTTTAATGGTTTGCCTTCGTTTAAAGGCACATAGTCATCAATAATATTCCAAGATGGCGGACAAAAGTTGATTCGCCACTCCCGTCTTTGTTCATGGCTATTCATACTATTTTTCAATGGCAAATAAGAATTTGATACGACTATAGATCCCTCCTCTCTCACCGTCAATAACTGAAAATCCTCTACTAAAGTTGCCATTAAATCATCATTCAACATTTGCGAAGAAATAAGCGTGGGTTTTAATTCAATAAAACAAGATGCTGATAAAATTGATGTCTCCAGCAAGGACTGTGGCGCTGTTGCTTCTTGCGCAACAGCACCAAAATGCTGATAAATGGGGATCTTAGCTTGAGCCCCCCACAATTGTTGGCTCCACCAATTCCCTATAAAAGCTGCAAAGCTTTTGGTACTACCTTCAGCTAGCCACCAAGCAGGCAAAGCGAGCCAACCTGGAGGACCGGAGATAAAAACTAATGTCGTTGTAGCAGCGGCACTTCCAAGGGTTGCAAATGTACCACTTACAATATCTTGTGGCGTGACGTCCGTCACATAAGCTTTCGCTTCATCTGAAAAAGTAACTACAATTGCTTTTGTTTTTCTCCAAAGAGTAGTGGGTTGTTTCTGCTTAGCGGTGGGCGCTTCAATATGAATAAAATCTGCCAACTCAGACAAAAATGGTGCCTCATTTGATATAGCTCCCAAAGAAGTTGGCGGTTGTTTTACCATCCATTGACCGGCATATTTGGCCAATCCTCCCGTTAATGCAGTTGTCACCCATTTTAGAGGCAGATATAGAGGTTTTGCTCCTAATACAGCATCCAATCCATTTATAACAAGCGTTACTCCTACTCGTTTTGAAGTGCTACCAACAAAACCTTCTAAAGAAAGTTGGGCTAAATATTTTTCTAATAAAGAAATAGATTGTGTAAGATCGACAGGTTGTCCACTCTGTTTTTTATCCAGACAAGCGGAATCTAACATATAAAGATCTCCAATTCCTTTTGAATTCTTATTGCAGTTTATATTTAAAACGCACTGAGGGAAAAGATAACCCTCAACAAGAAACGGAATAAGAAAGCAAAGAGCAGGATCTTCTGTTACAAGCGAAACACCACCCCCATCCCGCTAAATTTTGTGTAGACAGATAGCGGTATAGGGGGTTACACGAAGGTAAAGAAAGATTTAGAAAGAAGAGGCTTCTATTATATCCTGATCTTGCGCAAGCATATTTTGGCGTAACTTATCAATAGCAGCTTTTTCTAACTGACGAATACGCTCCAAGGAAACTTGATATTTTTCTGCCAAATCTTTTAATGAGGTTTTTTCATCCCCTAACCAGCGCTTCGAAACAATATCTAAGCTTCTTGCATCGAGTTTTTGCAATGCAGTCTGAAGATTACTTTGTGCACTATCTTCCCAGTTATTATGCGTGATGACAACAGCGGGATCACTTTCAACTGGCGCAGGTAAATAGTGCGCTGCTGATAAAGACGTATTATCATCATCATGCGTTGCAAAATGATCAAAAGAATCATCACGTGCATTCAAGCGCGTTTCCATCTCCATGACATCCGCGGCGCTAACACCTAAATCCTTGGCAACGGCCTGCACTTCCTCTGCTGAAAACCAGCCTAAGCGCTGTTTTGCTTGGCGTAAATTAAAAAACAACTTACGTTGCGCTTTAGTGGTTGCAACCTTAACGATTCGCCAATTACGGATAACAAACTCATGAATTTCGGATTTGATCCAATGCACTGCAAATGAGACTAAGCGAACCTCTTTTGTCGGATCAAAACGCTTTACTGCTTTCATCAACCCAATGGTGCCTTCTTGGATGAGATCCGCCAAGGCTAATCCGTAACCACTGTACATGCGTGCAACACGAACAACATAGCGTAAATGGGAAAGAACGAGTCTTTGTGCTGCATATAATTCACCCTTTTCCTGAAACCGCTTTGCAAGTTCAAATTCTTCCTCTGCACTCAATAAAGGGATGGCATTTACTCGTTGTAGATAAGCTTGTAACCCATCAGCTGCGACTGGCAGGGTATTTGGTATCGTTTGTAATGCTTTAGTGTTCATTTTATTTTAGCGACCTCTCAACTCGCTTTTTTTATTTTAGCACTCTACCACGAAGAGTGCTACATCATAATTTTCATATAAATCAATAGGTTATAAAATATCTTTACTTATTATCAGATTTTTTTAGCCAAAAAAAGTGCAAATACAAATTACTTTCTCATCCTTTGATTGTATGGCACCCCTCACTTATCCCCAACGCTTTCTATCTTGTTCTGATGTCATTTTATCTTACGATCTCATTAAGCAAACTTTCTTTGTATTGGTTATACTCTCAAAAAGAAGAAGATAAGATCAAAATATGCTGAGTGAAATAACCAGGGAGTGACTATGACCTATTTCATTGTTGAAGCCCCTTACGACAAATGCTTTGATATCTTTTTTCAAAATGAATTAGGATACCCTAACTTTTATCGCATGACTGAGCTGCTTTCTGGCGAAGAAAAATATGACAATCTCACTTTAGTCGCTCCTTATCCTACCAAAGAGCCTACGATCCTGGATAAGATTACCGAACGGGTGAACAACTTAGGAATGAGTTGTGTACAATTTGGTGATGATCTAGAAACAGCCTTCTCCTTTGATATGGAAGGAAAGATGCAAATCCATCCACAATTTAAACAAGCTTTGCATCATGCAGTTACTGAATTTTTGGATACACGGCCAAGGCTAAGACCCTAAAAAACCATTTAGCTAAGAAAATTGGCCGCTTATCGTTCAAGCTTTGCTATTACTTGCAGGTCCCTCGAATAGAAGTTAGTCTTCGCTCTAACTAAACGACTATTCGTAGGTACACCCAATGACTCAACCAATCGAACAAATTGCTGCAATTTTCGCTCAACAACTTTGGCATCACAGTGGACGCACACTTGGCCATTTAGGTCTTCTATATACAGCAGATAAAGCTATTGATAAGCTTGAAGGAAAACAAAGCGGCTTTCTTTCTTGGATAAATCCTTTTCCAAAATTAAAAAAAGCTGGTACCTGGTTGGGACTCGAAGGGGCAGCACATGCCGTACCGCAAATCAGTCAAACCTGGGACAAAGGGGCTCCTATTGCTGAAAAATTCTTTACTCCCATCATTGAATCAATGATCCGCACACCGCTGCAATTTTTAGCGGATAATGGATTTATAACCATTAATAATCCTACCTCAAGCAGCTGGACCAATTATCTTAATCCCGTGACATTGACAAGAACCTTGATCTCCAACACAACAGATCTCATTACTTCGCCATTCCATGCTATTTTTAATGGCTCAGAGCCAGTTACCCCTATACATCCTGCTTATCAATGGGCAGATACCAACGCACCACAGATAGGTCGATTTATTGCTAATGGTATAGAAAGTAGTTTTGATTACACAGGAAAAATGATTCAGTTTCCCGGTAACGTGATCCAAGCCATTTCAAACGCAACAGGCTTGCCTTACCCAGTTGTACTTGCCGGCACCATAGGAATAAGCCTTATGGCTTATCAATCATTAAGAGGATGGACTACATCTGTAACTACCGTTCAAAGCGTAAAAATAGGTGATATGAATAATAAAGCAGAAGCCAATATGGGCGGTGTGCATATTCATCTTGCTCCCCAATATGACGCAGCAAAACAGAAAAAAGACGACGCAATTACTCCACAAGTTCCCGTCGTTTTTATACAGCCTCCGGTTGAAGGCAAGAAAACCCTCACCTCACCTTCACAATAAATGATAACCCAAGAAGCGATTAAAATTATCGCTTCTTGGGTTGTGTAATCTCTTCAAAAAGTTTGAATTTAGTTTTGAGCGGCTTTTTATAGCGTACTTTGAGACGTTTGATATTAAATGGCACGAGTAGCATATTCTCTAACGTTTGATATTTAGGATCCTGATAGTCTTCTAAGCCCATGGTGAACTTTCTTTCGCCCGCAGTAGACACCAGGGTATAAGAATCAAACATCTTATCCCACCAACTGAAACAAAAGCCATAATTACTATTGGTTTCTGGCGAATAATCCGAATGATGAATACGATGCATTCCTGGCGTGATGATGACTTTACGTAACAGCCTTTCTACACGACGCGGTAAACATACATTCACATGCACAAACATCGTCATGGCATTCAGTATTACTTCAAAGAAGAATACTGCTAGCGCAGGCACACCAACAAAGGCTACCCCCAGCATTTTCACTCCCATTGAAATAATTTCTTCCAAGGGATGGAATCGCACTCCTGTGCTCACATCAATTTGTCTATCCATGTGGTGGACACGATGGATGCGCCACAACCATTGATATTTATGAAACAAACGATGCTGCATGTACATAATCAAATCCATCGCAATAAAGCCAAAGATAACCTGCGCTGCATAAGGGAAATGGGATAATAAACCCATACCTTTTTGTTCTACACGCACAGCAACTGTTATCAAGAAAACAGGAAAAAGCACACGCAATATAATTTTAGACAAGCAAGTTAAAGAAAGATGACGCATCCAGCGTGTTTTGCGGGCAATAAGCCAAGGCCTCCAAGCATAAAAGGTTTCCCAGGCGGCAAGCATACTAAAAACACATAAAAAGATCAGGATTCTACACCATACCTGATTTTGTATTAACCATTGTTCCATACAGGCATTTCTCTTTGAGGGCTTATAGAATAGTCTAAGGTATATGACCTATTAAAGGAAATGTATTCATTACTTTAAAGTTAGATCATCATACTAATACACTCTTTTTCTTTACTCACCTTAAGTGCTTTTCACAGGATGAGAGAGTTTGGTGCCTTGTCATTTTTTCACCTGCATATTTTGCAACATGTTCTACACTATGAGAACCCGTCAAAAAAAGAAGGTGTTAAATGTCAAGCAATGTGTCTCCAAAACCGGTTGATCCTATCAGACCGATGATCGTGAAAATAATCGCAAGCACCATGCTCGTTAGCATCATGTGCCTCATCGTTGTAATGACAAAGTTGCTCACATTATCACAAACAATTGAGGTAGGAATATCTACCTTGGCGGTCATTATCAGTTTTATTTGTACAAGATATATCTATTTAGAGCATCAATACTGTTACCAAAAAGAACAAGCATTAAAACAAGCTTTGATTGATCAAATTTCGGCCAGGTTTCCTCAATTAGACAAAAAGAAATGTGTTGCTGAATACATTGAGCAAACGATAGAAAGTCATAGCAATGCGCAAATACGAATTGAAACACTACTTCATTATCAAAAAGATAGCAAAGCATTTATCCGTTTTATTGATGGGCTTATGCAAGAGCAAGAAGATTTAAAGGTGTTGGAAACCCTAGGGTTACGCTGGCAAACACGCGCAAGCACACCGTATCCATCGATGAAAAAACATCACTACCTAGCCTAATTTGCCGCCCTCAAAAAAACCCACCTTTTCTTCATTTCTTTGCTAAAGGGGTGGGTTTAGGTGCCATTTTTTGGTAATTTGCTGCTTTAGTTTTTTTATGGGCAACATACTATGAGTCAATCGGCACACTTTCCCCTGACACGATTACGTCGTTTGCGCTTAAATGAATTTTCACGTCAACTAGTACAAGAAACGCACTTACGAGTGACCGATCTCATTCAACCTTTTTTTATTAGTGAAGGTAAATCGAGGCGCGAAGCCATTGCTTCCATGCCAGGCATTGAGCGTATGACTATCGATGAACTGCTCAAGGAAGCTGCCGAATTGGTAGATTTAGGTGTCCCTGCCATTGCCCTCTTCCCTCAAGTGCCGATGGATAAAAAATCTCTCGATGCCAAAGAAGCCTATAATGAACAAGGCTTAGTGCAGCAAGCAGCCCGTGCTTTAAAAGCAGATTTTCCGCAATTGGGCGTTATTATTGACATTGCACTCGATCCTTTTACCACGCACGGTCACGATGGCTTAGTAAACGAACAGGGTGAAATCCTTAACGACGCAACAAATGAAGTCTTAGTGCAGCAAGCACTAAGCCTTGCTAAAGCTGGCGCAGATATGGTGGCTCCCTCTGATATGATGGACGGGCGCATCGGCGTTATTCGCCAAGCATTGGAGTCTGCAGGGTTTTCCAACACTGGAATATTAGCCTACGCCGCTAAATACGCTTCTCACTTCTATGGTCCCTTTCGAGATGCTGTGGGCTCAAAAGCCAACCTAGGAAAAGGGAGTAAAAAAACCTATCAAATGGACCCTGCCAATACGAACGAAGCATTAAGAGAAGTGGCACTGGATATTCAAGAAGGTGCTGACATTGTGATGGTAAAACCTGGACAGCCTTACTTAGACATTGTATGGCGCGTGAAACAAACTTTTGGCGTACCCACCTTTGTTTATCAAGTCAGCGGTGAATATGCCATGCATATAGCGGCCATTGAAAAAGGATGGCTCAATGAAAATGTGATTAAAGAATCTTTACTCGGCATGAAGCGTGCGGGCGCAGATGCTATTTTTACTTATTTCGCCAAACGCGTTGCAAAAGATCTGCAAAAATAAGGCTTGTTGCGCAATTACACCTAATGTTTTTGCGCAACTGTCATTCCTTTAAAAAAGTAATTATAATAACTAATGTATCTTTAGAACCATGACATTTAGAGATTCCCTTGCTAGCATATGAACTGTCAATTCATGGGTAAGACCCCGGATCTATCACTTCTCATCAAGTAAGTGACACTTTTCAGTGCTTACCCCCTAGCATATCAATGTGGAGAAAAAACCCATTATGAGTAACCAAGACATCGTTGCTGTTACCGACGATAATTTCGAAAACGAAGTGATGAATGCCCAACTCCCTGTTTTGCTCGATTTTTGGGCAGCCTGGTGCGGTCCCTGCAAAATGATTGCTCCTATTCTGGATGAAATTGCAACCTCTTATCAGGGTCGCTTAAAGGTGGCTAAGATTAATATTGACGATAACACCTTAACCCCACAAAAATTTGGGGTTCGCGGTATTCCAACCTTAATGTTATTTAAAAATGGCGAGCTAGAATCAACGAAAGTGGGTGCTTTGTCCAAATCACAGTTAACTGCCTTTCTAGATAGTCATCTATAATATATTTTAGGTAACGATTATGTATGCTAGAGGCCAAGACTTATCCAATCCTCTAGCATCGATAAAAAAAGTTTGATAGGATGCGGGGAATTGGGTGGTACAAGTGTTCACTAACTTCAACCCAATCATTGCACAGCGCCGCGTTTAAGATCGTTCCCCTTAATAGGAAAAGTGACAAAACAAAGTGCAAGCAAGTACCTCGTTTAATCAAACACAATTACCCCTTCATGTTAATTAATAAGCACGGATATGAACCTTTCGGAATTAAAAAATAAACCAGCCGCTGAGCTATCTGATATGGCCCTCGCATTAGGGGTCGAAAACGTCGCACGCTTGCGTAAGCAAGATTTAATTTTTGGGATCTTAAAAGCCCACGCAAAAAGTGGCGAGGACATCTATGGTGATGGTGTACTCGAACTGCTTCAAGATGGCTTTGGGTTCTTGCGTTCTTCACGAACCTCTTATTTGCCAGGGCCTGATGATATCTATGTCTCTCCCAGTCAGATTCGACGTTTCGGATTGCGCACCGGCGATACTGTTTCCGGTAAAATTCGTCCTCCCAAAGACGGCGAGCGTTATTTTGCATTACTGAAAGTTAATGAAATTAATTATGAAAGCCCAGAATTAGGCCGAAATAAGCTGCTTTTCGAAAACCTTACTCCTTTACATGCAGAATCTCGATTAAAAATGGAAGTGGGGAATGGCAGCACAGAGGATATTACGGCTCGAATTATTGATTTGGTCTCTCCCATTGGTAAGGGGCAGCGCGGTTTAATTGTTTCTCCTCCAAAAGCAGGGAAAACAATGATGCTGCAAAATATTGCACATTCGATTACGACAAATCATCCTGAATGTAAACTTATCGTCCTTTTGATTGATGAGCGCCCAGAAGAAGTGACAGAAATGGAGCGATCTGTACAAGGCGAAGTGATTGCTAGTACTTTTGACGAACCACCAAACCGTCACGTTCAAGTAGCAGAAATGGTGATCGAAAAAGCAAAACGCTTGGTCGAGCATCGAATGGATGTTGTCATCTTATTAGATTCTATTACACGTTTAGCACGAGCTTATAACACCACCATTCCTCATTCAGGAAAGGTACTCACAGGTGGTGTGGATGCCGCAGCTCTTCAACGTCCTAAACGATTCTTTGGCGCAGCGAGAAATGTCGAAGAAGGCGGAAGTTTAACCATCATCGCAACAGCCCTTATTGATACGGGCTCAAAAATGGATGAAGTTATTTACGAAGAATTCAAAGGCACCGGGAATATGGAGCTGCATTTAGACAGACGGATCTCAGAAAAACGTGTGTACCCATCTATCAATATTAATCGTTCCGGTACACGACGTGAAGAAAAACTCACTTCCCCTGATGAACTTCAAAAAATGTGGATTCTACGTAAGTTACTACATCCTATGGATGAATTGGCTGCTATTGAATTCCTCATCGAAAGGTTAAAGAGCTCGATGACAAATGAAGAATTTTTTGAAGCCATGAAACGATCTTAAGATAGACAAACACAGCGACGCCTTTGGCGTCGCTTCTTTTATGAAATATATAGATTTACGCGATTTTCTTACCTTTCTTGAAACGCAAGGCGCATTAAAGCGTGTCTCTTGTGAGATCGATCCCTATTTAGAAATGACAGAAATTTGCGATCGTGTTTTAAAATCGAATGGTCCGGCCATTCTTTTTGAATCTCCTAAAAATTCACGTATTCCAGTACTTGCTAATTTATTTGGCACCGTTGAGCGTGTTGCCCAAGCAATGGGGCGCAATTCCATCGCTGAGCTTCGTGAAATTGGCAAATTCCTGGCTCTACTAAAGGAGCCAGAGCCGCCAAAAGGATTTATGGATGCTTTGAAACAACTACCCTTGTACAAACAAATCCTGACAATGGCGCCAGCAAAAGTGGCCAAGGGGAAGGCGGTATGCCAAACGCTTAAGCTTCAAGGCAACGAAATAGATTTAGGCATGCTTCCTATTCAAACATGTTGGCCAGATGACGCCGCGCCTTTAATTACATGGGGCTTGGTGGTAACACGAGGTCCTGAAAAACCCAGACAAAATCTTGGCATTTATCGCCAACAAGTGATTGATAAAAATAAAGTGATCATGCGATGGCTTGCCCATCGTGGTGGTGCATTAGATTATGCAAAATGGTGCCAACTTTATCCCGATAAACCATTTCCCATTGCTGTTGCACTTGGCGCAGATCCTGCCACGATTCTTAGCGCGGTGACCCCTATTCCAGACAGCTTATCAGAATATGCTTTCGCAGGATTGCTACGCGGCACAAAAACATCACTAGTGCCTTGTTTAACAAACGATTTAGAAGTACCTGCAACAGCTGAAATCATTTTAGAAGGATATATTTATCCCAATGAAACTGCTTTAGAAGGTCCTTTTGGTGATCATACCGGGTACTATAACGAAGTAGAGCGCTTCCCTGTGATGACCATTGAAGCCATCACCATGCGTGATAACCCTATTTACCATAGCACTTATACTGGACGACCTCCTGATGAACCTGCAATATTAGGCGTTGCACTAAATGAAGTTTTTGTCCCCCTTTTGCAAAAACAATTTCCTGAAATTGTTGATTTTTATTTGCCGCCGGAAGGATGTTCTTATCGAATGGCCGTGGTCACCATTAAAAAAGAATATCCAGGGCATGCCAAACGTATTATGTTCGGCGTTTGGTCTTTTTTACGTCAATTTATGTATACCAAATTTGTCATTGTGCTTGATGATGATATCGATGCACGAAACTGGCAAGATGTGATCTGGGCAATTACCACTCGAATGGATCCCTCACGAGATACGGTATTGTTAGAGAATACCCCTATAGATTATCTTGATTTCGCTTCTCCTGTTTCCGGCTTAGGTAGCAAAATGGGACTAGATGCGACCACTAAGTTTGCAGGTGAAACATCCAGAGAATGGGGCCGCGCTATTCAACAAGATCCGCTGATCAAAACACGTATAGACGAACTATGGCCTTTGCTTAATTTATGAAAACAACCCATGACTGAATTTACTTATATTTGCACTGATATCAAACACTATAGCCATGATATAAGCTTGCTCAGCCTACACCCGGCAACAGATAAAAAAATAATCTATCGTGCAGGCCAGTATGTTGAAATGGTTATATCGAACAACATGATCATACCACTGTCTATTGCTAATATGCCTACAGCTGAGGGACGAATCGAATTTCATCTACGTCATGATCAAAAGCACCCACAAGCACAGCATGTCATTTCGCAACTTTCTATTAATACGGCGGTACATCTTCGTGGTCCCTTTGGTCGTACGACGTTAGCTAGTGCAGATAGCACCAAGCGTCTTCTCTTTTTAGCTGGAGGAACAGGTTTCGCACCTATTAAGGCATTGCTCGAAGAAGCATTATTCACCCAACAACAGAATGATCCACTTTACTTATATTGGGGGATCCGCAAACCACAAGACAGTTATCAAGAAAAACTATTGCTCGAGTGGCAACAAAAATTTCCTCATTTCCGCTATACGCTCGTATTATCAGAGCCTCAGCAGTTTCCTCACTGGCAAGGCCCTTCGGGGTTGGTTCATGAATATCTGACGAAAGAACACTCCCACTTGATAGATTATTACATCTACGCAAGCGGACCATACGAAATGATAAAAGCAGCGCAAAATCATTTCCGTCAACAAGGATTGGCTGGTAATCAACTCATCTCAGATATGCTTTGATTAGCGTCTTTTATTGCCAGGGATCCCATTTCGTTTGGTTGTTACTTTAATTTTACCTGTTGGTACAGAATCCATATCCTGTGCTTGATCATCTAACTCTTCATCGACAACAACAACTTCCTTGGTTGTTTGCTGTCCTTTTGCCTTCTGCGGCCCTTTCAATGCCAGTTTATGATGTTGATATGATGGTTGCCATCCTTGAGAAAATTCAATCTCACTCAGAGAAAAAAACAATCTAGCGATATGTAACCGAAATTGAGTGTAATCGCAGAAAAGATGGGCAAAGTCCTCATAATGTCCTAAGCAATAATTATTACGGTATTCTGGTAATAAATAATTCTGGCAATATTTCTCTGCCATGTAGCAGATAACAGCGCCACCATCTTTTGAATTAGTTTGTTGTGGAATTTTCACGTTTTTGTGTGAAAAGGTTAAATCTTTTCTTAAGTCATATAGTTTTTGTACTAGACTCTGCCCCAAAACAAGAAGCGGCTCTTGAAATTGCTGCGAATTATACCCATCTAGACATTGAATCAGAAAATGATTCCCTTGCTTTTCAATAGCAAGAAAATACCAATGTCTATTATGACAAATTGGCCAAAAGATAAGGTTGGCCTCTTTTAACCTTTGTCGCTCATCTTTCCATGCCCCTTGAGTTGAGACATTTCTTAGATATAAATTTAAATCAGTCGAGTTTGCGTCTATTGCTATTACTTTCTTATCTGCATAGCGTCGCACAAGATCATGCATAAATTTATTGACTAAACTGCTACCAAGCCATGCATCCTGCTGAGTTCTATCTGGATCAAAGGGCGCAAGCAGCTGTGCTGCCATGTCAGCAATAAATGTTTGTTCGTCTGTTTGTCCACGCATTTTTCGTCTAACTGCTTTAGCAAGTTGAGACTGGCTCATTAAAGTGCGATAAGGGAGCACCCTTAAAAGCTGATCTTCTTCTTCATCTACAGGCTGAAAAAGACCCATGACTTCTTGAGATTTATCACCTTGATCTAAATCTATCGCTTTAAAGATAGGAATAGAAAAGTCTTCCTCTGTATCACTGTTTGAATCTGGTTCCATATCTGAGAGATCACTATCCTCACCAGACTCCGTGCCGGGAGAAGTGGGAGCTGCTAGTCCAAATGCATTCATTAAACCAGCCAATAAACGAACGGGAAAATCTACCATGGCAAATCTCTCACAACCTACTACGCCATTATCTTAGAGTTAGAAAATATACTGATGGATGTTTTGACTGTCAAGCTATTGCCCCCCTAAAACTATGTCTTAAAGAATGCGTTCTGACTTTTTAAGAATTAAGTTGGCATCTTAAAGAATAACAATCGTTAACACCAATTCTTTGCATTTTAATTATAGCAGTGCAATGCATTTTTGTTGCGCAAACACATAAAAAATAGCATATTTAATCAAGAACTACTTCCAATAATTTTCTAAAGTGATCTGTCCTTTTTGCTTAATTCGGTTAATTGTCAAACCTCTTTTTAATAGCAAAGCAACTACCTCATCAATCATTTCAGGATTTCCACATAACATCACTTGTGACGTAAGCGCGGATAAAGTTAATTGGGTCAATGCTTCAAGGTTTCCTGAAAGTAGCAATGTCGTCACGCGTTCGCGATGTGCATGAACAGCATTTTCTCTTGTCACGAGTGGCACCCATAAAAATTGTTGCGGATATTGCTCTTGCCACATTTCAATCAAAGCTTGATGCGTTAATTCATTTGAGTAACGGACGCTATGCACCAACACAATCTTTTCAAAGCGCGACCATGGTTCTTTGGTTTTAAGTAAAGATAAAAAAGGGCCTAACCCTGTTCCTGTGGCAATCAACCACAATATTTTTGCCTCGGGGACGTCAGATAATACAAAACGGCCATGCGCTCTTTCTGCAATGCCGATGCTATCCCCAATAGATAATTGAGGCAAAAAAGGCGTCAGCTCCCCAGCCTTCACTAAGGTATAATAAAATTCTAAAGTGGGATCATCTGGTGCATTGACTAACGAATAAGGTCGAAATAGCTTATAAGTAGGTGCATCAAGGCTTATTTGAATAAATTGGCCTGCTTCAAATGGCAAAATAGATGCCTGAACAAATAAAGAATATAAACCTGGAGCCCATTCATGTTGACCGCAGATTTTACCTTCAACCCACTTCATAACTCATCTTCAGTATATGTTCTAACGGTTTGGTTACTAATCAAAGGGGTAGCAAGTAAAAGTCCCTTTTTATAATATTGTGCACCTACTTCCGGCTTATTCATTTTTTCTAATAAACTTCCAAGCTGAGCATAAGTTTCAGGATGCGGCTCTAGGCTAAGGCTTGCTTCCAAATAACGTTGTGCTTTACCCCATAATTGCTGTTGTTCGCATAAACGACCTAAGGTTAGCAATAATCCTGGGCTTTCAGGATGTTGATTGATCCACGTTTCTGTCATGTTAAGTAATTTTTGTGGTGCAGGATGAGATAAATGCCCATACAAACGGATCAGCTTTTCTTGCCATTCGTGTTTTAATGCAGAGCGCAGGACGAGTTCAGCCTCGGTTGATTTATCTTTCTTAATGAGCGCTTTAGCATAAAAATAAGCAATATCACCCTTCAATCGTTGATCTTTAGGGATAGTCTCCCAAAATGCTTCCAGCGTTTCTAGTGAATCACTCTTCTGGACAAGTAATTCACGATACATAATCTGTTCCAATGTTTTAAATGTTGAAGCATTCAACACATGATATTGCTTTAATTTAGGTAGTAAAACTTGCAATTTTTCCCATTCTTGGAGCTGGCAATACACTTGCTGAAGCAGTTTTAATGTACAAGGATGATTTGGCGACTTTTGTTGTATGCGGTTTAACGTCGCAAGACTTTGTTGGTATTGATGATGCCGATACTGTAATTCTGCTTGGGTTAACAAAACGGCCACTTCGGTTTCTGGCATACTTTTTTGCGCCTGACGAAGATATTCATCACGCTTATCATCTTTCCCTAATTCTTGTGCTGCTTTAGCTGCAGATAAATAATTTAGCCAAGGCAAAAAACTATTTTCCGCACCATGCAACAATTCTTTCTCTGCGAGAGCCCAATTTCCTTCGGCAAGTGCAACCAGTCCTTTATTGGTTAATTTTTTAGCACGTCGTTTTCGCCATGAAGTTGAAAAGCTTGCAAGTAACGAGGTGCCATGAAAAATCCCTCTTATAAGCTGAAGAGCATAATGCACGATAAGATAAGCAACCACTAAAATCAGAACCGCTAACCATAACGGCATATCAATACGCCAGCCTGCAACGGTCAAAATAAGCATGCCAGGATCATGATGTAAACTTAACCCCACTCCCGCTGCTACCGCCAAGGCCAGGAGTGTCACTAGCAGATATTTCATTGGCTTACCCCTTTTGGTGGTGCAGGGGGAGTAGGTGCCTTTTGTGTCACCTCTATCATCGCTTGAGATAATGCATTTAACGATCCAGAAATGTCAGGAAGCGTCATCTCAATTTGCTGTTGCTCTAATTGCTTAATTTCATCTAAAACATGCTGTTTAACTGCATCATCAGTAAAATAACGCTGGATCCAAGCTTGAAGCGATTGAAGGCTACGCGCATAGATCTTCGTATCACCTTGCAAAACAGCCCATTGTGCCTGCTCGCATATTAATTGTAATGTACGTAAAATTTGTGACTGTTCTTCTTCTGATAAGGCTAAAGGAATGGCATTCTCCTCAAGTCGGGTCACCCGAATTAGGCTTTTCAGCTCTTGCCAAGAACGCGCTAACCCTTGACGCCAAGAGGTTGTATCTTCGGTAGTAGTTGTCTTATCTGCAGAAGTACTGGTAATTCTTTTATAATGAAGCTGATTAAACTCTATTGATAACAACGATAACTGTTCCCATAATGCTTGTCTATTCACAGCAGGAAAAGCATGCAATTTTGCAATATCTTTCGCCAATGCTTCTCGTACCTTCATAAATGCGGGGTTACCTAAATTTTTCAACTGTTCATCGGCAGCATTTAATTGTGCCAAAGCCGTTGTAATATCATGTGCTGTTTTTAATCTTTCATTTGCCATAAAGGCTAAATAATTTGCTTGTGCCAGCACCCAATCGGAATTTCCTGACAAATTAACCAAACGCGATTGTGCGCTTTCGATCTCACCTCTAAAATTTTGCAGTGTTTTTATTTCAGCAGATTGACGATTTCGTATTTCATCTACTTGCGCAAAAGACTTCTTTGCTTGGTCAGTGAGCATTTGCATCGAGGCAAAATCATCTTGTGCTTTGTGTTCAAGTTCATTTACTTGTTGATGCGTAGAGTAGACATAAAAACCTAAAGCAATGAGCGCGCTTAAAGTAATTAAATTAAACAAAAATGAACCTCCTCCTGATGAGGGTTTTCCTTCATTTACCATTCCCCCTGGCGGTACTCCACCTGGAGCCTCATCACCGATAGATTGCTTAGCACCTTCTGCCGGTGCGGAAGTAGAGCTTGCGCTGACATAAGATAATTTTGGCTCGGATTCTCCACTCGCAGCTTTTGGGAAAATTGCCTCAGGAATGCGAGGCGAAGGCTCTTTGATCCCTTGTTGCTCAAACGGCGGCTTTATCGCCTCTGCAGATGTAGCGTTTGATGTCGGTTGTTTGCTTTGTTGCGATGAACTCCCAATATCTACAGGACTACTGACAATATGTGTTGATTCTCGCGGCAAAATTTCAGGAGGAACATCTTCAGGCGGCTTCTTTTTCTTGCCGTAATGTGTGACCACAACCTGCCTCGGGGGCGGCGGGCTCTTCTTATCCTTCGGTGAACCGTTATCCTTTTCATCCGTAGACATTGTTAGATAAATTCCTTTGCTCTTTGATTAAATGACGCTTATGGAAAGCTCATTTATCATAAACATTTTTAAGTATCACATCTAATACGATAGGCCACTAGTGACTTTTTATCTACGCAGTTAAAGATAGTCACTTAAAAAGTCTATCTTACAACGTTATTTTAGCGTAAATGATCTTAGTTACTAAAAAGAACAACAGTGCATGATTTGCAGCGAATCTCAAACAATCTGTGCAAAACCACAGAGTATACCACAATATTGCATATCCCCTTCTTACGGCCTGTGGCAAAGGTTAAATTTTGAACTTAATCAGAAAGCCAACATTCAAATATGCATTAACCTAAGGAGATATCAATGGCAAACCTTGGCCCGCCACCACCGCCACCGCCGCCGCCAGGTGAAGCAGCGCTTTCAGAGAGTGCACAACAAATTATAAATGAGCTTAAAATAAGAATAAGCATATTGACCCCCCTTATCGCTGAAGGGAACATAGAAGCCAAAGAGCAATATAATGAATTAAGACGCCCTATTTATGATGCTTATGTTAATTTTAATTCAAAAATGTTTAGACCCATCAGCGATCAAGTGGAAAGCATCAAGGCTCGAATTGAAGCAGAAGAGAAAAACCTTGTTGCTCAAGAAGCGCTTTACAAGCAAGAAATGCTTAATGTCCGAAAAAGCTTGGAGACACTGGAATTCCAACGTCAACGATATTCAACCAATCCTATTTTGTTAAAAAGCATTGAGAGCCTCATTGATGAGGCTGAAAAAAAGCAAGAAAAAATAAAATTCGATATCAATCTTTTTACAAAAGAAACGCAGGATACTATACAATTCCTGAGTGCGGATCTCCAACAAACAATGGCTCACAAAAAAGAGCTCTTAAAGCAAAAAAATGAATTTGAAGCTATTTTAAAGGCCATCCCTGAGCTAAAAAAAGAAGAAAAGAAAAAAATAGATGAACAAGTGGAGACTTTCAATATTTCCTTTGATGAACTCGAAGAGCGGCTGCAAGGAATTTGGTTGCATAATTTAAAAAAATTTTTAGACATCGCTGATGATGCCAAGGCATTGCAGCGATTCATGATATTAACTAATCCAGAAATTCGTAAATCACCTAACGTTTTGTTGTCAATGAAGGATGTGCTAGGTATTGCATCAGGTTACATTATTAGGCCACAAGGTGTTCCCTACAATGATCTTAATCCGTTAAGAGGCACTGTCATAGAGCCGGAAAATCTTCCACTTTTAGAAATATTATTGCAGGAATGTTATGAACTTAATCCCATTTTCAAGATTGAAGTAGAGAAAAAAGCTGCTGAAACAAACGATCCAAGACAAAGTCTACAAATATTTACCGAAGAATTTTCAATTGATCTTAAAAAAATGGTACAGCCGCCATCAATCCAACCTTCATCAAGAGGACACTCAAAAAAGGAAATGGAGGGGCATGATTTTATTGCTTCACCTTCCTCACTAAAACCTACAAAAACTCCAACCACCTCTTCATCTGAAGATCCTCGCCGTTCACCAAAACAGAAACCTCCTTCTAAAAAAACCGTTGAGATAATTGAGCGGGAACGTAGAGAATCTGAAGACAAAGCCCGTGCAAATATGAAAAGAGAAGGCTATCACTTTAAAAGAAACAAAGCGGCAACTTCTACTCAAATTTCAGATAACGAACAGCATTCATTAATGTCAACAACCACAATGCACAAAACAGACATGCCAGAGGCAACGAGTGCTCAAATGCTTGAAATGGTTCTAGCAAGAAAACATTTGCAAATGCTCTATTCATTAGCAGAAAGTTTCGATGAGCAGATCCCTTTGGATCTTACACCTCAGGATTACAATAATCTTTTTGAGGATAGAATACAATTTATCAAAGGTAACATTGAGGCTGAAAGAGAAATGCTAAAAGAAGAAAGAAAACATATTCACGAAAGCAAAGAAGCATTAAAAAAACTGCATATTTTGGTGGAAGAAATCAAACCGGAACATCAGTCTCTAGATATTCCCGCCACCCCCAGTGAGCAAATCGAGAAAGCAACGACAGTGATGGGAGAATTGAGACAAGAGGTGGTTGAGCTCAAAAAAGAATTAGATGAATCTGTCACACCAGAACAAATTTTACAAAGGGAAAAATTGGCAGGTTTTGGTCATGCTTATTCACATTACAAAGCAACTCATCATGGAACACCACCTTCAATAGCAGAAATGAACCGATGGGGGGATGCATCAGGCTTACGCAAAAACCCTGGATGGAAATCTGCCCTGCAACACGCCTCGACATTAGGCGAACAATTTGAACAAAAGAAAGCGACAATCAAAAAAAGGAAATAATTTGGATTATCGCTTATTAGTTAGCATCTAGCAGTTCACTTGTTCTTTAGGCGAACTGGAAAAAGAAGCCTACGCTAGCACCATAACTATTTTTTGGTTTGACAGAATAATTATCTTGCAGGTTTTGCGGGCTCGCGACCCCCAAAGGCAACGGCACAGCCGTTGTCGCATTTAGTTTTGAACTGTTTTCCCAGGTTGCCTGCAAGCGTGCCCCAAAATGCTGCGTAATCATTTGCCTGATACCAATACCCATTCGGAATAACGCATGTGAGCCACTATTCCAGCGCGCAATAGGTGTTGCAACGGTAGGATCTGAGATGGCAACGGTATCAAAATACATTGTCATCCATGCCACCCCTAATAATGCTGTTAATTCAGTTTGAGGACAGATAGCCCAAAAACCCTCTACATTCAAATGCCAAGCATGGGCTGAAACATTAGAAAGATAAAGCGCAGGATCTGGATTAAGAGGATTGAAAAAACCTAATACGGGTACGGTTACATCCTCAAGGGTAGGATAAAATGCTTGATCTTGTTGGCGAAACCGATGTTCATATCCGCCTTCAACACCGACACTGAAATTAAGGTATTCATATAATTTTGTACCAACATAAAAATTGCCATTGGGCGCATGTTGATGAAAATGGTTTTCGCCAAAACTTGTATCAAAAGATTGTTTTATGATGCCCAGGTCAATACCAGCGCTTGGCTGTATGCGCCACCCTGCTGAAGCGGTGGTTGCCAGTAATGCACTAAATAAAAATGAAGCGACTTTAACTTTAGAAGAAAAACTATCCATAGATTCCTCGGGCTGATTGTAATTCATGTCATGGTACAAAGTTGCGCCATCTCTTGCAATGCTATGATGATGTCATCCACATGCGGGCCTTTTGCGATAAATATATATTGGAACCCATACTCTCTTGCTTGTAAAGCAATTCGTTCACTGACAACAACTAATGGGCAACTTAGTAGCCACGATGAATATTCTAAAGGGATCAAGTGACACAACGTTTTTAAAACACGACCACTCGTGGCAATAAAGCCAAAATGTTTATTGATTTGCCAAGTGCTTAGTGTTTTTGCAACATCAATTTTTTCTTCTTTTTGTTGGTAGGTTTTTAACCACGTCACCTTTGCCCCTCTTTCTTGCAGGGTATCAGCCAAAACGGTTCGACCTCCTTCACCTGCTAAAAGAAGAATATTTTGTTTAGACATGGCTTCTTGGCCAAGAAAAGACTGTTGCAACAAACTTTCACTCGTGCTGCCTTTGGGCGCAGTAAAGAATACGCGAAGCCCCTTTTCTTCCAATGCCTGCGTGGTCGCCTTTCCCATCGTAATAATAGGAATACCTCTTTCTTGCAAAACATCAAGAACTTCTCGAGGTGCACAAAAAACAGCATTTGCGCTTGTTACTATCAAGTGTGAGCATTTTTTGGCTGCAAATATTGCATTTGCAAATTGCCTCTCATCAAGTTTTAACGGCTGGATCTCCATCAAGGGCAATAAAAGCGGCTCACCACCTTGCACTATCACAGCTTCAATCAAAGGTTGTGCTTGATGCGAAGGACGCATAATCACAATATGCCAATCACGCAGACTCTCTCTAACCATGATTTAACGATTCTGCAATAATTTCTTTGGCACCATCTGCAATCAATTGATTAGCAACATCGTGCCCCAAATGTACAGCATCACTTATATCTGCTTGTCCCTGTGCAGTTAGAATAAGGGATTGAATGGGATGTCCTACTTTCCCACGCAAAAAGAGCTTATCTTCTTTAATCTCAGCAAATCCTGCTACTGGGATTTGACAATTGCCTCCTAAAGCTGCGTTCATCGTCCGTTCGGCCTCAACACATCTTTGTGTCATGGTATGGTTGAGAGCGCTCAATTTTTCTCTGGTAAAATCATCATTTAGACGACACTCTATCCCTAGCGCTCCCTGACCGACAGCAGGCAACATCACTTCAGGTGCAAAAACGGAAACGACTTCTGACATTAAATTGAGTCTTTTTAACCCTGCAGCAGCTAAAACGATAGCATCAAATTCACCTGCTTTACATTTACGTAAACGAGTATCTACATTTCCCCTCAACGAGGCATATTCTAAATCAGGTCGAAGTGCTCGTAGTTGAACCATTCGGCGTAAACTTGAAGTTCCAACCTTAGCACCACTGGGCAAGGTTTCTATAGTAAAGCCTTGAGGACAAACCCATGCATCAAAAGGATTTTCTCTTTCACAAATCGCAGTGAGTCCTAATCCTGGTGGAAAAGCGGCAGGAACATCTTTAAGTGAATGTACGGCAATATCTGCTTCTTCAGCTAATAATGCTTCTTCTAGCTCTTTTACAAATAAACTTTTGCCACCAATTTTATACAAAGGCATATTGGTAGCTTGGGAGAGATCCCCGCTGGTTTTGATACCTATTATTTTTACGTCTAACTCATTATGATGGTGGATTAATTGCTGACGCACATATTCTGCTTGCCACATTGCTAAAGCACTGGTGCGAGTGACAATCCGGATTAGATGTTGAGACGTAGATGGCATGTTGAGTCACCCCAAAAATATGCCATCTTACGCTGAGAAACAAGAGAAGAAAAGGCAAGATCAGCCACTCATAATTTGGCGCACTTTTGCCACATGCCGACGGCTTACATCTAGGGTTTCTGGCACACCGCGCAAACGGATGCAGGGCTGTCCGCTGGCATTCTTTTCTAAGGCTTGAAGGTGTTCTCTGGAGACTAAACAATTACGGTGAATACGCAAGAAACGCTCACCAAATTCCGTTTCCAGTTCTTTCAGGGTATCTTCTATTAGCACCTCACCCTCTTTATGGCGTACGGTGACATATTTATGCTCTGCCCGAAAATAATAGATATCACCTACTGGTACCAATACTATTCCACGACGGGTACGTGAGCTAATGTGAGTACGTGCTTTAGGCGCACCATCTTCTGTACGATTGATGGACTTCCATTGTGTTTTATTAGGCCTTAAAGCCTTGTGCAAAGCTTCGCTGAGACGCTCTGCGCGAACAGGCTTTAATAAATAATCTACTGCATTTACTTTAAACGCTTCCAAGGCATAGTCATCGTAGGCGGTGACGAAAATCACTGCAGGCGGCTCATCCATATCAACAAGATGTCTAGCAACCTCTAGACCATCTATGCCTGGCATTCGAATATCAAGCAGCACTACCTCAGGATTGAGAGTATCTATTTTTTGTAAGGCTTCTTGGCCATTGCCAGCCTCACCTACGACTTCGTGCTCATTTTGCTCCTGCAAGATCCGCTTAATTCGATCTCGCGCCAAGCTTTCATCGTCTACTATTAATATCCGCATAGGATGTTTCCTTTACAGTGCATCGTCTTTGCATCAGGATTTATAGTCACAGCAGATGATTATCTGCAAAGACTATATGCCACTTTTTAAATAAGGGAATAGGAGTATAACCTCATATTCCTGTGGCATCATATTTACCTTTAACTTTGCATGACTTCCAAATAATAAGTTTAGTCGATGTCCAATGTTTGCCATGGCAATTTTATTACCCGAAGAAGCCCGGCGCTGACTGGGAGGAGGAACAGGGTTGGACATTCGTATACATACCATGTTTCCTTGCATTTCCCCAACAACCTTAATAGTCCCCCCATTTTCCAACGCTTGGATCCCGTGATATATAGCATTTTCAATCAAAGGCTGCAGCGTAAGCATAGGAATTGCTGCGTCTTCAGGTACGGCAGAGAGATCTGCATCAATAGTCAATCTATCGCCTAACCGTAACCCTTCAATACGCAAATAATTTCGGCATAATATCCACTCTTCGGATAAAGGTACCATCGATCCAGTATCACGCAAGGTTGCTCTAAAAATTTCAGATAAATCTTCTACTGCCTGCTCTGCTTTTTGTGGCTCTGTTTGAATTAAACTGGCAATAATGTTCATGCTATTGAATAAAAAGTGAGGCCTGATACGCGACTGTAACGCTTCAACACGCGCCTGGCTTTCTAGCTCAATCCGCTGTTTCCATTGTTGCTGAATGTAAAAATAGCGTAAGGCCACCAATGCCATAATCGCGCTAATGCTCACACATCGAATAACAAATTGTCCTATTGTTTCAGGATTACTACCCCATTGATAGTTAATTTTAATAAGTAAATATTGCGCTGCTGCGGCAATGAGTGCCGTCGTCAGCACAACCATCAGATAAGCCGTTACGGCAGCAAAGGTGAGAGAAAGTTTGGCTAACCAATGACGAGAAATGCACAATACCCCAGCACTTGCTAAAGCAATCCATTGTACAAAAACAGACAAAAGCCCTAGCTCATCCCATGATTCACTGAGAATATCGCCAGTTGCTAAAATAAGCATAAACGCAACCAATTGTGCGCCAACAGAAAGTACAAAAACGGATTTTACTGCGCAAAAATTCGGCAAGAAGAAGTTATCTTCTTTAACGATAGCGCTCTTGCTGGGTACATTGGTGTCCATATTCTTCTATTTTGGATGTTTTATATCATTCTAGCCATTATCTTAGCTTCATTTTACACAAGCTTGATGTGTTAACCGCATCTACTTCCAGTAAATGCTTCATAACCGCCAGCGAAGACTATATCAAGGGTAATTGGCGATTAATCCATTGTCCTATATCTGCTAGTTCTTGCATGCAAACCGTATGCTCCATGGAATAAGTATGCCAGCTGGGACTATATCCTGCATTTTGCAACCAAGTAAAGGATTGCTGTCCCAATCTATAAGGCACAATAGAATCATTCAAACCATGTGCCATAAAGATAGAAATAGATTCATTTGCAGCATGCTTTTCTTTTGCTACGGCATCATGCAACGGCAAATAGGCTGACAGCACGCCAACACCAGCCAGCGGTTGCTCAAACCTTAATGCGGTATGTATAGCAAGTGCTCCCCCTTGGGAAAAACCCATCAAGAGAATACGTTGAGAAGGAATTCCTCGGCTTATCGCTAACTGAATTATCTCACGAAGTTCTTGTTCAGATTGTTTGATCCCTTTTTCATCTTGCGGCGCCTTATCATCAATTGCCACAATATCGTACCACCCAGGCATCATATAGCCTGCATTAATGGTAATGGGGCGATGTGGTGCATGCGGAAAAATAAATTCAATGGCGTGCTGTTCTGACAATCCGAGATGAGGCACGACATCAACGAAATCACTACCATCTGCACCTAACCCATGTAACCAAATAATGCACGCATCTGCTTTTCGTTTAGGTTCAATCGTAATTGCTTCTAGTGCCATATTGGCAGCTCCTATTTCCCAAAATGGGTGAGATCTAACCTGATGTTTGCTTGCGCTTCTACAATAGCGACAAGAGTCTCCAATAATAATTGGTCTTGACGGGTGCGCCACGCTCCATTCTGATATTGAAAATGATAAGCTCCTTGGGGGGAGGCAAGCCAAATTTCACCAAGAGAAGTTTGTCGACTAAAAATCAATCGTTGAGTATTAGGTAAAATGATTGTTAAGAGTCCTTCTTGTGACTCAAAATCAATATCGTCACTCTCGGTTTCAAGCCACTGTTCAATAGCTAAAAATAATTCATCTGCCTTAGCATGAAATTCTTGCGCTTCCATTTCTTGAAACCTTTTTTAAAATCGTGCGCGGCAGTATATCAAAAGACAACCGTTCTCGCTGAATCTCCAAAGTATGCAACGTAAGTCTTTACTGTAAAATAGAAAGCTCAAATGCGCGCGTGCCACACAAAAATGGGAAAGAAAACAAACTTTAGTGAGTAAAGATGATGAAAAGATCACATAATAAATTTTACCTAAGATGTCGGTTCGTATATCTTTTAAGTTTCCTTGTCCTGATCAGTTGCGGTCAAACGGGCCCGTTAAAGTTGCCAACGCCTGAACCCGAGAAATCTCAAAGAAATGGATTACTTCACTTACCAAAATAACCAATTGTGGGCAGAAAGTACCCCTCTTTTACAAATTGCTCAATCTGTTGGCACGCCGTGTTATGTTTATTCAGATGCCGCCTTAACCACACACTGGACTGCCTTTGACAAAGCATTTAGCCGACACCCTCATCAGATCCATTACGCAGTCAAAGCCAATAGTAATCTTTGTGTATTGAATACTTTGGCACAATTAGGCTCAGGGTTTGATATTGTTTCGGCAGGCGAACTTACTCGTGTGCTTTCCGCAGGAGGGTTGGCACAAAAAGTCGTCTTCTCAGGTGTCGGAAAACAACCTGATGAGATTGCTCACGCATTGGAAAAAAATATTTTCTGTTTCAATGTGGAATCTGAAGCCGAATTGATGTGCATTCATCGCATCGCTGAACATTTGAATGTTCAGGCACCTATATCATTTAGAGTCAATCCTGATATTGATGCTAAAAGTCATCCCTATATTTCAACTGGCTCAAAAGAAAACAAGTTTGGTATTGATATTGGCGAAGCTCCTCGTTTATATCAATTAGCAAACCAATTAAATCATCTTACTATTAAAGGAATTGCCTGCCATATTGGCTCGCAATTAACATCACTATCTCCCATTATCAAAGCATTCAATCGTTTACTATTGATGACTCATCAATTAAACGATCAAGGCATTAAACTTCAACATTTAGATATTGGTGGAGGCCTAGGTGTGCGATATCGTGATGAAACACCACCCAGTCCTGCAGAGTATGCCAATGCTTTACTAAAGCATCCTGTCTCCTCGTTAACACTCTTATTGGAACCCGGGCGTGCAATTGCCGCTAATGCAGGAGTATTAATAACTAAAGTATTATATATTAAAAAATCTTCGCATAAGCATTTTTGCATTGTTGACTGTGCCATGAACGACTTAATTCGTCCCACACTCTATTCTGCCTGGCAAGATATTGTACCGTTAGAATTAAACAATACAGGTTCATATGAAAATTATGATGTAGTAGGACCTGTTTGTGAAAGCGGAGACTTTTTAGGAAAAGAAAGACGCCTTAATATACAAGCTGGAGATTATCTTGCCATCAAAAGCGCGGGCGCTTATGGCTTCACCATGAGCTCTAATTATAATTCCCGGCCACGATGTGCTGAAGTCATGGTAAAACAAAATCAATACCAAGTTATTAGAGCACGTGAATCCATTGAGGATTTATTGGCGAAGGAACGCATATGGTCATAATACCTGAGCTACTATACGATGGTGAATCAGTGCAAAGTACTTGCGGTGCAGCTTTCCTGAGAGAAAATGAGCAGCTTATAAGCACCTGCAGCGCAGAATTAACGCAAAAGAACATTTTTGATATTAGGATTGGAATATGACAACTCAAATTCATTTCACTAAAATGCACGGATTGGGAAATGACTTTGTTGTTTTAGACACAATTACCCAAAACTTCAAACCTGAGCCTCAGTTGATCCGTCGTATTGCTGATAGAAATTTTGGCATAGGCTGTGATCAAGTTTTAATTGTTGAGCCACCAGCAGATCCTCATCTTGATTTTAATTATCGGATCTTTAATGCAGACGGCAAAGAAGCAGCACAATGTGGTAATGGCGCAAGATGCTTTGGACGCTACGTCTATGAACGCGGCTTAACCGGCAAAAAGACCCTTGAAATTGGAACAGTTTCTGGAAAAATGACTATCGATATCTCTGATTTGTCTTGCATACAAGTTGATATGGGACCACCCATTTTTTCCCCAAAACTAATCCCACTTAACATCAAAGCTGTCTCCAAATTACCCAAACAAGGATGTTATAAAATTCAATTATTGGGTAACCATCGAGACGTTGTTATTCTGTCGATGGGTAATCCCCACTGCGTTATTTCTGTCCCTGCGACAACCGAAGCCGCTGTGCATGAAGTCGGCAAAGCCTTACAAAAACATCCTGCCTTTCCCAAAGGGGTAAATGTGAGCTTTGTACAGGTGCTGGCTCGCAACCATATTAAATGCCGTGTTTATGAGCGCGGTGTTGGGGAGACACTTGCTTGTGGAACAGGCGCTTGTGCTTCTGTAGTGGCGGGTATTTTACACAACGAACTCAACCCTGAGGTTAAAGTCGATATGTCAGGTGGCGGTTTAACTGTTAAATGGGTACCAGAAGGACCTGTTCTGCTAAGTGGGCCAGCGGTAGCTGTTTTTCATGGTCAATTTAGTATTCATATCCAAGATGCTTTTTAATCTAGTGAAATATCCCATCTGACGAAGATGGCTTCGAAAAAGGTGATGATTGGACTTAAGTCTTGCTTCTGTTATGCTGAAAAAAAATATTCAATAAAAACAAGCATGAGATTAACTATTCGCCCCATTTATGCTTATTTGCTAACCTTTTGCCTCTTTATGTTGGCAGTTTCTTTTATTTTACAATTTCATTTTCAACTTGAGCCCTGCCCTTTATGCGTGATAGACAGAATAATAGTTTTAATACTAACCTTTTTCTTCGCCATAGGATTTTGGCATAACCCAGCAAAGTTAGGGCAAAAGATCTATAGCGTTGGAGGCTTTATCTTCTGTGCCATCGGTATTGCCGTATGTGCTAGGCATGTATGGCTCTTACATTTACCTCCTGATCAAGTACCTGCTTGCAGTCCTGGCTTTGATTACTTAATTGATACCCTGCCTTTACATGAAGCGTTGATAGTAATCTTCAAAGGAACAGGAGAATGCGCAGGAAAAAGTCACTTCTCATTTGGTCTTTCCTTGCCTATGTGGACAATGATTGGCTTTATTATTCTTGCCGTAGGCAATGTGCTGGTATGGTGGGGAAATAAAAAGTAGTTCATTCAAGCTTAGCGCCCTCTCCCATATAACGGCACGCCAATCGCACTCAAAAACCTTTAATTTACAGTTTTATATCTAAGGATGATTCTTGTCATTACGAGCAAGTAATCCAGGCGCGTTAGATAAGATGGATTGCTTCGGCATCATGTGCCTCTAATGACGAGTAGATATTCTTATGTTCTTCCAATTCTTAATTTGAGTGCAATTGCCATATGCATAGGGATAGAAGGCATAAGGATAAAAAAATGAGGATTGCGAGTGATGAGTGGAATAAAGTTTAAAGTTAAATGGCGAGAATAAAAAAAGGGTAGCTGCGGCCACCCCTATGATGCATCCCTGTACAATTACCAGCCTGCACATCTTGCTGCCTTGCGCAACCTAACGAATCCTTTCGTGTTAGGGTGGTATCCTTACCTTGCACGGCAACGTTTTCCCTTTAATGGTAGACTCATCTATCGACAAGCCGGCAATCCATTGCCTGATGTGCTGCCAACCATCCTTGTTGGCCCGCTGGCCCCACATCCTTCCGTTGATATGGGATAGGTTCAATTTATCAAAGTGGGGTAATATAACAAGGGGCCTAACAAACCTATCATGAGTGATCCCCTTTCCTACTCGATTAAATTTTTATTTTATAAATTAATAACTTACGAGAATAATTAACCCCAATGCTGCGTGAAACCCTGCAAGGAATATAGCTGACCGTCTACATGGATTTGAGAAATGGCTTACAAACAAAATCTGAAACCAGGCATCTCACCAACAATACTTGACGAGGCTCGACTTCAAGCTTTACTTAAATAAGCGTAACTATTCGCCCTGTAGCTAGGAACACCCTTCTTTTGCCAATCTTGTGCAAAAAATTGCCTCAAAGAGGTGTTCGTCAAGTTTCAATAGTCTCAGCAAATGATTTTTCGGCGAGGCGGCAAGTGTTAAGCAATAGGCCTGTATATAGAAATACATGACTCGCGAAAACACGCAGCCAACAAGGTCGAAGTATCATCTGCGAAAGCTATAGATGAAAATTAGTGAATAAAGCCAAGGAGGGCTTATGATGCACTCTACATTTTTATCATCGGTAAAAACTGCAGATAGGCTAGTGCAAAAATGGCTGCAAGGAAGTCAAAATTTAATGATCGCGTTAAATCACCTTTGCCATTTGAGGCCTTTTTATCCTGAAAATCAGCCCCTTGTATTAGAGTCCTTGCAAGAATTCTGCCAGACAATGGTAGATTATGTTTCCTTAGGACATTTTGTCGTCTATGAGCATATAGTCAATGTAATTGAGCTTTGCCAACCCTCACAAACCGATATTCCTAAAGATTTACTGAAGCAGCTCTTGCAATCAACGGCCGAGGCCTTAGATTTCAATGATAAATACCAAACAAATCCAGATTTAAAGACGCTTGATAAAGATCTTTCTTCTTTGGCTGAACATATTGCACAACGACTTGAATGGGAAGGATGGCTTCTTGAGATCTACCGTTCAGCAAAGGCGTGGCGTTATCTACCTGCAAAAACAGCTTAAAGAAATTTTATGCGTTATCCGGCTAAGCTATTTATAGCTTCACCGGATACGAATGAATTTGTTATTTTTCTAAATATTTGAGTTTATCTTTTTTGCCCTTCCACTCATCCGCATCGGGGAAAGGATCTTTATGTGCTGTGATGGCAGGCCATATTTTTGCTTTTTCTGCATTAATCTGAAGAAAAGCAGCCATTTCAGGCGGTAAGTCATCTTCTGAACAAATGGCTTCTGCGGGGCATTCTGGTTCACATAAAGCGCAATCTATGCATTCATCGGGATCAATGACGAGGAAGTTTGGCCCTTCGCGAAAACAATCTACCGGACACACTTCTACGCAATCAGTATATTTACAATTAATGCAATTCTCGGTTACAACAAAGGTCATACTACCCCTCTAAGGCGTTATAGTTATAGCATATGAATTCTCAGGGGTGCTGCCTTCGTTCTGGCAATCCTCATGTACTTTTATGTGTACACTCCCGGCCCGTTTTCAGCAAATGCTTCAGCATGAAACCCACCCAGCCTTTGGGTGCAAGATAACTCGGCGCCTACCTGAAAGCTCATATGCTATGACTATATATACGTTCAAATCAACTGAATTTGGACCCTAGCTAAGTCCTTAGATAAAGGCAGTTTATACAAAATAATAAAGAATTGCGAGCTGTCAAAATGGCTTCTCTCATCACTCCCCCCCGCAGTCATAGCGCAAAGGGCAAATCCGCCTTTCTATCCCTCTTTAGGCCGTGGATTTTCATTCCCCAGACTACCCTAAAATAAAAAATGTTGAAAAACTCTTAAAAAATAAGATTTCTGTGCGCTATAATCTTAGCTTCACTCAATGGGAAAGGACTAAAGGAATTCATCATGGCAAGATCTAAAAAAACCAGCCCTAAGAAAAAAGCCCCCCTTAAAGCCAGCACCAAACGCCCCGCAAAAAAAGCTGCGTCTTCTAAGAAAGAAGATGGAAAATTACAACTGAATTTTACGAACAGCCTGAAAAATTTAAAAAGCTTTTGGGACAAACAAGTTATAGATTTAAAAAAGCAAATCGATACCTTAAAACAAAAAACGAATAAAGCATCCATTAATAGTAAAAGAACCAAAACTGCCACCACAACTGCATCTCAAGAAAAATTAAAAGCGCTTCGTGAGAAACTTACTGCAGCTAAAGCCTCTGCAAGTAAATATGCTGCAATGAGCAAAATGATTACGCAATTTGAACGAGATTGGGCAAAAAATCCTATTGATGCTAAGGCCAAAAGCTTATCAACCCAAAACACGAATACAAAGGAAGAGGCCTCAGAGATAAAAATAGCGATGGAACCAAAACCGAAATATAAAGATAAAAAATCAGAAATGGCCGCTCCTCTGTTAATGGAGGATGAAGACGTTAATCGGTTTGATGAAACTGCGCTTGAAGAAGAAATGGATGAAGATCTTGAAGATATTTTTATGCCTCAAGATGATTTAAGCGAGTTTGAAGTCATTGAAGACTTTAACACAGACTTAGATGAAGATAATTACGATGACTATTCATAACTCTGCTTCGCTAAAGCGACGCAGAGCAAGCTCTCCCTCTGTTAGCTAAAGCGAAGCAGAGGGTTGAAGAGTCAAAAAATCCTTACCATCGCCCGCTCAAACCAACGAAGAAACGCAAAAAAGCTCTCTTTAATAGGATGACGCCAAAAATGTGTTCGGGCTGGATAGAAATACCATCCATGTGTATAGGAAAGACAGGTAGCCAACATTCCTGTCAGTAAACGATCATCAATGAGCCCTAATCGATGTGGCGGCAGTCCTTTATAGGCTGCTATTGCTTGTAATCCATCTGGATAGGGTTTCTTTTTCGTTCCTTGAACTAATAAAATAGAGGGAAAGTGCTCAGCAAAATACCTTACCCGCTCTGGTTTAGGTTTATTGGTCAAGATAGCAATGCGCTGTTCTCCGATGGAGTGACTTAAGCTCCGCAACCATCGCGCGGCATCTTCTGTCGGTTCCTTTGCATCATGTCCTGCCAATACACCATCAAAATCTAAAACTAAAATAGCAACATTTGCTTCTTCTAATTTTTGCGGCGTCACCTCTTCCAAGGCATGAATTTGATAGTCAGCAGAACACATAAAACGCTTCAAATAAGCGCGTTGTTGCCAAGCATTTTTAATTGCAAACCACCATCGCACGATTATGTTACCCCAATACGTTGCTAGGTTGTCCCGCTAAGAACCCCCGAATATTTGCCGCTATTCCATTTAATAGTCTTAAACGTGCTTCTTGCGTCGACCATGCAACATGCGGCGTTGCTATCAAATTAGGAATAGGCTTTTGAAAAAGAGGCGAGTCTTCAAGAGGCGGTTCTTTGGCAGAAACATCTAACCCACAGCCACCAAGATGTCCAGAAATTAATGCTTTTGCTAAAGCTGCTTCATTTACAATACCACCACGAGAGACATTTAATAAAAGCGCGCCCGGTTTCATCATCGCTAACTCACATTCGCCAATCAGATCTCGAGTTTCAAGAGTAAGAGGGCAATGCAAACTTAAGACGTCTACCTGAGGTAATAAATTTAGCAATGACACCCGATCAGCAGAGGGCTCTTGCCCTTGACGCGCCGCCACTTGTACTTGCATCCCCAACATTCTGGCGCATTGAGCGACCCCTTTTCCAATTGCCCCATAACCGACAATTCCCAACACCTTACCGGCTAATTCCATTGTGCGATAATTTTGCAAACAAAAATGCTTTGCTTTTACCCAGGCACCTTGCTTGATAAGTGCATCATAGTCGACAATTCGTGAAGCCAAAGCAATCAAAAGTCCTATGGTGTGCTGGATCACGGAATCTGTTGAATAATCGACAACATTACAAACAGTAATGCCTAACGCTTTTGCCGCAGCTATATCAACGTGATCACTTCCGGTTGCAGCGATACAAATACATTTTAGTCGAGAGGCTTGCTGTAAGATTTCGCCTGTTAATGGAACCTTATTCGTTACCACAACATCAGCATTGATAATACGTTCTTTTAATACAGATGCAGACGTGGTGTCATAAAATTCCCATTTATCTAACGTGGAAGTTAAGGCACTAAAATCTGAGGCCTGTTGCATGATCGTTTCGCTATCAAGAAAAACACCTAACACTTCATTTTCCATCTATTCAAGGGCATGGGGTGGAATTTTAGGACTCCTCCCCTATAACATGCAACCTTATACCATGCCATTTGGTTATAGACATGATGTTAAAGCACACTTCGCAACCATCATATACTTCATACACATTGTTGCTGCGAAGGCTTATATCACTTTGTCTGAAACCAAAACTGGTTTGAATATGGAATTTTTAAGGTTTTCGGTTGATTGAGCGAACAGGCTCTGAAACGAGCTCAGCGTTAGAAAGAGAAGAATCATTTTTCTGTTCAAAACGCTCAGGATTGCTGGCTAATCGCACCATCCAAGCAAAAAGAAATCCCACTGTTGCTAAGATGGACAAGATACTTAATGTAAACATAAGACCTGCCATGGTAACTTCTCCCTGCTCCCTGCTCCCTGCTCCCTGATGGCATATTTTAAAGATATAAAACGATAATTCCTTCATCGGTAAAGATTATTGTAGGATAAACCATTAAAGTGCGCAATGAAAATTAGCAGAATAAATTATCCACTCGCCTTCCCTTAACACTGCAAGAGCGCACCAAACAGCGCTAGCTTTCTGAAAAATGCTTTGAGGATAGCGTATACTCCAGTCAGTTTATTTTTAGACGAGGCGGCTAGGCTTTTCGCCACAGGCGTATATACAAAATACATGACTGTGGTGAAAAGGGCCCTGCCAACAAAGTCTAAAGGCAAACTGGCAAGAGTATACTAATGCTCGTCTTCAAGATAGGTATATCCTATCAACCCTGAAGCTAACATATCCAAATATCCCCGACGTTGCTGTGCTGTTATTGGAGCGCTTTCTAGTTGTCGTTTGTAACTGTGCATTAAATGCTGAGGTTCAAAGTGGACTGTTCGTAATACGCTATCTACCCTATCCCCCAAAACAGGCTCTACCAAATGAAATTGCCCATCAGTATCAAACTCAACGTGAACCGAATCTGTGTCACCAAAAAGATTGTGCATATCCCCGAGGATCTCTTGATATGCCCCCACTAAAAAGATCCCCAAACAATAAGGCTTGCCTATTTCATAAGGGGGTAAAGGTAGACTCTTTTCTATTCCTTGCCCGTCTACATAAGAATCAATCCGACCATCAGAATCGCAGGTAAGATCATGTAAAACTGCGCGATGATCCGGTTTTTCTGATAACCCTTGTAAAGGCATAATGGGAAAAATTTGCTTCAACGCCCAAGCATCAGGAATAGATTGAAACAAAGAGAAATTACAGAACAACTTATCCGCAAGTTTCTCATTCAATTCATCTAATAGTTCTCGATGCAGTCGATTTTGTGAAGAAAGTGCGCCGCGAACGTAGTAGCAAATCGCATAATAAATATCTTCAGCCAATCCCTTTTCTACAATCCTTACCTTTCCTTCATTAAAAGCTGCATGGATCTTTTCCAACAAGCCTACACTTTCATAGTAAGTTTCTAGCAAAGGCCCTGTTTCTCTATTGAGATAGGTTTGCCATAATTTGTGAATGATAGGATCATCATCTGATGTGGGCGCAGAAATTTCATGTGCAGGAAATAAATTTTCTCTATCGATGACCTGCGTAATCAATACAGCGTGATGTGCTGTCAAGGCGCGACCTGATTCAGTGATAATATCAGGTTGCTTAATATTGGCCTCCTCGCAAACTGTGGCTAAAGCATCAACAACCGCCTCTGCATATTCATTAATGGTATAATTAATGGAGCAGTCATTTCTCGATTGTGTTCCCTCATAATCTATGCCTAAGCCACCCCCCACATCCACCACTTTAATGTCGACACCCATTGCATGTAATTTAGCATAATAATGTGCACATTCTTCGAGCCCTTTTTTAATGTCATGCAAATTTGCAATTTGCGAGCCCAAATGAAAATGAATCAGTTGCAAAGCATCATGATGTCCCGTTTCTTCCAAACGTGAAAGTAATGCCAACAATTGACTTGCCGTTAAGCCAAATTTGGATTTTTCACCACCAGTGTTCTGCCATTTCCCCTTCCCAATTGAAGACAACCTAATCCGCACACCCAATAAAGGCTCGACTCCCATACGAGCGGATTCTTCTAAAATTAAATTTAGCTCGGAAAGCTTTTCTACAATCAAATAAACACGATGCCCCAAGACACGACCAATCAGCGCAAGACGGATATACTCTCTATCTTTATATCCGTTACAGATAATTACTCGATTAGGGCTAGTGCTGAGTGCTATCACGGCCAAAAGCTCTGGCTTACTGCCTGCCTCTAAACCAACATTTTCTTTACCTGATCGTATAATTTGCTCAACAACTCTGCGCTGTTGATTTACTTTAATTGGATAAACAGCTGTGTATTCACCTTGATACTGGCGAGCTTCTTTTGCTTTTGCAAAAGCTGAACATAGTTTTTGCACCCTATCATGAAGGATATCTGAGAATCGAACAAGAACAGGTAATGTTAAACCTGCGCTTTTAATCGCGTGAACTAAAGCTGGAAAAGCAATCACTTGAGAGGATGAAGATCCTTTGGGCTTGGCCATCAATTCGCCTTGCTGATTGATGTTAAAATAGCCATCGCTCCAATGTTCAATATTATAAACATTTCGTGCATCTTCTATGGTCCAGCTGTTTTTCATGCCTATAGGGATCCTTATTTTCAATGTTGATCTAGCCAAAAACTCCGCCATGTTAGCTAGCTTTATGTTGGCATGCAAGTATTTTTCCTTTGCTTTAGCATTTCTTGATGGAAATCCTCTTTCTCGCTTGCCCCGAGGGAGTGCTTGAGGTACATTGCGACCCTCATACTTTTTAGGGCAAACCTTTGTCGCATCCTCTATCTAACAAATGAAAAAGGATAACAAAGGCATCTGATTGACAGGAGCAGCCAAAATGCTTAACAACAAAGAATGGTTTACTGAATGTTATACAAACTTTGGGGTAGGATTTGGTCTACAAATCAAATCAAAACTGCATGAAGAAAAGTCTCCTTTTCAATCTATTGCCATCTATGAAACAACCAATTTTGGCAATCTGATGACCATAGACGACATCGTCATGCTCACCAGCCGCGATAATTTTTTCTATCATGAAATGATGTCTCATCCTGTCTTGTTTACACATCCCAACCCCAAAAATGTGGTCATTATTGGTGGTGGAGATTGTGGAACCCTGAAAGAAGTCTTGAAACATCCCGTCACCTCTGTCACACAAATCGACATTGATGAAAGAGTCACCCGTCTTGCTGAGATCTATTTCCCAGAATTATGCACATCTAACCACGATGCGCGCGCAAACCTTCTCTTTTTAGATGGGATCCGCTGGATGCAGGAAGCTAAAACAGGCAGTGTTGATGTGATTATTGTGGATTCCACAGATCCTATTGGACCCGCAGAAGGTTTGTTTAATCGAGCGTTTTATGAGCAATGTCATCGTGTATTAGCGGCTGACGGCATTTTAGTGCAACAAAGTGAATCACCATTGATTCACCAAACCCTGTTACGCGATATGCGCATGGCAATGAAAGATGCGCAATTTTCTGATTTATTTACCCTCCCCTTCCCACAGCCGGTTTATCCTTCAGGGTGGTGGAGCGCAACGATGGCAGCGAAAAAGCCGCTCTTATCAAAGTTTAGACGGGACGATAATCTGCTCAAATCATTAGAAACCAAATACTATCAGTTTGGACTTCATGAAGGAGCATTAACCCCTATTCCTTTCTTACAAGAAATCTTGAAGTAGATCTCAGTCCCCTCTATTGCTTTGCGAGAGAGGGGACGCGAATTAAATCGCATCCTCTCCTACTTCTCCTGTGCGAATGCGGATCACGTTTTCAAGCGGCATCACAAAAATTTTCCCATCACCAATTTTGCCGGTATGTGCCGCCTTGATAATCGTTTCAATCACCAAATTCACTTCCTCATCAGGGACGGCCACTTCAATCTTCACTTTAGGCAAAAAATCAACAACATACTCTGCTCCTCTATAAAGCTCTGTATGTCCTTTTTGTCGGCCAAACCCTTTTACTTCAGAGACCGTAATCCCTTGAACATTAATTTCAGAAAGCGCTTCGCGGATATCATCTAATTTAAACGGCTTAACAATTGCACAAATCAATTTCATTTTTTTTCTCCCGCTTTGCGCTCGAGTATGGTAAGGTCGATGCGCACTCAACAAATTAACACAGGACTTGATTATGTTCGATCCTAAAGTAGCACATGATATGGCAAAACAGTTTGTTGACTCTCTTCCTCCGGGCATAAAAGCGCTTAATAAAGAAATGGAACAGCAATTACACCAATTTTTACAAGCTTGGTTCAGCAAGATGTCTCTTGTGACCAGGGAAGAATTTGATACCCAAACCCAAGTTTTAGCAAAAACGAGACAAAAGCTTGAGCAACTAGAGCTTTTGTTAGTAGAGCTGGAAAAAAAACTGACGCCTGATTCTTCATCAAACTCATCGGTAGAAGAAGTTTGATTTTCATTTGTCTTAATATTTAAGGCAAATTTCCACTCGCTATCACCTTCGCAAGCTGTGCTTTGCTCGTAGGGTCCAACAATTAAATTCAGTGCTTTTTATGAATGTTGGGCCTTGGCCCAACCTACTTCATTATCTCTCTTCGCTTTATTTATTTTGTCAATCACCTATCTTTAATATAAAGAAGAAGAAAATCTCTCCCACCAAAGGACGGAAAAGGTACTGTGAATTTACGCTCCCGGTTACTTATCATGGGTTGCCTCTTCGTGATAGTGCAAATCGTTGTACTATTTCTTTTTTCCTATTACTACATTGCCCCTAAAACCACCAAGCTGGAAAAATCTTTAGTCGAAAAGAATTTGCACCGTGGCCTTGAGCTATTGCAACGTGAACTATTTCATTTGGAACACGTCACAAAAATTTTGGCACAACAACCACTTTTACAACAACTTGTAAATTCTAGCTCCTCACCTGATACAGCTTCTGCCGATCGTCTACAAGAGCAAATGCTGCATCAAGAACTTAATTTAATGTATATTCTAGATGGCAAAGACAAAGTCGTTTGGGAAGATATTCTCGATCTTTCCACTGAGCGACCTTATCCAAAGCAGCCCTTTTTAACATCACTCTGGGAAACACGAGCTGCCTTTTTTAATCATCCTTCTATGTTAAGCCTCCAAGCTGGTATTTTTAATAGTACATTAGGGCCTATGTTTGTTGTTTCTGCGCCAATTGCCTCCTCAGCCACTTCTTCGAAGGTGCAAGGAACATTGATAGTAGGGAGATTGATTACACAAGATGTTATTCACCTTATTCAAAGCTTGAGTTATACAGACTCAAAATTATGGCCTTTAGGCGGAGCGACTCTAAACGAGAAACAACGCGATATCATCCAACAGCTTCTACAAGGTGATTCCGATTTTATGACGGAACAAAGCGCTGATCTCCTACGTGGTTATATGCTTTTGCAAGATCTGAACAATCAACCGAATTTGCTCATTTCAAGCACACAAACGCGCGACTTCTCTCAAACCATGCAACTTAGCATAACGGATATTGGGTGTATTTTTATTGCACTACAAATTTTCTTTCTTTTCATTGTCTATTTTTTAATAAGAAGCACTTTGCTCAAACCAACACGCCAATTAATCAAGCAACTCAATAATCCCCGTCAAGATTGGCGCCCCTTGCAAGTGGATATTAAACCCTGGAATGAAATGGGCTTATTAGCGAGTGCAATATCAAATCTTATTTCGAGGCATCAAGACCATCTTTCTCAAGAAACCAGTGTTGCCTTTCGCGAAGGAATTTATCAGGCAAGGCAAAATTTATATCAAGATCTTGAAGATACCCTTAAGCCTGTTATCGAAGGGATCGAAATCACTGAGAAAAAGCTTTCCAACTTACCCACGAATGATATCGAATGGATCATTGCTGAAGGGAAAACAGGACAAATTTCACAAGAGAAGCTCAGTGAATATACAAAAAAGCTGCAAATTATTAACGAAAAATTACGCTATTTCCAAAAAGAAACGAGGCATCGTTTAAGCGATCTCTATGCAAAGACCTTGCGCAATGCAGCAGCTATTCGCGCCCAAGCGCGAAGCCTTGATACCATTAGGGAGTTTAGGCCTACCTCAAATGGCAAGAAGAAAACCTCCATGGCTAGATCTTAAGAGATAGAGACCTTATTATGTTAGATGAAAGTTAGAAAAATGTTTTCTGCACTACATAAAATAGAGAGTACCAGTGTCAAGTTTTGAAATTTTATTAATTATTATGGGAATTGCTATCGTCATCGTCTCAATTTTGCGACGAATGCATCTCCCCCCAATTTTGGGATATCTCATTGCAGGTGCCGTGGTTGGACCTTATGGATTAGAATTGCTGGAGTCTAAGGAAGAAATCCGTCATATTGCTGAATTCGGCGTTGTCTTCCTTATGTTTACGATTGGTTTAGAGCTCTCGCTACCCAAACTTATTTCCATGCGCCGCGCACTGATTGGTTTGGGTGGAATGCAAGTTCTACTTTGCACAGCTGTCGCCCTGCTTGTTGCGAAATTTACTGGTTTTAGCTGGCCTGCTGCTATCGCGGTCTCAGGTGCATTAGCACTCTCTTCCACTGCAGTAGCGACTAAACAATTAGTAGAGCAAGATGAACTTGACCAATCACATGGAAAACTTTCTTTAGCTATCTTATTATTCCAAGATCTTGCAGCGGTTCCCTTTTTGATTATTGTGCCTGCTCTCGCTGGCAGCGGAGGAGACTCGGTTGGTGAAGTGTTATTATCTCGTATTGGTATTGGCACCCTCATTTTCCTTGCTATGTTAGCAGCAGGTCGTTGGCTGTTGCGTCCACTTTTTCACCATATTGCACAGGCCCGCTCATCAGAATTATTTATGTTAACAACTTTGCTTGTGGTGTTAGCCTCTGCATTTCTCACCGAGCACTATGGCTTATCTGCTGCATTGGGGGCTTTTTTAGCCGGCGTTATGTTAGGGGAAACGGAATACGCTCATCAGATTGAATCTGACATCCAACCCTTTAGAGATATCTTGCTCGGTTTGTTCTTTATATCAATAGGTCTCATCCTTGATCTTCGCGTGGTAACAAATGACTGGCCCTGGGTACTAGCCATTTTGGTTTCCTTAATTGTTATTAAAACTGCCATTATTACCATTCTTGCAAGGTTAGCAGGCTCTCCCCTTCGCACGGCATTGAGAACAGGCATCATTCTTGCTCAAGGCGGCGAATTCGGGCTCTTTCTCTTAGCAGTAGCCTATGACGCAAAAGTCATAAATGTGGAATCTAACCAAATTGTGATCGCGGCTATTGTTGTCAGTATGGCAATCTCTCCCTTGCTCATCCGCAATAGTGAGAAAATCGCACAATTTATTAAACGATTAATCGGCAAACAACAAGCCACCGAAACTTCGGAAGAAGAGTCCATCCCTTCTAGGGCCATTGTAGAAGATCATGTCATTATCTGTGGATATGGCCGTGTCGGACAAACGTTAGCAAGATTTCTTGAATATGAAAGTATTCCTTTTGTAGGCTTGGATATTGATCCTATTCGCTTACGTGAAGCACGTGCTGCCTCTGAACCTGTCTTTTTTGGCGATCCTACTCAAGAAAGTGTACTTACCGCAGCCGGGATAGCAAAAGCTCGTATGCTCATTATTGCCTTTAGCACGCCTAAGCAATCCTTAAAAATTATCCGTAGCGTTCGTCGCTTAAATAAGGATCTCCCTATTTTAGTACGTACAATGGATGATAGTGACTTAGAAGCTTTGCAAATCGCCGGAGCAACTGAAGTGATCCCAGATAAACTAGAATCAAGCCTAATGCTAGCATCCCACATGCTGATTCTTTTAGGGCAATCACCCGCTAAGGCACAACAACAAGTTTCAGAAGTGAAAGCAAATCGTTATAAAATGCTACGCGGTTTCTTTGAAGGTGAAAATATTGGTCATCTTGAAGACACACCTCGCGAGAAAATTTACCTACACGCGGTAGAGCTCACTGATGGCGCCTATGCTGTTGGACGAACACTTGAAGACTTAGTAGCGCAAAAAATTCCTATCAATCTTTCTTCTTTTACTCGACATGGCTATAAATGTAATGAACCTGCGCCGCATACCACTTTTCTGGCAGGCGATGTATTAGTGTTGGAAGGAACCAAAGAAGAAATTTACAATGTTGAAGAAAAATTACTACAGGGATAATGGGTATTTATTATTAAGAAATATCATGAAGAAAACCTAGGCTTAAGACTATATCTCAGTATCTGCTTGCCGTAGCCGTTTAGCGTTTACCATCATAACGGCTATCGCGCAAGATCCAATGCGCGATCGCACCCCATCAGCTCGACTGGTAAGTATAATCGGTACTTTTGCCCCTAAAATCATGCCTGCAGATAATGCCCCCATTAACAAAACCATTTGCTTGGAAAGCATATTGCCGGCCTCCAAGTTAGGCACTAGAAAAATATCGACATCACCAATGACAGGGGAAGTAATATTTTTCGTTTTAGCTGCATGTAAACTAATGACATTATCGTAAGCAAACGGTCCATCAACAATTGCCCCCAAAATCTGCCCGCGATCGGCCATTTTACATAAACAAGCAGCATCAATAGTAGATTGGATTTCAGGATTGATTGTTTCTACCGCAGATAAAATAGCCACCTTGGGAACGAGGCTCATATCTAACACATGCACTAAATCGATAGCATTTTGTAGAATATCTCTTTTAGTCATAAAGTCGGGATTAATATTGATAGCGGCATCTGTAACAATGAAGGGTTTATGAAATTTTTCCATTGCCATCACAAACACATGGCTGATACGTCGACCGGTACGCAGACCTGTATCCTTTTTAATAACTGCTCGCATTAATTCATCCGTGTGAATGCTACCCTTCATAATGGCATCACAAGCCCCTTCATGCACAAAGGTAATAGCTCTTTCTGCGGAGGCATGGCTATGTGGCACATTAATAAATTCATAAGGTTCAATATTAATGCCACATTGTTCTGCTAATTCACGGATCTTCTTCTCCGGGCCAATCAGCTTGGGTTCAACAAGCCCTAATTGAGCAGCCTCAACAGCCCCATTGAGAGAATCTTGACTACAAGGATGAACCACCGCAAGCGATATTTTTGGTAATTGCTGGCATTTTTTGAGAAAATTCTTTGCCATTTTATCTACATCAAGTTTTTTCTTCTGCATACTACACCCTTTACTTCAGTCTTCGCAGAGGATCCTTTGGTTTTATTGGCTACGTGTTTTTGCAAGTGATGTATTTTATATACACAACAATTGCTCAAACGCTTGCCACCTCATTGAAAAATCATCTGCTTAGACTACACTCTCAATGTTTCACTGGACTATGCGCTTTGGTGAATTCACGGATTTCAGGCAAAATAATGTTGCGAAATTTACTGCCATTAAATAAACCATAATGCCCTACTTCTTCCGCTAAAACATATTTTTTCATATCATCCGGCAGATTTTTACACAAGGTTAACACTGATTTAGTTTGTCCCACACCGGTAATATCATCCTTGCCACCTTCAATTGCCAAAATAGCGGTTTTTTTAATATCATGAAGCTGAGCGTAATGTCCTCGCGATTTTAATCTTCCTTTTACCAATAATTTCTCTTGAAATACTGTGTGGATGGTTTGCATATAAAATTCTGCCGTGAGATCCATCGTTGCAAAATACTCTAAATAGAATTTCACTATCTTAAGCGCATCATCTACATCCTCAGCGGCATAATGTTGGATAGCATCGCGCAAAGAATCGATATGTCGTTCAAGATTCATACTCATAAATCCAGATAATTGCATAAATCCCGGATAAACTAATCTCATATAGCCTGGATAATGACTTGGCACGATAGAAATGACATTTTGCTTAAACCAATCATCTCCTCTTGTCGTCGCTAGATTATTCACTGAGGTCGGTGCTTGTTCAGTATCTATTGGTCCGCCAAGCAAAGAAACTGTCGCTGGCATCGCTGGATCATTAACTTTAGACATTAATGCAAGTGCCACTAGAACTGGTACAGTAGATTGACAAACAGCCATTACATGCAAATCTGGTCCGAGTAAACGCATATAGGAAACCATATATTCAGCAAATTCATCAAAATCAAATGCACCCTCAGTGATAGGAACATCTCTTGCGTTTTTCCAATCGGTGATGTAAATGTCATAAAAAGGCAACATATCTCTTACGGTATCGCGAAGCAATGTCGCATAATGTCCTGACATTGGCGCGACCAATAGCATTTTTGGATATTTATTTTCTCCTTTCATGACTTTGCGAAAACGTAGCAAATCACAAAAGCTTTTCTTATCAACGATTTCTTCTATGACATCATAATAGGTGTCACCAATTAGCACATCTTCGATACCAAACTCAGGCTTGTGATAGATATCTGTTAGCATGTGGCTAACATAAAGCGTGCCGGCCATGGCACGTAGCATATAACGTGTATTTTTTATCAAGTCATCATCTTTCTTTATGGACACATAAGGTAAATTCGCGGGTATATTCATTGCATCTGAAATACGGGTAAGTTGTTTAGCCGTAGCAAGCCAATAATTTGAAAGCGGCTCTATAGCACGGAATGTGCCATCAACCATTCCATAAAGCCATCGGTTATCTACTGGATTGAATAACATGGGTATTTTATCCCGAATTTCAGCGACATAAGTATTAATTTTAACCTATATTCAAAATGAAAGTTCGGATCAACGTGTTTTTTTCATCTATAGGGATAATACTTTTACAGCATCGTTGAGAATAACGTCTTTTAAAATTTAAAGAGAAAGATATGACAAGCAATCAAATAGTCGTTATTAATGCCGGTTCCTCTAGTATTAAATTTGCTACTTTCGATTTTAATACATCTCTCACTAAAACCATGCATGGCTCTATACAGAATATTAATTCAGCCCCCATATTCAAAGTAGTGGACGAACAAGGGAACACGCTCACTAAAGAAGAATTTTCCGCCGATCATGACTATGGATACTTTTACGAATTATTATTATCATATTTCGCCAAATCAGGTAAAAAGGCTGCTTTAATCGGACATCGTGTTGTTCATGGTGGCATGCATTACAATGCTCCGGTGATTGTAAATACCCCTATTATTCAGGATTTGAAAAAACTGATTCCATTTGCTCCATTACATCAACCTTATAACATTCAAGCCATCGAAATTATTCAGTCATTGCATCCTGAAATCACGCAAGTCGCTTGCTTTGATACATCCTTTCATCGTACTCATCCAGCGGTAGCAGATAGATTTGCCTTACCTAGAGAATTCGAAGCGCAAGGCGTACACCGCTATGGTTTTCACGGTCTATCATATGAATACATCACGCAAAAGCTTCTCGAACTATCACCTGATAGTGGAAAACAGCGAGTTATTGTCGCTCATCTAGGCAATGGTGCAAGTCTTTGTGCAATTAAAGATGGAAAAAGCATCGATAGTACAATGGGGTTTACGGCGCTAGATGGCTTAATGATGGGCACGCGATGCGGTAGTCTTGATCCTGGGGTTATACTATATCTCATGAAATTTAAGAAAATGGATTATGAAGAAATTGAAAAATGCCTTTATCAACAATCTGGTCTTTTAGGAGTTTCAGGCATTAGTAATAATATGCAAATCCTATTGGAAGATCCTAGTATCACAGCAAAAGAGGCTGTTGAATTATTCGTTTACAGACTTTACAGAGAAATTGGTGCACTAGTTTCCGTTTTAGGAGGCTTGGATGTCTTAGTATTTACAGGCGGTATAGGCGAACATGCTGCCGAAGTTCGAGAAAATGTTTGTCAACATCTAGCGTGGTTAAATGTCAAAATTGACGCGGCTAAAAATTTGAGGAATCAACCCGTTCTTAGTACTGCTGATAGCGCCATAGAAGTAAGAGTCATTCCGACGAACGAAGAATGGATCATTGCAAACCATGCTTATGGGCTTTACTTAAAACAATAAACGATGTTTACAAAATGATCATATTTCCTTTTTGAGGCTAGCCATTCTAAGGAGTAGATAGCCGAGCAAAGCAGAAGCGAAGGTACCAATAAAAATTCCCAAGCGACTATTGATGATATAGTGCCCCTGGCTTTCAAACGCTAATGTACTAATAAACAAACTCATTGTAAAACCAATTCCGCAAAGTACACCTACGCCATAAACTTGGCGCCAACAAGCCTTCTCAGGCAAAGACGCTATTCTCAATTTGATGAGCAAAAAAGTAGAAATAAATATACCAAGCTGCTTACCAAGAAATAACCCCAGCGCAATTCCCAATGTCAGTGGGCTCCAAAAATCTTCTGGTAATATCTCACCAAAATCTATTCCAGCATTGGCAAATGCAAATAAAGGTAACACAAAATAACTAACCCAGTGATGTAAAGACTTTTCAAGATCTTTAGATAGGGAATGCTCATGAGGTGCTGCTTTCAAAGGGATTGTAAATGCGAGTACAACGCCCGCCAAAGTTGCATGCACACCAGATTTTAAAACAAAAAGCCATAATAACAATCCAATAAAGCCATATACGGATAGGCTTCTTATCTTTAAAAAATTACAAAAGATTAATGCCAAAATGGCCATAAGAGATAACAGTAAGGATAGATGAGACAATTGCGCCGTATAGAAAATGGCAATAATAACTATGGCTGCTAAATCATCAAAAATAGCAATTGCCATGAGAAAGAGTTTTAGACTATTGGGTACTCGTCTTCCTAACAATGACAAAACCCCTAAAGCAAAAGCGATATCGGTTGCGGTCGGAATAGCCCAACCTTTCATAGCAATCTCATCATGGCGATTAAAGACTGCATATATCATTGCAGGAAACAAAATACCACCTAGTGCGGCGCATCCTGGGAGTAACACCTGAGACATGTTAGAGAGGCTTCCCTCTATTGTTTCACGTTTAATTTCCAGCCCTACATATAAAAAGAATAATGCCATAAGACCATCATTAACCCACAATAATAATGGTTTTTTGAGCTGCCACACATTAATGCCAACTTGAAGCTCCGCATTAATTAATGCACTGTACCATTTATCTAACGGAGAATTGGCTAATATTAAGGCCGCTAAGCTGAAAAATATTAGTAAGATGCCACCAAAGGATTCTGCTTGCACAAATTGTTTTAAGCCAGAGGTTTTATCAATGTCTTGATTCATATGATTTTTTGAAATTCTGTTAATGAGGAAATGAACCGAACCTAATAATAGAGTGTATAGACAACAAAGGACGCTGTACATTCTCTTAATATTAGTTAGCTAGATAATTTTGGTATATGATGGAAGAATGTGAGATCTTGAGCCAGAGAAGGTATTCTACCAATGCCAAAGGAAACAAAAATTAAATTCGAGCAAGGTTTACGTGGAGCTGCACATGAGCGCGGCGGCAGTTTTATTGACGCTGTCCAACAGATAATATTACCCAACCTCTCTACCGCTCAAATTAAAAAAATAAATGCGCAAAAAGACTTTCCATTGAGAAAATTACTCAACGCTAATAATGAAAAAAATAATTTTGAATTATTAAAAGATTATATTGGATCTCTAAAGCAATATTGGAATTCACAAGACATAGCAAAGTTCCAATCTGATGATTTAGCGGCGTTAGAGCGTACCCTGATAGAATTAATCTCTGACAATATTTATCTTAACTCGCGTAAAGATGGAGAGATTAAGAGCAAACACTTTGATAAAATAAAAGCAGAACTTGATAATGCTGAAAATCATGCGAACTGGAAAGCCCGTTCGAAAAAAGAAACCCTTTTAGAAAACAACGGAAAACGTACTGAAACACCCATCAGCAAATTTACCCCTGAACTTACGAAAGAGTGGTTAAAAATTACTGACAAAGAAAAACCTGAGTGGTTTAAGGAATTATCTAAATGGGAGCAAAAATACTTTATCAAACGAATTGAAGAATGGAAAAGTATAGCTCTTAAGACACGAACAAATTTAGGTGATTTTTTAGGTCCAGTACCCACAACCATTCGTCGCTACCCCGGCGCACCCAATGCATATGTGACTCAAGTAGAATTAAAAGGCCACGAAGGAAAATCTGAAGTTTTCACTAAAATTCGCTCAGGCGTTATTGTACCTACCAAAATGAAAGCAAAAAATAAAAAGCAAAAAGAAGAAAAAGTGAATGTTACCAAGCAAAATTTAGAACAACTCGTGGTAGTAGCCATTCAAGAAAAAATTAAAGAATTAAGTAAAGATCCCAATTTTGACTCAAGCAAACCCATTGATTTGCCCATCTTATTGCAAACCCTGTACTCTCCTCCAAAGCAACCTGATGGAAAATATAACAATCGAGCGGTGATGAATGCCCTTGAGTTGCTAAGAAAGGATTTAGCAGATCCGCAAAAGTTTATTGAGAAACATAAAATTGATACGAAAGGGATCCAGTTTGGAAAAATTGATTTACTCTATTCCAATCGGGCAGTAAATAGAGCGCGTGGTATAACATTCCTCACTAACTTATTTAATAAGCAGGGTCGGGAAAGTAGAAAAACTGTCAAAGCCCTTGAGAAATATGTGACGCAAATACAAAATGGCAAAGATAAATCCATCGCAGAGGCTGCTTTAAAAAGTTATAAAGACATGCCCTATATTAGAAATACCCTTGGCGGGGTTTTGCAGACATCCAGCAATGCCATGGCGGAAAAGGCAGCTTTAGAACAAATCATTGCCGGTAAAGTAGGGATCCGTGTGGGTAGCTGTGTCAGTGGTAAAGATAGAGAAGAAATGGTGACAGAAATTGCTATTGCACAACAAGAATTTTTCTTAAAGCATGGCTCTTTCCCTCCACCCTATAATGCTAAAGGAGAAAATAATAAAGCGTTACGTGAAGAATTTTCTGAAGCAGTGGCAAGACAATACCTTACCGGACATGGCCATGAATTAGCCGCAGAAAATTCTAAAGGATGTGATGGGTTAAAAAATATTGTTGATGTGTTTGGCAAAGATATTTGCGAAAAAGTTCGCATCATTGGCGAAAAGGAATATGGAATCAAACCAGAAATTTTTGATCCTGTCAAAGGTGTGCAAAAGGTGGCAGGATTAAACAAGCTCTCTAATGAAAAATTAAATGTCAACATTAATTCGTTTGTCGAAAAAACAGCCAATTTCTTCAAAGCAAGCATAGCTCCTGTTCCCCCGCAAACATGGAAATCTGCTACAAATCCTGCAAGAAGAGAAGATAAAGCAGATGTTGCTCCAGGAATGACAAACCATTTAAGCCTTACAACGACGCCCCCTATAGAGACTACTGAAAAAATATCTCGTCCTCTTTCTAATCCTACTGATAGCACGCAAGAGACAAGACAAAGGAGCAATTCACGCTTCAATAAGTAACTAACCTTTCGTAAAACGACGATCTTTTGTCGTCATCTTTTTTATCATTGGATCCTCTTTTTGATCATTCTCAATTAATGGAAGTGCAGCGGAAGATCGCTTACTGTGATAGCCATGTAGTAAGTTCTTCGTTTCACCCTTTTCCAATTTTACATCAGAAGATAGAGATTTTATTTCTGCTCTGACGGTGGTTGCCTTTGCTTGGACAGCAGGATCTTTATCATTCAGATAAGTTTTTACCTGACTTTTAATGTATTTCATTTTATCTCTCACCTTCATGGCTTCAGATTCAGTAAGGGTAGGTAACGCTTTTTGCCATTGAGTATATTGCACTTGAGCATCTTCTAGATATTTAATGTGCCTTGCTTGCCGTTGCAGAAATTGCAATTGTATTTGTGCATCATCAACCAGCTTGGCAAACTTTTTATCACCTCCGACTCCCTTAGATTTAGAGAGCAAATTAGCCATTGCAATATCAGATTTATAGTCCACCGTTGGCATTTCAAAATCAGAATCTGTCACCTTTAGCCCTGGGGCATCATCATTAAAACCATTTGTTTCTCGATTGGGGGCACCATTGTGTACATGAGGCATAATGGCATGAAATCTTTCTTTATCTTCCTCATTCTCCCATCGAGGAGGATGACCATATTTTTCGATAAAAATACAAAATGCTTCAAGTTGTTCATTTAACAGCCCCGTTCTATCTTCACCACTTTTACAAAACCATTCAACGAAACTATCCAAATAATAACCAAGCATTGCAAAACGAGCCTGAAAGCGGTAGTTGGATCTATTCAGGAAATCCATTTTATTTTGTAAAGCCAGTGCCTGCATTTCTAAAGCAGCTTTCTTTTTAGGATCTTGTTCCACAGCTAATTTCTTTACAATCGCTTTCTTTTCTCTTGATGCGAGCCAAACTTTTACCCAACGCATTGTACCTGGTTTGGGTTGATTGTAATAAATATCTAATGCATCAACAAAAAGTCGCATGCGCTGATATGCTTGGTTACTTTTTAGCATATCCGGTGTAGTCCTATTTTCGAACGTGTCTAGATTTCTTTTTAATGCCTCAAGGTTATTTGAAAATACTTTTTGACGAGCTTCTGCAAGATTTCGATATAAAATATCTCGCTTAACTTCTTCTTTTTCTATAATGTTTAATGTCTTTTTGCGCGCTGCTTCTTCTTTCTTGATCATCAACTTCATCTCTTTAACACCCCGATCGCCCATCATGGCTACATGCTCGGGCGAACTCAAGGCATTTTTTGCTGCATGCAATTTGGCATTGCTAGTTTCAAGTGACAAATAGGCATCTTGTAAAGCTAAAATCGGTTTTTCCTTTTCAAGATCAGACAATATCCTCGCACGTTCAGCCTCAATCATTTTGATGTGCGCTTTAATTTCCTTTTCACCTTGTTTGCCGATAGTTGCTCGATGCTCAGGATGGCGTAGTGCCTTTTTTGCTGCAGATAAGCGCAGTTCACAATCTCGCAACCTTTCGGGTGCTTGCTCTCTATTCATGCGAGCCTGGTCAACGTTAACAGGATTATACTTTACCAATGCTTCACGATATTTCATGATTTGTGGTGAGGCGTCAAGATTATGCATTTGCGCCATCATACTTTCCATGTCAGGATCAAGAAGAATATCTTTCTTTTCAAGAAAACCATCTATAAACTGGTTAATACCACGATTATTGATTCTTTCCTCTAATTTCTGGGCATTACTTGTGTTAACCCCCCGCATTTGATTAACACCGATTGTCATAAAAGTAGAATTCAGCTTTACTTTGACAGGAACATCATCAACAATCAGTATCACATCTCTTCCATGTAAAGACCAATATGCTAATCGAGAATCTTCAACCTGGCGATATTGACGCATAGCCGGATCGATAGTAATACCGGCCACCTCATCATCAACTGCAATAGGAGACAATAAACACATCGTAGACATATCAATATTTAATGTCTTTTTACCTTCTCGAATGGCCGTCTTATCTTCTTCAGACAGTTTTTCAAATTTCTCTTTGGCAGCAGAAGTCATTGCTTGTTTGACATTCTCTAAGGTACGATGTTGGCGTTCGGCCTCATTGTGGATCTCAAGAGGAGAAGGAGAACCATGACGATGTCCAACAAAAGCTTTTTTACCATTCACTTTCACTTCAGTACGAACAGCATTACGTTGCCATATTTGACGCTCATCAACAATGGTACTTGGGGTTGAATGTGCTTTTTTCGGCGCTTCTTTTTTATGCGTATTCTTATACAAAGTTTGTTGCTCTGGCGTTAAGTCGACAAGATCCGCCTGGTGAGAACTTTCGACCACTATATTATCAACAGCATAATGATTTTCTAATATTGGACGAGGTTCACGCGCACGAATGTCATCAGCACGCTGATTAATTTTTTTCATCACTGATTTAGGTTTGCTGTGAGGATCAACGTAATGCACGAGTAGCGCATTAATTTGTTTGGCTTTTTGAATATTATGCCAATAAAATTGTTCGAATGCTTCTCGAAATTTTATCTCTGGTTCAATCCTTTCACGAGACGCTTTTACTTTTTCTTCAAGGTATTTTCTTTGTAACGTATCGACTTGTTCTTTAGACATCATATAACGATGCATAGGGCCCGCTGCATCATTTTGGGCAGCTTGAAGACTATCTTGTGCATCTTTGATTTTTTGGGTACGGGTTGGATCTTGTTTCGATATTTTTTGTGCCGCTGCTAATGCAATTCTGGCTTCCTCTATAATCTTTTCGGCTTCTCGGGCGGCTATTAAAGCTCTTGTGTTTTCGTCTTTAGCATGCCTTAAATCCTCTACCACTTCACCCAGCCGTTGATTGATAGCTTTATAGGCTTCATCGCGTTGCTTCTTTGCATCGATGAAAGTCTTGGCATGAGATCCATCAAAAAAATGTTCAGCCAATCGCTCCAATTCGAGGATTTTAAATTCATTACCCCCGTGCCCATGCAATTCCTTGGCGGCTTGAATACGCGCTTTAACCAGTTGAGCAAACATCTCAACGTTTAGCAGAGGGTGCCCGTCTTCGCCAATATGGCGGCGAATGATCTTTGTACCATCAACAGAAATATCTTCTGAAACTTCATAAGAACCGTGAGGAAATGCTAGCATGTTTCACTCTTTAGTTTTCACAAGGGAATACAAATTAATGGGTATATGGTTTTGAGTCGCCATACCTAAGATAAGTTCACTGTCCAAGCGAGTATGTACAAATAAAGGCGTGTATATAAATGGTTGGATTTTTGATTTATCGACAACTCTCTTGATAATGGTATAAATCGCGCAGGGGGCATACTTTTTTCGCAAGGCTTATGAGAAAATGCTTCGTTGAGATAGCATTAAAAGCAAATTCTCCTCACCTTATAGCAAACGATTTTTTTATATTCGGAAAGCACCTCATGACACCACATTCCCTACCGAAAGTTTATTTCACCTTTGCATTGGTTATTTTATTATGGGGCATTAATTGGCCGGTCAATAAAATTGGCATGGAATATATGCCTGCTATCTGGCACGCCGCTTTACGCATAGGAATTGCCTGTTTAAGCATTTTTTTATTTGTATTCTTCACAGGGAAATTGAAACTTCCCAGCAAAAAAGATCTCCCCATTATTTTTACGATTGGCATCTTACAAATGGGTTTGTTTATCTTATTGATAAACTTAGGACTCTACTATGTAGAAGCAGGACGTTCCGCCATTTTAGTCTACACCACCCCTCTTTGGGTGATGCCTATTGCAACTTTATTTTTCAATGAAAAAATGACCCGGCTTAAAGGCATTGGCTTTATTTTAGGGATGCTTGGGATCCTCATTCTATTGGATCCCTGGAATATGAATTTCTCTTCCTCTAGCACATGGTATGGTTATGGCTTCTTGTTATTAGCCGCCCTCAGTTTGGCGGTTGCCATTTGTGCTGCCCGTAATATGTCATGGACGAATCCACCTCTTGTTCTCTTGCCCTGGCAATTACTTGTGGGTGCAATCCCTCTCATTATTTGTGCCGCTTTAATGCATCCGTCACCAGGGATCCAATGGAACAGCACCTCAATCACTGCCATGGCCTATACCGGGATATTAGCAACGGCAGTGGGAAATTGGGCAGCAACGTCAGTAAGTCGCTCTTTGCCTTCTATTACGGTTTCTATCGGTTTTCTAGGGGTGCCTTTATGCGGCGTACTCTCTGCCGCCTGGATGTTAGATGAGGCAATTACACTCAGCATTAAATTAGCCATGCTATTTATCTTCGGCGGTCTTTTGTGTGTAGCGATGAGCGCAAAACCCAAGGGTGCAACAAAAGCGCTTAGCGAGCAAACGCCATAATGATTCTTCAGGGCCTCTTGAGAGGCCCTGAACGCCTATTGTAGTATTAATTAAATGGAGGCGTAGGATTGCGCTCAGTAAAATCCATTTGATGCCAATAGGGATAAGTACGTCGCTGCTCGCTGATCCCATCTAATTTCATCATCTGCTCTTTACTTAAAGTCCATCCTAGAGCGCCTAAATTCTGCTTCAGCTGCTCTTCATTGCGAGCACCAATAATAATATTCGTAACTGTTGGTCTTTGTAACAACCAGTTCAGCGCAATTTGTGAGACACTTTTGCCCGTTTCTTCGGCAATTGAATCCAATACATCTACAACATTGTAAAGCTTATCTTCAGGTACACTTGGCCCCCCGATCGCGCCACCAGCCTGCAAACGACCCTTCGCCAGAGGCTGATTGCGTCGAATTTTTCCGGTAAGTCGACCCCATCCTAAAGGGCTCCATACCATCAAGCCAACATCCTGATCCAAACCTAAAGGCATCAGTTCCCATTCGTACTCTCTACCTACCAACGAATAATAGCCTTGATAAACAGCATAACGCGCAAGGCCATACTTTTCTGATGTTGCAAGTGATTTCATTAAATGCCAACCAGAAAAGTTGGAACAGCCTATATAGCGGATCTTGCCACTTTGTATGAGATTATCTAGCGCACTTAAAACCTCTTCTACCGGCGTTAAAGCATCAAAACCATGCATAAAATAAACATCAATATGATCAACATTTAATCGCTTTAAACTCGCCTCACAAGCCTGAATCAAATGATAACGAGATGAACCAATTGCATTGGGATCTTCCGCCATTTTAAAGGTGGCTTTAGTTGAAATAAGCACTTTTTCGCGACGTCCTTTAATAGCTTGCCCCAAAATCTCCTCTGCGCTTCCCATAGAATAAACATCCGCTGTATCAAAAAAATTTACCCCTGCATCTACACAGATGTCTACTAGTCGCGTTGCTTCTTTAATATCTGTTTGACCCCATTTTTTAAAAAATTCATTGGTACCGCCAAAGGTGGCTGTGCCAAAACTAAAGACAGGAACCTTTAAACCGCAGTGACCCAATCGTCTGTATTCCATCATCGTTCCTTATTACGTGCCCAATGCATTGATAATTATTAAACGATAGCATTTTGTTACTCCCAAATAAGTTTATGCACACTTTATTTTTTATACAGTGCTGAACGAATTCAAGGGAAAAGCAAGAGCGCTGATTATGCTATAATTTTAACTATTTATAGCATTTCTACTTGAGAGGTTGCCGATGAAAAACGTTAAAAAACACCCAACAAAAGAATCAACCAAAGGTTCAAGTGAAGTTGCTATCCCAAAGCTAAAAACGCCAAACGACCTTGGTAATGAGGCGGCTTCCCATATTGCTAAAGTGGTTAACCCTCTTATCGCTGATGCATTTTCTTTATTTGTTAAAACAAAAAATTTCCATTGGCATCTTGCTGGAAGCCATTATCGTGATTATCACTTACTTTTTGACGAACAAGCTTCACAAATATTTGATATGGTAGATGTGCTTGCCGAGAGAGTACGTAAATTAGGTGGTACAACCATTCGTTCTATAGGCCATATTGAGCGGTTAAAAGCCGTGCAAGATGATGATGATGAATTTGTAGAAGCCAAAGAAATGGTTCGTAGATTAATGGACGACAATAAATCTTTTGCTAGCAAAATGCGTGAAGCCCATAAAGTATGTAGTAAGTATAATGATGTAGCTACAACAAGTATTTTAGAAAACTTTATCGATGAGACTGAGAAACGAACTTGGTTTCTATTTTCTACCCAAGCTTAAGTTGAGTATTCTCTATTTAAAATTCAGTCTCCTCTAACAAAGAGGAGACTGAATAAATCTTAATGCAATGCCACTTTCTTCTGCGGCTCAGTGACAACGACCGTCGGCGTTGCCACTTCTTCAGCGGAAACTGTAGGCACAGGGTTTGATTTCTGTTGCTCTGTAAACCCATAAACAATCGGCGCACCACCTTCCAGTGAAACATCATGCGAAGCACCTGGTTGCTCTTCTACCTCTTCAGAGGCAAGCGCATCACTCTCAGAAAAGAGCTCGGTTTTAATCAAGTTTCTTTGCTGTTCTAATTTGTCACGCTCTGCATTGAGGGAGCGTTCAAAATCATTTAATTCCACCTCAAAGCGATGCAAATCATCCTGTTTATCGCCAAGCGCCCGTTCTAAGTCCTGCAACCGTAATGCTTCGTTTTCTAATTTTTTCGCTTTCGCGTTTAAATGCCGAGTTGTTTGTTGATTTTTTTTATTGACTTCCCGTTTATCATCTGTGAATTGCGCTTTTTCTTCCTTGAATGCCATTATTTGCTCTTTCAGACTTTCTTGCTCGGTATTTAATTTTTTCTTCTCTTGTTCAAATTTCGTGATTTGCTTTTTGTAGTTTGCTTGTTGCTTCGCAAGGGCTTCTTCTCTTACTTTAAGCGCTCGCTCTTTATCACTTTCTGTTTTCTTTAAATGCTCATTTGCACTTTGAAGCGCTACACGCAAACTGCTATTTTCTTTTTCAAGCTGAGAAGCCATTTTGATGCGTTTTGCTCCCCATGCCCCACTTGTGACAGCCGCCACTGCCAGCATCCCTTCTCCAAGGGCCCCAATCGCTTGCGTGACAAGACCGTTAGGAATATTCATTTGTGTAACCTGACTGATGGCATTTACTAAAGGTGTTACCCCATCCAAATACCAAAAACCAACTGTAGATGCAGCGATCCCAAATACAGGCGGCGCAGCTCTTTGCACCCATTCTCCTGTGGAACGCAGCCAGGTTTTTTTGGGTATCATCATTTGTTGTTGAGCTGGCTCTGCATCATTAGTAGACGCTTTTTGAGCAGTTTTAGCAAAATAATAACGCTTTGGATTGATAGCTTCTTTTTTTGCTTGTGCAATAATGTAAGACTGCTCTCCCCATTTCATCCTGCTTGTTTTTAATTCATCTTTGCATTCAACCGTGATAATAGGTCTTGCACCACCCTTTTTAAAAGCCACCTCTTCCGCCTCTTTGGCATTAGCGAATAGAACCACTTTACCTATCTTTTTATCTTCCTCGATATAACTCGACATCCTAATATGGGGTTCGTTTGTTCCGTTTCGAACTTGTGCAGGTCTTCCAACAACAAAATACTGCGGCATAAGTTACCTCTCAAAGCTATATTGTATTCGGATAAAGCAGCAAAAAAGGGGAAGATGGCGTGAGACACAGCGGGGCACGCCCACTATTGAAAGTATGTACTTTTTGGTTATCTTCCATTGAATTCCATTGAAATGGCACTATTCCAAGCCAGGCTTGCGAATATACCTGGCTGTTAACGGAAAATCAAAGAATTCTAAGTAATATCGTTACTTCAATGCAGTAGGTATGAATTCTGACTACAAAAAAGCGCGATGAAATATATATCATCGCGCTTTTATCCAGATGATTCGATTTGCTATTGATTAGCTTTAATTTTCACTTCTGAGCTTACGCTTTGTACGCCTTTGACATCTGTTGCTAATCGTATTGCATTATCAATTTGGTTCTGATTTTCAGCTGTTCCTGTAAGAGATACCATGCCATTCTTGGTTTCAACATGAATGCTCATGGCACTAACATCTGTATTACCAAATAATTTTTCCTTTAAAAAGGCTTCTTTTACTTTAGCTGTAATCCCAGCATCTGATACTGTATCTGCTGTATCAAGATTACTCGTCGTGGTCGTCGTCGTGGTGGCGTTCGTTGTACTGACAGCACTTCCCTCATTGACAGCCCACGTATACTGAGAACAAAAAATTAAGCTCGCACTTAACAATAGGGTGAGTTTTTTACACATTTTTCTCTCCATTTTTTAATACTTTAATTCAAAAAGTAGCATAACATACTCGTTATTTTGCTGTAGCTGCACAAAGTTGAGCAAAAATTTAATCTATACAGTGTTATTTTCAGTGAAAAATAGCTTCATTTTATTGGCTCTTTTGGGAAAATACACTACATTAGACACACACTCTTCCTCATCGGAGGCATTATGTGGCCTAATACAATGCTTACTAAAAAACTAAATATTCAGATCCCCATTATTCAAGCACCTATGGCCGGCGGTGTTACCTCAGCAAGCCTCATTGCAAATGTTTCAAAAGCAGGTGGCTTAGGATCGCTAGGCGCAGCCTATTTATCACCACAAGATATGCAAAAAACCATTCAAGATATAAGAAAAAAAACAGATAATCCTTTTGCCGTGAATCTTTTTATTCCGCAATCTTTTGAAGTCAGTACCGAAAAAATTGCCGCCATGGCAAAAATTATTCAAAAAATATGCCCGGAACTTAATTTGCCCTTACCTTCTATTGAACCACCTTATATTCCTTCATTTGATCAGCAATTTGAGATCATTCTGGCGGAAAACATTCCTATTTTAAGCTTTATTTTTGGAAGCTTATCAAACCAACATATTACCTTATGCAAACAAAAGGGTATCGTTTTAATAGGGACAGCAACCACTTTAATAGAAGCACAAACACTTGAACAACAAGGCATTGATATTATTGTTGCTCAAGGAGCTGAAGCTGGCGGGCATAGAGGCTCATTCCAAAACAATGCTCAAGAAGAATCATTAAGCACCTCTGCGTTGTTGTTGCAACTTACTCAGCATATTCACAAACCCATTGTTGCTGCGGGCGGAATCATGCAGGCAAGTGATATTGTCACAATGATAACAAACGGCGCAGCAGGGGTACAAATGGGCAGTGCATTTTTATGTTGCGAAGGTTCCCTCATTGCACCTGCTTATAGAAAAATATTGCTTAATGCCAAAAAAGATCTGACAGTCCTAACGCGTGCATTTTCAGGCAGAATAGCACGAGGGATCCGCAATCAATTTATCGATAGAATGACACCATTTGAACAAGACATTCTTCCCTTCCCTGTTCAAAATGCTATCACTTCGATGATGCGTCAACAGGCGAAAAAGCAAGACAATGCAGAGTTTATGTCTCTTTGGGCAGGTCAACGCGCTTTTCTTTGTAAAGCGCATCATGAAGGAAAATTTATCGAGACTTTACACCAAGAGGTCGTTTCTTTATTAAAACAGTTGTAGCTTTGGGTGATCTATTTTATGCTGTTTGTCCTAAAGCACTACATAGCTACCTCACAAGGTTATCGCTCATGAAAAAAATTGCCATTGGAGACAGGGTGCCTACCATCAGATTTGAGTGCACCGATCCCACTTTACATTCATTTCAAGATCTACACGGAAAAAATATCGTTTTATACTTTTACCCTAAGGATAATACCCCAGGTTGTTCTTTAGAAGGGCGTGATTTTAGAACTTTGCATGAGCCTTTTTTACAGTTAAACACTCGGGTAATCGGTGTATCCCGAGACAGTATCCATAGCCATGAAAAATTTTGTTCAAAGCTTGGCTTGCCCTTCCCACTTATCAGCGATCCTAAGGAAGAGCTATGCCGTTATTTCAATGTCATCATTGAAAACAATAAGCTGCTACGCTTTTTGTTAGGCATAGAAAGAACTACTTTTTTAATTGATAAAAATGGCTTTATTAAACATATTTGGCGCAAAGTAAGAGCGCGCGGACATGCGCAAGAGGTATTGCAAGTGGTTAAACTGATAGAGACGGAAACTTAAGCAAAGGCCCAAGTTCTGGGCCTTTGCTATAAAGAAACTTTTTATTGAAGTTTTTTCCGTTTTCTAAGGCCATTGTTTTCCATAGATTGTGCATCATTGCCAGCAATTTGTTGAGCAGCACTATGTAATGTCCTGCCAACAAGATAGGTGCCCGTGATAGCAACTGTTTGTTTTAAAACACCAACCGGAGATTGTTCATGCAATACGCCTTTGCTTACAGCTGCACCGGCAAGCAAGCTGCCTAAGGTTTCTAAATCCCCTACTTCTATACCACTAGCGGAAAGATTGAGCGGCTGTTCACCTTTAGCCTTTCGAATCAAGTTAATAGCAGTATTACTGAGCAATGCAGTACCGGGACCAATCATCGATGCGATTAAGATTTCAGTGCCTGAACCACCCGCTATGGCACTTAAAGCACCACCGATAAAAACGGATCCCACGACAGCTATTCTTGGAAAATTAACACTAGTAAATAGTTTAAATGGCATAACATCACCTCACTTTGTTTCTACATACTCAATGCGAAGAGTATGCTTATGCGTAAAAAGTATTCCACGTACCCGAATAAAAATACCCTACCCCTGCAGCATAAGGGGCAACTAATAAACCTACCCCACCTGTAGCAACTAGGCTACTGGTCAATCCAAATGCCACGCTGCCCACCAATGCGGTTGTAATGAAAGAAAAAAGAATAGCATCCGTGATAGCTTTATTTTGTATTCTTTGGAAGGTTGCGGGATCAATACAATTCATTCCACCGGCAACCGCATCAATTTCCCATTTCATTATTTCACGCATTATTTCACTCCTTATGAAAACCGGAGTTAGTTTTACGCCAAGTCATTTTTGCTGTCAATCAGAATGGTTAATAAAAGGGCGGATTTAGTCGGAGAGACGCTGCATATATAATTTAATCGGATAACTCTTGTGGTGATCAAAAAAATTATAAGAAAAAAGAAAGGCGTGATGTATCACGCCTTTTTGAATGCTGAATTATTTATGAAACTATTTATGAACATTCAATTCTTGAGTCACATTTTGCAAATGTTGTTCCAAAGCTTGCACGTCGTGCCCTTGAACAGTACCCACATTTTGCAAGACAAGCGTTGAATGATTTTGTAAATCAACGGTGACATTTCCATTAGGACTATCTTGATGAAAGCCAGTCACTGCATCAGCCAATGAAGTTTTTCCGTCATGGTTGTTATCATCAACCCCAATAAAGGTCAAAATGTTTTGTTTGCTTATACCCAAATCCATAATCATTATCTTGTCTGGATGGCTTAATTCACTGATATCAATGATATATTCATTATTTCCTGAACCACCCTCCATCGTGACAACATTTTCACTATGATTTTGAGTACTCATTACATGATTTGAATCTGCACCATGTAGATTAGCAATGGTGTCAGGTTGCGCTAGCACGTTCATTTGCAATGAGGCAGTTTGGACATTTTTGGTATCATTGTGCTGAACTACATAATTAAAGTCCTCTGATGCACTAGCATTAATACCATTGATATCATAGCTGTATTGCCCTGTGTTATTAATTGTCAAATGCGCACCCAAAGTTGTATCAAAAGTGATATTGGATCCATCGCTTGGCATGCCGATGTGTACCGTTTTTCCATCGGCATCAGCAACAGCATTAATTCCTTGTAGATGATGATCAATGATATATTGATTGGCATCAGCTGTCATAAAGGAAATTTCGGTTAATTTTGCACCCTGGCTGCCAACAATATCATTATCCATGACATTTCCTGTATGGCTACTCATAGCTGCGGTATATGCTTCATCATGATTTGCAACTAAATCATCACCACCTGCAACAACTGAAGCAGATAACGACATAGTCTGAGCGGTGAGAGAGGATGAGCTTGAGACATGTACGGTGAGCTGCGTACTAGAAACATCACCATCACCATCAATTATCTTGTAAGTGAAGATATCATCGCCAACGTGCGTATCTGTTTTGGCAGTATAAAAGAAATCTCCATTTGCTGACATTTTTAAAATTCCACCATTAGGTGTCGCAAAAGTGATAATGCCGCCATTAGAGTCAAGAGGAATCAAAACGCTAGATCCATTAGTAGTTGCACCAACAAGCTCAGGATGTGCGGCAAGATAAGCTTGGGCGGCAGCTGAGCTGCTGAGGGTAAAATCAACTTCGCTCACATGTGTTGGATGTTGTGCTGAGTTGTCTGCTCCTAATGTATCGTTGGTAAGCACATTTCCATTAATTTGGCTTGAATGCTCAATGGTACCAACCAAAATACTTTGTAAATTGCTTAAGTCAGACGCAACATGTATTACCGCTGGACTATCGCCAGGATTTGCGATTGGCGCTAAATATTGATCGACACTACTTTGATTACTAGGCGCAATGTTCAAAACTATTGCATCATAATCATATTGGGCAATAGTATTTTGCCAAACATTTAGCTGTGAAGAATTAGGGACCCCTACATTGGGTTGACCGTCTGAGATAAAATAATCTTTATTTATATAACCATCAAGTGCATGATTATTGGCATTAGCATTAATCGCTGTCTCAGTTTTTGCAAGTGCATCCGTGTAGTTCGTTTGGCCATTTGCAGAAAGAGAATTAATGTAATTCTTTGCGCTTTGTACATCATCAAAAGAAACTGCATTTTGCGCATTTGTGCTGAAAGTAACAATGGTGATATGCAAAGCTGCACTTGCAGCAACATAGCTATCTAGTAGTGCATTGTTACTGGTTATAGCTTCTTTAAGGAGCTGTAAACGTGTCTTATTAGTTCCACTGATAGTCTGTCCCATACTGCCGGAAACATCCAAAGTAAACACGAGGTTATAAGAAGGTAACGCAGGTCGTTGAATACTAGCCTGATCACTGACAGCAATTGGTGCATCATCTTTAAAGGAAAGAGATTGGCCAATATTAATCGTTGCCGAACCCGTCGCAGTGTCACCATCTGCATCAGTAATAGAATCTGTACGAGTTAATTTGACGAGATTATCCGCATTTAAACTCACGGCATCGTTTGGATCAGAAGCATTAGGATGTTGTAACGCACGGATTTGATCTAAAACGACATTTCCTGAATTATCAACCGAAACGGTGAAGACTAAGGCGTTACTGCTGCTGGTTCGACCTTCAACTGTACCGTTATTCATTGATAAGATAACACCTTGACCAGTTGCCGAATCAATTAAACCACTATTGGCTCCATTGGCTGAGATTGAAAGCGAATAGCTGCTTGCGGTAGAGCCTGCACCATCAGCGCCATAATTTCCTGCACTGCTAAAACTATTGGCATAGTTTGCACTGGCATTTTGCGCAAGATTACTCTCATCAACAACAAGTGAATGTCCAACGCCTGAAGCACTGACATTCATGTTTGGAACGTCATCAATAATCTGAATGGACAATACATTATTTCCTGAATCACCGTCTTTATCTGTCAAAGCAACATTGAAGTCCTCAAAAATACTATTAGTTCCATTACCCAAAGGATGGGTTTGGTTATCATTTAAGGTGTAACTGTAAGTGATAAGACCTGTTCCTGCATCATAGCTAAGAATATTAAGCGTATTGCCTAATGAAGTTGTAATCGTTTTCGCCGTGAAGACATCATTACTAATTATCGTTTGGCCACCGATAGTCAAGCTTCCGACGCCATCAGGGGCAGAGATATTAAAATTGCCTTGGACAGTAGTAGATTCTTTAACGGGATCTGAACCTGCTGATTCGCCTGGGCCACGGCTGGCTAATAAATCATCTTCATTTACAATCGCATCACCACCTTGTGCCTTAGCCGTCAAATTGGTAATCGATACACCTGAATCGATATTAAAGAGAAGCTCTGCAGTGGCTGTGTCGCCATCACCATCTTTCATCGTGTAATGAAGATCATCATCTTGACCGGTAGTGTTATTATTAAAATGAGCCGTGTAGGTAAAAGCGCCATTCGCATCGAT
>MKTN01000041.1 GCA_001898235.1 Gammaproteobacteria bacterium 39-13
ATGACGATGACTGCAAACACAAGCAAAATAAAGATAAGGATACAAAAGACAAATCAGATCATAGTAAGGATGCCGATCCTAAAGACAAATCTGATAACGGAAAAGACAAAGATGCTAAAGAACAATCTAACCATTCCAGCGATCAATCCGCTCATGGCAAAGACTTGGTTACCAAAGGTAACTCAGATGGCGGAAAAGATAAGTTAGGTGATTCTAATGTTGATAAAGGAAATTCTGAACACGATCTTAAGGGGGGATCATCTGACAGCAAATCAGAACACAGCGATAACAGTCTTATAACCGATATTAATGCTGAAAAAGGGAAACCTGAACACGATCCTAAGGGAGAAGCATCTGTCATTAAATCAGAACACAGCGATAATAGCGTTATATTAACTGATATCAATGCTGAAAAAGGGAAACCTGAACACGATCCTAAAGAAGGAGCTGCTGACAGTAAATCAGGCTACAACGATAATGGCCTTGTATGGAATGATGCTCATGCCGATAAAGGAAAATCTGCACAAGATGTAAAAGGCGGAGCATCTGACAGTAAACTAGAACACAGCGATAATAGTTTGGTATGGAATGATGTGCATTCCGAAAAAGGGAAATCTGAACATGATCCCAAAGGCGGAGCATCTGACAGTAAATCAGACCACAACGATAATAGCCTTATATTAACCGATCACAATACTGAAAAGGGTAAATCTGAACACGATCCTAAGGAAGGAGCATCAGACAGTAAATCAGAACACAGCGATAATAACCTTATATGGAATGATACATATTCTGAAAAAGGGAAATCTGAACAAGATGTTAAGGGAGGAGGATATGATAGTAGTAAATCAGAGCACAACCATAATAGCCTTGTATTGACCGATGTCAATGCTGATAAAGAGAAATCTGATCCAGTTCCTACTACTAATGAGTCTAAGCATGATGACACTAATAGTCCCCATGCAATAACTGGTAATGTACTGGTAGAGAATGGTTATATAGATAGTTCCGGAACGAAAGTAGTTACATTCAATTATTTTAATCAAGATAACGCGTCAGCAGAAGGAAAGAGTGGTGAGATAGTAACTACGTTTTCAGGTGCTAAATTTACGATTGATTCAAGTGGAAATTACAGTCATATCCAGCAAGACAGTTCTAAATCATTCAGTGATATTATACACTGTAATACAGTTGATGCCCATGGAAGTAAGGATAGCTTTTCATTTAGTATTCATACCTCTGACGTAACACCTGAGCTTGGGAATAATCATGGTTCTGCCATTGATATTGAAAATTATATAGTTGATGCAAGCGAAAGCGCACCTATAGTTTCTCTTACGCATAAAGATTTAGGTTTGATTAACCTTCCTGATACTTCACAAAGCATAAGAGAAGCATCTGATGGAGTAATCTTGAATGATAATGGGCATGCTAACACTAGCAATACTTCAGCAAAAACTTTAACTGAACTTGCGTCTCAACCTACAGTATTACACAGTGATATGAGTTCAGTTGAACAACATGTACAAGCTGTTCAACATGAACAGCATATCATTAAATAGCGCTCCGCTGAGCAGAGGCAATTTAAATTTGAGTAGAGAATGTAAATTTCATTAATTCTTGGTCTTTTTTCTGCCATAAATCGTTGATCCAGTTTTTAAATTTATTACGATAAACTTCATCCTCTGTGTAATTTCCCTCCAATAATTCTGTAGGGATCTCATGTTCTTGTAGTTTGACTGTGATTTCTCGAACGCGGCCACAGAGAAAATCCCAATAGGATTTTCTTCCTTCAGGATAAATAATCGTAACATCAAGGATATGATGGATTTGTTTATTCATCACATTAACTGCAAAAGCAAACCCACCTGATTTAGGCACCAATAAATTTTTGTAGGGTGAACGTTGCTTGGCATGTTTGGCTGAGGTGAAGCGAGTGCCTTCCAAGAAATTTAAAATGGTAACAGGAGAATCTTTATAACGACTGCAAGCTTTTTGAGTAGCTTGTAAATCTTTCACTCTCAGTTCGGGGTTTTTAGCGATTTGCTCTTGAGTATGACGATGCATGATTGGAAAATCATAGGCCCACCAAGCAAGATTTAGCACAGGTAGCCACATTAGTTCTTTTTTGATAAAAAAACGAATAAAAGGAATTTTTCTTAAAAAGATCCGCTGTAATACTAAAATATCTGTCCAAGATTGATGATTACAGACGATAAAGTACCATTGATTTAATTTTAAATGGGAAAAATCAGGCAAATCCCATTTTACGTTCATGGAAATATCCATCATCAGATTATTAGTTTGGATCCAACTATTTGCTGTTGCAATGAGACAGCGATTGATAAATTTAAGCATGACAGGATGAAAGGAAAGCACTTTTAGGCAGAATAAGAGATACATTGGTATGCACCAAAATATTGTATGTACTGCTAGAAATAAGGCATTGAAGCAACCTTTAAGTGTGCTACCTATTCGTTTTAATGCTTTCATAAGGTGACTCATCTGTTAATTTGACTGACGATGCATGGCGGTTGCTTGAGGTGAGTTATCTATACCTAAACCAGATGATTTTTCGACTCGGCGCCGAGCCCTTGAGCAACCGGAGTGTGTACGAAGATACACCATCGATGTCATCTGGGAAGGGTATGCAAGAACCGCTTCTTATAAAAATGATGCCGTAGGTATAAAAAATTATGAGTAAAAAAGCAACCTAATTTTTATCCAATTAATTACTTTGTTAAGTAACTAACGTTTTTATTGGGAGGCGGCGTAAAGAGAGTCACTGCTTGGGTAGCAAAAAAGCGGCTAGTGAGCTCGCTTTTTTGCTAAATGGAAATATGCACTTTTAATGACAAAATATTCTTTTCGTCAGAGCAGAAATTTCTTTTCCATCTTTAATCATCTCCGGGGACATTTTACTGATTGCCTGGATCAAAGCCGAACCAATAATGACACCAGCTGCGCCTTTTTCGTATGCGTTGGCAACCTCAGTTGCATTCTTTATCCCAAAACCAAAAACAGCAGGGGGTGCATTCACCGCTTTTAAGCGTTGTACCATTTCTTGTGCTTTATTAAGTTCGCTATTTCGTTCAGTACCTGTGACGCCTGAACGTGTTACCACGTAAGTATAGCCTTCACTTTGCGACGCTAAAGCAGTGAGATCTTGTTCATTGCATGTTGGGGTTGCCAAGAAGATAGGCTGAATACCATGTGCCTTAGCACCTCTAACAAAAGGAGCTGATTCGACCAAAGGTACATCAGGAATTAAAACAGCATCTACACCAGCGCTAGATGCTCTTTGATAAAATGTATCAATGTCGTTGTGAAAGACAAGATTCGCATAGACCAAAAGTCCTATTGGGAGCTCAGGATAACGAGATCGTATGGTTTGAATTAATGTAAAGCAATCATGTGTATTCACCCCCGCGGCAAGTGCACGACCTGCTGCTTGACGTACGGTGGGGCCGTCTGCGACGGGATCAGAAAAGGGGATCCCTAATTCTAAGGCATCAGCGCCACCAGCTATCACCGCTTCTATGCTTGCTAAACTTAATGCTAGAGTAGGATCACCTAACATAAGAAAAGGAATATAAGCGGGGCGCTTTTGCTTAGCAACTGTTTGAAATAATTTTGCAAACCTTGACATATTTTTCTCCTTACATCATAGCCATAATTTGTTCGATATCTTTATCACCTCTGCCAGACAAATTGACAATGATAATTTCATCATTGTTAGATTGGGCTGAAAGTTTTAAAGCATAAGCAAGTGCATGAGAAGACTCTAATGCGGGCAGAATACCTTCATATTTAGTAAGTAAATGAAAGGCTTCAAGCGCTTCTTTATCAGTGATACCCACATATTGCGTTCGACCAATCGATTGAAGGTAAGCATGTTCCGGACCGATGCCAGGATAATCTAGTCCGGCTGCAATGGAGTGTGTCGTTTGGATTTGTCCGTCATGAGTTTGCAAAAAAAGACTTTTAGTGCCGTGAAAAATTCCTTTCTTCCCACGTTGAGCCGTTGCACCATGATGATTGGTATGCAAACCTAAACCTGCAGGCTCTGCACCGATGAGCGACACCTCAAGATGCGGGATAAAAGCAGTAAATATTCCCATAGCATTTGAACCTCCGCCCACGCAAGCAATCACTTTATTGGGCAGTTGCCCGATTTTATCAATGATCTGAGATTTTGCTTCCTCGCCTATTAGTTTTTGAAATTCACGCACTATCGTGGGAAATGGGTGAGGACCTACCACACTGCCAAGAATATAATGCGTGTCATTGTAACTTGCAGACCAATCAGCCAGAGCTGCATTGACGGCATCTTTAAGTGTTTGCGAACCATCGGTTACACCAATCACTGTTGCGCCAAAAAGTTGCATTCTTTTAACGTTGGCTTTTTGTCTTTCGACATCCTTTGCTCCCATGTAAACGACAGTATCCAAACCTAAAAGGGCGCCTACCATGGCTGTGGCTACGCCATGTTGGCCTGCACCCGTTTCTGCAATGATTCTTCTTTTTCCTAAATGCTTAGCTAACAATCCTTGAGCAAGCACTTGATTGGTTTTATGTGCTCCGCCATGAACTAAGTCTTCTCGCTTGAGAAAAATTTTAGTTTTACCTTCCAATGGTAGGCGTTGGCATTCATATAATGGCGTGGGACGACCTGCATAATCTTTTAATAAGCCTTGCAATTTTAGTTTGAAATTCTCATCTTGGTTTAATTGATGAAATGATTGCTCTAATTCTTTTAGCGCTTGCATTAGAATTTGAGGGACAAATTGACCTCCAAAATCACCAAAATATTTTTTATCCAACATGACTTTCCTCTTTTTCTCGTAATTTGAAAAATAGATGTTCTAATTTATTATCATCCTTAATCCCAGGAATACTTTCTACACCTGAATTGATATCAAGACCCCATAGACCAAGGTTTTGGGCTGATTGTATATTTTCAACATTGAGCCCCCCACCTAACATGATGTGTTGTGATAGGGGGGTATCTTTGAGCTTTTCCCAATTAAAGGTCTTTCCACCGCCACCGCCAAGAATTGTTTTATCAAGGACAATTTTATCCACGGCATGTGGTAGCACATGTGGTAAATTTGAGCCTCCTGCATAAGTGAGCCAAATGTGACAGTGAGAGGGTAGTATTAAGCGTAATTGTTTGATGTAATCCTGTGTTTCTCCACCATGAAGTTGCACAGCATAAAGATTTAATGTTTGCGCTACCTGTGCAACATATTCCATACTTTGCTGAACGAAAACACCGACATAATGTAAAGGAGCGAGCGAGACAAGCTTCTTTGCTTTTTCTAAAGTTATTTTTCTCGGAGAATTTTCTGCAAAAATAAATCCTCCATAGGAAGCGCCTACCTTAAATGCTTGCTGAACATCTTGCTGGCGTGTTAGGCCACAAATTTTGATTGCACCAAAAATAAGTTCACGCATAAGGATATTTATATTTTCACTTTTGCTTAAACTGCTTCCAATCAAAAAACCATTGGCATAGGGAGATAATTCATGTATTTGTTGATGCGTTTTGATACCTGAGGCAGCAATAATAAAGGCATTTTTAGGGAAATGGGGGGATAATTGTTTCACACGTGCCATATCAAGCTGCATCGTGTGAAAATTACGATGATTAATTCCAATGAGGGTTGCGTTTAATGAACACGCTCTTATGAGCTCTTCTTCGGTAAAGACTTCCGTCAATACGTCCATATTGAGTGCTTTTGCTTGTTTGTGGCAGGCTAGATATTCTTCATCATTAAGCACAGACAGCATTAATAAAACTGCATCTGCACCATAATAGCGAGCAAGAACAACTTGATAAGGATTAATGATAATGTCTTTACATAAAATGGGTTTGTTTACCGTTTCGCTGATTTGCTTAAGATGCTCAAAGTTGCCGCCAAAGTAGGGTTGATTAGTCAATACAGAAATTGCATTAGCAAACTGAGCATATTTTTGTGCAAGTTCGATAACAGGGTAAGTTTCACTGAGCATCCCTTCACTGGGAGAACGGTGTTTACATTCAAAAATAAATGCAGACTTATTCTTTTTTAATGACCCCAAAAAATCGCGATCGCTTGGTTTAACACAAGACAGAAGAGTGTTGAGCGGAAGCTTTTTTTCTTTCTCCAGCATATCTATCTTTTGTTGCTTAATTATTTCATCTAGCATGGCTTGCCTCAATAAATTGATGTAATTTTAGATACCCTGCATTTGTATTTAATAACGACTGAATTAACTTGATCCCTTCTTGTATAGAGGAGACGCTATTTACCAGCCATAATAAAGTACCGGCATTAATTGACACGCTGGCACGAAATGCTGTTTCACCATTACCTCTAAGTAAAGCTAGGAAGGCCGTCCTATTATGATCTACGTCATTGCCTCGTATTGCCTCAATAGGGTAGCGCTCTAACCCTACTTCCTCTGGAGAAATAGAAAAATCAGTAATCTCACCGTTATTTAATAATGCACCAACAGTAGAACCATGAATGGCAATTTCATCTAATCCTGAGCCGTGGATGACTAAGGCTTTTTTGATATGAAGGTTTTTTAAAACCTGAGCAAGTGGATGACAAAGTTTTGGATCATATACTCCAATCAGTTGGTAATCAGGTTGTAGAGGGTTTAATAAAGGGCCCAGTAGATTAAAAATGGTTCTTACTTTTAGCGTAGAACGCACCTCTTTGACAAATTGTGCGCCCACATGGTAATGGGGGGCAAAAAGAAAGCATATCCCGGTTTGTTCAAGGCTCTTTTTGGCCGTCATGGGTGAGCATTCAATGTTGACACCACAATGTGCTAATAAATCTGCTGTCCCGCATTTAGAGGAAACCGCTCTATTACCATGCTTGGCAACTTTAACTCCTGCACAAGAAAGCATGATAGCAACAGCCGTTGAAATATTTAATGTTTGCAGACCGTCTCCGCCCGTTCCGGCGCAATCTACAATGATATGATTGTTTTTTAGTTTTTGGCTTTGAGGAAAGGGGACGGCTACTTTGCGTAAAGCATGGACAGCACCCGTGATTTCATCAATCGTTTCTCCTTTTGCCTTTAATGCGGTTAAAAAGGCTGCCATTTCAATGGGATTAAGATTGCCTTCTGCAAGTGTACAAAATTGAACAAAACTTTCATTTTCAGTTAAATCATTTCCAAGACATATTTTGTCCAAAATGGGTGTAATAGTACTAATTTGCATATCATACCTCCATGCTCTTCGCATTCGAATTTTAGGTGTTTTTGCCGAAGCCTATCTCACAACAGTCATGTATTTTCTTATACATTCCTGCCCGCCTTCGCAATGGCTTCGGCGGGTCTTAGTAATTGGTCCGCCGCAGCTTTCAGCGTAGGCGGATTGTTCGAAGACCCGACGCCTAACCTAAAAATTGATTGCTGAGAGTATTTATTTTGCCTAAAAAAAAAGAGACAAAAAAAAGCCCACTATTGAGTGGGCTTTTTTTTGTCTCTTTTACGTTAAATAAAAATTATACGCGCGAAAAGCTGCCCACTCGATGAAGTGGGAGCCACCAAAGTTGGTTTGCAAATAATGTGTATGTAGTTTGCTTTTTCATAGTCTTTTAACCCTAGCAAAAAAAACAATGATTGGTCAAGCCAGCATTGCATGAACTGACAGGCGGCTAGTAAGCCAAGATAGATTATTTGTTTAGACTTATACTAGTAGGACGTGAAAATGCCGTGATACAGTATATAGTAAGAAGGGTAACTTTTTGGGTGGTTGCCATTAACTATCCAGTACTGGGGAGAAATGAAGTGCTTATGCAGCGTTTAGTAAATTGGGCCAAAAGCCCCTTCTCTCTTTTAGCTTTATGTGTAATAGGAACACAGGCTTTTGCTCAAACGCAGGAAATCTCAGTCAAACTACAGACATTGGAAGCCGTTCATCCACAGGAAAAGCGCGGAGATGAACTTTATATCAGCGTAACGGAATTCCCTACCCAATCTAACCCACGCCACTATCAGGTACCAAGCTACCCAAGTCACTGGTTATCAAAGTATGCAAGTAGCATTAAAGATGTTGTGATCTGGAAAAAAGATCTTGAGGGATGTGAGCCGGTTGATCTGTTAATTACGCTGGTTGAAGAAGATTTTGCACCCTGGAACATTGATGATACGTTGGGCTCAGTAGAGCTGAAAGTTAAATGTGTAAATGGAAAGGCTGAAGAAGAGTGGATGATCCCTGATGCTAAAACCACTGTAAAGATTAAAAGCGAGCCTAATACTACTTTTCAATTTAAAGGTGAAAACGCTGAATATCATGCTGTTTTTAAGTTAGAGCGTAATAATGGTAAAAATGTAAAAAAAGACCAATCTAAAACTGAGAATAAGTCCGAAGTGCCATTAAATACCCTTATCCCTTGATAATTGTCACAGCAGCTGGTTCCCCAGCTTTGTTGGATGCATCATTAATTTGATCAGCTCCTTTTTATAAATATGGAAAAA
>MKTN01000042.1 GCA_001898235.1 Gammaproteobacteria bacterium 39-13
ACACGACAAGACTTATAGGACATCCATCTCAAACACGACAAGACTTATAGGACATCCATCTCAAACACGACAAAATGGGTGTCCTATAGCAATGCTTATGCTAAAAGGACACCCATTTATGCTTTTCATGAAAAATAGTTTAGAGGGCATCCATCCCAAAAAAATGGATGTCCTCTAGTAATTTTCCACACAAACATACCACCAAGAGGACACCCTTTTATGCTTTTCAAAATGAGGACCTTTCAGCCTGACTGTCCTCTGGAATTTGTATGCTTAGATGGCTGTCCTCTGGATAATTTTTGTACATAGCTGGGTGTCCTTTCGCATACCCGCTTTTAGGTGGATGTCTTCTGAATAATCTCTGAATAAACGCTTGTAGATCTGTATATAGCGAGGATATCGATTTATGCTTTTCAAAAGAGGAACGAATGGATGTCCTCTAGAATTCTTGCTGATTGCCCAATATGTTTAGGTGGTGGCCTATGATAAAATTCTTTTAGATGTGTGCTATCTGAATAAAAAATGTCAATGATAATTGAAAAACACCTTTTGGGCTTTCCCAAAAGGTGTTTTTACAACTTTAGTGCATTTTCTTTCTGACAGGAAAATGGATCTCTTGACCATCATTTCTAGCTTCTTGAACAGGCGTAACACTTTGTCTTAGGGTAGTATTATTAGCCGAATTATGTATCAATAAGGCAAATTGATTGAGAATAGCTTTTCTTTCTTCCTTGGAAATAAGCTCAGGTTGAACCATAAGCGCTTTTTGCAAGGGCGCTAATTGTCCTTCAAAGGAAAAATCTGGTCTTTGAGAATATCCTCTCTCTTTCAGCCAATCAATCATCTCATCATTTAACGGCTTCATGGCAGCTTTTGAGCTACTCAAGAAAACATCTAAAATTTCATGAAAACCATGTTTTTCAATCATAGCTTTTAAACATGCAGTAAACGCACCTTGTGGTCTACCACTTATAACAGCATCTGCTGATGTCTGTTTGATTTCGCATCCACTTAATACAACAACATAACCATGAAGGTTCGCCGTCAACGAAGTAGAAGTATTGGAACCAGAGCTTGTGCTGGCGCCATGATGATGATGTGGCTTTAATGCTGAAACCAGATCACTAAGGAACCCTTTTTCTGTGCTTTGTTCTGCATCTTTTTCTTTTTCAGGTTTCTCATGCTTCTTATGTTTTTTCTCTTTTTTGTCTTTAGATGCCGCTTTTTTATCACTATGCAGCTCTGTTTCCGCCTTTTGTTCTGGCGCTTTTGCAGATTTGTCATAATGCGTTAATTTGTGTTCATAGAGATTATTTTCTAAATTAAACATATCGCCTGAATGACAGCAATCTAAAGCAGAAACAAATTTCGCGCCCGGAACGAGATCTTTAATAATAGCATGCAACTCGAAATCAGCTATTAGTTCAATTTCTCCATCTTTTATCGGACAAATTGCTTCATAATCATTTACTCTTCTTAAAGAGTTGGTACCATGACCGCTGTAATGGAAAAAAATAATATCACCGGGTTTTGCTTTTTTTACCAATGCTTTTAATCCGTTTAACACATTTTCTCGTGACGCAGCATTCTCAGCACCTTCATAAGCATCTGATAACATTTTTATATTTTCAGCAGGGACTCCGCTTTGTACCAAGATCCCTTGCATATCTTCAATATCATCAACACAACCCTGTAATGCATGTGGTGTGCCAATATAATCTGGTCCGACAAGCAATCCGTAGTAATTAGGCATGTCAATCTCCTTTGCCTGATTTTTTTAGTAGAGATTGCATTATTTACCATGTAAAGTTTTTCAAACAAGTCAAAATATAACCAGTATTTTTTGTTTTGCAGTGAAATATAAAACCATAATCTGCCAGCTATATGAATTTATCAAATCACATTTTTTCAAAGACTTAATCGAAAACTTTGGGAGATTAACTAAGTAAATGATGATAAAATTAGAGACTCAATTTGATTTAATAAGAAAAGACATATTGGGGTGCTTGATATTAAGAAGAACCTTATTTTTCCGATAAAAATAAGGTTCTTCACATTACTTCTTCACAAAGAAATTTGTTTCATCCAATCATTTTTATTGTAATAAACCGCTACATGCGAAATTTTTCCATTATTAATTTTGAAAAAGCTCACTACAGGTATTTTCCAATATTGGTTTTTAGCCGGACCAAAACCTTCTACTGGCTTCGAATAGTTTCCTGAACAGATAAAACGCGCGGTAGCATATTTGCCATCCGCTGAAGTTAAAATGATTAGATCATCAATTTTTATATTGCCATGAGAAAATTGTTCGGCCATATAATTTTTGAACTTTTCTTTCCCAATTTCGGTACTACCCTGATTAATTTCATGCACCACATCCAAGGTGAGCAAGCCGAGAAATTCGGGTAAATTCTGAGACAGAATACTGTCATAATATTTTTTGATTAAATCTTGAGATAAAAATGAAGTCTCTTTTGATGCCGCAACTTTGTCTGAAGAATGGGCGCTGATACTGGAGGTAAAAGTAAGAAGTGAAAATACGATGGCTGAAAATACATGCTTTCTCAAATTCATGAGTCATTTCCTTATAAGCGCTCAAATCGCTTTACATCTATCCATGAGAACATAGCGGGAAATTATATTCCCTCTAATCTTAAAAATGAATCTCTTATCATCGTGAAAGCACAAATAATTCAGCCAAATAGCGCAAAATCGTTGTATCAAAATTATATTTAATAGTTCGGTGTTGGCTATTTTAACAATAACCAACATTCAGTCAGTAATTCCGTTTCAGCCACTTCATGATCAAAATTATAATAAGCAAAAATACAAGGTAAGTCGCCTAGTTCTTCATTAACACTTGGTAACCAATCGCGATATAAAGCATATACTGTATCACCAATATTTTCGCGAGAACCTTTATGCATCGCCACAGCATAACGACCTTCAGGTAAATATTTTTCAACAATATCACCTTCTAATTTCAAGTTTTCAGGTACAGTTATAGCCAAATCAAAACGAAACGTTTCAGGTGGGGTTGTTTTAGGATCATCATAAGCAAACCCAAATGCTTCACCAGGTTTAGGTTTCAAGTTCATGGGTTGTGTTTTCGCCCAATGGATCAATTTGTTGACACTTTCACCTACTCCTTTCGGATCACCTCGATGCTCTAATACGGCCAATCGTCTGGCTTTTATTTGTTTAATCATCACATTCATTGTTATTTCACCCTGTTTAGGCAAACAATACGGCGGTTTTTCCCAAGCCTGCCAGCTAGATTTGGCTCTAAACTCGCTTGGGTTAATACCACAACTTCGTTTAAACGCTCGAGTAAACGATTCATGGGATTCAAAGCCAGCATTGATTGCAATTTCAATAATGGATTTCTCCTTATCAACAATTAATTGGTGCGCTGCACGTTTTAGGCGTAACCAACGTATGTATTGTTGTAAAGATAGTCCTGTATAAGATGTAAATATGCGATGAAAATGATACTTTGAAAAACATGCAATATCGCTCAATTGGATAAGTGTAAGCTCATCATCAAGATGTTGACCAATAAACTCAATGACTTTTCTTAATTGACGTTCGTAATTCATGCTTGCTCATTCATTCTCATTATCGCTTTCTACACTCACAAGGTTACATCAACTCAAAAATAGATTTTTGACCATTATTGCTAAATTTAATCCATTGTATCTACGTATGTTAGTTTATCATCTAATTATCAAAGCGTGTAATAGTCCAAGCCTGGCTTACCACATTCATTTTGTACACACTAAAATATTAAACATAATGTGCATACCTGAATTATTATTTACGCCATTTCCCGGCGTTTTAATTTAAAAAAATGAGTTTTTATCTTTTATTCAAAGCGTTTTCTCTTTTTATTTAATGCATTTTTCAGTAAATAATCAAAATTCTTGACATCATTCATTTGCAAAGTATTATTCGCTTTTTGCAAAGAGTAATGCCAATGACGATGTCAATGTTTCCCGCTCGTTCACAATCCACCCACTCAGCTGAAACCCACGCAATAAAACAAACAATGATGAAGGGAGATTATCAAGAAGCTGCCTTAAAAGTAGCTGCTGTCACAGATAGTGCTGATGCGCGGATTGTTTATGAAATAGTCATATCCTATGATGCCCCTACATGCTGGCTCGCATTGATTAATAACAACAATTTAAATGATAATTTAAGCTGGGAAGCGCTACAAATGCTCCTTATAAAAGCTGATAAGTTGCTTGATGATACCCAGCCTGATCCCATGCTTTATAAAGTGGCGCTTGCATTAGCACAAAACAACAATTTACGACGTAAAATCAGTTATTGCAATTTTATAGAATATACTAAAAGAAATTTTCTTTTGGCTCATTTCATTGCTAAAGATCCTAATTTTATGTTGCATCTTGATCATAAATCAATACAGGAATTTATTGCACTTTGCCCTGAATACACCAAAGATATCCTCGCTAATTTACTTCATTTACTCACTGCAGAAGAAAACAATAAAAATGATATGTCTGAATGGATAAGAAACGTTTTAGAATGGCTCGTTGTACATGATCATAGAGTCATGGCTGAAGTTAGGAAAAATCAAAAATTTATAGCACTGCTAAAAAACAGTTTTCTGTATCGTCCCCTTTTTGCCAAACAGGTACTCAAAGATCTTGTGTTATGCTCTATGCTAAAAATAACGACTCAGTCTGCAATTGAACATCCTCGTTTATCTAAAGATGATTTTTTTGAAATCGGTAAGCATTTTCAAGATTCTCATTTATCGTTAGCTATGGAATATTTTTTTCTTGCCACCAAACGTAATCATCCTTACGCAGCTATCGCATTAGCATACTCAGTTAAAATTGAAGATCCAAACGAAAGTTGGGATTGGCTACGATTGGCAATGGGCTTATTACCGGCAGAGGATCCTGTTTTGACAGAAGCCTTATTCTACTTTCAAGCCTTTTTATGCGGAACAGATAATCATGAACTTGCAGATACAGTTTCAATGCAAATCAATTTAGCTTATTCCCAAACGACTAGCACCGATACACAAGATGAAGCAAATATTGAAGATGATAGCAACTCTGCAGACGAAAATGTAGATTCTGTGAGTACATCATTAGATACTTTGGCAGATAGACTGGCAAACACATTAAATGTGACGGATAATGCCAATCATGATGGTGAAGCAAGCTCTTCTGAAAGTTCAAGCGCATCTCAAGACTATTTGCCTGCTTATGATTCAACTCAAAGCGTAGCATCAGCTAGAGAGCATGCGTTACAAATACGGCAAAACCACTACTGTCATAAAATTTTAAGGAAATCTAAACCTCATCTTTTTTAAACCTCAAGACGCGGTATCCATTTAACAAGCCCCCCATTGCCAAATGGGGGGCTTGTTAGCAACTCATGCAGCGCAATCATCATTTATTGAAACATTAATCATAACCAAACGGATTTCTTTTTTCCCCATTAGCCCGTTTCTCAAAATGCTGATAATCTCCCACATCGTACCAATCGCCGCCCCAATCCCATCCTCGTCTTACAAATAGCTCATACACGAGGCTCTCTCTGGTAATCATTCCTTTGTAGTCCTGGTTGCGATCAATATAGGGTGTTCCTTCTTTAGGGATCACTTGCTCATCTTTCACATAAGGGTTTATCAATGGATTAATGTCTATTGCACGTCCATAACTATGTTGGGATAACATAGCTGCCTGATTTGTTACTGCACGACAATTATAAGCGATAGTCGTATTAGATTTACTACCCGAAGGGTGAATATTGCCAATAGGAAATTGATATTTAAAAAGTGTTTGAAAAATTTCCAGAATGTCTTGTGATAATTCTCGATGAATAATAATAATACCGGTATATTCTTTTTCATCAAAACCGATATATTTAACCTTCACGATATCCAAATCGTCAAGATATGGTTTACAAACATCAGGCTCACTTGCCATCATTTTTTGTTTTAATTTCTCAATTGAAGATAAAGACGTGATAGAATCCGGCGCTAATTTGTCTAATTCCTTACAAGCAAATGCCACCTGTGAGAAATAAGCAAAAAACGATAATGCCACACTCAAAACAACCGGACTAAAGCGCGCTTTCAAATGCAATTACACCTATTTTTATCTTAAAATAGATCTAACCACAGGAAAACATCCTTGTCTATTGAAAACACTCAGTTGACAAGCAAATCCATATTTTCCATGACAAAAAAGTAACGTTTGATAAAACCGTAGCACTTGCACTCAACATCACCAAGACTGTTGCAAGCCTTTTCGTTCTTTCTTTTCTGGCGATCCAACAGCAGCAGGTTCACTCTCAGGAGCTCTTTTCTTTTCTTGCTGTAATTTTCTTGCAGGTGTTTGCTCTACAGAGTTTTCTGCAACAATTTCTTCTTGTTTTTTTTCAGGTACATCTAATTCTTGCTGCTTAGCTTGAATCACTGTAAATTTGCAAAACTGGACTGCGGCTATAGCTGAATTTAACATCTGATTATAAGCATCTTTAATAAGTTCTAAATTCTTTTGGTGCGTCCAATGACGATTTCCATTAAATTCTAGTTGTTTGCTTTCAAATTCACGGATTGTCTTTTTAAATTCTTCGACGAATGAATACGGCAGCTTTTCCATTTCCCATGCTACAATAGACTTTAACGCCTCATCAAAAAATAGGCTGATATCAGCAAACTTGCTTTTACAGGCTACAAATTCACCATTTTTAACTTCTGGCGGAGTTTTTTTAATATCCATTAACTTGGCCAAATATTGCTCAAGCAATTGATTAAACTTATTGATGGTTCCCTTTTTAATTTGTATAGGCGTAAAAAAACCTAATTGCGGATAGTTGCAACGCGGTTGGACTTTTGCCGCCAATTCACGCTGTCTGATGTCCATCGCCCTATGGTTTACAGGATTCAATACAACATTTTTATCTGCATTCACATGGCATAGTTCAACCCCTAATTTTTCAGGCGTATATAAATCTGCCACAGCTAATAGCATATTTTTATCAACTGTATTTTGGTTGGCGCAATAAAGCAGATTATTACCTTGTGCTCGATGCTGCAATTGTTCCTCTTGTTCTGTCGGACTCAGCAAAGAAAATACTTGTTGCATATTTAAAGTTTTGCCATGCTTTGCCACTATCATGAGTGCATTAAGATTTTCTCTTTCATCTACATGTCCTAGGGAAGCTCCTTTTTCGTGTAAAAGTGAGACAATACTAAAATTAAAATTGTTAAACGGTAAGCTGCGAATAGCAAACAAAATAGGATAAGTATATTGATTATTTGCTAACAACGGGGCTTTTGATACTGAAAGATCTAATCTCATCGTCGCTAGCTCAGGGGTTGCTTCTAATAAAGCTTTTACAACATCAAATTTGCCTTCACAAATTGCTGAATATAATTTTAACTGCTTCACGTTAGGTCCAGCCTGCATACATACCTCAATGCATCAACTCTTTGGACGGCTATGTTACTTTTCTTACATGTAATTGTCATGCCAGAAAATCCAATGACATAAAAGCAAATAATATTACATCTTGAATTTTCTTCAGGCGCTTCAATTAACAAATTTTTCTCTTCCATTTTCAGCTCAAGACAATTTAATACGCTTTAAAAAAATGAAAAATATCATTTTATCTTTCTTGGTAATTCACGCATTTCATGAGGAAATCAAAGACAACACTCTATAATTTTTTTCATTTGTCTTTTTTTTGTAGCGTAAATCCCTGAATATTTATTTTTTACTTAATTAACTAACGCTGATGTGCTCTAATTCGTGCGGTGAATTGCTACTAAATATTAATGAAGTAAGAGGTTATATGCAGCTAGGACCATCAACAAAACCTGCCAATGATATTATAAAAATTGCCCAGTTTTATGGAAAAAAGGACCTGGGTGAAATGCGGTCTGATCCTCTTACAAAAGAAATCGCACCTGAATTATTCCATCATGTTGATCTCGCGAATGCGAAAATGCTCTCTGCTGAAACACAAAAGCTTTGCAAGCAATTTTTATCTATATTAAAAAATCCACTTTTGTCTATGCGAGTTAAACCTGTCCATTTTCAAGCTATAGCAACCTCACTAGATGAATTATTTCTTTCACATTTATCTAATCTTTCTTCTGCCAAACCAAAACGTATAACACATTACCAACATCGGCAAGAACAAATTAAATCATCGACATTAATGGATTATCTAAAAGATGTCATCGGTTTATTAAATATGCTCAATTCACAAATGAAAGATTTATCAAGCGAGCAGTATGTTGAAATGGCTTACGCCATAATGTATTTAGTTGATGGATGGCTACATGAGCTAGAAGTGCACAATCTGATCCCTTCTGAGCTGCATAGGATCATTCTTAGCTTTACTACCTCGCTCGGATCGTCTATTTGCTCAGCTTATGAAAAAATAGCTTCAATAGATACCGCCAATAAAGAACAATATTA
>MKTN01000043.1 GCA_001898235.1 Gammaproteobacteria bacterium 39-13
TCGAACCACCGACCTCAGCATTATGAGTGCCGCGCTCTAACCGGCTGAGCTACATAGCCATCCGAGGGGGCCATTTTGGCGATATGCCTCGGTATTGTCAAGGTGGAATTTTTTGTATGTTGGTTAAATTTATTATTTGTTATGCGAAGTTGTAAGGTGTTTTGTTAAAGTTTCTTGAAGTTTTGAGTAATTTAGCGGTTTAGTAAGGTAATCGTTCATTCCTACGTCCAGGCAGCGCTCTTTAGTGCCTTTTAGGGCGTTTGCTGTTAACGCAATAATAACGCTATTGCTACGCGGCTTATCGTCGTCCTGCTGCGATTCTAGTTCGCGGATCCGCCTGGTAGCAACGAAACCATCCATATCGGGCATATGGCAATCCATGAAGATTAAGTCGTATTTTTTTCTTTGCACAGCCTCGACGGCAAGCATGCCCGTGCCAACAACATCAATTTCACATCCTAATGACTTTAACATATCATGAACCACAATCTGATTTAGCTGGTTATCTTCTACGACTAGAACATTGGCATGGAATTGGTGTGTATTCTGTTCTGGAATGTTTTGTTGAAGATCTGAAGAGGGAGCTGACAAGGCTGCTTGAAGATTAAGGGTGCAAGTAAAGGTTGTCCCTTGGCCTTCAACTGAGTTAACCAGAATATGTCCACCCATTTGCTCTAGCAATTGTTTAGTAATCGCCAATCCTAAACCTGTACCGCCATACTTTCTTGTCGTCGATTCATCAGCTTGAGAAAAAACATCAAATATTTTTTCTAATTTATTGCTAGGGATCCCAATTCCTGAATCTGAAACAGAAACTTGTATAGAAATATTATCATTTTGTAACTTTAATAATTTTGTACTAAGAGTAACTTTACCGTGAGCAGGGGTAAATTTAATAGCGTTATTGACCAAATTATTTATAACTTGTTTTATTCTTAAGGGATCGCCTTTTACAAGAGACGGAATATTACTATCATGTTGCAGCTCAAGCTCTATTTTCTTTTCTTTGGTAAGTGTTTGAAAAATAATCATTAAGGTATCTAATTCTTTTTTAAAGTTAAATTCTTCATTTTTAAATTCAATTTTGCCAGCTTCGATTTTTGAAAAATCGAGGATGTCGCCCAATATTCTGAGTAGTGAATTAGCACTATCAAAACTTTTTTGCACGTAATGCTTTTGCTTTTCATCCAACGTAGTATGCATAAGAAGTTGAAGCATACCTAAAATTCCATTCATTGGCGTTCTGATTTCATGACTCATATTCGCTAAGAAAAAAGTTTTAGCTTTATTAGATTGTTCAGCTGCTTTAAGAGAGTTACGCAGTAAAAGTTCAGTTTCCAAGCGTTCAGTGATATCCCTAAAAATAAGAACTGCACCGCCAAACAATCTATTATTGATTAATGGAAGTGGGTTGATGGAAAATGAAATAGGTCGTGTCACACCATGAAAGGTTTTCAAAAAGCCATTTTCACAGTGATAAATATTTCCTTCCTTGCATCTTTCTTTTAATATATCTATCGTGATTTCTGAACATTGAGTGTTTTCACTTTCATAAAGTGAAAAAATTTCGTAGAAAAATTTTCCATGCATTGCAGCTTGTGAGCAACAAAGTAATTTTCCTGCTGTGCTATTTAAACTAGTCACTTTCCAAAAGGGATCGAGTACGCATAGCCCTTCTGAAATAACAGATTGCATGATTATTTTTTCATTCTGTAGCGTTTCTTTCAACTCAAGCATCTCTTGAGAAGAAATTTCCATCGCACGCTCAATGACATAGCGCCCTTGGTCAGATTCCTTGTACGAATTATTAATGTACGCGAGCAATTTTAAGTATTTATCAGGGATTTCTTCCTTTTCTATATCAATACCGACTCGCTTCAATTGGCGTGCTAATAATGGATGAAAGTCATACATGGCTACTTTTCGCTAATCGCTGTTAAGGTCATCGTTTGGTTATGTAAATCGCAGGAACCAAGGCCACTGGGAGAAATTTCTCCATAGGAATAAAAACCAATTAGAGAGGAATTTTCACCTAACATATCATGACTTGCTTCGACTTCTTCTTCTGTTCTATCGCCCAATACTAATCTTCTGCCAACACAACTAATTGCTATCCCTAGACAATTCTCAGGAGAGTGAATTTGTTTTTTTGCAAGTTCGCCGGCCTTTGAAGCACCATCGATTAGACGATCAAAATTAGCTTTCATCAATTGGCCATACCAACCTTCTGGGATATCGCCAGCAAAGGTAATGGATTGGTTTTTTTCATCGACAGAGAGAATGGTTCGAACAACTTGCTTAGCATTTAAAGGTTTTTCGCTAATTGCTAACGGGAATAGTAAACCTGAAGAAGGCAATTCTTTGGCTCTATCTCCAAGGTATTTTTTATATAAGGCTAATGCTGGTTGACCATCGATCTCATACAAAACATTACCATTTGAACGCGTAATGAGTCTTTCCGGGCCAAAAATATCCCATCCGCCTCTGGAGCCATAACCAATTTCAAGATCTTTTCCATAAAAGCCAATGGCAGTTACGCTATGGCTAACCGGCACATCTTTTTGTAGTACCCAGGTTTTTTTAAAATCACTACCATCACCGGCTAAACCACCGGTCACAATAACATGAGGGGGTAAATGCTGCTTTAAACCTTCCACTAAGGTAGAGCCATTCACCACCAAACCATCGGATAAAATAAGAATGGCTTGTAAATCTTCTTTCAGAAGCGCTTTAGCAAGTTGTTGTCCTGCCGAGAAAGATTCTGAGGTGACCTCAACTTGTGCCGTGGCTGAGCGGACCCGACTTTTATCAAATTTTACAGCTGCTACGGAGATACTATGGTCATTGATTGATTTTTTAAATATTTCGCCTGCAGTGGAGCAGCCTGCAAAAATAGAGTTGGGGAAGGCTTCTTTAAGCTCAGTGAATGGTTGTGGGTTGTCAAAATATTCAGGTGCGCAAAATGCGAGTATCAAAGTGTCCTTTGAATCAAGGTTGGGAAACTTCTTTACTGACCAGCCTGTGTTTTTTTCGAAGTGAAAAGTTTCAACATGCATATAACCTGCCTATTCACAGTCATAAAAATGAGATGGCATATGAGATAGTTATAGGATATCTGAACCCTCGTTGGAGATTTTTTCATAAAAAAAATATTTGTAGGTACCCATCTTCTTTTGATAGGGAACTTTATACCGAATAAAGATGCCAAAATACTGCAGGAATTTTAAATTGATTACGGGAGGGTATAGGTGGATAGAAAGATACTGGTAATAGATGATGAGATCAACAATCTGGAGATCATCGAAGAGTTCATCAAGCTTAGCCCTGAATTAAACCATAAAATCATTAAATGTCAAAATGGTCAAGAAGGGCTAGATGCGCTTATCGAGGAACAACACCATATAGATGTTGTTCTATTAGATCGAATGATGCCCATCATGGATGGGGTGGATTTTTTAAAGAAGATGAGCGCTCACCCTGAATTGAAAAAAATACCAGTTATCATGCAAACGGCTTCTACTGAAAAGGAACATCTGCTAGAAGGATTTCAATTAGGCGTTTATCATTATTTAGTTAAGCCATATTCACCTAGCGTGCTGAATTCAATTGTGAAAGCGGCAGTAGATTTCTATACCAAGCAACGTGAACTTTCAGCAGAAGTCAATAATTCTAAAACTTTATTCAAATATGTAGATCAAGCCGTCTTTAAAATTAAAAATTTGGAAGATGTTGACATGATAAGCGTTAGCCTTGCGCGCTTATTTCCCAATCCAGATAAAGTCGTTCTAGGAATATCAGAAATGCTAATCAACGCGGTTGAGCATGGAAATTTAGGTATCACCTATGAAGAAAAAACCGATTTAAATATGCATTGCAAATGGCGAGAAGAAATTGAAAAAAGATTGAATCTTCCAGAGAATTCAAATAAATCCGTCACAGTTTCTTATATGAAAAAAAATAATGAAATAATTATAAATATTAAGGATGAAGGTAAAGGTTTTGATTACATAAAATATTTGGATTACGATCCTGCGCGCAGCACCCATAATCATGGCCGTGGGATAGCATTTGCCAATAGCTTGAGTTTTGATCGTGTAGAATATGTAGGGGTTGGAAATGAAGTAAATTGTTCTGTTTTTAGCGGCCCTCAGCATTGATAGCGTAGGGACATCAAAATGAACAGAAAAATATTAATTATTGATGATGACGAAAAAAGCGTAAAAGCTGCTTGTGAGTTTCTTAAGTTTGGTGAAAATGCAAATCATAAGATCGTTGTCGCACATAATGGTCAAGAAGGATTTGATATTTTAGCAAAGCAATATGCTGAAATCGATGTCATTATGCTAGATAGAATAATGCCAGTGATGTCGGGCATAGAATTTATGAAAAAAATTGCGGATGAGAGAAAATTTAAAAACATCCCTGTTATTATGCAAACTTCGTCCAACGATAAAGAACACTTACAAGAGGGATTCAAACTAGGGATTTATCATTATTTAGTTAAGCCTTATTCTCCAACAGTTTTGAACTCAATTATAAAATCCGCCATTGAGTTTAACACCAAACAAAGAGAATTGATGTCTGAAATTAAAGATTCAAGAGTTTTATTCCAATATATAGAAAAGGCTTCGTTTAAAATTAGAAATTTAGAAGAGGCTGATCTTATTGGGGTAAGTTTAGCAAGCTTATTCCCCAATCCAAACAAAGTAATACTTGGCATTTCAGAGATGCTAACCAATGCCATTGAGCATGGAAATCTAGGGTTAACATACGAAGATAAAAGAAATTTACAAAGGCAGACAAAATGGGTGGAGGAAGTCAAAAGAAGGCTTGCTCAACCTGAAAATGCTAATAAAATCGTAAGAATATCTTATATTAAAAAAAGAGATGAAATCGTATTAAATATTAAAGATGATGGAGATGGTTTTGATTTTCAAAAGTATTTATCGTCAGAAACTGAAACTGAAACTGAAGATAATAATGGCCGCGGTATTGCTTTTGCTAATAAACTTAGTTTTGACAAACTTGAATACGTAGGATGTGGAAACGAAGTCAATTGCACAGTTAAAATCTATTGAATATCTATGTTTCAAACTTAGAAAAATATGAAAAAATCTATCAAGAATAATGAGCTGAGTATTTTAATCTTTTTTGAATGCTTCACCTTCAATTTCTATAGTAACTTCATCCCCTACGCCAGGTAACATCGCTTTGATCCCAAAATCTGAGCGCTTAAGTGTCGTGTATGCACTAAAGCCAATGGTGGGCTTTTGTGTAATGGGATTTACATCCTGCTTATTCAGTTTTACCGTTAAAACAACAGGTTTAGAAATACCATGCAATGTTAATAAACCGTGTACTTTGGTTATTTCTTTACCTTTTAATTCAATTTTGTCGCTGACAAAAGTGGCTGTTGGAAAATGTTCGACGTCAAAGAAAAGCTTTCCTTTGAGATGTTTATCAAGCTCTGCAATCCCTGTGACAATATCGGCAAGGTTAATAGCAACATGAACAGTGCTATTTTTAGGATTTTTGCTATCCCAATCTAATACACCATTTACCATCCATTTTCCTGATGGACGCGAAAAACCAAAATGATCAATATGCCAAAGCACATAAGTATGTAGGGGATCTAAAGTATAAGCTTGGCCTTTAATTGGGGTTTGAGGCAATGTTTGTTGTGATGGTGGCTGCTCTTTTGTTTGTGTCTGGGAAGATTCAGTTTGTTTAACGTGATTAAGATTTGTATGTGTTTGTTGTGCAGGTTGAAGTGAACCACCTACAATTTTGCTACAGGTTCCTTTAGGGAGGAAAAGAAAAGCATCGGGTTGCTTATCTTCAGTAGCTGAGCCAGCACAAGACGCAGTCGTGGTTTGGCAATCATTCATGCCTGCTTTTGCAATGCCATAGCATTTTTGGGCCTCAAATGCTGGACTGACTTTTCCTGCAGCAAGTCCGGGGGTAGTTGAGGATAGAGCTAAAATGCTTGCGATAGTAGATTCTATTATTTTGCGTTTGTTTTTCATATTGCACTGCGTCCTTGCAGAAAACTAAATATTCTTCGCTCATGCGTTTCAAGAGGATTGTCTCGTAATACTCATGTACTTGTATGTCTCTTCACTCTCGAACGAGAAAATGCATATGCTGTGTATAATCTAAACATTAAATCGGAAATGTACAACATCACCATCTTGAACAATATAGTCTTTTCCTTCTAAACGCCATTTACCTGCTTCTTTAGCGCCTTGCTCTCCGCGGTATTGAATAAAATCGTCGAAAGCAATCACTTCAGCGCGAATAAAGCCTTTTTCAAAGTCAGAGTGAATGACGCCTGCTGCTTGAGGCGCTGTATCACCAACATGAATAGTCCATGCTCTAACTTCTTTGACACCCGCGGTGAAATAGGTTTGTAAATTGAGTAGTTTATGGCCGCTTCGAATGACACGATTCAAGCCAGGCTCATTTAAACCCATTTCACTTAAAAATTCGATTTTTTCATCATCAGCAAGTTCAACAATTTCTGCTTCCATTGCAGCACAAACAGGAACAACGACACCACCTTCTTGTTGTGCAATTTCTTCTACCATGGTTAAGAGCGGATTATTGCTGAATCCATTTTCATCCACGTTGGCAATGAACATGGTGGGTTTTATGGTTAATAAATGAAGATGGTGGATAAGTACTTTATCTTCTTCGCTAATAGCGAAAGTGCGGGCAGGTAAACCATTGTTCAGATGGGCTGATAAATCACTTAAAACCTGGCATTGATGTTTAATCATCTTATCGCCGGCTTTAGCTTGTTTTTGTATTTTATATAATGCTTTATCTACGCTATCGATATCGCTCAAAATGAGTTCGGTATTGATTGTTTCAATATCTTCTTTGGGAGATACTTTTCCAGAGACATGAGCGATATCGTCATTTTCAAAACACCGCACAACATGCGCTATGGCCGCGGTTTCACGGATATTGGCTAAGAATTGATTTCCCAAGCCTTCCCCTTTAGAGGCGCCCTTAACAAGACCGGCGATATCCACAAATTCCATGATAGTGGGCACAATTTTTTGTGGTTTTACAATTTCAGCCAATTGATCTAAACGTAAATCTGGCACAGAAACGATACCGACATTGGGTTCGATAGTGCAAAAAGGGTAATTTGCTGCTGCGATCCCCGCTTTGGTCAAGGCATTGAACAAAGTCGATTTTCCTACGTTGGGCAAGCCAACAATTCCGCATTTAAATCCCATATCAAACCTCTAGCTCATTTTGCTTCAGTATGTAATTCATTCATGGCTTTTTCTATTTTGCCTTGCATAATATGGGGCAAAACAAAGAGCGCTTTATCTATAGCGCTGAAAATTTTATCTTTATCGCTTAAAGAAGGGCGATGTAATACATAATCGTGGACGTCATCTTTTGTGCCAGGGTGGCCTATTCCAATACGTAAACGATAAAACCGATTGGTGCCAAGACGTGCAATAATATCTCTTAAGCCGTTATGGCCGCCATGGCCGCCATCTATTTTTAACCTAGCACTGCCTGGCAGAAGATCTAATTCGTCATGTACGACTAAGATTTCTTCAGGTTTAATTTTATAAAAATTAGCCATTGCCAGAACGGCTTCACCACTTCGGTTCATATAGGTTAATGGTTTCAATAATAGACAGGATGCATTTTCAAAGTTTGCGGTTGCAACTTCGCCTTTAAATTTTTTTTCAAGTTTAGATTGTTGAGAAAGCTTATCAATGAACCAAAAACCCGCATTATGTCGAGTTGTTTCGTACTCAGGGCCTGGGTTACCTAGGCCTACGATTAATTGAATAGCCATAGCACCCTATGATGTCTAAATGATGGATAACAGATAGAACGAACAAGTTGAGAGGTGAGTGGGGCTGTGTTATCCCCACTCCAAAAGGCATTACTTACCTTTAGCCCCATTACCATTTGCGCTTGCAGCTTCTTCGCCTTCGGCAGCTTCAGTCGATTCTTCGACTTCTTCAACACGTTTAGGTTTATGGATGCTCACAACAGGCAAATCATCTTCAGCGCTATGAACCACGAGGGTGGTTTCAACGCCTTTAGGTAATTTAACATGGGATAAGTGGACTACGGTATCAAGCTCAGCATTCGTTAAATCAATTTCAATGAATTCTGGCAGATCACGTGGTAAGCATTTAATCTCAAGCTCCACCATATGATGCGTAACAATACCACCGCCTAAAACAACACCAGGTGCAGTTTCTTGACCCAAGAAATGCAACGGAACATGCATGGTGATAGGCTTGTTTTCGTCAATGCGCATAAAATCCATGTGCATTACGCGAGGTTTATAGGGATGCCTTTGAATATCTTTTAATACCACTTTTTGCTTCTTACCATTGCTGGTGATGGTCAAAATGTGGGAATAAATGGCTTCATTTTCTAAGGCTTTAACAACGTGGTGGTGAGCTAATGTAATAGGCTGTGCTTTTTCGTTACCGCCGTATACAACGCCTAACACTTTATCTTCACATCGACGCAGGCGGCGGCTCGCACCTTTCCCTAGCGTTTCGCGTGGTTGAACTTCTAGTTCAAAATCAAATTTTGCCATTGCATTAAACTCCATGAGTTAAATAAGCTTTATCGCGACCAATAAAGCAGGGATACTCTTCCATTTTGCTTTTAGGTTCCCGCCTATGCGCTATTGCTTGGGCGTGGCTGATATTTAGCCTTGCCGTAGCTTTAGCAAAGGTAGGTTGTTGGCTGCTCAATTGCTGCCTTGTCTAAAACCAAACTGGCTAGAGTATATTTTTACATGCAACTCACGCCTTTTTCAGGCGTGAGGGCATATAAGGGGAGGGATTTTACCACAGCTCAAGGTGGCAACAAAGGGATCTGCGTTAGTTTTCTACATAACTGAAAACATAGAGCTAATCGATTCTTCATTGCTCACACGTCGAATAGCCTCAGATAACATGGCATCAATGCTGAGCTGACGGATCTTTTTGCAAGCAAGAGCATTAGGGTTAAGTGCGATGGTATCCGTTACTACGAGCTCGTCAATATGAGAATTTTCTAAATTTTTTATCGCATTACCGGAGAGGACTGGATGGGTTGCATAGGCAACGACTTTCACTGCGCCTTCATTCTTGAGCGCTTCGGCAGCCATGCATAAAGTGCCAGCGGTATCTACAATATCATCGGCTAGGATACAGGTTCGATTTTTGACATCACCAATGATATTCATGACACGTGCTTCGTTAGGTTGGGGACGTCTTTTATCGATAATGGCTAAATGTGTATCATTTAAGCGTTTTGCAATGGCGCGTGCACGTACGACACCACCGACATCGGGAGAAACGACGACGGTATTTTCATAATCTTTTTTGAGCATGTCATTGATAAGGACTGCTGAACCGTAAACGTTATCCACTGGCATGTTAAAAAAACCTTGGATCTGATCTGCGTGCAGATCAACGGTGAGCAATCTATCGATGCCGACAGCAGCCATCATATCTGCCACTACTTTAGCGGAGATTGGCACGCGAGAAGAGCGTACACGACGGTCTTGTCTAGCATAGCCAAAATAGGGGACTACGGCTGTAACACGTAAAGCGGAAGCTCGTCTTAGTGCATCCGTGATAAGAAGTAGTTCCATTAGGTTATCATTGGTGGGGTTAGAGGTAGATTGGATGACGAAAACGTCTTTGCCTCGAACGTTTTCCAATATCTCTATCATAATTTCACCGTCGCTAAAACGACCCACAGTTGCTTTACCGAGGGGAACGTTAAGACGTTCAGCAACGCCTGCCGAAAGACGAGGGCTGGCATTTCCACTAAAGATCATCATGTCAGACACGGTGTAACCCCATTTTATCTTTCAGGATTAAATTTAACGCGGCTCTTTCCATACTGGATTGAGTATATTGCCTATGCCACAGCAATCTATTGTGTTGCGAAAAATCCGATTCTCGTGGCTGGCGTCCAGCTAAAAAATTCAATCTTGGTTGTTGAGTGCACAGTTTTAGAGAGTGGCTGGGGTGCTAGGATTCGAACCTAGGTATGCAGGGATCAAAACCCTGTGCCTTACCGCTTGGCGACACCCCAATTGCTATTAGTCTTTGCATTCGCTAGGACTATACTTGATACCTAAACTTTCTGCCGCTAGCAAGAGCGGAGATTTATTCAATCCTTTGGCAATAAATGCTTTATAAGGCTTTGGAAGACGACTTGCAACTTCTTTTGCTTCTGCAAATGAAGCGAAGGAGGCAAAAACGCTTGCGCCAGAGCCACTGAGTCGAGCTTCACCGTAGTTGGATAACCACTTTAAAGCGTTATCAACTTCGGGAAAGAGCCTGCGAACTACTGGCTCAAAATCATTCCTCAGCCCGTTAAGGTCAAGATCCGTTTCATCCCTTACGAGGGCCTCTATTCTGAGGGTTGGCGTGTTTCTTGTCAAATCTGTTTGTGCGTACATTTTTGCACTAACTACCTGACATTGGGGAACGACCACAAGTATCCAGGATTCGGGCAGAGAAACGGTGGTTAACAATTCCCCAATCCCTTCGCCCCATGCGGTGTGTCCATAAAGAAAAAATGGGATATCGGCTCCTAGAGAGGTTCCTAAGTCCATCAACTGTTGGCGTGACCAATTAAGTTGCCATAACCAATTGAGAGCAAAAAGGCAGGTTGCTGCATTTGAGCTGCCTCCGCCAAGCCCTGCACCTAGGGGTAATTGTTTTTCCCAATGAATGGTAACCCCTTTTTCAATTTGGGCAGCTTTACGCAAAGCTTCTGCGGCGCGATAAATTAAATTTTCAGTTTGTGGGATGCCAAGAGCATCTCTAGGATTCAGCACAATATGATTATCATTGCGCAGTTCAAAATGCAGCATATCGCCGTAATCTAAGTATTGAAATAAGGTTTGCAAAAGGTGATAGCCGTCTTGACGACGGCCAACGATATGCAAAAAGCGATTAATTTTTGCCGGAGAAGGTAAACTACAGTGCATGATTAGCTATTTTGCCACGACGTAATAATCATTTTTAATTTGACGTTACCATTTTGTAATTGCAGTTTACCAGGAAGTGCTGGAGACTTATCGGCAAAATAGTTTTCATATTGAATATTCCAACCTTGCTGGTTGAGATGGCTTAAATAGCCACGAGTGTCTAATTTTTGAGAAGCAATTGCTCCGGGTGCTGGAATTCCACGCATCCAATGTCGTAAACCTGTTAAAGGGATCTGCCAACCGGCGAGTTTTTTTAATAATTGCTCAGGGTTTTGCGCACGAGTGGTTTTTCCGTTAGCTTCTTTTAGTTCAACGTATTGTGGATGACCTATAATATAAACTGCACCTGAACCAAAAGGACCAAATAATTTTATTTGGTAAGAATCTCCTTTTTGTTCCCAGACAAAGGAAGCATTTCCGCCCTTTTGTCCATGAGCTGCCGCTAATCGACCTTTAGCTTGCCAATGGTTAAGTGAAGCTAATTGTTCCTGACGTTGTTTACTATCTTGCTCTAATTTTTTAGGTTGGTCTTTAGCTATGGAAGCTGTCGCCGTTGTTGTGGTTTCAGCAGGCGTTTTTTTGGGGGCCTGCGAACAACCTGCAAGTGCAAGTATGGTTGCAATGATCAGGATTCTCAAAGTCGTTTTCCTTAATGAAAATTCATGCGCGAAGACTACGTGACTTGAATAAGAGGTTTTCACTTCCCATATTAGCAAATAATTCTCAGATTGAAAATTTAGCCAATAAACTAAGTTTGGTCATTGACCAAATTATAAGCGTATATAATACTTTTACATGAGTACACGCTTTATTGCCTGAAATTAACTTGAGGAGTAAAACGTGTATAAGTAATCCCTCCAAATCTCTTTAAAAATTAAACTGTTACCAAATAAGCTGAAATATTCAGAGATTTTTAGTTGGTTGTCGTATTTTGCTGAATTTTTCAGTGAATTTAACTTAAAGTTTGGTCGGCCAAGCTTTTGCTGTTATAGTTTCGGACGCTCAAGGAGCAGTTGTTTGAGCTGGAGGTACTTTATGATTGGAGAAAAGAGAGCAGCCATGTTGAAGTTAAATGTTGGTAAACTTACTTTTATTCAAAAGTTTTTTCAGGTAAAAAATATTCTTCAAGGATGTTTAGTCGTCTGTATGCTCTTTGGTAGCACTGTTGGCGTTGCTAAAACAACCAATAGCGAGAGTACTAAAGAATCTTATCAAGCGCTTTCGCTGATAAAAAATACGCCCAAAGATTTAAAATCAATTAATCCTCGGGTGTTGAAGCTTGCATTAAAAGCGCATCAAAAAGCCCACTCCTTGGGATTAGCGCAAAAATCGTTGATGACAATTATTGATTATTCTCTTCCTTCAACACAACGCCGTTTATGGGTTGTTGATATGACGAAAGGGAAAGTGATGTACCACACACTTGTTGCACATGGTAGCGGTAGTGGTGGCAATATGGCGAACCGATTTTCTGATGTTCATGGTAGCCTACAATCCAGCTTAGGCGTATTTGTGACAGGAAAAACCTATCAAGGAAAACATGGTCTCTCATTAACATTACACGGTTTGGAAAAAGGTATCAATGGAAATGCTGCCAGCCGGAGAATCGTTGTGCATGGTGCACATTATGTTAATGAAAATACTGCCGGCAAATTGGGTAGATTGGGTCGTAGTTGGGGGTGTCCTGCTTTAGATACTCGTCTTGCTCGCCCTATCATTCAAACCATTAAAGATGGTTCACTTGTTTTTGCCTATTATCCCGATGATAAGTGGTTAAATCGTTCTAAATTTGTCAGTGGTTAGAGTTTTTATACTTTTACCGATGATTTAAATCAAAAGACCCTCACCCTAACCCTCTCCCGCCTAGCGAGAGAGGGGAGCCGAATGAAGCTAGCGGGAGTGGGATTTAAAGTTTACTTTTGCATCAAAGGTTTTTTGTTAGAAGAAGACATGGAGCGTTTCATCGCTTCCATAATGTTTTCATGCTTAGGATGCTGTTCTAAGGCATCATGCCAAACGCGTTTAGCGCCTTCAAAATCTTTCATATGCCACATTACTTCACCAAGATGGGCTGCTATTTCTGCATCAGGCATAATTTTTGCGGCTTTCTCTAAAGTTTCTAAAGACTTTTTATAATCCCCCATTTTATAGTAAAGCCAGCCTAGGCTATCCAAAACAGAAGCATTGTTGGGAGAGATTTTAATCGCTTTGTTTAAATATTGTTGTGCTTCAGCATAGCGATTTGTTTTGTTGGCAAGCATATAGCCCAGTGCATTTAATGCATCGAGATGGTTAGGTTGAACGGCTAAAATGGCTTGTAGATCGGCTTCTGCGATATCCAAGCGATCTAAATGATCTGCAATAAGACTTCTTGCGTAGTGCAACTCAATTTCTTCAGGCATAAGCTCGATGCTTTCGCTTAACAGACTCAAAGCTTCCTTTTGACGGTTAGCATGATTCAATACATCAACGGTAGCCAAAATAATTTGTTTTTTCTCAGGAATATCACTAGGTTGTGCGTGCGAGAGGATCTCTAACGCTTTATTGTATTGTTTCTTTTCAGTGAGCAAAGTACTTGCTCTTACTTGAGATAAAACATGGAAAGGTCCGGTCAATACTTGCTGAAACCATTCAATGGCAACATCATTTTTGTCTTGCATTTCTGCAATGCGCGCTAAAAAGTAGTGAGAAAGATCTTTGCTTTCTGCAACATTGCTGGTGCGTTTTAGCACTTTTTCTGCAATATCGAACCATTGAGCTTGCATGCTCATTCGAGCAAATTGCAATAATTCTTCTGTGGTGAGGTTAGGATTTTCCACTAGGTTTTCTATTTGTTTACGTGCTTCGGTAGTGAAGCCATTATCCAGTAAGAATTGTGCGTAGTATTGATGTACGAGAAGGTCCTGTTTTTTTGATGCCATTTTTTTATCTAAAAATTCTTTAGCGGCATCTTTGCCTTGAGAGCGTAACAGGGATTCTGCATACAATTGAATGGCAATGGGTGAATCTGGGGAGATCTTCAAAGCAGCTTCACTCATTTCAAGAGAGGCTTTTTCATTCCCTTGGTATAGATATATTTCTGCCAAGGCAAGATGTCCACTCACTTCTTTAGTTTCTTCTTTGCTTAATAGCCTTAAGGCTTCAATGACACGTTGATTATCTTCTTCGTTCTGAAGTTGGCGAAACAGTATTAAGTAATATTGAAAAGCTTCCTCTGCATTGGCTTGCTCGGCACGGCGCAAAAAGGGGACAGCCTTAGGCACTTGGTTTATTCTAATGTACAAAGCTGCAGTTGTAATTTGGGCTTCTAAGTTATCTTTGGCTGCATTGGCCCAAATAGTAGCTGGTTCGATAGCAGTTTCCAAAGAGGCAATTGATAAAGCAATTTGCGTTGCCCTGGATGCTATAGATGCATCTTGGGTTTCTTTAGCAGCAGCGATATAATTTGCTAGCGCAATTTCTGGATGTTCGCGATCCAATGCCAGTTCTGCGGCTAAGACTTGATATAAGCTCTCTGCTGGAATATGCCCTGAGATCGGGGAGATTTTTTCTGGCGACACCATAATTGGGTTATTATTTGTCGCTGATGGTGGTTGTTGCGGATCGGCGCTTGTTAAAGTTAATCCGGGAACGATAATCAGAAGTGGTATAAAAAGTGTAGCTGCCTGCTTCATACGGAATCCTTATCTTGACGCACTGCGTCAATCTTTTTAACACTGCTGCAATAACTTTGTTGATTAACTAACGTTAATAACCTCATCGGCAGCACTGAAGAATTCCGTGAGTTTTTTTTTGATAAAAAGGTATAGTGACAAAGCGTGTTATTAACTATTGGGGTAAGTCATAAAACAGCACCCATCGAGGTACGAGAAAAACTAGCCTTTTCTCAAGAACATATACCGGATGCGCTCAGAAAATTGGTTGATGCGCTTGCGTTCGATGAGGTCGCTTTACTCTCTACTTGTAATCGAACTGAGTTTTATTGCAGCACGCCTTCTATGGCTTCACCTTTAGTGAATGAGATCCAAGGGTGGTGGCAGCAACATGCCGCAACTTCATTTTCTGTTGATCCTTATTTGTATGCATTCTCAGGAGAAAAAGCAGCTGCGCATATCATGCGTGTCGCAAGTGGTTTAGATTCCATGATAATGGGTGAGCCGCAAATTCTAGGGCAACTTAAAACGGCCTATCAAACAGCAAACCAAATCGGCATGGTCGGAAGAAAATTGTCTCGGCTGTTTCAAACCAGTTTCTCTGTGGCAAAGAGAGTGCGTTCGCAGACGAAAATTGCAAAGCATCCTGTTTCGGTTGCTTATGCCGCCGTTACGCTCGCCAAACAAATATTCAGTGATTTATCTCAAGCGACGGTGATGCTGATTGGAGCAGGTAATAATGTTGAGCTAACCTTGCAGCATTTGAAGGCAAAAGCGGTCAAACATATTTACATTGTGAATCGTACGTTAAGCAATGCAGAAAAATTAGCCTCTCGATTTAATGGTCAAGCTTTACCCTTGGATGATTTCACTTCTGCTTTAGGTCATGCTGACATTATCATTAGTTCTATTGATTGTGCGAAGCCATTTTTAACACAATCTCATATTGAGCAAGCATTTTCGGGGCGCAAACGTCGTCCTGTCTTTATGGTCGATTTAGGTGTGCCAAGAAATATTGAATCATCGATTGGAAATAATGAAGATATTTATTTGTATACTATCGATGATTTGCAGGGTATCGTCAGCGAGAATATCAAACTAAGACAAGATGCGGCCATAGATGCTGAAGTGGTTATTCAGCAGGCATCTGATGCATATATGCGATGGGTCGGTTCACAACAACAACTTCATGCGGTGAGAGCATTGAGAGCGAAGGCTCACTTCATTAAGAATCAAACTTTAAAAGGTGCTTTAAAACAATTAAAAAAAGGTGAGGATCCGCATAAGGTACTTGAGCATTTTGCACATCAGTTAACCCAAAAATTATTGCATCAGCCTACCATTGGATTAAAAACGACCCCGCTAGATGAAAGTCATGATAAAATGGATCTGGTAAAAGAATTATTTAATATAGAGTAATAAACCCGATGAAACCATCGATTTACACAAAATTAGCCTCATTGGCCGAACGTCATGAAGAAATTGGAATGTTACTTTCCAATGCCGAAGTCATACAAAACCAAACTAAATTTCGTGATTTGTCTAAAGAATATTCAGATCTTCAAGCATTGGTTGAGACGTTTAATCAATATCAGAAATTGGTTCAACAGGAGAAGTCTGCGCTTGCCCTCTTGGAAGATGATGATCCTGAAATGCGTGCAATGGCACAAGATGAATTAGAAGGGATGAAAGCGGAATTAGAGAAACTTGAAAAAGAATTACAAATTTTCTTAATTCCTAAAGATCCAGACGATAACAAAAATATTTATTTAGAAATTCGAGGTGGTGCAGGTGGTGACGAAGCTGCTATCTTTGCCGGGAATTTGTTTAGGATGTATTGCCGGTATGCAGAGCAGAAAAGATGGCAAGTAGAAATCCTTAACGAGAGTTTTGGTGAGCACGGCGGCTATAAAGAAGTGATTGCGCGTATTATTGGACAAGATGTTTACTCCCATCTTAAATTTGAATCTGGGGCGCATCGCGTACAACGTGTTCCTGCCACAGAATCTCAAGGACGAATTCATACCTCAACTTGTACGGTTGCTATCATGCCTGAGGTGGAAGAAATCGATAGCATTCAAATTAATCCTGCGGAATTACGCATTGACACGTATCGCGCATCGGGCGCGGGTGGTCAGCACGTAAATAAAACCGATTCGGCTATCAGAATCACCCATCTTCCTTCAGGTATTGTGGTTGAATGTCAGGATGAGCGCTCACAACATAAAAATCGCGCTAAAGCCATGTCTTTATTGCAATCAAAAATCTTAAATGTGCAAAAAGAAGCACAGAGAGCTGAACAATCAGCTACGCGTAAAAGTCTTGTTGGAACAGGCGATCGTTCAGAAAGGATCAGAACCTATAATTTTCCTCAAGGTCGAATGACAGATCATCGCATCAATCTCACTTTATATAAGCTTGATGAAATTATGGAAGGTAGAATTGATGAGATTATTGAAGCGTTGCGTCAGGAAGATCAAGCCGATCAGCTATCTTCAATGGGGATATAATGACAACCATTGCAGAGCTTTTAGAGTGGGCTAAAGAAGCGCTGATTAAGCATGATGTTCCTCAATTGGAAGCGCAGGTATTATTAGCTTACGTTCTTGGTTGTGATCGTGCTTATCTTTATGCATGGCCGGAAAAAGAAGTTTCTGAAGAAAATGTAAAACAATTCGAAGCAATTATTCGTCGGCGAGAGCAGCATGAGCCTATTGCCTATTTGGTAGGTAATAAAGAATTTTGGTCTTTAGCATTTAAAGTGTCTAAAGATACCCTCATCCCTCGGGCTGACACAGAGTTGCTTGTACAAACGGTGCTTGATAATTTACCGCAAACGATGCAAAGCGTGGTGGATGTTGGCACAGGCTGTGGAATTATTGCTTGCACCTTGGCGCACCAAAGGCCAAATTGGCAGGTTTATGGTGTGGATATCAGCGCACAAGCGTTGGAGATTGCCAGGATAAATGCGCATGACTTACACATTTCTAATGTAGAATTTATTGAAAGCAATTGGTTGCAAAATCTTAAAGGAAAATCTTTTGATGCCATTATTGGTAATCCTCCTTATATTCGAGAGGGTGATGTGCATCTTATTCATGGGGATTTACTTTACGAACCAAAGATTGCATTAACACCAGGTCCAACAGGATTAGAAGCATTTCAAATCATTTTGTCCCAATGCCCATTTTATTTAAAACCTAAAGGATTAATTGCTTTTGAGCATGGATTTGATCAAGCAGATAAAGTGGCTGAACTATTAACACGAGCTGGATTTGAGAACATTAAAACATTTCAAGATTTTTCTGGTAATCAGCGTGTCACAATCGGAAGATTTTCTTCTTAACCTGTAAATTTCTCCAGAAAATAATTTCCCAGTGAACTTATATAAATAAAAAGTGGTCCTACTTAAGCCTAAAGCCTAATTATGCAACTAATCTGATGAGGCATAATAATGGATTCACCATCGACTGAAATATCCATTACTAAAATATTGCCAGATATACCTGGGATAAATAATATTCCTCGCACATTAGATTTAGAGCCCTTTCCGCACAAGCATCTCATGGAATTCTTAAAGCCGGATTTGTATGATGATTTGTGCCAACTGTTTAATGAGGTGCTCGCTAGAGGGATTTTGTTGCCTTCTGATCCCTTTGAACCAGATAAGTTCAAAGGTTTTACTTATGGGTTTGATGCAGCTTTTTGGCAACCACCACCTGATTTTGGCTATCCTATCAATGAATTCTATTCGTCTAAATGGATCGAATTTTTTTCAAAATTATTTGATGTCCCATTATCATATGATATCTCATTAACCTTCCACCATCAGCGTTTTAATTCTAAGCCTTTTGCTGCCCATACAGATTATTGTGTCGTTGGGATGTCCAAGAGATTTTTTTTTAATAAAAAGGTGAGGCAGCATTACTTTGATACTCCCTATTTTATTAAAGATGAGACAGAAGGAAAAAGATTAAATTTAAGTGTTCAAATGCGTTCAGTTGTCGGCATATTTTACCTTAATAACCCACCATGGCATGAAGTAAATGGGGGAGAGACTGGCCTATATGATAGTTATGAAAGTTTTACTTTAGGTAATCCCGTGAAGAAAATTCCCCCAATATCAAATTCTTTGCTGACATTTGAGACTACCCCGAATTCTTTTCATACTTACCTTCCTAATCGTGCCAAAGTGCGAAACACGATGATTTTTTGGTTACATACGCCTATAAAACAAAAGATCAATAGATTTCAAGGAGAGTTACCAACAGAGTATTCTTATGCTAGATACACTAAATAACAGCATCGAAAAGAAAGCCATTATTTTACTTTTTTGGAATACTTTATATAATGATTACAGACAGAATCTTTCAAGGTTGAAGATTTATTGTATCTCTTTCTGATTTTTAAATTCTATAGGTACTTTTTTCTTGCAGATATTTTTTAAATCTTGCCACTGCTGATGAGTTAAAATTGGTTCAGTTTTCATTAGGGTGGCATTTTTTTGAATGTGTTGAATACGCTCTAATAAACCAGGATGATCTGAAAAATATTGAAAAATTTCTATATTATCTTCAACGATATTGCCTTCACTGGCTATTTTTTCGAAAAACCGCTCAAAATGTTTAACATTTACTTTGGCTTGCTTTAATAGTGAAACGGCCATATCATCGGCTTGCTGTTCATTTTCTCTGGTATATTTTAAATGAATGAGTTCAGAGGCATAATCGGCTGATGAGCCAAATGCGCCGGTTAAGATGAGATGGATCCCCATCTTGCGCAAGATCCCTTCAGAAGGATGATGTTTAATGACATGTCCCATTTCATGCGCTAATACACCTGCAACTTCATCCGGGTTATCTGCATAAGATAATAGACCGCTCAAAATTACGATATAATTACCTGGCACAGCAAACGCATTAATGTCTTTTTCGCCGGATTGGATCACCTTCACATCAACATTATTCTCTATAGGCGTATTTTTAGAAAGTTTTGATATCATTATTTCTAATGCTTTTTGTCCTGCAGGATAAACACATTCTTCTGCATCTGGCACCATTTCTCCAATGACATATTGCCCTAGTGCATTATCCCAACTATGAGGAATAATTTTAGCAATGATAGGGGCAGCAAGCGGGATCCCCCAAAGTAAACCTGTGAGCAACAAGATAGTGGCAAGTACCAGTAACCATACTCTACGCCAAGAATGAATAACGCCAGAATGTTTGATATTTTTTTGCTGAACGAGTGGAAGGATAGCTAAATAGTCAGATTCTTTTTCGATGATTAATCTGGCGCCTGGCGCGTTCTTGCAGCCAATGACTGCAGGACGTCCATGGGTTGGACGCTCCATGACTTGAAGAGTAGAAGATTCCCAATGAAGAGTAGATTGAATATCATTTTCATTCATTATGATATTTAATCCTGTCGAAGATATGTCGACAGAGACGATGAAAGGTCGTAATGTTTTACCGTCAAAGAAACGTGCGGTAAAGGAGCTTGTCACCTAAAATAATCCTATATTCAGATCAAACAAGGAGCTTAAACCTTCTCCAGATTTATCTTTTTCTCCAGTGGCTTGTAAAATAGGTGATTTTTCAATGTCTCCCGTGACGCTAACGTGTTTACAGAAAAACTTTTGACGACGTTGAATAACAATCGGCAATCCTAGTCCTAATGTAAAGATGAGAATAAAGAAATTTCCGCAGAGTTGTTTAAATAAACCCCATCCGGTCATTGTGCAATGAAAACCGATATCGCCAAAGCTCAAATTGTTATATTTCATTCTAATAAACGCTGCTCTGTACCAGAAACGGGCGAAAAAAATCATGATAACAGCAAGGATAAATATTAACGCGGTTACTGAGGAAATTTTTTGCAGTTCCTCTAATCCTGCTGCTATATGCTCTGTGCTTTCAGTGGCTTGTTGGATATTCTCAGTGTGCATTGAAAGTAGGGAAACAATAAAACCAACAATTGCTGCTAGTAAAACCCCTATCGCAATAGTTAATAAATGAATGCCAAAGAGTTTGCCATATTCTGGTTTGAAGCTCGCTTGTTGTGAACCAAAAAATATTTTTTTGATTTTATATTTGTAGGTCATGGCATCGGCGAAAGGGATCCATAAACCTAAAGTAATTATCTTCAATAACGTATGAAAGAAACCAATAAATCCATAGAGAATGGCTGAGCCTGTCATATGTCCACGGATCCCTCGCCAGCGAGTGCGTGTCACTCTATAACGTAATGAACCAAAGATGGCAGCAAAAGGTAAGTAGGCATAATAAAAAACGAGGTAGCCAAACACAATGATTGAAGCACTTACAAAGGTTTTTTGTTCTTGACTGGAGAGTTTATCCCAAACGTCATCATCTGATGAACTATGTTTTTTTGATTTTGTCTTTTTTTTGCTGTCCGGCACTTCAAGCGATTGAGCATGTTGTGCAGTTGCCTGCTTTTGTTCTAATTGTTCCATTTTATGCGTAATTTTATTCATAGAAGAAAATGCATAGAAGAATGGAATAGAAAGTATGCCAATAATTACCAATGCCTTTATAAATCCCCAAAATAACTCAATACCGTAGCCTGTGTATTCAAAGCGATCATTCATTAATAAAAATCCAGAGGTGGTATAACGCCTTTGACGGGTTTTACCCCAATAGTGGTATATACCTAAAGTAATGACGCCTAAAAAAACATTCAGTAGGAAAATTTTATATTGCTCTCCAAGGCGACCATCATAGACGATGGGCTGCGCCGGGAGCATTTCTTGATTTTTCATGGCAAAAGAACCCCTAGAAATTATTTTTCTAAGGGGTATGTCGGCAGGAGGGATGAATACTTAATAGGGCTTCATCTGGTACTGGGTCCCATAAGACCCTCACCCTAACCCTCTCCCGCTTGCGGGAGAGGGGATCGGATGGAGATTTCATTGTCTGCTAAGCGAAGCGATAGCAGACATATTTACCCTCGCCCGCTTCGCGGGAGAGGGTGCCCGAAGGGCGGGTGAGGGGAAAGTAAATGCAGTGGCTCAAGAAGAAAGCTTCTTCTTCAAGAGTTCATTTACCTGTGCAGGATTGGCTTTGCCTTTGGTTGCTTTCATCACTTGCCCAACCAAGAATCCAAACACTCTTTCATTGCCTGAGCGATAATCAGCTACTTGCGCGGCATTATTAGCAATCACTTCGTCAATGGCTTTCTCAATCGCGCCAAAGTCTGTGACTTGCTTTAAGCCTTGGCGTTCGATGATTTCATCGGCAGAGCCTTCTTGTGCCCACATCGCTTCAAACACTGTTTTGGCAATTTTACCAGAGATAGTGTTATCAATAATGCGAAGCAAGAGTTGCCCTAATTGCACTGCACTGACAGGACTTTTTTCAAGCGATAAATTCGCTTTGTTTAAAGCACCCAGCAATTCACCCATGACCCAGTTAGCGGCCAATTTAGGATCTTTTTTGTCGATGGTATCGACGACAGTTTCGTAATAATCAGCTAGCGTCTTTTCTGCGGTTAGTACACCTGCGTCATAAGCTTTTAGACCGAACACCTCTATAAAGCGCTGACGTTTATTCGCAGGAAGCTCTGGTAAATGCGCTTTCATGCCTTCTACAAACTGCGGATCTAGGATAACTGGTAGCAAGTCAGGATCAGGGAAGTAGCGGTAATCATTTGCTTCTTCTTTATCACGCATAGGGCGGTTTCGTTGTTTTACTGAATCCCATAACATTGTTTGCTGTACAATTTTGCCGCCACCTTCAAGCACTTCAATTTGTCGTTGAATTTCAAAATTGATAGCTTGCTCGACAAAACGAAAAGAATTGATATTTTTGGTCTCAGTTCGCGTGCCAAAACCTGTTTCGCCTTTACGTCGGATGGAAACATTCGCATCGCAACGGAAAGAACCTTCTTGCATGTTGCCATCACAAATATCAATGTAGCACACCAAAGCGTGAAGCAATTTAAGATAAGCAACCGCTTCTTGTGCGGAACGAAGATCAGGCTCAGACACAATTTCTAACAAGGGAGTGCCAGCACGATTAAGATCAATTCCCGAATGGTGATGAAAGTCTTCATGTAGCGACTTTCCTGCATCTTCTTCTAAATGCGCCCGAGTAATGCCGATGCGTTTGGTTTGATTATCGCCAAATTCAATATCAAGAAAACCACTGTGAACGATAGGAAGTTCATATTGACTGATCTGATATCCCTTAGGAAGATCAGGATAAAAGTAGTTTTTTCTTGCAAAAATGGAGCGGTGCGCAATTTGGCTATTGGTGGCTAAACCAAATAAAACAGCCATGCGTACAGCTTCTTTATTTAATACCGGCAATACACCAGGCATGCCAAGATCAATTGCGCAAGCTTGCGTATTGGGAGAGGCGCCAAAAGCCGTTGAAGCCCCTGAAAATATTTTTGAATGGGTTTTGAGTTGTGCGTGCACTTCTAAACCGATAACGGCTTCCCATTGCATGTGGAGTTCTCCTTTTAAAAATCTTTAGGCGCAGCTCTTAGGGATCCGCTTATGCCAATCAGTTTGTTGTTGATAACAATGTGCTGCATTTAAAAGCAAGCCTTCATCAAAATGTTTGCCCGTTAACTGGACCCCAACTGGCAAATCATTGACAAAACCTGCAGGAATACTTAAACCGGGTAAACCTGCCAAATTGGTTGCTATGGTATAAATGTCTGAGAGATACATGCTGACTGGATCATTCGCTTTTTCCCCAATTTTAAAAGCGGGGGTAGGCGTGGTTGGTCCGATGAGAAAATCAACTTGTTCAAAGACACGTTTGAAATCATCGCTGATTAGTTTTCGCACTTTTTGCGCTTTCAAATAATAAGCGTCGTAATATCCTGATGAAAGGGCATAAGTACCAACCATGATGCGACGTTTCACTTCATCACCAAATCCTTCAGAGCGAGATCGTTTATAGAGATCTTCTAAATCTTTAGGGTTATCGCAACGATGGCCATACCGTACCCCATCAAAGCGTGACAAGTTGGAGGAACATTCAGCAGAAGCAACAACGTAATAAACAGAAATAGAGAGAGGACTTGTTGGCAAGGAAACTTCTTGTATGCGCGCGCCTAATTTTTCAAAAGTAGCAATGGCATCTTGAACGCGCTTTTCAACTTCTCTGTCTAGTCCTTGTTTAAAATATTCTTTGGGTATACCAATGATTTTTCCTGAGAGAGATTGATTTAACAACGCCACATAGTCTGGCACGGGAACATCAACACTTGTAGAGTCTTTGGGATCAAATCCCGACATTGCTTGTAGCAACATGGCAACATCTTCAGCTGTTTGGGCAAAAGGACCGCCCTGATCAAGGCTGGATGCAAAGGCTATCATGCCATAACGAGAGATCCGGCCATAAGTGGGTTTAAGACCTGTGACTCCGCAAAGTGCTGCGGGTTGACGAATAGAGCCGCCTGTGTCGGTGCCTGAGGACGCTGGTGTAAGGCGTGCTGCGACTGCAGCAGCTGAGCCGCCTGATGAGCCACCAGGAACTGTGTTAAGATCCCAAGGATTGTGCACAGGACCATAAAAACTGGTTTCATTAGAAGAGCCCATCGCAAATTCATCCATATTAGTTTTACCTAACATGACCATGCCTGCAGCATCTACCTGAGACACCATTGTTGCATCATAGGGCGAAATAAAATTATCCAGCATTTTAGAGCCGCACGAAGTTTTAATGCCTTTGGTGCAGAAGATATCTTTATGTGCGATAGGAAGGCCGGTTAAAGGACCAGCTTGATTTTGAGCACGTACGGCATCGCATTGCTTTGCCTTTTCTAAAGCGTGCTCGGCTGTAACAGTAATAAAGCTATTATATTTTTTATCTAATTTTTCGATGCGATCCAGGAAGTATTGAGTTAACTCAACGCTAGAGAGTGTTTTTTTAGCCAGCTCTTCAGAGAGTTGGGCTAATGTCATTGTATGGATTGCTGTCATGAAAAATCCCCCTGTTTTGGCAGACTGACTCCTAATTTTAAGGAGCGTTATTGTTCATCTATTACCTTAGGAACAAGGTAGAGACCTGCCTCAGTTGATGGCGCAATGGCTTGAAATAATTCGCGTTGATCAGTTTCAGTAACCTTATCTTCGCGCATGCGTTGTGTAAGATGTTCCATAGGATGTGCCATAGGAACAATGTTGTCCGTATCGGCTTCATTGATCTGGGCTATGAGATCAAGGATCTTGGAAATGTTACTAGCATAGAATGGGATCTGCTGTTCATTTAATGTTAATCGCGCGAGATGCGCAATTTTTTCGACTTCCTGGCGATCTAAAGGCATAATAACTTCCTTAATCTGACGAATACTAAGTCAAACTACTAAGGCTATAATAAAATAAAAGTTAGGTAGGGCCGTTAATGTACCATAGCTGCCTTGCTGAAAATAGTAGACGTTTATAAACTAAGGTATGTGTCACGTAGGAAGAACCCCAAATGCTTAAATCAATCCGTGGAATTTTTTCGAGCGATATATCAATCGATCTCGGTACAGCAAATACCCTTATTTACGTCCGTGGCCAAGGGATTGTTTTAAACGAGCCTTCTGTTGTTGCCATTCGCCAAGAGCGAGGTACGGGCGCAACTAAGCAGGTAGCTGCAGTAGGAATCGATGCTAAGCGCATGTTGGGGCGTACCCCTGAAAATATGGTTGCAGTGCGTCCGCTCAAAGAAGGTGTGATTGCTGATTTCCATATGACAGAAGTGATGTTGCAGCATTTTATTCATAAAGTACTTCCTTCCCGTTTATTACGTCCAAGTCCACGTGTACTCGTTTGCGTTCCCTGTGGTTCAACCCAGGTAGAACGTCGCGCCATTCGCGAATCTGCTTTAGGCGCTGGTGCAAGAGAAGTTTATCTAATAGAAGAACCCATGGCTGCTGCCTTAGGGGCAGGGTTACCTGTTCATGACGCAACAGGCTCTATGGTTGTTGATATCGGCGGCGGTACAACAGAAGTGGCGATTATTTCTTTAAACGGTATTGTATATTCCGCTTCAGTTAGAATCGGCGGCGATAAATTTGATGAATCTATTATTAATTACGTACGCCGTAATTATGGTTGCTTGATTGGCGAAACAACTGCAGAACGAATTAAAACAGAGGTCGGCACAGCATATCCGGCTAATGAAGTTTTAGATATTGAAGTTCGCGGTCGAAATGTGGCTGAAGGTATTCCTCGTGGATTTACGCTTAATAGCAATGAAATTTTAGAAGCCTTGCAGGAGCCGCTTTCCGCTGTGGTTGGGGCTGTGCGTGTTGCATTAGAGCAAGCACCACCAGAATTGTCAGGCGATATTGCAGAACGCGGTCTAGTATTAACAGGTGGTGGTGCTTTATTACGCCATATTGATCGTTTGTTGATGGAAGAAATTGGTCTTCCTGTATCAGTTGCAGATGATCCTCTTACCTGCGTTGCTCGTGGGGGTGGCCAAGCCCTTGAAATGCAAGAAGAAAAACGTGTAGGGTTATTAACTACGGAGTAAGTTCAAGGAGAGTAGCTTATTCAACTTACATTTAAACCTGCGCGACCGAATGGGTGGCATCTTTTTGTCCCCATGCTTGCCTCATTCATTCTTATTTTTGCAGGCGAGCGTTGGCCTGGCATCTCCACTGTCCAGCACTTTCTCGCGCGCGCAGTGTCGCCTATTCAGTCTACAGTCGACATGCCTATCTCTTTGATTGAACAAACAGAAATTTTTTTCAAGGAACGCGTCAGCTTGTTGACTGAAAATGCAAGCTTGAGGCAGCAGCATATTTATCTGCAGGCACAAGTACAAAAATTGCGTGCCTTAGAAGCTGAAAATCATGAACTAAGAGAATTATTACAATCTGTGGGACAGGAAAAGGAATCTTTTTCAGAAGCCAGAATGATCCATGCAGATATAGATCCTTTCCGCCAACAAATTTTATTAAATAAAGGCAAAGATCAAGGCGTAGAAGTAGGGCAGCCCGTCATTGATGCGCATGGTTTAGTGGGGGTAGTGCTTGATCGTAATAAAGAGACTTCTCGTGTTCTTTTGTTAACGGATACGGGCTTTGCTGTTCCAGTGCAATCAGTACGTAGCGGTGAAAGAGCGATTGCAACTGGAGGTGGTACAGGGGGAGAGCTTCGTTTAAATTATGTTCCTCGTACCTCTGATTTCATGGAAGGAGATCAACTAGTGACCTCTGGATTAGGAGGACGCTTTCCGGCAGGTTATCCGGTAGGTGTTATTACTTCTATTCAACATGATCCCAGTACGCGTTTTACATTGATTGGGGTGAGTCCAAGTGCAAAATTGGGACAATTGCGGCATATTTTGTTGGTAAAACAGCATGATAATGCGCTCAAACAAGAAATCACAACAGCTGCTGCAGGCTCCACGGTAGCAACGGATCCAAAATTTAATCAAAAGGTAGAAGAAGCACCATCTACCCCGCCGGCTAATGAAGAGTAAAGCATGATACGCACAATTCGATGGTGGCTTTTTTTGGGATTAGGATTTTATTTTTGTGGCATCTTAACCGTATTGCCTTTATCTGATGCATATCAGTGGTATAGGCCGCAATGGTTGTTGATGTTCTTTATATTTTGCCAAATATCTTTTCCTCGATCTTTTAACCCTGTATTGGCTTGGGCCGGAGGATTGTTGTTAGATTGTTTGCTAGGTACTCGTTTTGGTGAAAATGCTTTGATTTTTACTGTTATTTGTTACATTGCTGCCTTGGTTAGGCCTCGTTTTCTACTGCGGCCTTTATGGCAGCAGATAGGAAAGATTTCTTTATTGATTTGTTTAGGACAAATTTTTACGCTCTGGTTCCATGCCCTAGACGGACATAATCCTCACACCTTGTTATATTGGATGGGAACAGTCTCTAGCTGTTTGATATGGCCCTTATTTGTTAAGTTTTTTCAAGGCATCAGCCGTATGTTTAGTGTTGCTGCATTCTCTTCTCGTAGTATTTAAGACTGCTAAGCAAGTAATCATCTTTCCTGCATCCTGAGCTCCTTTCATGAGGAGAAGGAATAAAGATAGAAAATAATTTGGAGGTATCGTGTCTGAAGAAATTCTCATCAATGTCAGCCCGCGAGAAACGCGAGTCGCCATCGTTGAGAATGGCGTATTGCAAGAAATGTTAGTAGAGCGTGCCAGTAAACGTGGTTTAGTAGGCAATATTTACATGGGAACCGTGGTAAGAGTGTTGCCAGGTATGCAAGCTGCCTTTGTTGAGATGGGATTAGAGCGTGCAGCATTTCTTCATGCTTCAGATATGCTTTCTGTTAGTGATGAATATTTACAACCGACTGAGATTACTGAGCCGCAAGAATCAATTAGTGATTTGCTAAGAGATGGCCAAAATATCGCTGTACAGGTGATAAAGGATCCTATTGGCACCAAAGGTGCAAGATTAACGACTCGGATTTCTTTGCCCTCACGTTATTTAGTATTTATGCCTGGGATCAGCCATGTTGGTGTGTCGCAACGGATAGAAGAGGAAGAAGAAAGAGAACGTCTCAAAAAGATTGTCGAAGAGGGATTATCCCCGAATCAGGGCGGGTACATCATTCGAACGGCTGCAGAAGGCACAACTGCAGCAGAGATAAAAGACAATCAGGAATACCTGATTAAATTATGGGGCTCTATCTCGCGCAAAATGCAAAAGGCAAAAAGTGGCGATATTATTCATGAAGATCTTCCACTTTTTTTACGCTCTCTACGTGATTATGTATCAATACAAACTGAAAGAGTTCGGATTGATGATAAAGAAGCTTATGAGCGTTCATTGACCTTTATCAAAGAATTCGTGCCAACCATGACGGGAAAAGTAGAATTTTATACTGGGGAACGCCCACTTTTTGATTTATATGGTATCGAAGATGAAATACAAAGAGCATTGCACCGCAAAGTTCAGTTAAAATCAGGTGGACATCTTATTTTCGATCAAACAGAAGCAATGACGACAATTGACGTGAATACGGGGGCTTTTGTTGGGCATCGAAATTTAGAAGAAACCATTTTTAAAACAAATTTAGAAGCGGCTGTTACGATTGCACGGCAATTACGAGTACGCAATTTAGGTGGCATTATCATTATTGATTTTATTGATATGACTAATGAAGAACATAAGCGTCAAGTGCTTCGCGCTTTGGAGAAAGCATTGGCACGAGATCATACCAAAAATAGTATTAGCGAAGTTTCTTCGTTAGGGCTTGTAGAAATGACTCGCAAAAGAACACGAGAAAGTTTAGAGCATGTTTTATGCGAAACGTGTTCTGTTTGTGCAGGTAGAGGAACTATCAAAACGACAGAAACAGTTTGTAATGAAATTTTTCGAGAAGTATTAAGAGCAGCAAGAGCCTACGATACCAAAAGCTATTTAGTCTTAGCATCACAAGAAGTTGTAGACAGAATGCTAGATGAGGAATCAGCTAGCGTGGGTCAATTAGAAGTACAAATCGGAAAACAGATTAAGTTTCAAGTTGAAAGTCTTTACACGCAAGAGCAGTTCGATGTTGTTCTTATGTAAGGCGCGCGTCTCCTTCCTTCTCCCGCTTGCGGGAGAAGGTAGCCAGAAGGATCGGATGAGGGCGCACACAGCATATTCTTACTCAAAAGACCCTCACCCTAGCCCTCTCCCGCAAGCGGGGGAGGGGACAAAAGATAAAAGAGTCTTTCTGGGAGTGATTTTGTGAAAGGCTCATGGTTTTATCGATTTTATAAAGTCATAGGTTGGTCAAGTATTATACTTGCTGGCATCCTATGCGGGTTACGGATAGCGACACCGCTATTCACACCCAGTGTGCCTCAATTATCTGCTTGGGTTGCAAAACAATTACAGTATCCTACTCATATCCAAGAATTAAAGTTTAGTTGGGAGGGACTTAGTCCCGCGGTAGCATTATCTGGTGTTGAAATTTTATCTGAAGATAAAAAAACATCTTTATTGAATATTGGAAAGATGAAATTACGTTTGGATGTGCTTCAACTGTTTTTAGCGCGTTTGCAACTAGATGAATTGGTTATTGAGAATGCATCATTAGGTATTGAATATCAAAATGGTCATTTACGTGTTTTAAACCTGCCTCAATTACAATTGAACTTGCAGGATTTATCTTCTGGTCCACAGCAAGCGATAATTTCAAAGCTATTTATCAAAGATAGCACTATTCATTTGACGGTAAATGCAGAAAAAACATCATTGTTTCATACTGATTTGGCCATTGAAGCCAAAAACATCCTCAAAATAAGAGGCAATGCAAGCGTTGCAGGGAAAAATGAAGGGCATATTCAAGTTGGCGCCGACATTCCACTTTGGGGAAGCAAGGAAGCTGAAGTTTATTTACATTTGCAAGATATAGCCTGGACAACACTGAAACCTTTCTTGCCAGTAATTCCGATTAGCATTGAAAATGGTGATCTTGATCTCGAAGCATGGTTAAAAATAAAAGATCAGCATTCAATGGAATTAACCACACGCTTTGAATTCAATGATATCGATGTGAAAAGTAAGGGTAAAGAGCAAAGATTTAACTTTGTTCGTGGTGACTTGGCCACGCAATTTGAAGATAAGCATTGGAAAATTATTGGTAAAGACTGGCAGCTTGCTTCGCCAGATGTCAGCACAGAAAAAATGAATTTTACCGCTAATAGTGCACTAAGCCCAGAAGGCATGCTTTGGGAGATCAAAGCGAATGATGCTAATCTTGCGTTCTTAAATGCAGGAATAGAAATAATGCCTAAGTCTTCTGAACTTAGCCAAAAGATTCAAGCGCATTATCCTCGTGGACAATTAGATTATTTGCATGTGATTTTTCTTGCCAAAGGGCAACAATTGACGCCTAAATTAGCTGATATTGTGTTTTCGAACCTTCAAATTGAAGCAGACAATAAATTGCCTGGATTTTCTGGGCTTTCAGGTGCAGTTACCTTTACAGGGCAAAATGCAAGAATGGCCTTACAGAGTGAGCATGTGCAGATCCATTTTCCTACTTTATATTCTTATCCCATAGAAATCACCGATTTGAATACGGTTTTAAATGGGTACTTCCTTGAAAACGATTTAATGATAAAAGCTGCTATATTAGAAGCTAATTTATTTGATACCGCTTTTTCTGGCCAAGGCACCTGGCATTTCAAAGGAAAAGAAATGCCTACTACAGAGATGGTATTCAATCTTGGCACAATGAAAACAGCTACAGCATTAACTTTACTACCTCGAAAAATGATGGATGAGGATTTAGTTTCTTGGTTAGATAATGCCTTGCTATCAGGTAATGTGCTTTCTACCACGTGCGTATTGAGAGGAAATTTAGCTGAATTCCCTTTTGATAATGCTGAAGGGGTGTTTGAGATTTACACTGAGCTTGAAAATGCCCATTTAGATTACACTAAGGGCTGGCCAGCCTTAACAGATTTAAAAGCAAATTTATTATTTCGTAACCGTTCTCTTTTTATCTCTGCTGAAAGTGGCGCTTTGGCCAGTGAGAGTGACATCATTGGTCAACTAGTTGATGCAGATGCTGTCATTCCTAATTTAGCAGCGGATCTTCCAGTGCTCATTTTGGATACTAAAGTAGCGAGTACTTTGGGAGAAGGATTAACTGTTATCCACAAAAGCCCTTTGGAAGCATCATTAGGAAAAACATTAGCGCCCTTGAATTTTGAAGGGAGAATGGCACTATCTTTGGGATTAGAAGTGCCACTTTCGATGAAGGAGGAACACAAAGTAAAAGTAAGGGGATTAATTGAAGTTCAAAACGCTAGTGTTAATCTCAAAGAAGAATGGGATTTTCCAGTGAGTGAGTTGCAAGGTAATGTTTCTTTTACTGAGGATAGTGTGAAGTCAGATTACCTATCAGGAAAATTTCTAGGCACACCAACGCGCTTTTCTATTGAAACAAATACGACAGGCAGTACGCAAGTACAAGTCACAGCGCAAGGCAAAGTTGACTTGCAGCAATTACCCAAAAAATTTCATTTACAAGAAATTCCACAAATACAAGGCGAAACAGATTACACTGCTTTGCTTGCTATTTCTCCAGATAACATCAATCAAGGCAATCTCACATTGACTTCAACGTTGCAGGGGGTTGCTATTGATGCACCATATCCTTTTGCCAAAGAAGCTGAAGAAGCACGTCCATTTGAATGCAAAATAAATTTCGATCCCAATGAATTAATGCGTCTTGCCGTGAAATATGGCGATGGATTAAACATGACATATAGCTTCACCCAGCGGAATAAAACTTGGCAGACTGTTGGTGGACACATTCATTTTGGTGAGAATCGTCTTGCAAAATATAGAGAAGATCAGGTCTTGCTTATTGATGGTGGAATCAATGCCGTCGATGTTGAAAAATGGAAAGCTTTTTTTGCCACTGTTGGGTTGTTATCAGAAAAGCAGTCCACAACATCGTTTACACTAGAGCCCTTAATTGAATTGAATATTGAGGATTTCAATTTATATGGATTCTCATTTCCTCAAGAAAAGATTGAGGCACAATGGGATGGAAAAGCCCATCAATGGAATTTCAATTTCCAAGGTCCTGCGCTTTCTGGGCACGTAATTGTGCCTCAGGAAGAAAATCAAGCAATTATGGTTAATTTACAAAAATTAACGTTAACAAAAGGCGTTGATCTTTCAGAGCCTACTTCCACAGAAGAGATGCCCAATAAAAAATCTTTGGATATTAAGATTAAAGAATTAACGCTCAATAACAAAGTTTTTACTGATATTCAAACACGACTAGAGCCTTCTTGGAAAGGATATTTTTCGCCTGATTTTAAAGCAAAAATGAAAAATACGGATATTAGTCTCTCAGGTAGTTGGGATTATTTATCCACTCATAAAAAAGTGTTTGCTGAAGGTAAAATTGAGACAAAGAATATTAGCGATACATTAAATGCCTTGGGCATCACTGGTTCAATTCGCAATGCTAAAGGAACGATCGGATTTTCTGTTCAATGGAACGGCACGCCTGGAAAAATTGATTTAGGCTCATTAAACGGACAAGCAGATTTAGCCTTAAATCGTGGCATGATCAATGGCGTTAATCCCGGCATGGGACGGGTTTTGAGTTTGCTCAATCTTGATAATGTGCATCGTCGACTTAATTTGGACTTTAGTGATGTGACAAAAAATGGTTTGACGTTTGATGAGCTAGATGGAAAATTCAAATTTGGTAAAGGTAAGATTAGCTCAAATAAAGTGATATTAAAGAGTCCTACAGTTAAAATTGAAGCATTTGGTCAAGCAGATTTAGAAAATCAGGCTTTGGATGGGGAAATGATTGTCATGCCTGATTTAACAGGAAGCTTACCAGTGGCTGCGGCAATTGCTTCAGCCAATCCCGCTGTGGGCGCTGCTGTTTGGGTTGTAGATAAAATGTTTGGCAATAAGATCCAACAAATCCATCGGCTTCGTTACAAGGTATTAGGTACTTGGCAGTCACCTTTAGTTGAAGAAGTGCCCATTATGACGGCAAGAAGGGGATAATAACGATGACAACGATTGCGGCAATTCAAATGGAATCCACTCCTGATGTGCAAGATAACGTAGAAATGGCCTGCCAACTCATTAAACAAGCAGCTTATCAGGGAGCCAGCCTTGCAGCCTTGCCAGAGAATTTTGCAACACTAGGATTATCTCGTGAGCAAAGCTTTGCAATGGCGGAACCGTTTAATGATGGTAAAATTCAAAAGCAACTTGCCTCTTGTGCCAAAGAAAACAAGATATGGTTGCTTGGGGGCACTCTACCGTTGTTGGGCGCAACTGGAAATAAATTTTTTTCCAGTTGTTTAATGTGGAATGACAATGGTGAATTAGTAGCACGTTACAATAAAATCCATATGTTTGATGTCATGGTAGGTAAAGAAGATGTCTATCGTGAATCTGACAACGTACAACCAGGTAATGAGATTGTATTGGTAGATACGCCGTTTGGAAAAATTGGACTGGCAGTTTGTTATGATTTACGCTTTCCTGAGCTCTTTAGAGCTTTTATGTTAAAAGGCGTGGATATCATTGTTTTGCCTTCTGCTTTTACCATTCCAACAGGAAAGGCGCATTGGGAAGTGTTATTACGTGCAAGAGCAATAGAGAATTTATGTTATGTTGTTGCACCCGCAGAAGTTGGACGACGTCATGATGGTCGAGGAACCTATGGCCATTCTATGATAGTAGGGCCTTGGGGAGATATACTAGCAAAAGTAGATGAAGGAAATGCCGTAGTGATGGCCGAAGTGGATTTGGTGAACATGCAAAGAATACGTCAAGAATTTCCTTCACTGTCGCACTCACAACCTTTTGTGATGAAAGAATTAACCTTATAGTTTTGGCATATGAGCTTTTGGTGCCTGCCTTCACTTACGCTTCGTCGAGGCTTATTATTAAGCCTTGCCGTAGCTTTAGCGCAGGCAGGTTGTTGGCTTCGCATCTCGCAATCCTCATGTACTTTGCGGTACGCTCCGGTTGCTCTTTGCTTGCCGCCTAGCCAAAAAATCATCTGCTGTGACTATATCGTTTGGTTTGAAAAAACCAAACGTGAAGCGAATTGAAAGAGGTGATGTAATGAAAAATTCCCTAGAGTTTGCAAGTGATAGAATACTTGTTCCTGCTGGATTAACCGTAACAGATTTGGAGCGAGTGCTGGGGCAGTTGCTGGGACATCGCGTTGATAGTGGTGATTTATATTTTCAAAGCGTTAAGCATGAATCCTTTCTTTTAGAAGATGGTATTGTGAAGGAAGGGAGTTTTAATCTCGATCATGGTGTTGGCGTACGAGCGATTAGTGGTGAAAAGACTGGCTTTGCCTATTCGGACGACATTATTTTACCTGCATTAGAGCAGGCAGCAGTTGCTGCACGAGCTATTGCAAGTCAGGGTAGTCAAACCGCCTTGTGCGCATGGAAACATAAGATAACAAAGCCGCTTTATACTGAAAAAAGTCCATTAGATTCATTAACCAATGAAGAAAAAATTGCGTTACTTCGTCAAATTGATAGCTTTGCGCGTAAACAAGATCCTCGAGTGACGCAAGTAATCGTAAGCTTAGTAGGTGTTTTTGATACCATTTTAGTGGTAAGTAGTGATGGCACGATGAATGCGGATGTAAGACCTTTGGTGCGGTTGAATGTCAATGTTATCGTTGAGCAAAATGGTCGTCGTGAATCAGGCTCTTCCGGTGGTGGTGGACGCACAACCTATGAGTATTTTACCGAGAATGAAAGAGCTTTTGACTACGCTAAAGAAGCTGTACATCAAGCCCTAGTAAATTTAGAGGCAATTGATGCACCTGCAGGAACAATGACAGTGGTATTGGGGCCAGGTTGGCCTGGTGTGCTTTTACATGAAGCGGTGGGGCATGGATTAGAAGGAGATTTTAACCGCAAAGGGAGTTCAACCTTTAGTGGACGTATAGGTGAAAGAGTCGCTTCACCTCTTTGTACAGTGGTAGATGATGGTACTATCCCAAACAGAAGAGGCTCACTTACCATTGATGATGAAGGAACACCGACACAGCGAACGGTGCTCATCGAAAATGGTATTTTAAAGGGCTATTTGCAAGATAAGTTAAATGCTAAGTTAATGGGCGTCGCTCCGACGGGTAATGGGCGTCGTGAGTCTTTTAGCCATATTCCTATGCCACGTATGACCAACACATTCATGCTACCAGGGCCTCATGCGCCGGAAGAAATTATTGCTTCTGTAGAAAAAGGACTTTATGCAGTCAACTTTGGTGGTGGTTCGGTTGATATTACGTCTGGGAAATTTGTATTTTCTGCAAACGAAGCTTATTTAATTGAGAATGGGAAAATTACTCGTCCAGTCAAAGGAGCAACTTTGATTGGCAATGGGCCTGACGTCATGAATAAAGTTGTCATGGTCGGGAACGATTTAGCTTTAGATTCAGGTATAGGGACTTGCGGCAAAGAAGGGCAAAGTGTACCAGTTGGCGTCGGTCAGCCAACATTGCGCGTGGACAATATTACGGTTGGTGGCACGAAGAATAATTAAAGAGGCTTATAATGAATAATGCATTACCCTGCCGATTAAATGAATTTGTTAATGAATCTACCTACCAGCAAATGGTGGATGATATGCTGAAAATGGCAAGGCAGTTAGGCGCTGATCAAGCTGAAGTCGGTGCGCATGCTTCCATTGGATTAAATGTAACTGTTCGTTTAAATGAGGTTGAAACGTTAGAGTTTAACCGCGATAAAGCGATTGGAATAACTGTCTATGTAGGGCAACGTAAGGGCTCTGCTAGTACAACAGATATTAGCCCAGCATCACTGAAATCTACCGTTGAGGCAGCCATCAGTTTAGCGCGTATGACACAGCCTGATCCTTTTGCTGGATTGGCTGAAGCAATAGAGATGGCACAAGATATCAAGCCACTTGAGTTATATCATCCGTGGGATCTGACAGTTGAAGAGGCTATTCGATTAAGCAAAACCTGTGAACAAAATGCGTTAGCCTTCGATAAAAAAATTGTCAATAGTGAAGGTTCAACATTAAGCTCTGCCCAAAGCTACCATGTTTATGGAAATAGTCACGGTTTTTTAGGATATTACCCTACAAGTCGCCATAGTCTTTCTTGCACTGTGATAGCCGAAGATGCAAAGGGAATGGAGCGTGATTATCAATACACAGTTGCTCGTGCAAAAGAATTACTCGATAAAGCGGAAAAAGTGGGTATTGATGCAGGAGAGCGAGCCGTTAGACGTTTGAGTGCAAAAAAACTTCCCACCCAACGCGTTCCTGTTCTATTTCATGCAACAGTGGCTTCAGGATTGCTGAGTCATTTTATTAGTGCTATTTCAGGGGGGCGATTATTTCGTAAATCTTCTTTTCTGCTCGATTCATTAAATAAGCCTGTATTTGGAAAACACATTCATATATATGAGCGCCCTCATATAAAAGGGGGAATGGGCAGTGCACCTTTTGATAGTGATGGGGTAGCAACGAAAGATAAAGACATCGTATTAGAGGGCGAAGTAAAGAGTTACATTTTAAGTGCCTATTCTGCAAGAAAATTGAATTTGATAAATACAGGTAATGCAGGTGGGGTTCATAATATCTTTATCAAGCCTGGCGAAGAGGATTTTGATGCTTTACTGAAAAAAATGAACAGAGGTTTGCTCGTAACTGAATTAATGGGACAGGGCATTAATTTAGTGACAGGGGATTATTCTCGAGGGGCGGCAGGTTTTTGGGTAGAAAATGGTCAAATTCAATACCCTGTTCACGAGATCACCATTGCTGAAAATTTACAAAACATGTTTAAGCGATTAGTCGCGGTTGGCAATGATGTAGATAAGCGATCTAATATTCAAACAGGATCATTGTTAATAGAAGAAATGACTTTAGCTGGTACTTAACAGTCGTCATGCCCGCGTAGGTGAGAGATCAGCATGGGTATATTGCACTTAAATTAAGGATGATGGAGAAAGAGAATCGCCTCATCATTGCGATCGTGAGTGAAGCAATCCATCAGGTAAAAAATGGATTGCTTCTGTGGAGAGAAAAGAGCTAGGATTTAGTGTATTTTCAATAGTTTTAGATGATTAATGATAAATAAGTAAGCATTTTGAATTTCATGTCTTTGCTTCTCAAGACAAAGGGGATCTTCTGGACTACTTTCAGATTCCCGTAATGCACGCAAAAACTCATCCCTTCTTTGCCTGATATCATCCAGCGAAGCATCTAATGGTAGTTTCAATAATTCAAATTTCTCTTTGAGCTGAGCAAAAATATTCAGATGTGCATGAATGTCGTGAAAATTACGCCGAATAAATAAGTAGGCATGTTGGATGAGTGAAATTTCATAATCAAGCGCCAAAGATCCGCGATGTTCATTAACATGCGTAGATTGATGATAAAGATCGTGCATTCTGTTATCACGTGCGTGTCTTAGCATCTTCACATCCGCTGTTAAGGGGATATGCAAGATGCGATATTGCTGTAATACTTGATATGGGTTTAGGAGTCTCATTTCGACTCACTCTCCAAAGTTAGGGGATAATGTTTAGATTAAATCATAAGCTTCAAGGGGTTCCTATAGTACCTTGGGCATAGTACTTTAGGACAACACTGTGTCTTCCCATGAGAGTTTTCGACTCCCGCTTTCGCTAAAGCTTCGGCGGGTCTTGCTGGGAGTTAGGTCACGCCATAGCCTGTATAGGTGTAGGCGGATTGTTGGCTGTGCACTTTCACCATAGTCATGTATTTTGTATACACTCCTATATTTTAAGTGCTTGCTCCCTCGTCGAAAAATCATCTGCTGTGACTATATAGCGTAGCTGCATGGTTTTAGAGCTGAAATTGTTTTTTCCAAGCCTGTAGTAAGCTTAAATTCACACCATTACCGCCGCAGACTACGACGACGATGTTTTTAAATTGCTCTAAAATAAGGCGTTTTTCGTAAAGAATAGCCAAAGAAGCGCCGCAAGCAGGCTCTACAAGGAGGCGATGATCATCTGCAAAATGCAAGCAGGCAGAAACGGCTTCTTTATCGCTTAAAATTTGAGGAAAAACGGGATGCCTGTGTGTCCATTCAAAGGCTTGTTGACAAATTTGTTTGGCACCTAAGGTAACTGCAATTGTATCGATTTTTTCTAAGATAACGCGTTTATTTTCTTTAATAGCCGTGGCCATCGAAGCCGCTCCCGCGGTTTCGGCAGTGATCAGCGCCACATCTTGCCAACCAATATGATGAAGGCCTTGTGCCAAGCCGCTGAACAATCCACCCCCGCCAACAGAAACAATAATAGCGTCAGGTTTTATGCCATCTTGCTTTAATTCTTGGATCAATGAAACATAACCTTCCCATATCACAGGGTTATCAAAAGGCGGGATATAAGCAAATCCCTGGCTATTTGCGATTTCTCGGGCAACAGTATCTGCCTCATTCCAGTTTTCACCTTCGATAAATACTTCAGCATTTTCAGCTTGAAGTTTTTGTACCATGATAGATGCAGTTGTTTTTGGGATAATCACTTTGGCTGGGATATGAAGAATTTTGCTAGCATAGGCGACTGCCATACCTGCATTTCCGCCAGAAGAGGAAATAAAGCCATTCACTTTTTGGGCAGCATAATACTGACACAAGGCGCCGATGCCACGATCTTTAAACGAACCACTTGGCTGAAAAGCCTCATATTTTAGAAATATATTTCTTCCCGTTAATTGGGTCAAAATATGAGAATGCAAAAGCGGCGTATGAATATGAAGCGGTTTAAGCGTCATTTGCTAGCCTCATTTAGAGTGAGCAAGTCTTGGACTAAGATGCTTGGGTTCAACTGGTGTTTTGTTAAGTTGGGAGCCCACAAATTGCTTTGCACTTATTGCTCGAGGATCCCCTTGTTTACCTGCTTGATCAAACCAAATATAAGCTTTAGAGGGGTTTTTCTCCACACCTTCTCCATTAAAATAGATCCATCCTAAAGCGTATTGTGCGTCTTTGCTGCCATTTTTAGCAGCTTTTTCAAAATATTTTGCTGCTAAACCAGCATTCTTTTCGACTTTCTCGCCATCACGATAAAGCGTTGCCAAATACAATTGTGCTGGTGCAAAATTCATTTTGGCTGATTGTTCAATGAGCGAAAATCCCTGTTCAAAATGTGGTTCTTCAGCATGTCCCTCAATTAAGGCTATTCCTTTTTCATACTGCTTTTTTTGGATTTCTAGGGGAGAAAGCTGTTCTTTAGAAAAAGCGAGTTGTGATGTTGAATCGGAGGTGATCCCATAGGCTAATTTAAACCAATGAATGGCATCATAAAGATTTTGGGATTTGCCCAATCCTAACGCTGCCATCCAGCTTAAGTAGCTTTGAGCTGCTTGATGATCATGAGACGCTGCTGTTTCTAACCAAGATAGTGCTTTGGCATCATCTTGATCCGTAATGAGTCCTTGCGCATAAGTGATCCCCACTTCATATTGCGCTTGAGGATGCCCTTTTTCTGCTGCAAGTTTGAGCCAAACAAAACTTTCTTGTTGTGCCTCTTCTGTCTTTTGTTGTTTAAGTAATGAGGCGGTTTTGTATTCTTGATGTCCAGGCCAATCATTAAGCCTAAAGGGGGCGTGTTCTTGCGAAAAGGAAAGCATAGGTGCACTTTCTAAGTGATTTTTTTGTGCTTTGCTGTACCATTGTTCTGCGGCAAGCAGATCTTTTTTAACGCCAAGTCCATTCAAATAACATAATGCCAATAAAAATTGTGCTTCTGCATCATTTTGGTTCGCTGCCATGGTAAAGAATTGAAAGGCTTTATCATAATCTGGAGGCATTAATCCTCCTTGGCTTAATATTTTTCCTAATTTGAGTTGCGCTGCGGCATTTCCATTCATGGCTGCTTTGGTAAACCAATTGACGGCTTCTTGTTGATTAGTAGGCGTACCTTTGCCGCGCTTGTACATCATGGCAACAAGATATTGCGCCATAACATCATCTTTATTTGCATCTTGAAGACACTGCTGAAACGCTTGGGAAAACTGGTTTTGTTGATATTGTTCGAGGCAGGTTAAATTTTGTGGAGGAGGAGCTGATGGTTTTGTCGGTAGTTTGAATGACAAACCCCAGCTTGTTAAAGGAACGACAATCCCTATCGTGATACCTATGCTTTTTAGCAGCATGCGCGTCCTCTCCCTAGTCGCTTCATGATGGTGTCTATATAAGTAGTGTACAGGAGAAAACTCATTTCGAAACCCCCTTAGAGTGTCCAGTGGGTTTTTAGATATTCCTTCGGTTACTGCCTAACCTAAATGCTAACTGGGTCGAGTATATAATTATTAAAAGAACTAACTTTTGAAAAATACCTGGATTTATAAACGGTGAGCTTATTCATTTGGCAAATAATCGCTGGCATTGCCGTCTCAGCTTTGGGCTTGTGCGCCTATTTAGCCATACTTCTTAAAAAGGCACTTGCAGCAAGTTTAGTGCGAGAAGAAAAGGCCTACCAAGAATTGTTAGATTATCCTAATGCAAATCCCAATCCTGTTATGCGTTTGAATAAAATGGGTATATTGCTTTATGCCAATCCTGCAAGCGCCCCTATTCTTATGTCTTGGCATGCTAAATTAAATGAGAAAATTCCAGCAGAGTGGCGCGAGATTATCCGGCAAGTACAGCTTTCTGGCAAAGAACAAGAAATTGAGTTTAATAGCGAAGAAATGAGCCATATTCTGAAGATTGTGCCCATGGGTAGTGAGGCTGTTAGCATTTTTGCCGTCGATATTACCGGGCGTAAACGGATGGAAAAAGAGCTAGAGCGGCGCTCTACCATAGATGAATTAACAAATTTACCTAATAAAATCATTTTTGAGCAAAATATGGCAATAGAAATTAATCATGCCAAACATCATCAGACTAAACTAGGTATTTTTATTTTACGCTTAGATGATTATTTTGAAATTATCAATACCTATGGACAATCTGTTGCTGATAAATTTTTAGTCGAATTTAGCAAAAGAGTGTCAGAATTCGCAGCTGGCAAAAGCACAATTGCTCGTTTGACAGATAATGAGTTTGGCGTGATTGAGCCAGAGTTGCGCGATGCCTCAGCGATGGCATCTTATGTTCAATCTTTGCTTGAAAAATCCACGTCTCCTTATCGGATTGATGAGCATGACATCTTCATCACGATTAGTGTTGGCATTGCCTTTTACCCTACAGATGGTGAAACCCCTGAGATATTGGTGAGAAGTGCACAGTTAGCGGTTAATAGAACAAGCAGCACGCGCAATCAATATGAGTTTTTCCAAAGAGGCATGATTGAGCAGTTACAAATTAAACGGAATATTATTACCGATCTGCACAAAGCATTAGAAAATGAAGAATTCATTGTTTATTATCAACCGCAAATTCATTTAAAACTACGTCAGATGGTTGGATGTGAAGCATTAATTCGTTGGAATCATCCGCAAAAGGGATCAATTTCCCCATTCTTTTTTATGACGGCAGCCGAAGAAACACAGCTGATCAACCCCATTGGTGAATGGGTATTAAAGCAAGCTTGTTTGCAAATGATTAAGTGGCAAAAAGAAGGGCATCCGCCGATTAAAGTAGCAGTTAATTTATCTGCTAGGCAACTATTTCAAGGCGATATTGTTGAAGTAGTTAAACGGGTTATTCGAGAAACAGAAATTTCACCAGATTGGTTAGAGTTAGAATTAACCGAAAGTGCTTTAGTGCAAGATATGCCACGAGCCGTTGAAATTATGAAAGCATTTCGCGCTTTAGGGGTAGAACTTGCATTAGATGATTTTGGTACTGGTTATTCCTCGTTGAGTTATTTAATGCAATTTCCAGTAAATAAAATAAAAATTGATCGTTCATTTATTAAAATTATTGAAGATGATAAAGAAGAAAAATATGCTGTGACTAAAGGGATCATTGAACTTGGTCACAGTTTAAACTTGAAAGTGATAGCAGAAGGTGTTGAAACTAAAGCACAACTTCGTTATTTAAAACAGCAAAAATGCGATATGATCCAAGGATATTATTTCGGTCAACCGCAACCGCCAGAGAAATTTGAAACTTTCTTCAAGACAGATTGGAAGATCTAATCCTCCTTGCTCTCAATCTTATTTGTCATATAGGTGTGAATGCACGCTTAATTCTTTCTATTCTCCTTTAAAGCTGATGTAATGTCGCAAATACACTGTAAAAAAATGAACTAAGCATGCTATGAACGGGTCGCATCAATATAATATCAATACGCAGATGTGAGAACGCTATGGCAAAGCGATGGGCAATAGATATCGGGGCTGCTGACGATAAAGCTGTTTTTGATGCAGTAGAGAAACTTATCAGCGAAGGGAAGTCGAAAATTGAAAAGGGAACCGTGGTAGAGATTATTTATGAAAATGCAAAAAAGGAAAAAATAACAGAAAAATTTACTTTAAAAAATTCATTTATTGGTATACCTGTGATGGGGGCGGATGGTAAAGAAGTTAAGGGCCCTGATGGTAAAACTAAGTATAAAGCATATGCGATTGCTAATAAAAAATATAATCGAGATGACTCAAAGTTAGGAGAGGGAGCCTATGGTAAGGTTAAATTAGCACAAGATGTAGATGGTCATAATTTTGCGGTAAAAATTGAAGCTAGAGGCAAAAGAGGCGAAGATGATGCTGAACTAAGGATTATGAAAGCGATAGGATATACCAAAGGAGAAACAGTTCGTCAATTGGAGCAAGAAAAAGAATTTAAAGGGAAAAAAACTAAACAAAAACTATACACAATGATGGAGCTGCGCGAAGGTAAGGAATTGTTTAATGAGTTGTATACCAATGCATTAACACCAGGTCAACTTTATGTTCCAGGCAGTCCTGAAAGAAAAGATGAGTTGTCCTCTGCACAAAAATTAATTATTGCTATCAGATGTTGTCAAGCCATTCAAGATCTTCATTACCGTGGTGTAGTCCATGGGGATGTAAAGCCTGCTAATTTTATGGCAAATATTCAAGGAGATCATATTGTTCTTGGTGCAATTGACTTTGGGTTTTCATTTCAGCTAAAAGAAGGTGAAAAATCAATCAAGCACAAGGGGATCCCTCAGGGCACGCATAAAGATTATATGCCGCCCGAAGTAATAGAAAATAATGCAAGAGGAGAAGAGGCTATTTTTTCTCCCGCATCAGATGTTTATTCATTAGGAAAAATGCTGCAGGAGGATTTTGGTTTACCGAAAGAATTTTGTGAAGCAATGCTTAAAAGTAATCCTGATGAGCGTCTACCCCTTCCTGAGGTTATTAGAAGACTCGGCACTGAGCTTGAAAAAGAACTTGAAAGAACACCAGAAGCAGAAAGATCGCCTGACGCAGTTCAATGCGCATTTGAAGCAAGCAGTGGCATTAAGCAGATGAAAGAAGGTGCTGGACCAAAGTCAAAAGATGATTTTATTTCACAAGTGATGTCGGGCTTTCATGATCCGATAGATAGTTTTGGAACAAATAAATTTATTTCTTATACAATGCAGGATTATAAGACATTAGCACAATCCATTTATGCTCGCATCCCTCCCAATGATTATAAAGCAACTGTATGGGGTGATGCCGGTCCAGAAAAAAATCCAGATGGTTCCGTTAAAACAGAGATCAAGGACGGCTTTTTTACGCAATTAGGAAAAGCCTATAATAAATTGACAGATGAAGAGGATAAATTAATATTTTTGCATAATACCGAACTCTTTATCAAGGAAATTATCAGGGCAAATCCTGAAGTGAAATTTGTCGATAGCACTGAAAAAGGCATTGCCGCGTTTGTTGGTTCAATTATAGAAAAGGAAAAAGATAACAAGAAGATCAATGATGCCTTAGGGAAAATGCAACAAAACTTAGACGTTGAAATAAAAAATAGACGTGCCATCAATGAAAGTCGTAAAGAAAAAAATCTGGCTTCTTCCAAAGAAAATGCAGCGCTGATGGTGGTGACTGTTGGTCCTAAAAAAATCGAGGAAGCATTGGCCAAGCCTAAAAAAAATCGATTATCTCGGGCCAAAACTGCTATAGGAAAAGCGACTATAGGGCAAGTATCAAAAAAAGCTCAATCGCATGCTGATGAAGCAGAAATCGCAAAGGCATTGGCGCATGATTTTAAGCAAATACAATTAGACATTATCAGGCAAATAGATATTTCTGATTTTCATAAGGTAGCATGGACAAAAAATTCAAATTTGTCGTCTAAAAAATTCACCGACATGGTAAATAATACGGCTAATTCTACGCGTGATAGAATATTAGGCGCAAGTAGTTTGAGTGAACAAAGAAGAATATATAGAATTTATTTACAAACTGCACTTGAATGTATTAAAAATAATGACTACATGTCTGCAGTGGCAATTTATTCTGGGGTGGCAGCTTCACCTATTGAAAGATTATCCTATTTGAATGACGATCCTATTGCAAAAGAAATGCGCAAAGAACTAGATGAAATTTGTAATCCTCAAGGAAATTATAAAAATATAGGTAAACAGATTGAAATAGCTAATGCGGAAGGTAAAACAGCTATTCCATTTATAGGTCAAATGCAAACCTTTTTAGTTGGTATAGATGAGAACCCTAATGAAATTAGAGGAAAAATGAATGAAGGCAAATTATTGATGGAAGGAAGACTGTTGAGAAATTTTGCTGATTTGCAAGAGCATGCTTTTAATCAAAAGACTGAAGCCCATCAAACCAATTTGCTACAGGATTTGGCGAGACCCATGTTGACAGAAGATGATGCTTATAATATGTCTGTAAGCATTTTGTCTCGCGCGGATAGAGCAGCATATGACAAGGGTGATAAAAAACCATTATTACGCTTTTTACAACCTATTAATTTGCAAGAAATTACTTCTCTTGATGCATTGAAAACTAAGTTTCCAAACGGAGCAATTTCTAAGCAATTAAGTGTTGAGAAAGATGGTAAGATCTATTATGGCAAGAAAGCGTATAAGAAATTATTAGAGAAAGCCACACCCTACTTAGATCAATCTAAGGAAGGCATTCTGAATAAACAATTTGCTGTAAATTTTTTAACTACTTTTTCTGAAAGAGCATCTGCCAACCGTATTTTGAAAGGGAAAGTTGAAGAAAATATTAACGAATTATCTAAGGGGGTGGAGTTAAGCTCCAACGATTTGTTAAAAATAAACATCCTTAATTATTTAAATACGTCTGCAGACACCTATACAAAGCTTGATGTTGTTCAACAAGCTGAAGTAAAAAATATGATCGACAATATTGAGAAGGATATTTACACAGATCCTCAAGGATTAACAATAATAAAGGGTGAGAAAGATGAGACTTTGTTAGCGGAGGCGAGAAAAGTAAAAAGGATTGTTGCGGATTTAGATAAAATTGTTGAAATTGAGCAGGAATATCAAAAGTTAAAAAGTGATTTTGAAAAATTAAAACAATTTAGTACTGAAATAGTTGGCACTCCTGCTTTGTTTTCATATTTAAATGATGCTGTTGTTCTAAAAGCAAAATTGGAGAGCTTGAAAAACGATTCGAATCCACTTGTTAAAGAATATGCTCACGCAACTTCACTGGTTGATGAAAAATCAGGAATAAATAGCTTAATTGAAGAGGTGAAGAAAAATTCAGTCGACAGAATTGAAACGGCTGTTGATATGTATATGAACTTAATAGAAGAAAAAAATCAATTGTCCGGAAACAAAGATCAAAATGAAGAGAGGTTAAAAGAAATCGAGCAAGACTTAGTGAATCTTGAAAAGGGTTTACAGGTTTTTATGAAAGAGGGAGCTTCTCCTGATATTAAGGAAAAAGCGAAACAAGCTAAAGAAGTGATTGATAAAGTTAAAAAAATATCAACGTTGACGGAATCTTTCAAAAATGCAAACCCTGAAGCAAAAGAAAACATTGCCAGAGAGCTATCAGGGTATCCTAATGAGAAAACCCCTGCAGTTATGAGTGCTGTAAAAAGCTTATATAATGATGAAATAAAAACCAAGATTAATGAAACTAATAAATCTGACTTGGACTTTTTGAAGGGTAATGCCGCTTTAAAGCAGCCTTCTATCAATGAAATATTGAAAAGTGAAATTGAATTATACGTTGCAAGTATTAGAAAAGCTGATTCAGAAGAGACACGAAAAGCGCATGAAAGAAAAATAGAGATAATGATAGCAAGATTTGAAAAAATTGAAAAAAATTCTCCAAGTGAAATTAAAGCGGAAGCCAGTAAAGTTCAATTGGCGATCAAAGAGCAAGTTGATGCTTACAAGAAAGTAAAAGAAAAAGCAAATAAACCTGTGCAAAATGCAGCTGAGCCTGCAGCAGAGGCTTCTCTTCAAAGCCGCTTAGGGAAAGTATTTGCAAGATTAAAAGGCGGTAGTGCTTCACCTGCAGAACCCGCAAACTTAGAACCAACAGCAGCTGATTTATTAATTGATTTAGAAGTTGCCGCAAAATTAAAGGATCCAATAACAGTAGTGACAGATCTTGCAAATGCAAAACCTGAGACTGTTTTTAGAGGATTAGTAGATGCGTATAATAATAAAAATATCCACGATAAAATAGCACAAAAAGTATTTCCTTCTGCAACTCGCGAAGATATATTGCAATATATAGTGCGCCAGATTGAAACTGATCCACTCATTCCGCTGTATCAGTCGCTTTATGCGTTAGATAATTTACAAGGCGTATATGGAGTTAAAGATGCGGCAAAGGAACGCGCTGGGATATATGCTGCTTATCAGGCAAAAATTACAGCCTTAATGCAACAAAAAGAGCTAACGGCACAACAAAAGACAGATCTGGTCCAATTATTTAATGAAATTCAATTAATGACAGCAAATCCTCCTGCTTCTAAAATAGAGCAAAAAGCGCTAGCAAACCTTTCTGCCATTGTTTCTGAACATTATAATGACCAAGAAATGACCTTACATGTAGGCGATAACTCTATCGATTTGGGTGTGGCGCTTAAAAAAGAAAAACAAGATAGAAAAGTTTTTGATGAATTTAGAGTCAAGCTTGACGCTCTTGAAGGTTTGCCGGCAGATGAGAAAAAAGATAAATTGATTGCGCTCATTAAGGAACTGAGAGAAAAGCAAAATGTCACTTTGCAAAGAATACCGATGGTTGATTATAAAGAAGCCATTAGTTCCTTTTTAATAAAAGATAAAACACTTTTGATGGATATGCTTTCTTCAGAAAACCCATTGTCGGCTGTTGATAAACGCGATCTTGCTGCTAACTGTATTGATTATTTAAAACCGGAAGGCGTTAGAAAGCTTCTATTTGAAGACGCCGATTTGCATGCCTCATTAGTGTTAACTTCTGAACGTAATTCAGCTTCTTTTGCTGCGGTATATGAAGGGATAACTGATGAACAAAGAATTATACTTCATGAAAGACTTTACGAGGCAATTAAAAATCAAGACTTTGATGAAATATTGATTTTAAAAGGCTTCAAAGCAGACATTGAGTTTAAGAAGGATGAAGTAACAATTGCTCGCTTGCTTGAAAGGATGAGCGCAAATCCTAAAGCTTGGCAACAGTTTGTGAAAAAAGGAGAAAATGGCGAAAAATATGGTAACAGCGTTATCGGTATTATGTTTAGTGATTCCATAAATAAAAAATCTACACAAAGTGCGGATGAATTTTCTAAAATTGCATTTATTTTATCATCTATTTCTTCTCCACATGCCTCAAGTGTTTTTAGAACTGGGCCAAGAGGATTATTGTCTGCGGGTTTGATTCAATCACCAGAAGAAGAAGCCTTTTTTACTAACTTTATTAAAGCGTCTCGTGCTGCAACTGAGCATGCGAGAAAAGGAGGGGCTAAAGTTGAATATGAACTCACCAAAGATGAATTATCCAAATTGCAACGCCTTCACGCTCAAATAACTGGATTGCTCTATCCTGATACCGTTCCTAATTTAGTAAAGTATAATGAGCTTGAATCTCAATGCATGAAAATGGATGAACAAATTAAAAAGCTTCAAGCTGAAATGGGTGAAGCTTATGCGAAGCAAGGCATTAAGAATATGGGCTTTGGTGTTATTGATATTAGTAGCGCCGTCAATCCAGCAGATTTTGATAAGCTAAAAGAAGAGATAAAAAGTTCATTAGAAATTGATGAAGCAACCCCAACATTAACTTCTGAGCAAAGAGAAAAATTTCAACGATTATATCATGCACTTGAATTTACTGAAACTAAGGATTTAAAAGAAATATTGGCAGGGTTAAAGGAATTCATTGATGAAAATAAAGAACATAAAGATGTTATTTATCCTGTAGAAGATTTCTTTGATATGCTTAATAAACGTGTTGAACCGATTAACAAGCTTGCAACGCAAATAAAAGAGATCGAACAAAAATTAGCACCTATTGAAGCAGCTTATAAACAACAAAAAGAAGCAAATAAGAAGTATTCTGATTTTACAGCAATGCTTAGAGGTCCGCAAAATTCTTTAATGCAAGGGACTAATGCTAAGTTCCTTGAAACATTGGCTGCAAACCCGCCGTTATATGCTTTAATAATGAATAATTTTGAATTGATTAAAACCATCAATCAAAAGTATCAAGTCTACCAAAAAGCGATGGCACCTTCACTAGATGATCCATATTTTAAACGTAGTGAAGAACTAAAAGCACAGAAACGTGCAGAATTAGAGGCACAAAGAAAAGCGCATGAAGAAAAAACTGGAGAAAAACTACCTACACCAGAAGAACTTGCTGAAAGAGGTGAAGCTAAAATTAAGCATGATAGACCGCTTTATGCTGTGCATGATCCTATAAATAAAGCTAAAACCCCAAGCGCAATGATAGAAGCTTTTGCAAAAATTGATGAATTAAAAGTTAGTAAAGGAGAAATTGAAAAAGCGATTATATTTGATCTTAAAGAAAAAATTGCTGAGTATCAAAAAAAGCCTAGCGCTGAATTAGCGAAAGAAATACTATTTAAGTGTAATGAAGCGGAAAAGCGTGGTTTAAAAGCGAATGATGCATTAAAAATTACTGCGGAATTCATGTTTGATGAGTTAGAGAAATTATCTGATTCATATTACAAACATTTTAACGCGTTGGTAAACGATCCTGCCAAACATGGAGATTTAATTAAATTCCTTGAAAGTGTCCCTCAAGAATGTAAAGCCTTTATTGAAAAATTATCGGCCGTTGATACCGAGAAAAATAGAGATCTTAAAGCTATCAAAGAAAGAGCTCAGGCACTTGGAACAAGAGTGGATGAAGACATTAAACAGTTTGGTGATCTTGCAAAAGCAAGAGAAGCAATTACGGAAAAAGGAGAGAGAAAACTAAAGTCTGTTGCGCAAAAATTGCAATCTACCAAAGACGCAGAAAGTGGGCTCAGAGTTATTCAGCTTGAAGCTCCTGGTGCTATTAATATCATTCGTAGACGGGCGAATAATGCGTTGAGAGGGATCCGTGAGAGGGCTAGAAATTTATTTGGTAAAACGAGTGAAATCTCTTCTGTTCCTTCTGGAGAATCATTACAAGGTACAAATAATGTTGTAACGCCTATAGTGTCAAAACCTAGTAAAGCTGAGTCAAAAGAGGAAACACTTACTGATGTTGTCACGCCGCCAGTAGAACCAAGAATTTCTCCACCCATTCAAATAGTTGACGTTACCACTTCGCATGTAGTAAGCGATGCACATCCAGTTTCTTCAGTGGTAACAGCACCAAAAAAAACTTCACCCTTAAAATCATACTTAAAAGAACCTTCTATACCGGAAATCATCAGGAATTTGGCCGCAGAGGGCGGCCCTAATGCGAGACAATTAACCAAAGAAGGTGCCAAAGCAGGAGGAAGAGGGCATGGATGGGTAGGACAAACCTTTGGTAGAAATGAAGATACATTATTAGCATCATTAAAAAATATTGATGGACCACAGACTTATACAATGGGGGAAATTAAAAAAACATCAGAAAAAGCGGCTGAAGCCGTAGTCGAAGGAGAAGCAACACCCCTCATTACAGTTGTTCAGGGAGTAAGTGCAAGCGATTTACATAGATATGCTTTAGGAGATAATAGTGTTTTTCAGGTTGCTAGTCAGTTTGATTTTCAAGAATCAAGAGGTGCTTTTGATACACCTGTGTCTGATTATCCTTTCGATCCCACACAAGGTCCGTATGCTTCTATTGAAGCTGCCGCAGGGGCACTTCATCGTAAGGCTGCAAAAAAATCGGGGAAATTACCGCATGCCTTAACTGACATGTTTCCGGAAGGCTTATTAGCGAAATACCCTAATCTCTACAAAGATGGTTATTTGGAACTTTCTACTATTACGGAAGAAGCAGATAAACAACGTTTATTAGATCATATTGAAGCCAACATAGATAAATTAAAAATATTACCTCAATGGGTTACATGTGAAGCAACCCAAGTACAACAATTACAAGTATTTACTGCGGCACCCTCTTTCCAGACGCAATCAATACCTGATGTACATAGTGTCGACCATCAGATATGCGAAGCATTGGTTGTTGCTCAATATCGTGCAAGTGCGCAATTAGCTGTCATCCGAAGTCGTGAAACGGGACTCACAGTACCTTTGCACTTAACCATGGTAGGACAAGGTGCTTTTAATAATAACCCTATCGTCATGCAAAAAGCGATGGAAGCAGTGGCTCAAGTAGTTAAAGGAGAAAAAGTTGCTGTTTATGTTCATGCATATAGTGCGGCTGATAAAGATAAATTAATGCCACAAATGACCGGTAGTTTTAACATTGCTGAGATGAATGTTGAAGAATTTAAGCGTACTCCTCATCCAAATACAGAAATAAAATTTAGTCAAGTTTGCCAAGGATTGGGTTTTATATCGACTATCCGTGAGGAAAGTATTAGAAAAGAGATAAGTAATTATGATTTTAACTCTGGCACAGGATGGAAAGAAGATTACGTGCCTAAATATCCTGAATTATCTACAGATGAAAAAGCTGCTAATAATAGACAAGGCGTAAAAGTTTATATGGAACTGGTGGATACCGAAGCAGCCTACGTAGATGATTTGGCTAGAATATCTGATCCTGAAAATAAAAAAGCTATCTTAGCACTATATGATGAATTAAAACCTGAAGAATTAAAAGGATTTACTAGTAAAGAAGAAATTTCGCAATTTCTTGATAAAATTGCAAAGCTAAAAGCGGGACACGAAGAAGTACTCAAAGCACTTAAAGAGCCCAATCCTGAAAAATGGGCAGAAAATATAGCTAAATTAAAAGCATTGTATGTAGACTTTGGTTTAACCTTTGAAAAAATTAAAATCCCTTCAAGCGTTGATCAAAAATTTAGAGGACCTACCGGTGGAGGATTGAGCCTTAGCGATTATATCATTAAGCCAGTTCAGAGAATGACCAAATATCCTTTGCTGGTCAGAGAACTTGAAAAAACTGTTTCTGAGGAAAGTTCTTTCTATGCAGGTTTTATGAAGGCAAAAGAAGGATTTTTAGCTATCCCTGACGCAGTCAATTATGCTAAAACTATTAATGAGGAATCTTCTAAGTTTAATGCGGCCGTTTTACCTTATCAACAACAGCCTACGAAGAAAAGTTTTGTAAAATTTATTGAAACGCTACCTGTTTTGCAAGGTTTAAAACCAGCAGAAATGCAAGCCTTATTTGAAAAAGTAGATTTTTCTCATGCAGGCATGAAAGGTAAGCAAAAGTTTGAAGAATATGTATTTCAGCTTATGCCTCAAAAGGATTTAGATAAAGCTACGCCAGAAGAGATCGTCCTTAATCGAATGCTGATGAATAAAGTCTCAAATGATAAGGTCATTGACAGATTTGAAAAATTAAAAGGAAAGAGCTCAGTTTCCGAAGAAGATAAGAAGATAATTGATAACATTCTGCAAGAAATGCGTAAACAGGTAAAAAACGGTGAGGCAATAAATTATAGTGCTGCCATTAATAGTTTAATAAAAAATAATGAAAATGATGCAGAAAAATATATCAATTTTTCTAAAAAGCATGAAGATGCCATCATTAAAATTAAAGTCATGCAGGAAGAATATAAGCCTCACAAAGTGGATATGAAAGCAGCAAATAAGGATTTAGCTTACTTGCGCGGGGCTGTATACTCAGAGATAGTCAATAATCTCACTAATTACAATAGTAATATTAATCTTGATGAAAGTTTGAGAGGGCTGATTCAAGCGCGAGACAAGGTTAAACAGCTTTCCGTCAGTGATAGTCCACATGTGCGTATAGAAGCGAAAAAAACATTACATGATATTGATGCACTTCTCATGGAAAATTTGAAAGTTGAAAAACCATTATCACAAAGTCAAGTAAACCAGATTGAAAGAGTGTTTGAAAATGCCGAAGGTTTTGCTAGAGAATATTATAAAACGTTTAATAACTGGCTCACCGCAGTAAAAAATGGAAATACCCCTGAAGCCAACGAGCAAGAACTTCGCTTGCGCAAATTAGAAGGATTATCTAGCCAAGTAAGAGATTATATTGCATTTATTGACACTTTAACTGAATTGAAGTTGCCGCAAATCGCTGATCTTAAATTAAAAGCTGATGATATGCGCCTTGCAATGCAAGAAAATGAAAATCAAGCCAGAAGCATGGTAAAAGTCCGTGAGCGAATAGCCTCCATGGATGAAGAAAGGAAGAAGGGAAAAGCAGAATCTATTTTAGAAAAAATCAAAGATGTGCCAGATCCCGTTAAAGGCTTCATGATTGCTAATAAGGAAACCAGTAGCTTATTAAGAACGGCTAAAAAGAAAATAAATAAGGTAAAAAAAGCATTTACAGGTGTATCCAAGAAGAAAAAATCCTCTGAAGAAATTGTTGCGCCTACAACCACAGCGGCAATCACAACTAGCCCCCCAGAACCTGTGGCAGACATGCACAGGGTGAATGCTGAAAAGACGGTTGACCTAAAATTGCCAGCTAATGATCCACATGCCAAAGTGCTAGCGCAGGCAATTAAAGAAGCAAAAACTATTCCTGATTTAATTCAATTACTTGAAAAATGGGAACATGATATTATTAGCTCCAATGGAAAGACTATTGATAAAAAAATAATGTTAGATAGTTTACGCAAATTCAGCAGCAGTGCAGAAAATATTGAATTGTTTGCTAAGATTACTACAACGTCTCCAATATATGGTGGCAGTCATATTACGAGTAACTATGGACTACGTGAAAAATTTGCTTCTTTAGCTAAAGAGCAACACAAAAGCGCTGTTAATTTACAAGCAAAACCACTTACAACGATACCAGAACAATCTACAGCGGCACCTGAAAAAAAACCAGAATTGGCAGAGAGGCGAAATGCAGATAAGCGAAAAGCGATGATGGTGATGGGGCCACAAAAAATTGATCCACCACCTCATGCAGTTATTTTTCAAGGAAAAGGAAGTATCAGCCAATTAAATAATTATTTAACAAATGCTGAAAATGCGAGTAAACACAACATTAAGCCTAATAGTATTCGCGAAGTTGATATTAAAACGAATGGTTTTACTGAATCAAAAGCAAAGGCGTTAGAAATGACTTTCGAAGCAAGTGAAGCAAGGAAGGAGTTTAAAGCCTATGCGCATGATGATGATAAAAAGCAGGGAGTTGTTTTTTCACTTGAACATGGTATGGAAAAGGATCCTGAGAAATTTAGAGCAGCAGTAGAGGAAGTCTGTTATTTAGCAGTAGTCAATGCAGGCAAAGGTGCTGAATTTGATTTATCTGTTGTAAAAGATGAGAAAGTGCGCGCTGTAGTTGAGGAGGCCTTTGACAAAGCTATCCAAAAAGCAGTTGATGAAAAACATCTTTCAGCCAATGAAGCGGAACATCCTAAAGTAAAATCAGCTCGATTATAGGTGAAGAGCTAGCGCTCTTCACCAAATCGATTGGCGATTAATGTTTCAATTGCACCGAGCGCATGTTCCTCATCGTTTCCTGTAACAACGATTTCCACCCACGTATGCTGGCTTGCTGCGAGCATCATAACGCCCATAATGCTTTTACAATTTGCACTCACGCCATCGCGGCTAATTTCAATATGGCTCTCAAATTTTGCAGCGGTTTGTACTAGTTTTGCGGCTGCGCGTGCATGCAAACCTAGTTTATTAATGATTTGGAGTTTTTTGCGTAGCATGTTCATGAATCAATTACCATAATATGTCGCTGTCTTGAGAGTTTTTCAGGTTTCTTTTTGTTTGCTTGAATCTGTGCAATGAGATCACGACCAGTTAATGGCTCAAAAATCCCATCTTTGCCGCCACTTAGTGCTTTTTTAGCAAGCTGAGAAAGGGCTAAGTGAGGGTAGTTAAGCACTCGAAACAGCATTGGAAGGTTTAATCCGGTGACGACACGAATAGTAAATCCTTGCTGTAGGAGCCCTTGAGCAACATTACTGGGTGTTGAACCAAACATATCTGTTAAGACGAGTACGCCTTCTCCAGCATCCAGCTTTCTTACCAAGCATCCTGCTTTTGAGATAAGATGCTCAGGATCAGGATCTCGGCTGACAGAAAGTGGTAACACTTCAAGAGGAAGTTTGCCAAATGTACCTGAGGCAACATTGAGTAATGCCCCGCCAATTCCGCTATGGGTAATTAATAAAATCCCGACACTCATAAATTTGATTTTAGATCTCTATGCCTAACTTGAACATTTAATTGAAGTTTATTGGCTAAGTGAACCAGTTGTTCGGTGATATAGACCGAACGATGCTGTCCGCCAGTACAACCTATCCCTACAGTAAGATAACTGCGATTGTCAGCTTCAAACCGGGGGATCCAATTGTCTAAGAATCTAATAATATCTTCAACCATCTGATGTACTTCGGGATAAGCTTTCAGAAAATCGGCAACGGCTTGGTCGCAACCTGTCAGTGCGCGTAAGTCTGGCTGCCAATAAGGATTAGGCAGACAACGAACATCAAAAATAAAATCTGCATCCGCTGGCATACCATTTTTAAAGCCAAAAGATTGAATGAGAAGTTGTAAACGTGAGGTGTTTTCACGGGCAACCCTATCGCGAATTAGAGCGCATAGTTGATGTTGAGTTAAATGACTAGTGTCAATGGTAATGTCTGCCATGCTTGATAAAGGACGAAGAAGCGCGTGTTCTTGTTCAATAGCTTCTTGCAATGAGACTTTGCTGTTAGATAAAGGGTGACGCCGACGTGTTTCGCTAAAACGACGCAAGAGGCTTTTGTGATCGGCATCAAGATAAATAATTTCACAGCCAGGCTGACGAAGCTCTGAAATCACATCTTTTAGCAGATTAACATCAAGCGGAAGATTACGTGCATCAATACTGACGGCTAAGCGAGGATGATCTTCTTGAAGACGAGAAACTAGCCCGGGTAACATGTCGACCGGCAGGTTATCTACACAGTAATAGCCGAGATCTTCCAATACATGTAGAGAAATGGTTTTTCCAGAACCTGAACGTCCACTGACAATTACCAGCCGCATATCTATCCTTCTTCTTGGTTATACAAACTAATTTTAATTTAAAGGACGACAATGATGAATGCAGGGATTGCCATTGCGAGGCAGCAAAACAATCCATTCTCTGCTCAGCCTAGATTGCTTCATCGTCTTTAGGCCCTCGCAATGGCGTTCCCTCAATTTTTAGATCTTTCCGCCACAAATTTCAAATCAGATAGTATAGATGTCTGTTTCATCGTTTTTACAGCTTCTTGAGCTTTTTAACTAACGTAAATATCTGCTACTTAGGTTTTGAGCAATCGCTCTATTGCAGGTGAAACAGGAGAAAACGCTAATCGTACCGCGGTTTCTACTAAAATTGCCATATGCTTGCAAAAGCTGTTCAAACGGAGAGTAGGAATAGCTTTTTCTAAAATTATTTTACTTTCTAACTTTGGCTGGAGAACGCGCTCATATTGTGCGTCAGAGGAATTGAAGGCAGTAAACTCAATGATCAGCTCTAATGGTTTTTCTAAAAAAATAGCCTTTGTGCCATATAACTGCTGTACATCGATAATACCTAAACCTCGTACCTCTAATAGATTTTGCAAAGAAACAGGAGAGTGTCCAATCACGGTATCATTTGCACGAAAAAAAAGAGGAGCATCATCAGCAATTAATTGATGCCCTCTATCTAAGAGATGTAAGGCACATTCGCTTTTGCCACAACCACTTGGTCCTTGCAATAGTACACCTCTATCAAAAATAGCTAAAAATACGCCATGTAAAGAAAGATCAGGCATTGATTACCCTCTGATAGAGTTCTTCTTGGGAAGTGGCTTCATAAAAGCGAGAGCGATTACTTTCGTGACGTAGTAATTTAGCAATTCTTGCTAGCAACTCGAGATGAACTTCTTGTGCATCCATAGGCACAATCAGTGAAAAAAGCATATCGACTTTTAAGTGATCTTCAGCATCAAAATCGACCCCTTCTTTTAAAAGAATAAAGCATCCTAATGCTTTGTCAGTTTCGTTTAATCGGCAATGAGGGATTGCGACACCATGACCAATAGCTGTGCTGCCTAAGCGTTCACGCTCTACTAATCCATCGAAAATATCGTGTGTGCGCAATGAGGGGACACTGAGAGATATTGTATCTGCAATTAGTTCTAAAGCCTTTTTTTTACTTTGCACTGTTGCTGAAAAGACAATGCGATCTAATGTCAGAATATCGCGGAGCTCTATCATAGGTGAGGACTTCTTTGAAATTGTATTCATTATTATTGTTTTTCGCTACATGGTAAACTTTTACTCCCGCAAGAAGGGAGTAAAAGTTTCTAATTCAAAGGGTTTTTTAATTGAAGATCAAATCAGCTCTTCGCCATCACCATGATTGTTCATTTTTTCTTTGTGTTTTATAACTTGTCTGTCAAGTTTATCAATTAATAGATCAATGGCTTCATACATATCTTTGGCTTCAGATTCAGCAAATATTTCTGCGCGTGCAAGATTGATACGTGCTTCTGCTTTTTGCTGGAATTTTTTGTCTATAGTAAGAACGACATGTACGTTCGTAATGTTTGAAAAATAGCGTTTAATTTTTTCCATTTTATTATGAACATAATCACGCAAAGCGGGGGTAATATCGACATGATGTCCAGTAATATTAATTTGCATGGTATATTCCTTACTAGTATTTTAAATGAGTTGTTTACGTTCGTTAGAGGGCGGAATTGTCATTCCTTCTCGATATTTTGCTATAGTTCTTCGAGCAACTTGGATCCCTTGCTCAGCAAGTATTTGTGCTAGTTTGCAGTCACTTAGCGGCTTTTTACGATTTTCAGAAGCGATCAATTTTTTAATTAGTGCTCGTATGGCGGTTGCTGAACATTCACCACCTTCGTCTGTGCCTACATGGCTTGAAAAAAAGTATTTTAGTTCAAAGGTACCACGAGGGGTGTGTAAATATTTTTGTGTTGTCACGCGTGATATCGTCGATTCATGCATCTCTAAGCTTGTAGCGATATCATGAAGAACGAGCGGTTTCATCGCTTCTTCACCATATTCAAGAAATGCTTGCTGTTGTTCAATGATAGCACGTGCAACTTTGAGCAGCGTTTCGTTTCGGTTTTCAATACTCTTGAGGAACCAGCGTGCTTCTTGTAATTGATTACGTAAAAATTGATTATCAGCACTGGAATCACTGCGGCGAATTAAAGCAGCGTAGTGATCATTGATGCGTAGTTGTGGTGTGCATTCAGGATTTAATTCTATTTGCCAAATCCCTTCTTTTTTGAATGTGTAGACGTCAGGTACAATGTATTCTGGCGTTTTGCTGCCAATTTTTGTGCCGGGTCTTGGATTCAGAGATTGAATGCAAAGGATCACTTCTTTTAAATCTTCCAAAGATAATCCTAAGCGTCGTTTGAGCGCAGGATAATCGCGTTTACCTAATAGTTCCAGATGATGAGTGACTAATTCTTTTGCTTTATTTCGCCAAGGAAATTGGCTAGGCAAATGTTCTAATTGAACTTTTAGACATTCGCTTAAATTTCTAGATGCCACCCCAATGGGATCAAAATGTTGAATGCGATGTAAGACTGCTTCTACTTCAGATTCATCGATGTCGCAGACTTGTTTGATAGTGGCAATAATATCTTCTAACGTGCAGATCAGAAAACCATCTTCGTTAATAGCGTCAATAATGGCGATAGCAATGAGTTTATCTGTATCAGAGAAAGGCGTTAACTGCATTTGCCATAGGAGATGATCTTGCAAAGTGATTTGGGTGCCATTAAGCGTTTCAATTTCGTTACCATGAGGGGCTTGGAAGTGGTGGGAACGTGATGTTCCACTCATTTGGTTATCCCAAGATCGCTCTTGCGCCTCATCTTCATGAGCAGGAGAATAAGTTATAGCCTCTTCTAGGCTATTGTCGTATTCGTCTTCTGCAGCGCTTTCGGCGTGGGGATTTTCCTGTAATTCCAACATAGCATTGGTTTCCAAGGCCTCTTGGATTTCTGTTTGCAAATCAACTGATGATAATTGCAGTAAACGAATTGCTTGCTGCAACTGAGGGGTCATCGTCAATTGATGACCAATTCGTAGCTGGAGTGATGGTTTCACAGTACTTTCCTTGCTCTTTCAGCCGTACTGACCACAGTCCCTGTCGCATCGCTGAAACTACTACGACTATATACAGCGTATACCTTTGTTGTCAGGTCAGATGGCTGTGAGCGTTTAGGTCTCATTATCTTAAGTATAATTCGATTGTGGCAGGAAAATTACTACAGTGTAAAGGCCTCTCCCAGGTAAACTTCACGAACCTGCTGATTAGCCAGAATGGCTTGAGAAGAACCCTCAGCGATGACCTTACCTTCACTCACAATGGCAGCGTGATGGCAGATATCGAGCGTTTCCCTGACATTGTGATCAGTAATCAAGATACCAATTCCTTTGCTTGCGAGATGATCAATTTGACGCTTAATGTCATTGACGGAAATAGGATCCACGCCTGCAAAAGGTTCATCTAAAAGAATAAATTTAGGATCGCAAGCCAGCGCGCGGGCGATTTCAACGCGACGACGCTCACCACCAGATAAACTTATTCCTAATGAATTTTGTACTTTGGTTAAGTGAAATTCATTGAGTAATTCATCCAGACGTTGCTGTCTTGCTGCTTTGGAAAGATGGGAGCGTGTTTCCAATATTGCAAGTAAATTATCTTTGACTGATAGCTTTCTGAAAACAGAAGCTTCTTGGGGTAAATAGCCAATGCCCGCCCTTGCACGAATATGCATAGGTGCAAAGGTTAAATTTTGATCGTTGAGTTTAACTTCACCACTATCACACATGATCAAACCAACAATCATGTAAAAGCAAGTTGTTTTACCTGCACCATTAGGTCCTAATAAGCCAACCACTTCGCCAGCTTTAACTTGCAAAGAGACATCTCTAACAACTTGGCGTTTTTTATAAGCCTTTTTTAAATGAGAGACAGTTAAAACATTCATAATTTACTAACACGCGGGTGAATGGTGATGGTAGGGCGTTCATTGCTTTGCTTTTCAGCTGAGACCATTTGTTTATCTAGTTGGTAGCTTAAAACAGGACCTCGAAATTTATCTTGCTGATGATCGAGTGTTGCTGCCCCTTCTAGCACAATAAGTTGTTTATCTGGATAATAATAAATTGTTTTAGCTGTTGCAAAAATAGGTTGCGGACTATTTTCAACCTTACCGGTAAAGGTAGCAGGTTTACCTATCGCTGTGATAACTGTCAGGTTGCCTTTAGGATCTTTTTTAGCAGTGAGTTTATCTGCATGCAACTCATTTGAACCTTGTGTGAGAATAACATTACCTTCATGGCAAGCTTGGCGAGATATTTGTTCAAAAGAAGCAATATCAGATTGGATCTGAATAGGTGTATTGGGATCAATTTTAGCAATAGAAGCAAATAAAGAAGAACAAAAGACACTTCCCAGAAAAAGCATGAATACTCGTGCGTCAGTGCGAGCAAAGCGAAGCAATCCGTCATAAAGATTAAAAAAGATGGATTGCTTCGGCCCTTCGTGCCTCGCAATGACCGTACTTACGGTATTGCTTTGGCTTTGTGTACTTCGTAATGACAGTAAAAAATTCAAAAGAGAACTAAGCTTGTGGTGTTGCATAATCCGTTCTCACGTCTTTTAAAAATTCAAGTGTGTGCTTTTCTAAATCAGCGCGCAAGCCTGTTGCGTGGATTTTCATACCTGGTCCATTTACAACCACAGCATCATCAGTCATCGCTTGAGGATTTTGCGCTAGAAATAAAAGATGTTGTGTTTTTAATTCCCATGCTTTTTGATTTTCTTGAGTAGTTCGAAGCACAATAACATCTTGAGATAATTTGAGCTTTTCCAATTTGCCATGTATTTGCGTTTGGAAACTTTCTCCAGTTTTAGCAGAAATATTCCAGAGACTTCCATCAAGATGATACATCTTTAATCTAGGCGATATCATTTGAGATGTGGTTTGATCTTTATAATGTAACCATGATTGCATCTCAACTGCTTGAATGAGACGTCCTTCCTTATCAAACCGCCATGCTTGAACATCCGTCATCGATTCTTCAAGAATAGCTTGAGGACGAAAGTATAGTAAAGCCGCTGTAGGGCTTGCTCGATAAAGTATTGCAACAATAGCAATAAGGAGCAGGGAGAAGAAAATCGCGTAAATACGCAATGGAATCTTCAGCATACTCTTCTCATTAGAGCACGCCTGCACGGAGTAAATCGTGCATATTGAGTGCGCCAAGCAGTTTACGTTGTTTATCAACCACAAATAATCCGTTGATTTTGTAGGTTTCCATAATTCTTAACGCTTCAGCTGCCAGTAGACCTTTTTCGATCACTTTCCCGCCTTGGGTCATGACGAGAGTAATGGGGCTCGTATGAATATCGATATTGCGATCAAAGGCACGACGCAAATCTCCATCGGTGAATAAACCAATTTGCGCTTGATTATCATCCACAATTGCTGTCATCCCTAGGCGACATCGAGTCATTTCAATGAGCGCTTCTTTTACCGTGGCGGTATGAGACACAACGGGGATGTCTTCATTTGTATGCATGAGATCATCCACCTTAAGAAGAAGGCGTCTTCCTAATTTGCCACCTGGATGTGAGCGAGCGAAATCTTCTGCACTGAAGCCTCTGGCATCTAGTAAAGCAATAGCAAGTGCATCTCCCATCACAAGCGTTGCTGTTGTACTGGACGTCGGTGCTAAGCCTAAGACGCAAGCTTCCTTTTCAACACTGACATCTAAATTTGCGCTGGCGCAAATAGCTAATGTCGAGCGTGGGTTACCTGTCAACGTGATTAAGGGGACGCCCAAGCGTTTAATGAGAGGGAGAATGGTGAGAATTTCTTCTGTTTCTCCAGAATTAGAAATAGCGATGACAACATCATTTTCCGTAATCATGCCCATGTCACCATGACTGGCTTCTGCTGGGTGAACGAAAATGGCAGGGCTACCTGTGCTTGCAAGCGTCGCTGCAATTTTGCGGCTAATATGTCCGGATT
>MKTN01000044.1 GCA_001898235.1 Gammaproteobacteria bacterium 39-13
ATAGTATGAGGATCGTCCAGTGACTGGACACTTCCCTTGGGACTCATAGTAGTGGTGATAGTTCAGTGATTGGGCACTTCCTATCGAACACATTGTAATGAGGATCGTCTAGCCACTGGAAACTTCTATCGAACCCAAGAAAAGAAGATCGTCCAGCCACTGGACACTTCCAAATAAAACCATAGAAGAGGTTGTCCAGTCACTGGACGCGTTCTCTTCAAACTTGCACTGGCATAGGATCGCTTGTAATCAATCTCCAACCTCTAGACATAAAACCTAAAGCCCCACACACTTATTCATATTCATTGCGTTTGATGCGACTCCATAAGGTGGAAATATTGTATGAAAAAAATCGTGTGAACTTATATGAGGTAGAATATTTGTATGTAATTTTTTAATAACAATTAAAATCAAAATTTGTATTTTTACAATTTAAATTAAATCTATTTAGCAAAAAATTATTATTTTCGCGGTAAAAACCAGCCTTTTTGTTTTAAATTAATTTTTAAAATTTGCATTTGTTTTGAATGCCTATAAGATCAAAATGAACTTATGGGATATTAGGAGCAATTCCTTGATTTATTAATAAAGACATTACTGATAATGGGGCATTACATAAAAAAATAAGCCCAGACATGCTGGGCTTATTTGAATTTATTGTAACGCTAAGAAGCGAAACAATCATTCCGGTAAAATGATTCTAGTTTATTCGTTTCTTGGCGTCAAAAGGATTCATCCCAAGAAATGAATAGTTATACTATTAACAAAAAATCGCCACAAATACTATCACTTGCAGGCAGCAGAGTAGGGGAGTGGGTAGATTCTTCCTGGAAATGGCTTACTAAGCTCCGCTCAGCTGCGCTTAGGCGTTTTCAAAATAATATTCGTCATTCATCGAGAACAATAAGATATGAACAGCGTGTAGCAATCGCTGAGGTTCTTAAAGTTTTATTTAGTTATCTTGATCTCAATACTATGTGTGTTGGGATATATCATCGCGAAACCGATGCATTCGTTCATCTGAGTTTAGATTTTATTGCAAAAAAAGCTGGTCTTAATATTCGGCGAGCCCAGCGTGCCATGAGTTGGTTATACCAATCCGGCTATGTTGCGGGCTACCGACAGTCATTTTATGATATTGATACTGAAGAGTATTACCATAAGCCTTCCATTAGGCGAGTAAATTCTAAATTATTATTTGATTTAGGCATTACTGAGTTTGCTTTACAGAGAGCACGAAATCGCTCTAAGAATAAGTTTCATGATATATTATTAAAGTCATTGTCTTCAAAAAATCAGTCTTCTAAGTCCAACAAACAAAATTCCAATGATATTAAAAATATCCTAAACGGCCTTTCTCAAGCTTTCGCACTTCCTAAACATTCAAAATCCCAATCTTCAGAATCTACTTACAACGAAAAACTTAAAAAACTAATGGATTTGATGCCCAATCTCACAATTTACGAAGCTCAACGGATGCTTCCAAAAGCTCATTAAAAACATCAACTGTTTTTCTTTCAAATTTACTAGAGAGTAAAATATATCTAAATTTATACCATTTTAAACTCCCCGAAATTTTGAAAATTCATTTTTTTTGTGGATAACTCGATGAACATTTTGCAAATTCACAATTTACTAACAATTAAATGTCGTGCTTATATGTGTTGTATTATCTAATATTCATTCTTATTAAAAAGGTCTACATATACAGATAATATTAAGAAAAGAATAATTACTCTCAATAATGTTGTTCAGAATAAATCCATACCGTTATTTTCTATGTCTTCAGATTTTATTGTTACATTTTCACTTTTAATAAAATCAAAATTTTGGGATATATTATTATTTGGTTCAGAAGCTAATGTTTCAATTTGTTTGTCTAAAGTGGAAAGCTTGTGACGTACGGAGCTTAAGTCTCTTTCAATTATTGCGGAACAATTTTCTCGCCGGGTTTTCAATTTAAAAAATAGTTTGGTAACTGGCCACCCACCAGAAGTCACCATATAGGCTTCACGTTTTTTTAGATGTCTAATTTCTGAATCCATCACAATCAATTCTTGGCGCCTTTGATGGCTTAACGTAACCCCATCTCGCATTTGATGTGCACCCATGGAATATCCTTCCCTAGCTTCAAGGAATTCAGCTCGTCCTAGCTGCTCTGAGGCCCATTGAGCGGAACGATTATTGTTAGTCGAGAAGAAAACAGAAGTACCGAACAGAGACACAAGAACCTCAGCTCCCTTATCACCATATAAGTCCCGTAACTGATGAATATCTTGAATGGCTCCAACAAAGCAGGCGCCATAACCACGTCCACGAGAAAGTACCGGCTCTAAACTTGGCAAACGTTGAAGACTTGCTAATTCATCAAAGAAAAACCATAACCTTCTGCTTCGACTTTCTTCGAGACTGAGTAGTGCATTAACAGCCAATTCCAGCCAAAGAGAAATGATTGGCTTTAAAGTATCTCCCAACCGTTGGCTAGAACTTATAAAAAGCCATGAGTCAGTATTGTCATCATTAACCCAGTCACGAATTACAAAAGAGGGGATAGAGGGGTCATCTTTTAAAAACAATAATGATTTACAGTAAGTAACTAATGTGAGGATAACTGACCGAGTGCCTTTTTCTAAATCTTTACCCACCATTGCATTCCCGATAGTTCCTCGAAGTAATGATTCAATTTCCTCTAAATCAGTACAAAATAAGTGTTGAATAAAATCATTCATTCGAGGGTTATTTCGGTGTTTAAACTGAGAGGCAGTAATTGCAAGTAAGGCACGAGCTGCTTTCGTCCAAAATGATTCCGCACTATAGGAAACATCAGGAACGATTGCTGCTGCCATTGAATCATAGTCAGTCAAAGATTTGCATTCTTGCCATAGGTTCCAGGAGGGGCTACGAGTATCCAAAGGGTTCAATATAATATCTTTACCTTCCCGATAGTAATGAGGGATGAAAGCTCCCTTGATGTCATAGACTAAAGCTTTTTGACCAGCCTTTCTTGCTTGAGTTAATAATTCATGAGTGCAAACTGATTTACCCCCACCTGGTGAACCGCAAAGTAAGATATGTTGTGTCTCAGCCTCCTTTGGTAGGGGGACGCCGCCCAGGGTCCACCTCGAAGCAAGGCGAGCTTTTTTGATTAGACGGCTATATTCTTGAGAGGTTGTTAAAGTCGCGCCTCGTAATTGCTGCTGTCGATTTCTAGCGGCACCAAATCGAGCTACTAAAAGTGCTACGACCAAAGCTATCATCCATGAGGTTAAGGCAGATACCTTTAAAGACCTTGCAAGCTTTTCCCTGCTAAGCCTCTGTTGACGGAGTAGGGTAGGGGAAGAAGCCAATTGTTTAGCTGTAAGTTCATAAAATTGACCTTGTGGTCCGATATGTTTAATTTTTTTAGGGCAAAATGCTTTCAAACTTTGGCTTAACAAGTATTTCTCATATTTTGATGTTTGGAGTGTCCAAAGTAGGAGTGTTAAGACTCCAAATACAACAATCGCAATTTTAAAAAAGCGAACAGCTACTTGCCAGAACATATGAAGGCTATGAAACTGAAGTTGACCACCGCGAGTGAAGTTTAGGAAGGCTGACATTCAGAAGAGCCATTTAAATTAAGTGTTTTTCGAATAACGACTTTAGCCTGCTCTCCGATAGCTTTACGTTGGTCAAGAGAAATTGAATTTTGCAATATTAATAACGTTTCCATCACGCATTGAATCAACAACTTTTGAGATTTTGGTAAGCCATCCGGTATCTTATTGTCTTCAATGCATTGTTGACCTAAAGTTAGAAGGTGGTTCATGGCTTCTGAGAAGGTCATCTCATTTTCAAAACAATATAGCTCTATCCATTTCAAGATTTCCGGGTTGAATTCTACGGTTCGAAGCATAGGAACTGATGTCATAAATCAGCACATTTTTCTGAATCTATTATTGCTTGTTCCGATTTTTGAGGCTCAAGTCCAAAGAGCTCCCTGTCGTAAGGTTTAAATAAAAATTTATCTAATTCTATAAAGAGGGTATCAAGAGTCCCGGCTTTATCATGTTTATCTAAAATGTATGAACCTACTAGAATCTTGCGACGAGTTTCATCTTTTCGATATTGAGCCGCTTCTTTTGCTTTTATGTTTTGAATTCTAGCCTCCAACTGTTCTTTTTTCTTAACTAAGGTTTCTAACGCTAAGTTCTTTCCCATGAGAAGTACCCATTAATATCAACATTTGAATATTCTTGAATGAATCTTTATGCATTTCAAGAATTTCCTTATTCATTTTTGTATAAAATATACTGAATACTCAAAGTCATGGCTAAAATCAATTCTGAGAAAATTTCAAGACCGAGCAAAGCGAGGGGAGTAACGTAAGTGAAGTCATCGAAAATATGAGCAAGTACTAAAATCAAGCTATGCAGCAAACAACCCCAAGCAAAAGCGAAGGGCGCACACTACACGTTCTGCGAACGTTCTATTGCCAAGTCTTTATGCATTCATTAGGCTAATTACAGATAACTTAAGACGAATATACATGGCAATCTTTCATCTAGATGTTAAAAACATTTCTCGCTCTCAAGGCCGATCGGTAGTTGGCGCTGCGGCTTACAGGGCAGGGGAGCGGATCCAAGACCAGCGGCTAGGGACTGAGTTCGATTTTACGAGGAAGAAGGGGATAGCTTTCTCTGAAATCTTGGCCCCTAGCAATGCTCCTGGCTGGGTTAAAGACCGTGCTCAATTGTGGAATGCAGTTGAATCAACTGAAAAGCGAAAAGACTCAAGATTGGCGCGTGAAATCATGATAGCGTTACCAAAAGAATTAACTCAAGAAGAACGTATTGCCTTACTTAAAGAGTTTTGCCAAGAAAACTTTGTCAATAATGGCATGATTGCTGATATCAATATGCATGAGGATAATCTTGAAAACCCACATGCTCATATTCTTCTCACCACCAGAGAAATTACCAACAATGGTTTTGGTCTTAAAGTAAGAGAATGGAACAAACGTGAAAGCGTATTTGAACAGCGTCATAGCTTACAGGATTTAACCAACAAGCATCTTTTTGAGGCAGGCCATGATACAAAAATTGATTGTCGAAGCTTACAAGAAAGAGGGATTGATTTAGAGCCTGGATTGCACCTTGGTCAAGCGGCTTATCAAGAGAAGGGGAGTGAGAAAGAATTAAACTTTTATCGTGCTGTAGAGCATAGGGAAATATTAAGAGCCAATGGAGAAAGAATAAAACAAAATCCAACCATAGCGCTTGAAAAATTAACCCAGCAACAATCAGTATTTGATGAATATGCCTTAGCAAAGTTGGCGAACCAATATAGCGCTGATTTGAATCAATACAATGAAGTTTTGGCGGCGCTCAAGAGTTCTGAAGAAGTGATTTTGTTGGGTAAAAATGACTATGGAGACTCAGTATATAGCACTCGAAAGATGATAACTCTTGAACATCAGATGCTTAATCATGCATATGAGCTAAATGAGAAAAATGATCATAAAGTAGATATCGATGTCGCTAACAAAGTGATATGTGATAAATCCATGACTCCCAGTCAGCAAAAAGCCTATTCTCATATTTTTAATGCCGGGGATATGAAAATAGTTACGGGTCTTGCTGGAACAGGAAAGAGTACGCTTATGGGTATCGTAAGAGAAACTTATGAGGCGGCAGGTTACAAGGTGGCAGGGGCCTGTTTAAGCGGTATAGCGGCTCAAGGGTTGCAAGAGGGCTCAGGTATTTCTTGTGCCACAGTTGATACTCGTCTCTTACAATGGGAGAAGGGGAGAGAGTTATTAACTGCCAAGGATGTTTTGGTCATTGATGAAGCGGGGATGCTAGGAACATCCAAGATGGAAAAACTTTTGTCCTATGCAAATGATGCAGGAGCAAAGGTAATTTTGGTTCACGATAGTGAACAGTTGGGAGCTATAGACGCGGGTGCTCCTTCGCGTGCATTAGCTGAACGTTTTGGAGAGGTTGCCCTTACAGATGTTATGAGACAGAAATCTCCAGAGATGCGCAAAGCGACTTTTGAATTTGGCACGGGCCAAACTGAGATGGCTTTAACTCGATATGAAGAAATGGGATGTATTCATACTTCTGCGGTGGATGAGTCTATTGCTCAGCGTATGCTAATTGAAGCATGGTCCTCAGAACGTTTAGAGACTAAAAAATCGCAACTCATTTTGGCGTACACGAATGAAAGCGTTAAATCTCTTAATCAAATGGCTCGCCAGGTTCGAATCGAGGCAGGTGAAATTAGATCGGGTGAAAAATTCAATGTATCAAAAGGTGAGCGTCATTTTGCCAAAGGGGATAAAATATATTTTCTTAAAAACGATAAAAGCTTAAATGTTAAAAATGGTACTCTGGGCACCATTGAAAAGATTTCAGGGGATGTCTTCAACGTTAAAATAGATGGTAAAGAGGGGAGAACGGTAAGTTTTGATATTCGCCAATACATACATTGTGATCACGGCTATGCTGCAACAATTCACAAAGCACAAGGGGTAACGGTTGATATGGCTTATGTATTGGCATCAAAACATTTTGATCGACATTTAACCTATGTAGCGTGTACGCGGCATCGAGAAAATTTGTCATTGTTTTCGCATCACCAGGATTTTAAAAATGAAGAAGTGTTATATAAAACGCTTAGTCGTGAGCGATCAAAATCAATGGCTGTAGATTTTGCACAAGTGCGTAATATTGAATCACGAAATATGCATGAACTTGGTGTAAATAAACATGGGGTTCCACAGCGACAGTTGGCTAATGAGCGACTAGAGATAAAGAAGTTGAACAAGCAATTTCCTGATAAGGTATTTTCTTTTGTCCGATCCTTTGAGCATGTAAAAGGAATGGTACAGGGAATAGTGAATTTGAGTGATAATCGTCAAATGCTTAGTGTAGGGAAGGGGAATCAGTCTAAACTTATTGCAATGAGCCATGATTTTGAGAACCATCTGGGTAAGCAAGTTAGCATACATTTTGACAAGAAAGGAAAAATTGTGAATTGTTCTGTTGAAGGACAAGAAAAAACTAGGATGGCATCTTTTGACAAAGTAGCAAGAGGCCTCGACGGTGTTTCTCAGCATATTTGTCAAAGACCACTTGATGATTCTTTAGAACAAGGATAGTAAAAAATGTATCAGCTTCAGGTAAAAGATCTTGCACGAATAAAATCACTAGCAATAGTTGCAAAATACGATCAGGCAATAATTAATTTAATTAATGATTTTATACATAATATTACAGATAAAAATTCTGAGTGTTATTTGACAAAAAGTGAAATAGAGCAGTTATCCAGTAACAAACAGATAAAAAAATTAATGATACTGCTATTTTTAGTTGAAAATGTGAGTCTGTCCTTTTTAAAGACACTGAACGAGCCATATTCCAAAAATGAGGTGTTGGTCAAACATTATTGGAATCAAATTGAAGATGTATTAACCAAACGACTGAAATTATCCAGAGACTTTGTTACATTCTTTGAATCTAAAAACAAAAATGATGTAAATGAATTAAAGAGATTGTTAATCGCAGCTAAAACAATTGAAATTACAGATCTTTGCTCGGAAGAGTTTGTGAGCAGAACATCAAACATAAAGATCCGCTTGAATATTACAGGGAAATACGACATACAAGCCATTGAAGCTGATGATAAGCATCTCACTCAAACTCGAGAAGAGTATGACCTGTATGAGCGGCAAATGCATTGTCATGTTGGATTATATGATGCATTTAAATTTGTAGAACCAGATTTAATCACTGCATTTAGATATTTAAATAATAGTCCGACTAAACAAAGGATTGATTCGTTAATTACACTGAAATTTTCATCCCCTGTGCTTTTTGTGTTGAATATTGATGGCACATTTACAAAAATACCTTATGATGAGATCCCTTCTTTTATAGAGAGGAATTATGAGCAAAAAGAGATTGATGAGAGATTATATAATGTAGTTAAGAAGAACTATTATCAATTATTTAAGCCTTTATTAGATGCAGATACTATTAAAAATATTCGCTGGAGAATTTCACATTTAATTGAAGTCGGATTGCTAGAAGCAGAAAAAAGTAAAAAGCCTCTGTTGATCGTTCTTTCGGAAGTGCATGGTTCAAAAGAATCATTTCTTCTACATGTGGTTACCTTAATGGTCGCAAATAGTTTAGGCATAAATCATTTATTAGC
>MKTN01000045.1 GCA_001898235.1 Gammaproteobacteria bacterium 39-13
AATTTAGACTCGACTAGTTTGGTTTTAGGCGAGGCGGCAAGTGATGAGCAACCGGAGTTTACGTCAGTAAATGAGGATTGCGAAGAGCGTAGCCAACAATGCCTAAAAGCAAAATAGGAAGAGTATATAACGAATTGGCTTTCTTCTGGCTTGTTGGTCAGTGCCTAGTGTCTTTTGAGCCGATGCTAATATTGCCAGGGAACCAGACTGCTTTCGTTGTTGTGCAAGTCCACTTTAAGTGGAAAGCCTGATACGAAACTGAGGTCCCCACTTGAACTTAAAGGGTTCGAGGCAAATGGCGCAACCCCAAGTTGGAGAAAGCCTCCTTTTTTTTAAATTTTCACTTCTCAAGAAAATTTCTGTCTCCTCTCTAGTTTACATAGAGAGGGTACCCGAGCGGGGGTAGAGGCTGAACTCAAGCCCCTCACCCTAACCCTCTTGCGTATACGCAGAGGGGATAAGATGCATGACATTTTTTCGAGGGGCTGTTATGCGCTGGTTGAAACAACAACTCCGGCATAGGTTGCGCGAACGTAGACGACAGTTATCCCCTTTCATGCAACACCATTATGCTGAGCAAATAGCAAAACAGCTTTTTCAGCAAGCTTTTTATAAAAATGCAAAACACATTGCGCTTTATTTAGCATTTGAAGGTGAGGTTTCAACTCTCCCCATCCTTAAGACTGCGCTTTTGCATCATAAATGCTGCTATATTCCTGTCTTAGTTAAATCTTCTCTTCAATTCGTTAAAATTGATTTACAAACTAAAATGACCAAAAATCGATTAGGGATCTTAGAGCCTGCTTCAGAAAAGCTTGTCACTATTTCTCCTCAAGCATTAGATATAGTACTCATGCCTCTAGTTGCTTTTGATAAAGATGGACATCGTCTTGGAATGGGTGGGGGGTATTATGATAAAACCTTTGCTTTTAGGAAACGCACCATAAAACCCCGTTTGGTCGGGTTAGCTTATGAATTTCAAAGAATTTTTTGTGTGCCGCACGGCGAGTTAGATTTGTCTCTTAATGAAGTCATCACAGAGAAACAGGTTTACTCAGCTGATTAAAACCCCGGTACCATCATCCAATAACTACTCACGCCAACCCCTACGCTGACAATAATCGCTAATAAGAGCATCGAATCAAACGTTTTGCGAACCATAAACTCCTCAAAATAAAAGTAATTTAGCTCTATTAAGTATGTAATCTAATTTATTTAAATTCAAGACGATATTCTTTCTTTTTCAACCATATTTTCATAGACTTCCCTCAGTTATAGTCATAGCAGTCGATTTTTAGGCTAGGCGCCAAGCACTCGAACAACAGGAGTGTATTGACTGTTGTGAGAGCGCTGCAGCAACAATCCGCCTACGCAGAAAGCTACGGCGGACCTTATCACTAAGACCCGCCGAAGTCTTGGCGAAGGCGGGCGCCTAAAATTCGAATGCGAAGAGTATAAATGAGGAATACCATGGCGAAGCAATATTGGCTCCTTAAATCAGAACCTGATGCATTCAGCATCGATGATTTAATCAAAGCTAAACAGCAGACGTCCTTCTGGGATGGTGTACGAAACTACCAAGCCAGAAACTACTTAAAGGCCATGAAAGTCGGCGATTTAGCCTTTTTCTATCACTCAAGCTGCCCTATCCCTGCTATTGTGGGCATCATTGAAGTTGTTCAAGAACCAATACCAGATCCCAGTGCGTTTGATCCTAAATCCCCTTACTACGATCCCAAAAGTACACCTGCAACACCCCGCTGGTTTATGCCTAAGGTAAAATATAAAAAGAAATTTTCTTCCCCTATTACACTAGAATCTCTCAAGAATAACCCTCGTCTTTCTCCTGCTTCGTTCGCCTTATTAAAAAGGGGAAACCGGTTATCCGTTATGCCAGTGACCTCTCAAGAATGGCAAGCAATTCTAGCAATGATTGACTAACCTACATAAGGATTTTTTTACATGGCCACCACTCAAGACCAACTAAAACATGCTGTCGCCATGGCAGCACTAAAAGAAATTGAACCAGGCACCCTGCTTGGCGTGGGCACAGGTAGTACTGTCAATTTCTTCATTGATGCCCTTGCTCAGCAAAAAAATCATATTCTAGGCGCGGTTGCCAGCTCTGTCGCTACAGAAAAACGCTTGCGCTCTCATGGGATCCCGGTTGTTGATATCAACGAAGGACCCATCAGTGTTTATGTAGACGGTGCAGATGAATGCAATCATCACTGCCAACTTATTAAAGGCGGCGGCGGAGCCCTCACTGGCGAAAAAATACTTGCTGCTGTAGCAAAAAAATTCGTTTGCATCATCGATGAATCAAAATATGTTAAACAATTAGGATCCTTTCCCCTTCCCGTTGAAGTCATTCCCATGGCACGCAGTTATGTTGCTCGCGAAATTGTTAAACTGGGTGGCGATCCAGCCTATCGTGAAGGGTTTGTGTCGGATCACGGCAATATCATTCTTGATGTGCATAATCTTAATATTTTACAGCCAGTTGCTTTAGAGCAAGCGATTAATAATATCACCGGTGTCGTTACCAACGGTTTATTCGCGCAAAGAGGGGCAGATAAAGTATTGATAGCTGCCGACAGTGGCATTCAAATTATTACCCCACGCTAAATAGACATCAGCAGATGAGAGGACATCTCATCTGCTGATGTAACTACATCATTTTTTACCTAATTTTGCTTTGCTATTCGTTTTAAGATCACTTTCGCGGCCTCGTTCTGGTGATGATGAAGAACTGTCTTGATTATTAACACTCATCAGCGGATTAGAAAAAGACTGCGCCTGAACCAATGGCGTGAAAGTACGAGATGATAGTAACGCTTCTTCGTCTAGATTAGGAGTAGTCTTAGTAGATCTCACTTTATCTTTTCTGGGCGAAGAAACTCTTTCTGATTGATGCCGATGGTGACGCGAAGAAAGTAAAATCGTCGTATTTGCTCTAGGCCTTTTTTCTTCTTCCTCTAATACAACCATATCTTCATTGTCAGCAGAGGGGCTATAAGTGTGTGGTTTTTCATTAATTTTCAATGCTGCAAAATCATCTATTAAGGCGGACGGTAAAGGCTTTACTTCTTCGTGAGGGGTTCTTGTAAGCTTTTTAGATCTTTTACTCTTGCGACCATCTTGCTCTTGTATTTTCGCAGCAAACGGATTATTCGCTGCAAAAGCCGCAATAATTTTGTCACATAAACCAAGAATTTCCGTTCTTTTCTCCTCAGGCTTTTCGCTTTCCAGGAACTGTGGCGTTGCTAAAAATGCTTCTATTGCATCTTTCGCCGCATGTCCTTTAAATTGGACTTGATCCTTTTTTACGACCAAAGGTGCTTGGAGCGTTAAACAAAATTTCAATGGCTCTAAAAGATGAGCGCTAATTTTTTCTTCATCAAGATTAATGATCCGCAGGGGTTCTAAATTAAAAGAATACCATTCTGCGTCTTTTTCTACATAAACCATTTTATGCACTTTTGATATAAAATCCGTTTTATATCCCATTTTTTGTAGATAAGCTAAAGAAGCTAGATAGCTGCGATTTCTTTCAAATTGTTGATTGAGCTGTCCAAAAGCGACAATAGATGAAGCAAGATCTTTCTCTAAAAGTTTGTCCTTTTGAGCAGAATAGAGTGACATCATTGGTATACATCTTTGATTTTCAGCCATTCGCTGGTTAATCCCTGCGAAATTATCTAACCCCTTTAATAGTGGATCAAATTCACTTAGCGCTTTTTGTAAGCTAGGCAAAGATATAATACAAGCATTTTGCAAACGTGAAACGGCAAAGAGCTGCAAAGCATTGTAAATAGCAGACGCTGCAGAAAAATTTGGGATGAGCCCAAGGTTATCGTCATCCGTAAGACAAAACTCGATGACTTGTAAATAGAAATCCATTCTCGAAGCACACTCAGCTATGGTAGGTGCCATTAAGATATCCATACAAACTGTATAGGTAAGCTTATTATACAAAGTTGAAAATGCGACAAACGGCGTATCTAATAACTTAGGCGACATTTTCTTGACTGAAAAATACTCAGGAGATATCTGTAAAGTGGCTTGCGTAAATACCTTTAGCAAATCGAGGGCATAATTTGCTGCCAATGGTAGATGAAATTTACTTTGATAAAACTGTGCTAATTTCATCTTGACAGCTTCTAGAGCAAGGGCTTCTCCTCTATGTTGGGTGAAAGTTTTCAACTCTTGTTGAAACTCGTCGGTTAAGAGCAACTCTGCGACTCTAGCTTGAAGTAGCATTTCCTTTACTAAATAAATGCAAGATAATTTTGCCCGCCAGCTACAATTAGGATACAGCTGATTCAATATCTTCAATACTTTTTCTGGAGAGCTTTGCTCTACCATACCAGCAGCAATTTGAGATAAAAATGTTGTATCGATATATTTAAGTGTTATTTTTTTTGATTTAGTAGCAGATTTTAGGCTTTTGAAATCGAATCTTTCATCTTTAAAAATTTGTTTCAAAAAATGCGCTAGCGCTTGTTCTTCAGAGAGTGCTTCTTCATCTTTTTTAGTTGATTTCGGGCTTTCTATGGGCAAAATGGGAAAGCCATGGAAACCACAATCTAACAAAGCGGCATCAATTTCTCGCGTCGTTGCGGTGCTTTCTTCAGACAATATGACAACAGGAAATTGTTCTTCATAAATCTTTAGAATATCTAGACTCTTGTGAACTCGCGCATAACGATTAGGAGAAAATCCCTCTCCACTAGGTAAAAATGGATCAACACCTTTTTCAACCAAGGCATTAAAAACTAATGCCCAACCATTCATTGCTGCCCAATGGATGGCACTTTGTCCTAAGGGATCCACTTCGTGTAGCTCAACCTTTTTTTTCTTGATTAAATAAACAAGCTTTTCTTCTGCACTTTTGTCGCTGGTTTTATATTTTGCTTTGAGAGAATTAATTAAATTGGGCTTTGAACTTGTTACACTATCCAAACTCATTCAGCTTCACCTTTAGTAAAAACACATTTGCGCGCTAACTTAAAGGTTTTAATTTATTACGTCAAGAAAAACACTACAAAAGAATGCACCCACACTGATCTAAGCAGAGTGCCCCCCAAAAGTTAATGCAGCGAAATGAAATAAAGCAAGGATGGCTTTCTCTTCTTAGTTATTTTTGGGAATTATTTTTTTGGCCCGTCATCCCTGCTGTTAGGATAAAACTCATCGCTTTATCAACTGGCCAGGCTAAAGGTGTTAAAGTGCTTTTAGGTGCAACAATAGAGATCCCACCCACCATATAGCTTAAAGGGATATACACTAAAACATCATCATCATTACCAAGACTTGGTGTCAGTGAAGACAATGAATCACGTGTGATGAAACCCACTATTCTTCCTAAATGGGTCTCTACCAAAACAGCTTGCTGAGCATTTTGTTTGTCTTTATCAAAAAAATCTAAGAGTTCTTGGGTTGCATTATAAATAGACTTCACAAAAGGAATACGCTTTACAAGACGCTCAGCCAATGCATACACTTTTTTTACCATCCACGCATTGACTAGGATACCAATCACAAAAATAAGCGCTACGCCAACAATAATGCCTATGCCATCAAAATAATATTGTGGTGGCACAATCCGGCGCAAAAAGTGCCCAAAGAAAGCTTCCATACTCGTAAATAACCAAATTACAATAGAGATAGTAAGCGCAATCGGCACAAAGGCTTTAATACCATTCCAAAAAATTTTTTTAATCATTTTTGTTCCTGTTTCATTTTCTCGATTAAATTTTAAATCTTTTCGCCCAAACGTCTTGAGTAGCATCTGCTATCTTTGGCGCAAGTCCAGGGTAGATGCTATGCAACGTTATTTCATTCCTCACCCACAGGCGGCATATCAACTGCGCCGCAACAACCACAACGGCGATACTTGAAAAACCCGTCTTGCACCAAATAATCCGCAAGCCAAAATAACGATGGTGCTCATTATGATCCCAATTAGCACCCATTTAAACTCAAATCCATAAGATAATCCAAAAAATCGACTGGCTAAATCATGTGCCGCAATTAGCGCCATCAAACCAGCCAAACATCCTGAAATAATGCCCAATAAACTAAATTCAATGGTTAATACTTTCAGAATAAAAATTTTATTAGCTCCTAAAATTTGTAACAAAGCGCTTTCTTGTAGTCTTTCTTTTAAACTTGAAAGCAAGCTTGCATACATAATCAAAATGCCTAGCACAAAAACTAAGGCCAATAAACTGTTCAACCCTATTGAAACCTTAGCCATCATCTCTTGCATTTGTTTTAAAATAGCATCGATATCAATGATGGTAATTTCTACAAATTCTTTAATAAGCTCATTTAGAAGAGGTTTTTGATCATTCGATAAATAAATACTTGTTATATAAGAGTGAGGAAAACGTTCTATCACTAATGGTGGAAAAATAACGAAGAAATTAGGTTTAAACGTTTCCCATTCAACAGTTCGCAATTGCACAATTTTTCCAGTTACATGCTCATCAGCCATTTGAAAGCCTATGGTGTCGCCTAATTTCAAATGCTGGCGTTCAGCGAAGCTCTTTTCAACTGAAATCAAAGGTTGACCTGAAGGAATATTTTCCCATACATCTCCTGCCACCCATTTGTTGTCTTTAGGCAAATGCTGCATCCACGTTAAGTTAATTGGACGCTGTAATCCTTGTTGCTCATTTTTATGCTGTTGATTTAAGCTTTCAATCGTCACACCATTTACATGGCTCATGCGTGCTCGCACGATAGGATAAAATTGCACATCATTTATTCCCTGTTTTTGAAACCACTGCGTCATAGGCTTGATTTGTTCTGACTGGATATTTAATAAAAAATAATTTGGGGTTGAGGCAGGTAATTGTGCCTGCCACATACTAATTAAATCCCGCTGAATGATTTGCACCAAAAGAAGCAACATCATGACCATCGAAAAAACCAACCATTGCGTTACGCCTTGCCATTTATGACGCATAAGATAAGAGAGCCCAAATCGCCATGCCGGTTTTTTACTTCTAGAAAACGGTATAAATCCATGCCATAAAATATAAGAACAAGCAAAGGCAATAATACACATTCCTAGGATCTGACTACTGATCCTAAATGCCATTTCTCTTTCGTCAATAAACAAAATGAATAATCCAGCTAGCAAAACAAATGCCGTGATATAGCTAAATACGCTGATGGATGGAGAATAAGTTTTATCGCGCTGCAAGATTTGAACAGGTGAAATTCGCTTTAATTGTAATATGGGCGGTAACGCAAATCCCCATAACATAATCATGCCTGTTAAAGCACCCAAGCCTATCCCTTGCCATCCTACTGTCATGGGAGGAAGACCTAACTGTTTCCCATAATGTAGCGATAAAGATGTAACAAGATGTCCAAATATAATTGCTGTAGCTAAAACAAACATGGCTAACAATAATAAGGACAGCACTTGCAGTCTGACAATAGTTTTGCCTGATGCGCCAAAACTTCGCCACAATGCAACCATTTTTTGTTGACGCATACTATATTGATGAGCACATAATGCAATAGCTATTCCTGCTAAAAGAACTTGTATTAATAAAATAACGCTCAAATAGCGCTGCACATAAGTCATGGTACGACTTAAGGAAGATCTACCCTCTTCAGGCGTAATCCATCTTAAATCAGAGTCGGCTTTTTCAAAATGTTGTCGATAAGCTTTTAATGCTTCTTTGTCTGCCGCCAATAATAATCTATAAGAAGCACGGCTACCCGGCTGCAATACATTCATCGCAGGAAGATCTTCTGCATTGACATAGGCAACAGGAGCAAGCACACTGCTTTCTGATAATGCAACAGGACGTTGGCGTATAATGCCGCTGATTCGAAAATGTGCGCTACCAATATCGACTTCATCATTCAAGTGACGATTTAACCGTAGCGCTAATGTTTCCTCTACCCATACTTGCCCTTTAGGAGGAGGCCCCTGTCTTATCACGCCATTATTTGTTTCAACTTCCAATTCCCCTCGTAATGGAAAATGGGGTTGTATTGCGGTAATGCTTGCAAGTTGAAGTTTATCCTCGGCTATCATCATGCTGAGAAATTCAATGGAAAGGTTTGCGCGTAATTTTTGATTTTCAGCTACATTTTGATATTCAGGAGCAAGTGCTGATGGCGACTCTATCACCATATCTGCTCCTAATAAATTAG
>MKTN01000046.1:2353-54495 GCA_001898235.1 Gammaproteobacteria bacterium 39-13
GAACAACATCTATTTTTAAAGCTTTTATATTAAAAGTCTTAGCTAACCCTGTGGTTAATTCTAATGCTGAATTTATAGCCTTAAGAAGACCATTACCGCTTCCCAAAAATGTCTTTGCCTTTGATACATAATCCGAAACAGAAACAAATATAATTCTGGGTTCAGAATCGTATTGATAAACGTGCGGTAACGAATCAATATAATAGGTACGTTCTGCAATCGCCTTAAAAATTAATTCTGATATTTTCTTTATATTTTCCAAATCAATTGATATGGTTGAATGAATATCTTGAAACCAATATTCGCTTTCTTTTGCTTGGACGCAACAAGCTCTACTTAATAATGAACGGGCCAAGTATGCTGCATGTTTAAGCGTAACATTTTCATAAATATATTTTTCTTCATCGGTCATGTTATAATAATTACTATATTGCATTGGCATGCCGACCAATCCTGGCTTGACATTCAACTCAGCAATATAAATATTTAACTGCTTATCAATGAGCAAGTCAAAAGCAAGCTCATTTATTTTGTTGTCGTATTGTTGATTAAGATAAGCCGCAGCTTTTATTGAAAAATCTTTTATTTTGTCGATAATAATTGATGCTTTTTCTTTAGAAAACATTTTAGGAAAAAATTCGTCCAGCTGATATGTTTGTGCATCTTGAAATAAATTTGATACATCATTTCCTTTTTTGCCTACCACAAGCTCACTTAAGAAATGAAAATTCTTATTCTCATTAAGAACGACCGTTCGGATATCCAAGACTGAACCTTCATAAGAGAGGCAATCTATTGCCTCTTGAATAATATAATCATTACCTTTTGAATTATTGCTAAAAAATTGAATACATTCTAGTAGAGTATTCACTGTTAAAGAATTTTTATTATTCTCATAGTAGTACGATATTAAATATTGATTGTCATTTTTTCTAACGACGAAGATGTCATCACCTTTTCTGCCAAATCTTGGCTTAATAAATGCCCAGTGATTATCTTTTAAATATTTTTCAATTTGTTCTTCGTTTTTTGTAAAATGTTCAGTTTTGGGAACAATTGACGGATCATACTCAGCTAATATTTCTGCTGTTCTTAATTTGTCTCGGGTTAACCTTCGAATAGATTTTGGGGGGTAAATTTCATAACCTTCTATAGCAGCCCAAGGCTCAAAATTTCTATACATCGCCTGCTGTCTTTCTGTAGAAGTAGCTGAACGAAAGTGATAGTCAAAATTCAATTTAGGAATGGGTAAAGTTATTGGTACAAACTTTCCATTTTTAATTACAAAACCATCAGCAGTTCTTTTGTTTTTGTCTACAAATGATGTTGAATAACAAAACAGATGATAATTGTGCTTAACAAGCTCACGCTCTAATGCAAATCCTTGATACATATATCCATAAATATATTTCCTTTCACTTTCATCTCTTTCTTGATATATCATACCAATATAATTTGAAGGTGGATCATCGTTTTTATTTTCGTTATGAACGTTTAGATCAATTTTCTCTTCTTTATTTTTGTCTATGTTTTCAAGATTATTCATAGAATTTAATCGTTCTTGATGTATAAGAGATTTTGCTAAAAACTTTCCATGCATAATCGCAAGACCTTGAAGCTTTTCTTTTTCATCAGTTGTCAACTGCAATTTGTTATAAGCATCTGGATCTCCAATTAAACCAGGCTTAGTATTTAACTCAGAAACATACATGTTATCATTTTTGTCAATAAGAATATCGAGGGCGAGCTCATTGATAACGCCATCATATTGATTATTTAAAAAATTCATAATATCAGTAGAAGTGTTTTTAATTTTTTGTAGAACATAGTCAGCATGCTCTTTGCCAAATACTTTATTGAAAAATTCATCAGTAAAGTATGTTTTACCTCCTTGATGTATATTAGATAACTCTTTAGATATTTTGCCCAATCTTACTTCACTTAAAAAGTGCCAAGATTTTTCATCATTGAACATAATGACGCGAAGATCAAAAACTGAATTAGAAAATTTTAATACATTGATGGCTTCTTGAATGATATACTTTCTATTTTCAGAATTCTTGCTAATGTAAAAAATACAATCAGACAAGGTATTGAAGATAACAGTATCTGATTTGCCTTTATTATAGTAAGTAATTATGTAACGATTGTCTTCATTCTTAAGCACAAAAATACCATTACCCATATTACCAAATCGTGGTTTAACAAAAACCTTGTTATTTTTTTGCAAAAATATATCTATTTGCTCTATATCCTCTTTATAAGCTTCGGTCTTAGGCACTACAGACATATCATATTCCGATAACTGTTCTGCCGTCAGCAGTTTATCAGCAGCTAATTGACTAATGGCCCTATTTGGGTAGATATGATATTTTTTTTCTAAAGCCCATGTTGTAAATTGTCGATAAATTTCAATATCAGTTGTTCCAAAATAAAATTCACAAATGATTTTCGGCACAGGCATATATATCTTTTTAAATTGTCCATTATCAATCATATAACCTGTTACAGTTTTCTCATTTAAATTAACATTAGCTGGAGTAAAGCAAATTAATTTATAATTATTTTTATTGAGTTCGCTTTCAATCAATAATGCTCGTCGCATCATCCATGAAGGTTCATGATCCGTTATAGTTAAGGTATGAAAAAATAAACCAATCCATTTCGTTCTTCTGATTGTCGAACTACCTTCGATATTAAAGAAATCTATTATTGATGCCATTAAATCTATCCTAAATACTTGGATCAATTAACAGGAAATTTCTATAAAAATGAATCATTGGCTGGTGTGGTTATAGAACCAATTACAGTTACTAATTTATCGGCATTCATATCTTAAAAAATGACTGTAATTCTATTCGGCTTTTTGTGCCTCACCTAATAAAACTTCCAAATATAAACCGAATTTATCTTTTTTGACGTCAATAGCTATTTTTTCATTTCCTTTAGTTTGCATTTTACTTGTAATAACTTCTAAAAAATGAAAAAATTCATTTTCATTTAAAAATCTAGGCTGATTACTATTTGTGGTAGTATCACTAATAATCGGATATAGATTCAAAATGATATTATCAATATCATTTATGCATCGAATGCTAAGAGAAATTATCAAACTGTAACAGATCTCACTATTTTTTTTAATTTTGAATTTTCCCATGCTAGAAAACATCCAGCTATTACCAATCACTTTAATTTCTAGAAAAGATGAATTTCTATATCTAATTATCAAATTGATAGCTTTATCAAGATATCCATCATCTATTTTGTGATTGAGCTCATCATTATCATAAAACCACTGTTGATATAAAATTACAAAAACATTCGGATAGAATTCTTTTAGCTGCTTAATTTGAAAGTCAAAATCTTTAGGTATTTCGGTAAAGATAACGAAGACAGTTTTTCTCTCGTTAAAATGGAGTTCTCCAACAAAATGTCTTGTCGCTTTATCAATTCCTGCCGTCAAGGTCAAAATGTTAAGATTTTCAAACATCTGATGTGTTTGATTATTATTTACATCTGAAGAGAGACTTACTAACGAAAAATTATGTTTTACAAGCACTTTGGATGCAATTTCTGGATTGTTCACAATAGTAGCATTTTCTAGGTTTGCAAGGACAAAGTCTGCGTTTTGCATAATAGGTTTGATGTTTTTATAGTAGTTTTCATTAAAATATAGGCTATCGAGTATGAGTAATTCAAAACTATCATCTTTCTTTAATTTAAAAGTTCTGTGATGATTATCCAGTAATCTTAAGCGGTATCTATTCATTAATGATAGCGCTAAAAACTTACCATTCTTGGCAGCGAGATCTTCAATTTTTTGTTTTTCATTATCTGACATTTGAGGGTAAGAGTGGTATTCACTTGGGTTTCCTGCCAAACCAGGTTTAGTGTTCAACTCTGCAACATACAAGTTTTCGTCCTTATCAATCAGAAGATCAAGTGCAAGTTCATTTATGACGCCATGATACTTTTTATTTAAAAAGGTGACGATCTCAGTTGCAGTTTTCTTAATTTTTTGTAAAATCAAAAACGAACGATCTTTAGAAAAAATTTTATTGAGAAACTCTTCTGTGAAAAAGGTTTGTCCTCCTTGGTGTATATTAGAAACATCACTAGATTTAGCCCCTACTCTCACTTCACTTAAAAAATGCCAACCTTTTTCATCACTAAACATGACTATACGTAGATCAAATATAGCATTGTCATATCGTATAACATTGATAGCTTCTTGAAGAATATATTGCTTATCTTCTGCATTTTCCTTGATATAAAGAATGCAATCAGACAAATCATCGAAAACAACTGATTGTGTTTTGGCATTATAATAATAACTAATTAAATATTGATTATTATCCTGCTTGATAATAAAAATGCCATCCCCCATTCGGCCAAATCTTGGTTTAATAAATAGTTTATCGCTTTTTTGTAAAAAAAATTTTAATTGTTCAACATCATCTCTATAAATTTGGGTGTATGGGACAATTGACTTATCATATTTTGATAAAACTTCCGCAGTATAAAGTTTATCAACAGCTAGATCTCTAATCGTGGCATCTGGATAGATTTCATATCCATGTTTTAGCGCCCATGATAAAAAAATATGATAAACTTCATGGTTTTTTGATCCAAAATAGAATTCTCCATTAATTCTTGGTATGGGCATACATATTTTTTTAAATTGCCCATTCTCAATCATGTAACCAACAACTGTTTTCTCTTTTAAGTTAACATCCTGCGGAGTGTAACAAATCAACTTATAATTGTGTTTGATAAGCTCTTGCTCTAATAGCAATGCACGGGCCATCATCCATGTGGGTTGATCCTCAAGTTTTGCTATTTTAATAGTATGAAATATTTGACCAATCCAGCGTACTTGTGTAATTCTTGAATTATCGTTTATATCAAAGAAATCTATGATGGATTCCATTATGGCGATCCTAAGCTTCTTGATCATTTAGATTGTTAATGGTTATTAATACATTGTCGGCATTAATTAATTAAAAAAGAACTGTTTTTCTATACTACTCTTATCCAATGTAATCCGATTAATCATTATTTCAAGACAATTCAAAATTTTTTCATTGCTATTTTAAGCTGATTTCCGGGTTAATGTTTTTTCAAAAGATAAAAAAAGCTCATCAACATATTTTTGCATTTTGGGATCAGTTGCATATCTTGGCAAGAGTGTGCTCCATAGTTTAACGGTTGGTGCATCTAAAGTTAAAATACCCCGATCAAATAAGCTTACTTGTGTCAAAATAAAACTAGGTAAAGTGGTAAAATATACGGTCAAACCTGTATGCCACTGGGTCAATGACTGAATATCAATGCCATATATTTTTTCTTCCTCAGGAATAGAAGAGAGGAACATCCTAAATTTTGCCCAATCTTGTCTATCATGGACAATTTGATCTTCTACAAGCTTAAGAAAAGTTCCCTGAAGATGCCTTGGGACTTCTACAAATTGTTTTTCAACCGTGGAATTTCGAACAAATTTTTCGCGGTACTCATCGACGAAGCTATGGAAGAGCATCCCTCTCTGAAAGGGGGAATTGCTTTCGTATACTTTGGCTAGAGTTACTCCCTTAAAGTGGCTTTGACTTCTTTTAATAACGCCTAAATAACGGATATCAGGAAATACGGTCCCAAGTAAAAATAATTTCTTCTCATCTTCTGTATATTGTGGGGCATATAAAGCCAGCCAACGCTCACCTAATGCTACATGCATAATAGGCCCTGCCGCCTGCACAACGAAAGGTATAAAGCTAACTATCATTACTGTAATGAATAGGATCCGCCGCACATCACACCTTTGAAATTATCCGCTAGACTATAGAGTGTATAAGTTGTTTTTCTAATAATAAAGTAGTATTTAGTACTTTTTTTTTTGGCGTAAAAATATGACAAACATTATAAATATAAATCATTATCGTAGATTTTTGACATTACTGGCATTTTTAGTTGGGTTAAATTTTCTTTTTTGTGAATTTGCTCATGCCAATGATGCATTAGTATTGAATGAAAAACCCGTTGTTCTTTATGGTACATCATGGTGTTCACATTGCAAAAATGCTCGTGCTTACTTGCGTTCATTAAATGTTGAATTTACTGATTACGACATTGAGAACTCTGAAATAGCTAAGAAAAAATACACCGCTCTGAAGGGTAAAGGGGTGCCGCTTATCTTTGTGGGTACTATTCGTATTGATGGGTTTAATAAAAAAGAATTAGAAAAGGCCCTCCGGGATAATGGGTTGATCCCCAATTCTTGATTTTTTAGTACCTTATGAATTTTTTTATCCGCATTTTCATCTGCATATTATCTTTATATTCTTCTCTTGTGCAGGGGGTGTTACCTTCATCTCCTGCTAATTCATCCCATAAGCTGAAACAAGATCTAGCGCTTCTCTATCAAGATCACCGCTCTACTTTCTTTTGTGAACAACCCTTTACAGCTAAAAACAATATAATCTTTCAAAGCTGCAAGGAATGTCCTTTAATTAATACACAAGTAGACTGGATGCCTCTTGTTCCTTATTCAGCGCTGGCAGGACATTTGCTTTGTTATCGTGAAAAGCTATGTGTTAATCAGCAGGGTCAGCGTTTTAAGGGGTTACGATGCTGTCAGAAAATAGATGAAACTTATCGTTTAATGAGTCGAGATTTACATAATTTTGTCCCTGAGTTAAAAATCCTCAAGCAATATCGACGCCAATATTCATTTGGATTAATAGCAGATCACCCTTCTTCACAACAAGGCTGTCACTTCTATATTGATAAAAAAAGCAAGATTATTGAGATTGCGCCTCATCTAAGAGGCAAAGTTGCCCGTACTTATCTTTATATGAAAGATACTTATCACATGCCCCTTAACCAAGAACAATTTGCACTCTATTATGATTGGCATCAGCAGTATCCTGCTGATGCGTGGGAAAAAGAAAGAAACGAGAAAATTAAAGCAATTCAAGGGAATGGGAATCCATATATACAGTAAGTGACGAGGCAGTAAGGATCTGCCCCCTCTTCAAGACGTCTTCACGCGCAAGAAATCATATTGCCAACGATCATATGCCGTATCGACTTCATCTTTGAGTCTAAAAATAGCTCGTGTATTAAAAATGCGATCAATCATGACTTCGAAAGGCGTCATCACAACACTTTTAGCAGATTGTTTAGTCGGGATCAGATCTTGTAACCGCTTTAAGGCATGAATATCACCATGGCATGCCCTATCAACAAGATAATTAAAGTGTCTATCAATTTTCTGATTAAGACTATTAGAAAGCATATCGTAAGTTTGATTGAAAAAAGTTTCTAAATACTGCTGCGATGTAGAACCATTCATTTGTTGAATAATATCTTGAGCCTCTCTGAGAATTAGACTTTTCGCTTTTTGTCTTGCAGCTTTTTTTAACTTCATCCCCAGTTCTTTAGCTCTTTGGGCATTCTGTTTCACTGCTTCCATATGAGTGTGATTGACCTGATTGATAGCAACTAATAAAAAAACTCTTGCCAGTAATCCGAGTGAAGCCCCAAGACCTGCCCCTAAAGCAATTAATTCTTGACCTAATTGAAATGAGGGATGCTCTACAAACAAAGAAGCTAGGCTAATGAGAATGATGCCTAATAATGCTCCGCCAACAGTTTGCTCTGATATGCTAAATAAAAACTTCCCAAACTGTCCTTCATAGCGCAGCTCTTTTTTAGAAAATTTTGCTAATATCACGCCAATTGCAAAACCGATAGGTCGAAAAAGAAAATGTGCGAGATCAGTGGCAACCCCCTGACCAATAGTCGTTCCGGTACAAAGTTTACAGACTTGTTCAACCCAACGGTGAGAAAAGAACCTCCCCAGCACCGGCATGGGTTTTAAAACGCGATCGTAAGTAAGGTTCAAACCGTTTGGTATAAAACCTAGTATTGCAGATGACACATCATAAGCTATAGACTCGCAGGCTGTGGCAAATTTTACCCTACGATGTGCAAGTTTATCTTGCTTAGTACGTGGATTAGCCATGTAACTTTCTCCAGTTTTCTCGCCTAACACGGGATGATCCGTTATAGTTCCTATAGTATCTCTATAAATACCATGGACTGCTACCCTACCATGATAGGTGTTAATAATCTTTCTTTTGAATACCCTGGCAAACGAGCACTGAATGGCATTTCATTCTCTATTTTGCCCAATACAATAACCGCATTAGTGGGCCCTAATGGTGCAGGCAAAACCACTTTACTGCGCTGCATGGCAGCATTAGAAAACCCCATGTTAGGTACTATCAAAATGGATAATTGGGATACAGTTCGATATCCCCGCAAAGTCCATGAGACTTGTAGCTATCTTTCAGACTTCTTTGGACTCTATGATGACCTAACTGTCATGCAAAGTCTAAAGTTTTTTGCTTGGAGCCACGGCTGCATAACAAACACAGACTCCTTAGTGGAAGAAGCAGCCAGGCGCCTTGATATTTGGGAATATAAGGATGTTGCAGCTTCAAAACTTTCACGTGGTCTCAGACAACGCTTAGCAATCGCACAAACGATTATGCATAAACCCAAAATACTATTATTGGATGAACCCGCATCAGGATTAGATCCGCAAGCGCGTTTTAACTTATCTAAACTCTTACTTTCTTTACAAAAAGAAGGGATGACGCTTATTGTCTCATCCCACATATTGGCCGAGCTAGAAGACTATTCAACTCACATGATAGTCTTAGATGAAGGGAAAATGATCAAACATTGCGCACTAACTGAATACCAAGGTCCTTTGCAAGATATAGTAATATTAAAAGTTGAAATGACTGAAGATGCGCAAAAATATGCTGAACTCTTAAAATCTATCCCTCAAGTCACACTCAAATCGACAGAAAAAAATGTTGCCATTATTGATTTTAAAGGCAAACAAAATGAACAAAAAGAGTTATTAAAAACACTTATCGAAAAACAAATTCCTGTATACAGCATTCAAGAGCAAAAACAACGAATGCAAGATGTTTATTTAAATATTGCCAAAGAAACTCATCCAGACAAAAAATCTAAGGAATAAATGCGTGTTCTTCAATCCTGAATTGCGCCGCAACATCTGGCTAGACTTCAATTATCATCGGATTATAATGGCGCCAATTATTATTGGTTTAATAGTCTATATTGTTTATTTAACAGGTAGTCAATCTTCGGCAGCTACCATTGCCTTTGAATTAGCTTGCTTTTTTATTTTTTTATGGGGCACCAAACGTAGCTCAGAGACTGTTATTGACGAAATCAATAACAGCACTTGGGATTTTCAGCGCCAATCCTCTATTTCCCCATGGGCAATGACTTGGGGAAAATTAATAGGCTCTACCCTATATAGTTGGTATGGTACGGCTATCTGTCTGTTACTTTATTCACTTTTACGGACAAATACTTCTCATGATTTTAGTGGTCAAATACTAACGTCTTCTTTATCTATTAGCCAAGAATTATCGTTGTTATTGTTAGGCGGGTTATTTAGCCAAGCAATAGCATTATTACTCAGCATTCAAGTCTTATCACAAATTCGACGAGAAAAAACCAATAAAACTTTTAGATATTTCTTGGCTGCCTTTATTATTGGGGCTTTTACCACCAATTTTTGTTTTAATGCTCTTAAAGGATACGATCAGCAGATCTCTTGGCACGGTTATGCTTTTGCTTTAGGTCCTTTTGCCCTGACATCCCTTATCTTATTTTTGGGATGGGCGATTATTGGATTGCAGCGCTCTTTTTGCAAAGAATTACAATATCAAAATATTCCTTGGATATGGGCAGGATTTAACATTTTTTGTATGATTTATTTTTCAGGATTAACATCTTTTCAAGATTTCCAGTTTGAAAATCTTCATTTTCCAGAGTTAGAAACCATACAGCAGCAACTTGCTAATGCTCCTTTATATACCGCCCTATTCTCTGCACAACTATTAACATACTTTTCCTTATTTACAGATGATCTTTCGCTCATCCGTTATAAGCATTTTTTTAGTCGTATTAAAGAACACAATACCATCGAAAGTCTACAACAACTCCCTTGGTGGACAATCTCTTTTACCCTGACGGTAATAGCAGGTTTAATAGCGATGATTAAACAGCAAGGTGTCATATTTGAAAAATTTTCACCCACTATCTTTATTCTGACAAGCATTTTCTTTTTGCTGCGTGATATTGAATTAATTCATTATTTTAATTTTAGCAAGAACCCTAAAAAGGCATTAAGCACCGCTGTGCTTTATTTATTTCTGCTTTATATGCTTTTACCATTGCTCTTTAGCGCTTTACATCTTAATAGCTTGCTACCTTTGTTCTTGCCTAGCTGGGGTCAAAATACCCTATTAGCTTTTATTGGGATTGTCGTTCAGTTAGGGTTGTTAAGTGCTCTTTGTTATAAGCGTTGGCAAGAGAATTTAGAAAAGGCAAAGACGGTCATAAAAACATCTCTATGATGCATGTTAATTGCACTCAAAAATTTTTGATTCATATTCTTGTCATTGCGAGCATTAGCGAAGCAATCCATGAACGATAACATGGATTGCTTCGGCACCACTGCCTCGCAATGACAAGGTGATAGCCCTATGTCTTTTCAATCCTTAATTTATGCACAATTGTCATGCACTCTGATGTTATCGTTTTGCGTAAAAAAAACATAATGCCGAATCCCAACTGCATTCGACAGCAAATACCTTTTTTAAAGGTAATTTTAGTGAAGGCAAAGGCCGAAAACTAAAGACTTGCTTTACCTGTGGTTGCTGATTAATTTTATTGCCGATTGCAATGAGTAATTCTTGCGTAAAACAAGTTGAGCAGCTATAAACAATTGTCGCGTCTTGCCAATCAGCATGCAAAAAGTTATCGCAAATTAATGTTAAAGATCGCCCCTCTTCCCAAAAGGAAGGAAAATCTGATTTTACTTGATTGAAAGCAGTCAGCGCTTGCGTATGCAGTTCTTTAGAGGCCTCTATCCCCAATACCCTTCGTAGCTCAGTTTGCATAAATACTTGTAGTGCACATTTGCCTAATCCTGAGCCTAGATCCAAAAACACCTCATTTTGATCTTTTGACATCTCATGAATTATTTTTTTAGCACTAGGGTATAATAGCTCTCCATAGGTGATACAGATCCCAGCATCTTTATACAAGGTATGTTCAGCAAGGGAATATCGTTGATATCCTTGTGTATCTTGGTAGACTTTAGCTAAATAACCCTGATATAGTTCATCATCAATTATTTTGGATATCATACTTACGTGTCTTTAGAAAAGCGTTTTAAACAGTTTAATGCCGAAGTTGTAGCAAAAAAACGTTACGATGCCAAGTCAATCACCTATGCGAATGCATTTATGCGGCTTGTCTTAACTAGGCGTTTAGCTGAGTTTCTCTTTAGTGCAATTATTATTTTCGGGGGTCATCAGCTTGTCCTTTTAAATGGTTTTTTTTCTCCCATTTGGCCTGCCACAGGTGTTGCTTTATCCGCTGTTTTCTTAAGAGGGAATATTCTTTTACTCGGTATTTTTGTCGGCACATTTTCAAGTTATGTATACAACCTTTATTCTTGGCAAATCAGTCTCTATCAAGCTTTGTTATTTATAAGCTTCATATTTTGTTGTAGACAATTTTCTTTAAAATGGATAGGGCCTGTCACGCCCTTAGCCAAAATGTCAGTGCTATGTAAATTTATTGTCCTCATTATCTTGTTTAGCAGCATCCATATCTCTCTGATGGCAAGGATCTTAGTGCAAACGTATGGCGGTAATATTTCCTTTTTTGATTGGTCAACTGCCGTTTTAGGCGAAATAAATGGCATTTTATGCCTCACCCCACTTTGTCTTGTGTTTGATCCCTTCGTCCCTCAGCGTTATTTCACAAGACAGGAAAAACGATGGTGGCTTAGCGCCCTAGGCTTGATCCTTGGTCATTTTTTATTTTTTGCGCTGACATCAGAAATCACCACACTTATTTTATCGGTTATATTACTTATTTTATTATGCGCTTATGCTATCCATTTTGGTCAAATTCCTTTATGCGCTACCCTTTTCGGGATCTCCGTTGTCTATTTAACAGGAGTCTTACCCACCCCTCACCTCTTTCATCAAAATGCATCTGAACAAACTGTTCAAATGATATTCAATTTATTTACTATCTCCATTATCACAAGCTTAATATTGGCAACGGCCAAACAAGAGCAACATTATAATCTTCACGCATAAATTTAAAGAGTGAAAGATGGATACTAAAAAATTAGAAGAAGATTTGCGGGAACTATTGAAAAAAGCAACCGTGGCGACGCAGGAAGAAATTTGTCATCAACTACAAATTCGTGGACATGATATTAATCAATCAAAAGCCTCCAGACTCTTGCGCAAAATAGGTGCAGTGAAATCCCGAAATGAATATGGGCATATCGTTTATCGTTTACCTAAAGAACCTGCTCCACCTCATTCCGCTGATTTATTATTAAACTTAATTATAGATATCGTGGCAAACGAACAACTTATCGTTGTCCATTGCCATCCAGGCTCAGCTTCTATGGTAGCACGTCTATTAGACTATCATATGGAAAAAACAGAAATAATTGGCACTGTAGCAGGAGACGATACCATCCTAGTTGTACCTAAATCTATCAAACGTATTGATCAAACACTCGATTCGATTAAAAATGTTTTAGCATTACTTAAATGAATCGATCATAAATAAAAATGTGCGCTATTCATTTTACGATTGCTTAGGTTTCTTTTTTTCAAAAACCTCTTTTGCCTTTTCAAAACTAGTCTGTTCGGCCCCCGTATCAACTTTCTTGGGTGCATTAGGATATTTACTTTGGATTTCGTCTTGAGGAATGCTAGGAGCAATTTTTTCTGATATCACTTTGTCTTCTTGTTGTGCTTTTTTAGCTGTGACCGTATTTTCAGCTATTACTTCTTCATTTAATCGCCTTGATGGTAAAATTGCCCTTGCTCTGCCAACAAATGGTTCTTCTACTTTTCTTTCTTTGGCCTTGTCTTTATATGTTGTAACATTTCTTTTGCTCCAATGTTGCGAAATTTTTACAGGAGCATTTTCTTTTACGGTTTCTGCCAAGGATTCATGGCGATCGTTAATGAGAGGAGATCCGGGTTGCTTTGGCTGCACAACAGGATTACCTACAGAAACGGTGCCTTTATCCTTCTTTAAAAGTGAAAAACCTATTTTAGGAAGCTTTATATTTTTAAAAAACTGCTTAATTGCCGTTGGTCTTTGAGAAATCCAATTAATTAATCTACCCCAATTTGATTTGGGTGTTTCTAAGGTCGCTTCTGCCATATTAGAAGATGGGCCTCGCGATGGCACATCAAGATTAATTGCAGTACGCTTGGCTTTCTTTATCTTTTTCTCTTCTTCAGGAAATCTCTGTTCAAACGACTCACCAAAAAAAACTTTATGATTATCTTTATCAATTACATTTAGGTTCAATGGATCAGAATCTGTATTTGCTGCAGCTGCTTCTTGGATCTTTCTATTAAGCATTGCATTACCCAACAAAAAATCAGGAGAGTCATCTTGCACCCACCTTGATATCATGGCAAAGAGAATGCTATCAACGTTACAAGGTGTCATTCTATTTTTTTCACTATTTTGTGCAACCAGATAACCAAAATGCCGAAGATTATGAATTAGTTTTGCCTCTTGTTGACAGTTATTTTTTACGAGTTCTTTAATACACGCCTGAAAATCTATCTCAGCCAAATTTTGCTTTGAAATGGTATCTTTTAAAATTTTTTGTGCAGACAAAGATAATGAAGTGTCAAATATTACTTTTTGCAACACTCCCCAAAATAAATGAGGATCTTCAGCAACGCTACCCCATGCGGAATCGTCCAGCAATTTTTCGTACGCCAAATTGACTTCTGATTTAGCTGCAGCAATTCTCATCAATCCTTCTTCTGACAAAAGAGATTGATTACTACTCTCTTTGAGTTCTTCTAACGCTTTAGAAAACAGGTGATTTGCAGTCTCTATTGAAGTAACATTCTCTTGATTCAGCATTTATGTGCTCTTTAATGTAGATTTAAATAAAATAGCCTATCTGAATAATATGACAGATTAACAAAGCATCGGTTCCATAAAACATTTCAATACAGAGAAAATAAGCAGTCCTTTTCACAAAGAAATGAAAAAATGACTATATTCAAAACTTCTGTTTGGTTTATTAACAGGAGAAAGAATAAATGATGACAGGTTCTACCCCAAAGCTAAGTATTGATATTAATAACAAAGAGTTGATTTTAAGCCATAAAAAAGCTTTGCAAGCAAGAAAAGAAGCATTAAGCAAATGTATTTCTAACGAAACAGTTGTAAGTTCTTACATTGACGAATCACAGCCTGAAAAACCACAATATCAAATGGTTTCTTTTTCAGACCATACTGGACGAGTCCGTATTTTTGCCATCGACAAAACACAGAAATTAGGTCAAGGCGGACAAGGCGAAGTTTATTTAGCACAAGAGTTATTTGAAGACAAAAAAGCAAATCGTTGCATAAGCAATTTATCTGCAGTCAAAATCTCTCAATCAGAACATAATCTAGATGATTATGACAATGAGTTTGAAATACTAATGCAGCTAAATCGTGGCAAGGGAAAGTGTGTACATAATCTTCACGGTCAGTCTACTCATTATTTATTTAGTCAATATTATCCTGGAACCAATCTGCTTGATATTTGTTACTATAAAGTAAATGGTCAGTATGTTAAAAAGCCACTTAATCCCTTGCTTGTTATAAAACTTATTAAAGGTATTTTATCTGAAATTCAATCCCTGCACCAAAGACACGGAATATTACACCGCGACTTAAAAACGAATAATTTTATAGTTAAAATTGATAATGATACAGTCACAGTGACTGTTATTGATTTTGGAACATCTTGTTTAATGCAAAAAGCGAATAAAACATTCTATGGCACGATTGGCTATCAAGCTCCTGAAACCACCTTACCTGCGAATCAGCATACAATTTATAACTTACAAAATGAATATTTTAGCTTAGGCGTCATTTTAGCAGAGCTCTTAACCAAAGAAAATTATCAACGATACATTGAAAAAAAAATGAATGACTACCGTGAAAACGATACACTAGGTAGCTTCCAAAAAAAGGATATTAAAATTGGCATGCCTGATATTTTCCATGAAAATTCAGAAAAACGCGACCCTATGTTCCTAATTCTTAAAGAGATGATTCTTTTCTTAACCGAAAAAAACGCTAACAAACGTCCTCTTTATACAGATATTGATAAAATGATAAAACGTCTGACATCTCTCGAACAAGAATACACCTCCCTATTGCCTGATGAAACTAAACTCTCTCACCCTTCTTCGCCACGCTATGATCTTGCCACAACAGTAACTGGTTTTTCTAAGGAAGATATTACTCGTCAACTAGAAGCATTAACCTCAGAATTAAAAATGCTAGAGGTCGAACAAGGTAATGAAAAAAATCCTTTTCATATTTATCTGACACTCAATTTTTCAGCAGCCTCTCCTCTAGAACCATCTTCAGCTCCATTAAGAATGATTTCTCCCAAAGCCTCTTCTTCCAATGCCATAGAAGCAGATCCTTCTACTAAACCGTCAAAAAAGCAAACACTTATTGGTCGTCCTAGAAGCAATTCTGATGTTCCTAAATTAAATTTAAAGGATGTCAGTCCTGAAATAACAGACTCTTACGCTAAATCTTCGGGCGCAAGACACCGGAAATTTAAGATCACTAAGGTTTCCCCTAAAGAAAAATCAACACAAAATCATAATGATCTGGAAATCACAGATTTATCCACACCTCAGTTCACCTTTTATGAGTTTTTAAGCGAACCACCATCTGCGGAAAAAACAAGCAAGCGTAAGAAAAAATAGCAATGGCGCGCAACCTAGCGTTCTAGGTTGCATTTTAATCAATGATTTTAGAAACGAAAGAACAAACTTTTCTCGATTAAATTTTAGCCTACTGCTTTCTGAGCGGAAGTGACAATTGTTGGGATGACAGTGACAAGTTCAACATCATTTGATGAGATAGGATAACCTAAAAATATCTGTGCAACTCTTGCAAACCTGTCTACCCCATCGGTGGCCATAAAGCCTGTTTTAGCAGTAGTTGGAGATAGGCGTAATAAATTTTGTTCTAGGAGCAATGTTTGAACCTCTTCGGCAACCGTATGCGCGGGATCAACAATAGGGATATCCCCTACTACATTTTGGATAGCAGATTTTAATACAGGGAAGTGCGTACATCCGAGCAAGACACAAGCAGGCTTCACCTTTACCTCGTCCAATTGAGCAAACAAGGGGGCAAGCAATTTTGACACAATTTGTTCAACCAATGGACCCTCGCACCAGCCTTCTTCAGCCAAGGCAACAAGCAAAGAACAAGGCCATTCAATCACTTCACGGTGAGGGGCCATCTGTGACAATACCTGACGATAGGCATGCCACTTAGCAGTACTTTCTGTTGCCAAAACAACAATAGGACCATTCTCATTCAAATTCAGGCTTGCCGTTGCGCCTGGATGAATGACACCGATAACAGGCAGAGGATAAAATTTTTCTTGTAAAGCCTCAAGTGCTACTGCGGTAGCTGTATTACAAGCGACAACCAGTGCTTTGACTCCTGAGGCCACTAAAATTTCATTGGCATTTAGAGCATAGTTTTTAACTGTTTGGGGGCTCTTTGTCCCATATGGCAATCTTGCTGTATCGCCTAAATACAAGAATTGTTCCTGCGGAAGCGTATTTTGTAAAGCTCGTAAAACCGTTAAACCACCGATACCCGAGTCAAAGATCCCTATCGGCAGATCTCTTTTAGTCAAGGAACTCATAAAATGATCACCCCCGCTCATATAGAGCAAGCATTCTACTGAATAACCGTAAAAATCTACAATGTATTTATAGTTTTCTCTTGCTGTGTCAGGGAAAGGCTTGTCATAATATAAATTATATCTCATATTTCTAACATAATATGGCGGCGACCTGGAGAGCTACGATGAAAAGAGCGATGGCTATACTGTTGTGGTGCCTTGGACTAGGATGCTTAGCTGGGACCGCATTGGCCAATCATTCCACTATCATCCCTGCCGTTATCGATTCTCACACCCAGGTAACCAATGTTCCCACTGGCTGGAAAAACTGGTGTGAAAATCATCCACAAAAATGTCATGAGGAATGGTGTGAAAAACACCCCAATGAATGTCATGAACAAACATGTGTTAACCATCCAGAAAAATGCCATCGTCAATGGTGTGAAAACCACCCAAATGTTTGTGCACGCGAGTGGTGTGAAAATCATCCTCGGGAATGCCGTCGTTAAGTAAAGCGATCACCGTTTGAATATCTAGCATTTCTCTAAATAGTAACTTATATTATGCGACAAATAAGGTACACTTAATGGCAGTTAACGGTGTACTATGAAAAAATTAGCAATTGCTCTTCTTTGCAGTATCAGTCTCATTTCCTTTTGTAGCAATGTATTAGCAGCTACTCAATCTGTAAATTCAAAAAGTGGCTACATCCAGCTTGCGGATTGGTGGTGGTGGGACAGACACGAGCGGCGCGAGACCTGGTGTGACCATCATCCAAAAGAATGCCATCAAGAATGGTGCAGACATCATCCTAAAGCTTGTGCAGAAACTTGGTGTGAGAAACATCCTGTTAAATGCAGAAAAAAATGGTGTCATCACCACCCTGAAGAATGCAGAGCCTAATTCTTCGATTTTTTTGCGCTACGCACATTTAAATTAATGCTTCATTGACAAGAAGCATTAATTATTTTTTTTAGCTCATTTCATGCATTTTCATGCGTATCAATGCAATTTATGTAAAAATCCATTCATACAAAATTAATCACAGATGTATGTACGCCCACTAAGCAATTTTTTTCAAACAGATTTATAATTCAAGAACAAACACAAAAAAAGAGTTCAAGGAAATTGTTCAAGAGGTGTTCATGAAGGTATGGCAAGAAGGATCCGGATGGAAGCAAAATGCGAGGTTCAAAACCTGGTTTCATCAAGTGCTTGTAAATCGCTGTCTCGATTGGCAGCATGGACAAAAAAGAGGCCAAACGCATACTATTGCTGAAAGCGATTTTTCTGAGCATCACATAGAATCTCTTTTATTTGCTAAAGAGAAAAAACACTATCTCAAACTTGCCTTAGCTTCTTTTGAGCCCAAAGAAAGAGCTGCCCTCATCTTGCACTATCATCAGGGTGTTCCTCAGCATCAAGTGGCAGACATTCTTGGCATTTCAATTCATGCACTAGAAACTTTACTATATCGAGTACGTCGACAACTATATCAACGACTCTCGAAGTTAATGATTTTTTCACCAAGGGAATACCGTGAATATCCTCACGCTTGAAAGTATCGTTTAGTAGGATTATATTGCGGCTGCGGTATATAATGCTCTTAGGCGCTTTAACCATTCAGAAGAGTAAAATATATGGCAGGCACTAAAAAATTGTATTTTATCCTAATGGTTTCTGTTGCACTGAATATATTTATCATTGGTTATATTGCTGGTGATTTTATCCATAAGCCAGAATGGCCACAAAACTCAGTATTGATTCCACAAGGTGTTTTTAAAAGCTTACCGGAACAAAACCAAAAAGCGCTAGCAGAAGCAATCAAAAAGCAACAACAAGAAATTGCTGCAAATCATAATGAGATCCTCAAACTCCGCTTAGAAATTGCAAGAACACTGGCAGAAGATCCCCTAGATCAACGTCAGCTATCTGCTCTATTTGAAAAAATGTCTCAACTTTCAAATAGGAATATGACACTTGCTCAACAGGGTCTTTATCAAACACTCGTGCAACTTCCCAAGGCTCAAAGGCTAAAAATTGCCAAAGCCTTAGCTGATTCTGCACAAAAGTCTCAACGCCCCCCCATTTCAGGAATGAAAAATTCCTGATTATAAATCACTGTTGTGAATATCTATTTTGGATAATTTTCCTTATTGCTATCTGATCTTGTATTGCAGCGCCTCTTAGGCTGTGATGATACTCGTTCAATCTGATCATAATCGTCATTTGATAATTTTCTCAGTGGCGTCACCGTTTTAGAGGAATTCCTTTTTTCTAAGATAATATCTTGTTCGGGTAGATGGGGAGCTTGTAGCTTATTAACTGCTTTAGTCAGCTCATCGAGCTTTTTTTCCATCTGCGTTTCATTTTCTTCATCATCTTCATCAATATCTGTTTCTTCACATCTTCCTAACCTTGATGTTATCATATTCGATAATGTAAAAAATATGGGGGCTGAAATTGCTGCACAAATACATTCGCTCCAATCATAACCAAGATGTGTAATGTGCCCTCGATTTGCAAAAAATATAACATCAAAAAACCCTGGCTCACCGTATCTCATGTTGTAATAAAATTCATAAGCAGAACGTAACAATTCCCCCCCAATGGGGCCAGAAAAATACCATACTAACCATGCACCTCCAGCCATCACTAATGTATTAATAACATGATCGCGCTTTCTTGAATAAGAATGAGATCTTGGCATAACGTACCTCTTGACTTTGTTGCTAGGTCATTATGTGATTCTTAGTCCAAGGCCAGATGAAAAACTACTGGACGAAAAAAATGAGTGAAGAATTATTTATCAATTGCTATATATTTTCACAGATTAGCGCTGATCTTAGAAAAAAGATCGGCGAAAAAGGAATAGCAATCACGTTGCTTCAATAGATGTGTGAAATTTGAATAATGAGGTTTTGTTGCATGCGCAATGGGCAAGACAAAATCATCAAGAATATCATTCCAATACACATTCCATAGTATTTGATCTAATCGATTTTCCTCAAAGGTTGGCGCATCAGGTGCCTGATTAATTTCAAGTAACCATACTTTCCCATTTTGGTCCAACATAAAATCAAAACCAAAAAGTTCAAATATGCGCCTTTGCTGTGGCTTTAGATAATCTGGTGCAAGCTTTAGTAAGGATTTCACAGTTGTTCTCACAATGCTGCACATCTGTTGATAAACAACTGGAAAATTTTCTAATGTCTGGCTGGCACGCTGCTCAATATGAGAAAATTCTCCGTCTAATACATAATTAGTAATATGAATTTTTTTATTTTTAAATCCCTCACTAAGAGAAAACGGATAAGCACTAATATTCACATACCCTTGTTTATAGAAGAAAATCCCATCGTAATTCGTAAATACCGCATGCACTCTAAAAGTATATTTTCGCCCATCGATTAGAGCAGGGTTGGAGATATATTGCTGAATAACATGCTCTCCTCCTAAGCGATTTACGCTTGCGAAATGCGTTCTCAATTCCTCAACGTTATTGAATAATTTAATTTGATCACCATTATTCAGCATGGAGGGTTTTAAAATCCATTTAAGATCCGCAATTGTTTTTTGATAACGATTATTCTCCATATAATGTTCATATGTCATTTTGGCTAAAACTTGCTCAAAATTCTGATCATTAACACAATAGGTGAGCGGCATTTTATCAGGAAAATATTTTGCAGATAGCCGTGCTAACAGATGCTTATATTCTAAATGGGTGGAAATTTCGTCATTTAAAGTTAAATTTTGATCAGTGAATACAGCTTCATTCGCATTAGTGCTTTCGCGCCACCCTCTTTCCAAGAGTCGTCGGGAAATATGAAATTTTGTTGCCATACGGGAAGAAAAAAAATGGAAGACTTTTTTCTTTTCCATTATTGCTACCCCGCTAATGAACTGTCGCTTTAGAAAAGACTTGAATTGTAAAAACACCTGAAATGATAAGAGCTATGCCGAGAATAGCTGCAATATCCAGTGTTTGACGATAGAGAAAATATCCAGAAAAGGCAACCAAGACTATTCCCACACCAGACCAAATTGCATAAGCAAGCCCCATGGGGATCGCTCTTAGACTTAACATGAGAAAATAAAATGCACAAACATAGCCAAGCACCACAAGAATGCTAGGCAGGGGCTTGGTAAATTCCTCAGCGGCTTTTAATGAGCTTGTCGCAATAACTTCTGCTAAGATTGCCACAGATAAATACAAATAGTGCATAATCCCTCTTAAAGATAATCAAGCACAGGCGGAAAGTGCTTTGCTTGCCGCCTAGCCTCAAAACTGTGATTAGAGCATCAAACCGAATGATACGCTAATGGTGGAAGACGAGAGATATCAATACAGGAATAGATCAAAGAATTTGTTAACTTCTTGCCGTTGGCATTAAAGCGGTGATTACGTAATGTACCTTCAAGATCATAATTTAATCTCAACGCAACATTTGCACTATTTTTATTGTCTTGTTCGCAGTTGATCTCTACACGTTTAGCTTTTAACACTTGAAATAGATAACGCGTTAAAGCATTCATCGCTTCTGTAATGATCCCTTGCTTAGCATATGCTTGGTTCACCCAGTAGCCAATTTCAAAGCTGGGAATGGATAAGTTTGCCGGTTTGATCCCAGTTGCACCATAATAAATTCTATCTGTTGGATCCATAATCTGTAAGGGTTGCTCAACCCCGTCATGCGCAGGTGAATTCCAAATTCTTTCGCCATGAGCAAGATAAACCTCTGTGTCCCGCAAAGAAGCGAGAGATTGTGCCCAAGGCATCCATTCTTTCAAGTCTTGGAAACTATCTTTCATGGCAGTATGCATTAAAGAAGCATCCCCCACCCGCACAGGGCGAATTAAAAGTCGTTCTGTTTTAATAATTTTCAGAGGTATAGGCCCTCGTTGCATGGCAACCCTTCTAATATATGTATGTTAATGTTATAACTTTCTAAAATTAGTGTATATGTTTATCTTAATAGAATGTTCGTTACTTGGCTAGGCATCATCTCTATCTATGCATATTCCTCATTTTCTCTGGCCGAGCCCGGTTTGCACAAACTTGTTCAAAAATTCAGGTATCACCTTCCCGGCTTAAACATTTTTCAACCTATATCAGCCAATATTGATCTAATAAGAAGTGCAAATACACGATACATAGTAGATACACGTATTGTTACTAATTGTTGAATGAACCAAATGAAACGCTAATAAGTCAAAAAAATAAAGTGTAGTGCATGGCTATAAACTTATGCGCACAAAACCACCACAAGGGGGGTATGCATGTTAAACCAGGTTTTAGAAAAAGTTGTTGGAACTCACTACCCTAAATGGAAAAAGCATGCAGATAATATCCTAGCCGAAATAAATCGTGGACTTGGTAAAGTAAAAGATCCCACTCCGACTAATCAACAACTCGCCAAAATTCGAGAAGCACTGAAAGCCATCAATGACGGGAATCTAGCAAAAGAAGAATATATTAAACAGCTTGGCATCATTTCAGAAAATTTAAATATTCTAGCTAACACCACAATCTCTCCATCCGAAATTAATCATTTCATTTTTCAAGCACGACGCTCAGTCAATGCTCTTATCGCCAACAATGCAACCGCTGGATACATTGGGGTTGTCGATAGATTGGTTGCGCCATCCAGAAATGTACAAGAAAACTCGGAACCAGGATTCCTTGCAGGCAAAGGCATCGATTTTGCTGCCAAGCAAATTAACAACAACCTAACAAGCGGTTTTGAGAATGAATATTTACCCTTTTTGCGCATGCAAATAGATAACTTGCCAGAAGAAGTAAAAGTAGAAAAAATTTCCCCAAATGCAAATAAAACACTAATACAGCAAAAACTGGGTGAGTGGGAAGAAGGGATCGAAAAAAGTATTGCTTTGAAAAGAAAACGGCCTATAAGAAACAAAGCTGATGTTGCCAAATCGCTCGCTGAACAAATCTATGGCACCGCGTTTGAATCAACTTATTCGCAAGTCGTTGCTGGATTTGACGTCCTTCAAAAAATTGATCGCTTAGCTTCACAAGAGAGCTCTATTGAAGAAACATCAGCTTTACGAGAAAAATTATTAAAAGAAAGCGGATTCAGTGAATTAGCGACTAAAGAGGGTTTGGAATATTTAGATAATCTTGCAAAACATCTTGGTTTTGACAATGCAAAACATCTCTACCAAAACTATCAAAATTTAGATAAAGAAGATAAAGTAAGTTTTAATTATCTTAAAGATGCAAAATATAAATTTATGGATTTTGCGCTTACTCCTTCCCCAGGGAATGATCCTCTCGAAAAAGTAAAAGCTGAGACAGAAAAAGAATATGCCAGAATAAAGGAAAAAATGAAATCATCTGATTTTAGGAAAAAAAATACGGGATATGCATCAACAGTAGGCATTTTTACGAATGATATTATTCGCGCTTTAGACAATGCAAAACGCACACAAATAATCGTAGAAAATGTTCCTGAAAATGCTGTGGCCAATTGGGGTGCTTATTTAGGTAATCAGATCGTAGGTTGGATAGGGTGGTTTCAGGATCAACCCACAGCATCTTTAGATGATTATATTTTTAGTGGACTTTATAAAGAAAATGCTTTACTTGAGCAAAGAATTCAAGATTATTCTTTACCCTTAGATAGTAAAATTGTCCAATATAATCAAAAAGCAGCCCAAGAAAATATTGAAAGAAGAAAAAATTTATTAGGTCGTACTAAAGAAGGTTACAACGAAACTAAAGACATCGAACTGGTTCAAAATTATGCCGCTCGTATGCAAATGCTAATGGTAAGCGAAGAACAGCTAAAAAAAATAGATAAAACTAAACAACCCAATGAATATTTAAGCAAACAAGGTGTTGTTAATGAACTAGAAAAAGAATATAAAAATTACAGCGATGCTTTCAATGCTCAATTCGACAGGGACATTCGTGAAATGCCACAACAGGCATTAGAGGATCTTATTCAAAGAAAGCAAACGAAACTTTCAGAAATAGAAAAAAGACGCCGTGATATCACTTTTCAGATAAATGCACGCAAAGCAACTATTGATGCATTTGAAAAAAAGGAACGCTCAGTACGAGGCATGTTTACCAGATGGCGTGATAATGTGTTTGGGGTATTTGGCTATAAAACAAAGTCTGCCAAAACAAGAGAAACACTACCTAAAGAAAAAATACAGCTTGAATCACTTGAGAGTGAATTAGTCAGACTCAATTTCGAAGAAACTGCTGAGAAAGGCATACTAGAAAAAGCGAATGCGCAATCGGAACTTTTGGGTAAACATGAACATGATCCTAATGTAAATAATTTGGTAAAAAACACCCTTGATTTGATAGACCAAACTTTTGCTCTCTATAGAGCAATGGGAACTTCTCACACGACGTCTGAAGATTTTTTTAAAATACAACAGCAATTTCTGCAAGTAGAAAATGAAATGAAAATCGCTGTTACAGCATTAACGTCTAGACTCAATAAAGACTTAAACGAACAATCACTAACTCCAGAAGAAGTCGCTGCGTTGCACGTCGCTGTTGCGCAAGCAAAAACAGCTTATGAAAATTTATCTCCTGCCCTTCTCGACTTACCTCAAGATACGGCATCTCCCTTGATTGCAACACTTGATGGCCTTGAGAAGGCGGTAGAACCTCTATCTAAAAGAAATGAAGCGCAAAAAAGAGAAGAACAGATTAAAGAGGCAAAAAGAAGCGTTGCAAATTTATTTCACGGAAAATCGGTTAAAGACATTAAAGATCCATTTTCTTTAATCCATGAAAATAAAAATACGATTTTTAAAAACTTTTCTGGCAATGATGCTATTAGCAGAACAATGCAAGATGAAATATGGAAGCATGCTAAAGAAGTCTATTCGCAGCTATTAAAAGAAGCTTCTCCAACCTTAACTAAAGAAGAACTTGAAAAAATCTATCTCAATTTTAAAACCGCCTTTTTATCAACTAAAAATGAATGGTTCAAATCTGCATACGTTGAATTATCTCGAATTATTATTCCTGAATTAAAGATTAAAGAATCTAAAACGCTCAACTCTTTAGACGAAGATTTATCACGCATTACAAAACTTACCCATGAAGCCATCACAAATCGTGAAACTGCCCAATCTTGGCTTTGGAATCCATTTGGTACAACTTCAGTTGAAAATGCAAAATCTTATGAGACTGCAAGTATTGATTATCTTTTGGTTTTTTTAAACAACTATAAAACTGTTGTGCCGAATTTTTATCACGGCGCATCTCATTCTGAACTCGCAAAACATCTCGACAACCTTAAAATATGTAACAAGCTATTAGAGGAAATGGCGAAAAAATCTCCTCAAAATCACCAAATACGTGAGATCCAAACCAAACTTAGAGAACAAATGGAATTTGTAAATAAAATTGACCTGGGTCATGTTTCACATAAAATGGAAGAACTTCCTGGCCTATTCTCCTCAATAGGAAACGACACAGAAGAGACGAAAGAATTACATAAGCAGGTTGAAGAAACTATCACAGAAATTCACCAGTTTGATGATAAAAAATATGCTCAATACAATGAGCAATTAGTTCAAATATCAAATAATATTGCTCAACTTAAATCTCAAATAGATGCTATTGATAAACAATTTGCCAATATTGGTGTTAATAAAGAAAACCCCAATCAAGATTTTCAGAACTGGGAAAGTCAAAAAATCCAATATCATGAAAATTTAAAAAGCGCAGAGAATGCGATCAATGAACTTAAAGATCAAAAGCTGCCAATATTGAAATTTTATTCAGAGATATCTCGAGGAATGACGCCTACTATCACGCTACCCCCGCTTGACAGGGCCACGATAAATCAAGGATTGTTAGTTGCTATTCAATACAAAAATGCGCCTGCATTACAACACATTTTGAAAGAAAAATCGGTAGATGGAAATGTTCTTGCACAAGGTCTAAAGATGGCTGCCATTCAACAAAACACAGATGCGCTACAACGTGTGTTAACAGTCAGAAAGTTTGATATAAAAGATATAGAAACAGCCTTAGAAATCGCTGCAATGCAAGGCAATTTTACTAACATGGAAATGATTTTCACACATCGAGAGGATGCAGTGCTTAGGCAAGAGATTATTGATAAGTGTATAAAAAATGCATTCATGAATATACCAGCAGAAAACGCTGATCCTAACGAACCTCATCGACAAGTCATTCATTATCTTATCATGCATTCCAATATGGCACCCCAAACTTTTAGAGAAATTGTTGATGGAATGAATACTAAGGGGACTATTGAACTTGCAATTGTAAATAAACACATTATCGATAATGATTATGAGAACTTGACTAAAATCAGGCATTATTTCATTTTTGAAAGCGAGCTGCTAGTTTCTCTAAATAAAGAATTTGAATCACTTAACAAATCGGCCTCTCAACTCAAAGATAATAAAGATCCTCGTTATCAACAAATTATGAAAGACATAGATGCTTTTCAAGGGAAATTAAATAAAATAGCTGAAATGAGAAAAACTTATCTTGATATGTTCTATATTGAAAATAAAGATAAAAGAAGAGATGAAGAATACATCAAGGGGAAGTGGGAAAAAGAAATGCCCCATACCATTGCTGGCTATCGTGAAGTTTTAGATGCACATGCGACAAGAATCTTTAAAGCATCAATGCCTAAAGTAGAAAAAGCACAGAAGAATGTTGTCACCACTAAAGAAGCGGTGGTTGTAGAATTGCCACAACAAGTTGAAAAAACCACTATTACAAAAATGGTTGAGCCAAATGTTGAAAAACTCACTCCTGAACAACATGTAACAAAGCCCTCTCAAACAAATGAAGTTGTTGCCCCCACCATCACGCCTCCTGAAAAGGGCAAAGAAGAGGTTGAAGTGGTGACCCCACCAACAATTGAAGAACCTAATGGATCAGAGAATAAAATAGTCATTCCACCTACAGAATATAATTTTAAACAGACTCAATCCAAACTAACTGATTTACTTTCTTCATATAGTATGTCTACGGATAGGATTATCGAAATTAAAAAACTTCTTAAAGAATATAGAAAAAATATTCAAAATGAAGAGCAACAAAATGAATACTCCGTTTTCGTTTCTAAAGCTATTAATGACATAGCAAAAAAGGATAAAGAAACCCCCGATGCACTTTTGGCATTGATTTCTGCAATTAAAGATCCACGCAGAAAAGAAGAAAATATCAGAAATGCTTTCTTTGTAGCAATAAGTAATGGGCAGTACGAAACAGTTCAATCTCTATGCAGCAAAAATTTGCATAGAGAGATCAAAAGTGATCTGTTCGATCATCTTTACAATACTTTGCAGACAAACAAAAATCGTATAGCAGATACTTCAAAAGATTATTTTGGTGTAGCATTATCCCTTTTGACAAGCGACCTTGTTGATCCTACTTCTCTTGAAAATGAAGAAAAAATGAAGGAAATATTAGACTTAATGTCACTGTACAGATCTTATAAGGCAGAACCATATACTGCAATATCTGGCAGCTGGGGAGGAGTACTGGGAGAAGACCATGATAAGCCTCTCTTAGAAAATATGCGCAATCTTTATATCTATTGCGACAATGTATTTAGCAAAATATCCCATGAGGTAGATTTATTAAATACCGAGCTTGAAAGGTCAAGTGATAAATCAATAGATAAGTTAACACCCGAGCAAATAAAAAATTATGAAGCAAAAATTGCTTCCTGGGAAAGAGAGTGGAAAGCCATTTCTGAATTTAAAACAAGCTATACTCAATTGTTAACCTCAAAAATTCAGAATAAAGAACCGCGCTTAAAGGGTTATCTAACTGGAACAAAGGGGTGGACCGGAACAACAAAAGGATGGGATCAACAGTTTAATGAACAATATCTACCCAATGAAGAAAAATTTAAGGAATCTATCAAAGGGATCGAAAATGTTGTATCTGAATACCATAAACAAGAGAATGTTAGGGTAAAACCTGTTACATCTTCTTTGCAGCTCTCTATGAAGGAGGCAACTTTAAAGAATAGATCAAGTCGCATACTCTCTAAACAACTAGGACCAACGAAACCTAGGCGTTCTAATTAATCATATAAAATATAAAAACTATCTCCATTTTGCTCAAGCCTTGCTTTAAAATTCAGCAGGGCTTTTTCATCTTGCATGATGATTAACACCGTATCATCCCCTGCTATAGTGCCCAGCACCCCCGAATAAGGATCATCTAGGGTTGTATCAGTCTTTGGCATCTTTTGATCTATTTGATATGCCAAAGCATTCGCATTGCCGGGGAGGGTATGTAAGACAATGATATTGGGCAAAGAGTATTTAATGCTAAAAACAGGAATACGCGTTAAAGCACCTTGATTGAGCATTTGGTAGCGATGATTAATTTTGACGATATTTAATTTCTTTAGCCATCGAGATAAAGTCGATTGCGGGATATCCACCCCTGCTTCAAGTAATTTTTCTTGAATTTGACTCTGCTCTGACAGGTCATGGTTCACAATAATCTTAATCAGTAAATTCTCTAAGTCTTCCGGTTTACGGGTCATTTCGACTCTCCCCTTCAATTGTCGCCATTATACCGCCACTTAGCACCAAAGTATGTGACCCACCGAATTGTTTCTTGACAAGGTTTAGATCCTCTGTCTATTATATCCATAATATGAATATTTATTGGATATATACCCATGAAGAATTTTTACCAAAAAACATATAACGCATTGATTATTATAATATTAATATTTATTTTTGGTTGTAATGCGCCTGATCGAAATGTGGATAAAAAATCAATATTGATCGTTGGGCTCTCTGCCGAATATCCCCCCTTTGAGTTTCAGCAACAAGGAAAAATTATTGGCTTTGATATCGATTTAATCCAAGCCGTAGGGCAAAAATTAGATAAAGAAATCCAAATTCAAGACATGTCATTTCATAGTCTGATAGCCTCCTTACATACAGGAAAAATCGATGTCGCTATTTCTGGTATGACTATTACCCCCGAAAGATTAAAGAATGTAGATTTTACCCAAGTCTACTACCAACCTTCTCTGGCCATTGTTTATCTAAAAAATCAGCCTCTAGACTCAAACATCTTTTCTCATAAAAAGATAGGGGTGCAATTGGGTACTACGATGGAAAAATGGATTAAACAACAAACCAAAGAACAGCAAAATGCTGAAATTATCTCTTTGGACACCAATCCGCCATTAATTGAAAAATTAAAATTAAAGCAAATTGATTACATTGTCATTGAAACCTTACAAGCAGTTGAATTTTGTAAGCTAAATCCTTCTCTTGCATTTCAAACGGTAGGAACAAGTGACGAAGGTTATGGTATTGCCTTAGCAAAAAATTCTGCATTAAAGTCGGAAATAGATGCCGCACTAACTGCTTTACAAGCAGATGGGACTTTAGAGCACATTCAAGAAAAATGGGGGCTCAAACAATGAACCCTTTTATTGAAAGCTTTATTTATATCCTAACAGGGCTCGGCGTTACCTTAAAATATACATTGATTGCATTAACTGGCGGTACAGTCATTGGTACATTCCTGGCAATCTTAAAATATAATCACATCGGAGAATTCGGTGTAAATGCGTATGTTTCGTTCCTTAGAGGAACCCCATTACTCGTACAATTAACATTAGTTTACTTTGTATTACCAACCTTAGTTGGGTTTCCTATCCCTGTCTTTATCGCAGGCAGCATCGCATTTAGCTTAAATGCCGGCGCTTATATTACGGAGATCATCAGTGCTGGGCTAAACAGCGTGGATAAGGGTCAATTTGAAGCTTGTAATGCACTCGGGATCCCTCCGTTATTGATGTGGAGGGATATTATATTGCCTCAAGCTATTAAAACTATTTTTCCTGCTTTTCTCAATGAAGCAATTACGTTAGCAAAAGAAACGGCGCTGATTTCCACTTTAGGTGAGCAAGATATTATGCGAAGAGCTCAGCTAACGGCTGCTGAACACTATACCTATGTACTTCCATTAGTGACGGCGGCAATTTGTTATTACTTATTGACATTTTGTTTAGAACTACTGGGCAAAAAATTAGAAAAGGGGCTCTGCTATGATTACAGTCAAAAATCTATCTAAGCATTACGGTCCCCAACAGGTACTTGAAGATATTAATCTTGAGGTAAAGCAAGGTGAGGTTGTTGGATTAGTTGGTCATTCTGGTAGTGGTAAATCTACTTTATTAAGATGTTTGCACGGTTTAATAGCGCATGAGGGTGCTATTTTACGAAATGGCCGCACGGGTTTGATCTTTCAGCAGTTCCATCTCTTTCCTCACTTAAGTGTGTTAGAGAATATTACCTATGCCCCGATAAAAGTATTACATCAAAACGTAATAGACTCGAGAGAAAAAGCAAAATCGTTGCTTCATCGAGTTAAGCTATGGGAAAAGCGCGATGCTTTTGCTCATCAATTATCTGGCGGCCAAAAGCAGCGTGTCGCCATTGTGCGAGCACTGATGATGGAGCCTGAAATTCTATTGTTGGATGAACCCACTTCAGCACTTGATCCAACATTGGTTCAAGAAGTGACGAATGTGGTAAAAGAACTTAAAAAAGAACATTTAACCCTTATTATCTCTTCACACGAATTATCTTTTTTAAGACAAACAGTGGATAGGATTTTGTTTCTAGAGAAAGGACATCTCGTTTGCGATCAAGATGTACAAACCTTCTTTAAGGGGGATCCTGAAAGCAAAAGTAAACTTTTTCTATCTGCATTTTATAAACAAAACAATTTTTTGCATTCTAATGCTGAAGTAACGCAAGGATAATACTATGAAAAAAAATTTTCTTTGCCTGTCTGATTTCGATGCAAATGAAATCTATGCACTACTCAAACTAACGGATCACCTCAAGCATGGTATTTATTCAGAACAGCCACTTAAAGGCAAAACGATAGGACTTTGGTTCACATTACCGTCAACAAGAACTCGACTTTCTTTTAGTGCAGCCATTGCACAGCTTGGTGGAGTTCCATTAATGCTTTCTTCTTCCGATTTGCAAATGCAAAGAGGTGAATCTCTAGAAGATACCATTCGTGCAATGACAGGTTTGCTTGATGCACTCATCATTAGAACAGAAAATCATGCATGGGTGACAGAAGTAGCGAAACTAGCGACATTTCCTGTTATCAATGCACTTACTTCTAAGCTGCACCCTTGCCAAAGTTTGGCTGATCTCTATACCATCTACGAAGAAAAAGGAGATCTAACCGGACTAAAAGTGATGTATCTTGGAGATGGTAATAATGTATGCCATTCTTTGATGATTGCTTGCGCTTTAACGGGGATCCACCTCACAATCGCAACACCAAAAGCGCATCAACCTTCAAAAGAAATTTATCATCATGCGCTAAATATGGCTCATTTACATACGACCCTAACATTAACCGATGATCCCGCAAGCGCCATCTCTAACTGCGATGTGATCTATACAGATGTATGGACTAGTATGGGTGACACATCGAAGGATAAATCTGTTTTTGAACCATTTCAAGTGAATCAATCCTTGTTAAAAAATGCATCGCCAGATTGCATGGTGCTACATTGTTTGCCAGCCCATAGAGGGGAAGAAATAACCCATGATGTACTAGAAGGCACCCAATCTAAAGTATGGCAGCAAGCATATAACCGTTTACCTGCGCAAAAAGCGATTTTAATTAACCTTTTAATGCACTAAACCTTCACTAGAAATAGTATGGGAGAAATTTATGAATAAAAAACCTAAAGTTGTACTAGCCTATTCAGGTGGGCTTGATACATCAATTATGATCCACTGGCTCAAAGCTCACTACGACTGTGAAGTGATAGCATGTGTCTGCGATGTCGGGCAAGGAGCTGAATTAAACTCTCTTGAAGAAAAAGCACTTAAAAGTGGTGCCAGTAAATTTTATTGTATAGATGTTAAAGATGAATTTGTTAAAGAATATTTATGGCGACTTCTAAAAGCAAATGCAAAATATGAAAATCAGTATTTACTTGGCACCATCTCAAGACCTTTAATCGCAAAAGCCTTGGTTGAGGTAGCCGCTAAAGAAGATGCTGAATATGTTAGTCATGGCGCAACAGGAAAAGGTAATGATCAAGTACGCTTTGAATTAGCCTTTAAAGCATTAGCTCCTTATTTGAAAATTATTGCTCCCTGGAGAGAATGGGAAATTAAATCACGCACAGATGCAATGCTTTATGCCCAAAAATATGGCATTCCCGTGCCGGTTACTATTGACAAACCTTATTCAAGAGATAAAAATTTATGGTACATATCACATGAAGGTGGTGTTTTAGAAGATCCAGCAAATCCTGCACCTCATGATCTTTGTCTTGAAGTAAATCCCATTGATCTCACACCTCAAAATCCTGAGATTATTACTATTACTTTTGATCAAGGCAATCCTATCGCAGTCAGTGATTTACATTTAGATCCTGTTTCCCTGATGAATAGGTTAAATGAAAAAGCAAGTTTACATGGCATTGGTATCATTGACATGGTAGAAAACAGATTGGTAGGAATGAAATCTCGTGGTGTATATGAAACACCCGGTGGCACTCTACTTTATAAAGCTCATCAAATACTAGAAAGCATTTGCCTAGATCGCGCTACCTTACATTTCAAACACAAATTGAGCCAGGACTATGCCAACCTTGTTTATGAAGGAAGATGGTTTACTCCTTTAAGAGAAGCTCTAGATGCCTTTATTCAAACAACACAAAATCGTGTTAGCGGCAAAGTGACATTAAAACTTCATAAAGGACACTGTTTTAGCTATGGTGTTGAATCACCTTTTTCCTTATATGATCCACAATTAGCCACCTTTGAGAAAGATAGTGCTTATAATCAAGCAGATGCGCATGGCTTTATTACCTTGTATGGATTGCCCCTTAAAATTCAGGGCATCATGACAAAAAGGATAGTGACAAATGAAAAATGATAAAGCAAACTTGAAGACACATCCAACGTGGGGAGGAAGATTTCAGAAACCTTTAGATCCCCGCGTAGAGCAATTTCATACTTCCATCCACTTTGATTATAGATTATTGCCTTATGATATTTTAGGCAGTATTACTCACGCTCATATGCTAGCAAAACAAGGCTTAATTTCACAAGATGAGGCAGCACTTATCCAGCATGGTCTTAATAAAATTATACAGCTTTACCAAGCAGGAGAGTTGGTTCTCGATGCTAAACTCGAAGATGTTCATATGAATGTCGAATTTTTGCTTGAACAACATATTGGTGAAGTAGCAAAGAAACTTCATACTGGGCGTAGTAGAAATGATCAAATCTCTTTAGATATTAGATTGTTTTTACGTGATGCGATAGATGATATTCTGCATCTTCTTGATTCACTTCATACTATTTTACAAGCATTAATTGAAATGCATCAAGATACAACTATGCCAGGCTATACGCATCTACAACGTGCGCAACCTATTACGCTAGCACAGCATTTAGGTGCTTATTCAGCCATGATTGCACGTGATAAACAACGTTTTCAAGAATGTAGAGCACGCATGAATTATTCTCCTTTAGGAGCAGGGGCATTAGCAGGTAGTCAATTGCCACTAGACAGGCACTATGTTGCATCAAAGCTTCATTTCGCTGGTATTATTGAAAACACTCTGGATGCAGTGAGCTCGCGAGATTTTGCTATCGAATTTTGCAGCACAAGTAGCATTCTTATGATGCATTTATCGAGACTTTGTGAAGATGTGATTCTTTGGGCAACAGAAGAATTTGCTTTCGTGAAATTAGATGATGCTTTTGCTACAGGTTCTTCTTTGATGCCAAATAAAAAAAATCCGGATATTCCTGAACTCATCCGAGGAAAAAGTGGGCGCGTTTTTGGGCATATGATAGGACTTTTAACGATGATGAAAGGCTTGCCTTTGGCTTATAATAAAGACATGCAAGAAGATAAAGAGGCATTGTTCGATACTGTTGATACACTGAAAAGTTGTTTAGGTATCCTTAGCCCGTTTCTACAAAGCCTACACTTTAATAGCAATAAAATGGCGCAAGCTGTAAAATCTAGCATGATGAATGCAACATTATGGGTAGAAAAACTGGTGTTAAAAGGGATCCCATTTCGACGTGCCCATGAAATAGTTGGTCAATGGGTTTTGCTCGCCATACAAGAAGGGAAAGATTTAGATACAATCGTTGATACTGAAATAAAAGCCTCAAACGGAGTATGTCGTTCATAAGCAAAATAAAAATGGGCTCGAAGTAATTCTGAGTGACGCACTTGGGATTACTTCGTTAACGTACAAAATAACACCCGTGCCAATTTTAAAACTGTATACTGAGTCCTTGCTTAGTTACCATCAACCAATAGACAACTAGTAGTGATATAAATGCTGGGATCCCTAATGCTATCCACCATCGTATTAAAAGATGAAATTGTTTGGGAAGATTTTCTGTCTGCATATTGACTACCATCTTATGCAACCGATACTGAATTAACACCACAGGAAGCCAGCACAACCCTGCTAAAAGATATAAACCGATTACCAAGAAAAACCATAAAGTATTAAACGGATAGTGTAAAATCAACATTAACCAGATCCCAGTGATAGGTTGCAAAATCACTGCTGGTGTTGTAAACACCCAATCAGCAAGCACAACATGCTTCGTTGTATATTTAATTGTTTCAATATTTTTGCTGATATAAGCCATCAACATGAAAAAAGCTGTGCCTATGCCTGTGCCAAATAAAAATGTTGCGCTTAAAATATGGAGATATTTTAATATCAAGTATTCCATTTAAGACTCAATTTCTTCAATGGTGTAATAGATGTGCCAAAATGTAGCAAACCTTTCGAAGTCTTGTAAACTAAACATCCGAACACAAGGTCTTGCGCCAGGTGCTATTTCAGCCTTAAGCAGTTTGTCTACCAAAATCAAGCTTGGGATCGTTGGAATATAAGGCCCGTCACCCTGTTCTGCTATACAATTCCAGGTAATTTCTAAGGGTTGGTAACGATGATTAGATCCCCTTAATCTCACATACATTCCCCCTGCTTCTGTCCCGAATCTATCAAACAAACGGCTCAAAGCGATAATGGGTTTATTAAAAAATGCCCAATTTTTTATAATCTTCGCTCTGGTCAACCACGACATTTGCCAAAGAATAAAGTGCATTGCAGTTACTTCTAGTCCGGCATGAAACACCACTGTCTTTAGTGTTGGATATAACTCCGGCAGAAGCACTAAATCGGGAATATCACAATTGCCGTGCCAACGTAAACCTAAATTATCACCATAATAGTGTCGATGAAGATTTTGCCATCCATAAACAGTTTTCCAAGAACCATTTTCTAAACGCTGAAACGGTCTACCGGTATACCCTAAAATAGCAGTTATCGTTGCATCTCCGCGTTCGATTTTATTTGCAGGAGCAATGCCAAAATCAATTTCTCGTAAAATAGCAAATTTATCAGCAAAAGTATGTACGATAACAGACGAAAGGCCAGGAACTGAGCTTGCCCCACTAATCACTGCAACATTATTTAATTTTGCTTTTTCATCTAATTGTTTGATGTTAACAACAAATTCTCTACCATCTGATAAATCGATATAATGCATCTTATTATCAATACAAGCTTCTGCTACCGTATAAAGTTGATTTTGAAAAGGACCTGCTGCATGTATCAGAATATCTGCTTGTGACTCTCGTAATTTTTGCGAAAAATCTTGCGCTTTCCAATCCAGCATCAAACCTTGAATATGCGTATGATGATTTTTCTGCTTTATTTCTTGGGCTAATGTTTCAGCCTTTTTAAGATCTCGTCCTGCAACTATAATATGCAAATGAGGATCTTTAGCTAAGGTGGCGCAAATTCGCTTACCAAAATTACCATATCCACCTAGGATAAGTATTTTGGGTTTTTCACCCTGTGTATGCACAAGCCCCCCTCATGGAACTTTTAAATCAAAAAATAACGGCTGATGGATGTATATGGCACGTACTGTTCTCATTGCAGTCAATTTTTAAGCCAGCTCTGAGCCTTCAGACAGCAGGAGTGTATGATTGGCACGACTCACCAGAGGAGCTGCAACGGCAACTTGCTATGCTATCGCTTCGCAGCCACAACAAAACACTGGCCAATAGGCCCTTAAAAGCAAAGAGAATACTTGCTGATCAGTTTAGCAGAGATTAAGGGAATCTATCTATTAGCTATGGAAGTAACTATGATCACTGTTTGTGTTTAGAAAGAATTATCTAAACACAAACAATATGAAAGGGATTAATGCAGTCGATTTCGAGAATGTGTCAAATAAGGATTATTTTCTACTACTTTCTCACTATTTTGCATTTGTGCACCCTGGTTCTGATAGAGCATCAACAAAGGTTGCGCATCGTATGATAAATCTACAGTATCTTCAAACAAACGTTCCTCATTGCTAAAAGAAGATAAGTGATCTGAAGTACCATCTTTTTCTGCTGTTTTACCTTCCCCTTGGGCATGGATCTTTTCGGTCAACAACCATCCTAAAGATAAACTGAATGCGGCAGTAATGCCTGAGGTTAACCAGCACAAATTATGCCCACCAATGATGGTGCCAACGAATAATGAATCAAACAAAGGTAATAGCAACGGTAAAATTAAACAATGTGAAAAAAGCGCAACCCCTGCAAACATGGCTAGCAACATTGTACTGTAACTAGACCAATCTCTTTCCCTTTTAGCGTCATTAGGTGCTTTTTTCTTATTCGCTTTTGCAGGTGTGGGCTTTTGTTCTGTTTTACCTGCATCTTTTTTCTTAGCGGGCTCTTTTTTCTTGGTAACCTTTTTCTCCGTAGCGAGTTCTTTTTTCTTAGCTGGTTCTTTAGTCTGTTTTTCTGATGCTTCCTTTGTCTTAGCTACAGAATTCGCTTGTTTTCCTGGAAGACTATTGGTCTCAAATTGCTTTTTGGTGAGACCATGCACTTTGCAATATTGCGCCACTGTAATATTGGGTAGTTCTTCTTCATGATGCTGCTCATAAGAATCATACTTTTCCAAAATCTCTTCTAAAAGTAACGCATTCTCACTCTTTTGCTTAGCTTTTAGATGCTGAGCACGCTGCGGTTTATATTCTTGAAGAATTTTTTTGCTAACAGGATTATCAGGCAATTCCGCATTCCAATGGTTAATTAATTTTTCTGTGGTAAAAACAAGAGCATCTTTGGGGTGTTTTTTAGCTTCTTCAGCATCTTTAAACCCATCAAGAATACGTCGTCTATCACCTCGAGCTGAAAACCGCGAAACGTGATGAAATAATCGTGATAAGATTTTAAGTTCAAGTTCGCCCGAATGCACAGCTTCAGTTGTGATACCGTGTTCACCATACAAATAAAAATTGAAGCCTTCTCGTTTTCCTTTAAAAAACCAATTTTTTATCGCATCTTGTTTTTGCTTTAATGTTCTTAATCTATCATTGGCAATAATTTCACTAACTTTTTTCTCAATTTCAGGCATATCTTCAAAATGATAACTCAAATGAATTTCGCGCTCATTATCGGATGCATCTTCATTTTCTGAATCACTTGAATCACTCGCTTTTTCATCCCATGACATCTCAATCGAGCGATCTAAAGCATGAGACAGTTCTATAGTAATTTCTTTTTTAATCGTGGGGTCATTTTCAATAGCATTAACAACTTGAGCTCGCATCCCTTTGGCCATCATTTCTTGAAGTTTGACCCAATTCGTTGTTTTTTTCTTACCTTTAGTTAAAAACTGTTGCAATAAGACATCAAAAGCTTCTGTTACTGACTTTTCAGTATAGGGTTTTTTAAACCCTGGTAATTGAATGTCTTTTTGATTCGTTTGCTGAACCTGGGTTAAAAGCTCCCCTAAGTTCTGCACAAAATCTTTATTTTTCAATAAAGGTGCAAGTAAGCCTTGTCGGTAGGTATAAACCAGTAAAACTGCTTCCGTGTTATAAAGACAATTCCCATCTCCTAATGATTCAAATTTCAACATATGTTACCCCAAAACAACCCAAAATAATGAGTTAACTGACAAAAAAGTAAGACAAATAGATAGATTTTTCTATGCTATCCATCTTACATGTTTAAAAGATAATTGCAAGAAAACAAAGCCTGATTAGGAAGAGCACTTAATGTATGCCAGTTACTAGGAGCACAGCCAACAAAGCCAGAGAGCAGCTGCGAAAACTAATAGTCACAACAGATGTTTTTTTGGCGAGGCGGCAAAGCAAGGAGTAACAGGAATGTATACTGATACATGACTGTTACGAGGAGCACAGCCAACAAAGCCAAAAGAGCAGCTGCGAAGACTATTTTTCGATGGCAAGCAATGCAAGCTCAAGCTCAGGGTAAACAAAACTAAAGCCATGCTCAATTAATCTTGTGGGAACAACACGTTGCCCTGTTAATAATAATTCTTCTCCCATCTCTCCAAATATGAGACGCACTATAAAAGCGGGCATTGGCAAAATGGCAGGTCGATGAAGCACCTTGCCATAGGTTTTGGCAAAATCTTTATTGGTGGCAGGTTGAGGAGAGGTTGCATTAATAGGCCCCTGAAGAGCCGGTTGTTCTAAGCAAAAATGAATGACTCTCACCATGTCACTAATATGGATCCAAGACATCCATTGCGTGCCTTCGCCAATAGGTCCTCCCATACCAAAGAGAAAAGGCAAACGCATTCGTTGTAAAGCACCGCCCTGCTTTCCTAAAACAATGCCTGTGCGAAGTAAGCAAATTCTTGTTGCATTTGCTTTTAATGCTGCTTGTTCCCATGCTAAGCACAGTTCATGGCTAAAGCCTGGCTGTATAGCAGCTGATTCTGCAAGGATTTCATCTCCTTGCGGCCCATAGTAACCAATTGCTGAACCGCTGATAAATACAGCAGGTGGATGTGGGCACGTTGCTAAGCGTGCGATAAGACGCTCTGTCAATTTAACTCGACTATCAAGAAGCTTTTTTTTATACGTTGAAGTCCAACGCTTTGCAATCGGGGCACCAGCAAGATTTATCACCGCATCAAAACTCTCCTCGGGCTTAATTTGAGAAAAATCTGTAATAAATCTTAATTTTTCGCGAGGCAATAAACGACGAGCTCGAATAACACTACGTGTTAAAACACAAAGTTCATGTCCCTTAGATACCAGACTTGGACAAAGTGTACGACCAATAAAACCTGTTCCACCTGTAATAAGGATTTTCATGGTGCTCTACTATTTTTAGGGTGAGGTACTTTAATGATAAAATTAAAGCTTTAAACAAGACAACTATCAAACAAAGGTAAACAAAATCATGATGCGTTGCCATTTTATTCAACATGCTCATTTTGAAACGCCTGGCAGTCTTCGATCTTGGGCTGAAAATAAAAAGATGGAGATTAAAATCTATCACCCATATCAAGGGGACGATTTGCCAACAGTTGCTCATCAAGAACCGGTGATATTTTTAGGCGGACCACAAAGCGCCAGAGAATATCAACAATATGATTATCTCGAGCAAGAAGTCGTATTTATCAAACACCTTATTCAACATAAACATCCCGTTTTAGGTATTTGTCTTGGTGCACAATTGATAGGACAAAGTCTAGGCGCCAACACAGAAAGAAGCCCAGAAAAAGAAGTCGGCGTTTTTCCTTTAACCTTAACGCCCGAAGGCAAAACGCATCCCTATCTTAAAGATTTTCCCCGTTCATTTGACGTGATGCATTGGCACTATGATATGCCGGGACTTCCCTTTGGTGCCAAAGTGTTAGCACAAAGCCAAGGCTGCCCACGACAAATTATTGAATTTGCCCCACATATTTTAGGATTACAATGTCATTTTGAGGCAACAAAAGCATGGTTGGCAGATTTGGAACAGTATGCCAATACTGATCTCCAGCCTAGTAAATTTACTCAAACAAAAGAGGAACTACAACAAATTGATTTTAATGAAATGAATAGCCTTCTTGCTAAACTACTGGACAAATGGCTTTTGGGATAATAAGTGATATTCATCATTTGGCTTTTTTGAACTTCTTTTTGACATAAAAGGTCCTTTATTGTGAATGGTAGTTAAAAATCATGAGGGTCTTTTATGCCAAAATCAAAACGTGCTGCAGAAAATGCAATTGAAGATTTAAAGAATTGGGCCAAACGTTTAGGAAGAAAAAAAACCCCCGGAGAAAAGCTTCAGCAAGGTGTGAGGAATTTAGGTACAGGGGTTAGCGATGCCGCAAACGATTTTGTGCACGAAGCTGATAGACATCTTCCTGGGTTAAAAAAGCTTATTAGACAAGTCGAAGACATTGTGACAGATCCGCCCAAAGAAGAAAAAACAGCCAAGGAAGTAGGAAGAGCACTTGATGATTTGCAACATGGTGTGAAAGATGTATTAAAATCTAAAGAACTTAAGCAAGAGGCAAGAGCGGTTTTAACAGAATTACGCAATGTTGTAGAATCTGCACTACAAACGCTTGGAAACCTGTTCAAAAATTTGTTTTCTTTTACTTCTCCTTCGTCTAAAAAGGCGCATGATAAAAAACCTCCTGCTAACAAAGGTCCAAGTCCAGTACTTAGCAAATATAGGGACGTACACACAAAAACGAAAGAAAGAAATGATCAACGCAAGGTTGAAGTCTCCCACATAAACCAACCACCTTCCTCGAAAAAGAATAAAAAAACATAAAATAAAAAACGCCCTATAAGGGCGTTTTTTCTCTAATTTACAATTGATATTGTAAAATTCCCCCACTTCCGTGCATTATTATTATTTAAAATTCCCCCACTTCCATGCATTATTATTATTTAAAATCCCTCACTTGCGTGCTTATTATTATTTAAGCTTCTCCCCTACATCCTTGTTTATTATTATCTATATTCCCACCCAAGTTTTATTATTATCTGTTGTTGTTTTTCATTATGGTTTTCATTGTAGGGAAGCCTTGCTCATGAGTAAATACTCACTCTCTTAAACGGAAGTATTTGCCGGATAAATGGGAATTAATAACTACGGCTGACGAAGAAATATCAAAATGGCATCTAATACTGGCCGTTCATGATAAAAATGGGCTATCTCGTCCATATCTCCTGCATCAGGATTAATGGTTTTTTCATTCATCACAAGTGTAGAAGATCCGCCCCCATCCAAGTTGATGGCATCTTTACAGCCTAATTCTTGCAAAACTTGGGTAAGCTCACGGATAGTTAACCCTTCCATGATTTTATTTGTAAAGGCCCTATCTTTTTCCTTCGTGTGAGAAGCTACTAAGAACAGCCAATGGTGATTGGGTTTAATGCAAACAGCTGTACGCGCATGTCTATCATTCAAGAAGGATTTGGTTGTTTTCTCAATCTGGTAATTACCAACCTCTTTGCCATTTTTCATCAATAAAGGGATCCCTCCAACAATGTATGGGAATGCCTGCCATTTCTTTTGAGCGGCACGCGTTTTATCAACTTGAGGAATAACCTGGGTAGTAGTGCTTTTTCTTGTCCGCTCTGTTTTAGTGAGGATCCTATCTACAAGTGGCTTTTCACCTTGCTTATCCCAACCAATTGCTCCTCGAGGTAACAGAGGAAATCCTACCCATCGCCCATCAATTTTTAATGCACCTGCTGGCTTTCCTTGTCCATTATCATCGATATGAAAAAAACCGCCATTAATTCCTGCGATGGCAGCATGCTTTTTTACCATAGCAGAAACAGTCTCACGCTTAGGATCGGCTTGCACAGAAACAATTTTGTACTCGTGAGGATCTATTTCTAGAATATGAATTTGATGACCGTTTTTTTCGATGAATTGATAGGGTAAATTTGCATTCGTTTTTGCAAATGAACAAGGAACAACTATTCCAATTAAGCAAGCTAAAAAAAATCCTTTTTTTGAAAATAATGCTTCCATAGGTTTCTCAACATGTTGATAATGTTTTTATTTTAAATGATATAAAACCTAAAGGAAGGGGTTTGTCCTGCGAAGCCTTTGAAAGCAGGAACTTCTCATCTGCAATTCTTCTAGCTCACATTATAAATTGTCGCCGCATACGTCTAACCTGATCATCAGTTACTTTTCTTTCTTCAAAAGAAATAAAATCAATAGCCGGCGAATCAACATGCTGCATTAAAAACAGATCTTCTAGTCTTTCTTTTACCTGTCTGAACAATCTTTCATCTATTTCTCCCTTCAAGGCAATTTGCACACGATCAAGTGTTAGCTGAATAATTTGGTAATCCTGAATCAAATGAGCATATCTCATGAAAGCTTGGCGAACAAAGCTGGGGAAAAAAGGTTTTAGTTTACCGCTGCCCTTTTCTGGAAAATAAAATATCTCTTCGCAATGTCCTTCGCTCTTTTCAAGCGCAAGCTCCGGTGCTTTGCAGGCACAAGCTTGCGTTTTGGCTTTAAAGACATTTTGCAATTTATATCGTTTACCAGAATTTTCAGATGAAAAATCGGTAATAATAGGAATAAATCGTTTGTTAACGGGATCAATCCACTCCTTTTCCAGCTCCAAATTAGTTTCATTTACATGCAAGGTACCATATCTACAGGTACTTGCTATGATGCAATTTTGATGCATATAAATTTGCTGTAATGGCACCGACAAATGCTTTTCAATACATTGTTGATCAAGTGGATCTAAAAGCGCTCCAAGCGCCACTATCTTATTCAACATTGGCAATGCTTTCATTTCATCAGTCATGGCTAACATCAATAAAGCACTAGGAGAAGATACCACGACTGTCGGCTGATATTTGTTTAATTGTTGCCACTGATTAGCATGAGATTGAAGTAAGTCTATGCATTGAATATTCTCTTCTACCATGCTTGTAATAATGTCAAAAAGTGGATTGTCTCGATTTAACATAAAAGCAATCCGTTGCCGGCGTATTTCCTTTAAAGGCTGGATCATTGCTAAAAGTTGGCGAAACCATAGCCGCTGTTTTTCTGAGATATTACTTTGTGGCAAACTTTCGCGAGAAAACTTTAATCCATATTTGTTCTGAAGATAATGGTATAAAACACCTAATGATTTTCTCTGCATTACCCCACTCCAATAAGCAAGAAAAGATGTGAGCGAATAATCACTCTCTTAAAAGAACAAAAAAAAGCGCCTAGGAATACAAGGCGCCCAAAATTGCTTTAATTAAAGCATCAACATCTTCCATCATGGAACGGTTAATTCGCCCATACACTCTGCTAATTGCTGCCTGCAATACAATGCCCATTACAATAGCAGCACAAAACTGTGGATCTTGTTTTGCTAATTCCTTTTTGCGGAAAGCTTCATTAAAAATAACCACTAAAAATTCATGAGCACTGACTTCTTTTTCGTGGATAATTTTTAACTGATTATGTTGTGCTAATAAGAGGTAGTTAAACAGAATGGGATCTTCATCATATTTTTCACAGAAAAAATGCACCATCGCTTTAATTTTTTCTTCAAAAGTAGGATGTGTTTGAGCAATATTTTTAAGCTGGAGTGAAACTTCTTCATAGGCGCTAGAGAATAAATGCTGTGCCAGCTCATCCTTGCTTTCATAATGCCTATATAACGTACCTTCAGCAACGCCAGCTTTATTGGCAATATCTTTGATAGTCGTTGCTGCAACCCCTTTTTTGACGAAAAGAGATAGTGCACATCGTTCTAATCGTTTGCGAGTATTAGTACCATCACGCATAAAAAACCTGCTTTTATTTTCAAGATGTGGCGAATTGTGAACGAATACTCACTTAAAGTCAATCGTTATTACTAAGATCCTAGCAGTTTATGCAAACGCCGCCAATGGCAAAAGCAATTCCAGCAAATAATCCAATAGCGCCGCCAGCTCCTGTCCCTGCTGCTACCCAAATAGGAAATAAGCTTAAAGTAGCTGATGCTGCGCCATGTAATGCCAATGCAGATCCTATTCCTGCCCCTAAAAGAGTACCACCTATTGCCGAAAAGGCCAAAGCACTGAGATTATCTATTCCCGCTGAAACATTGCGGATTTCATCCAAAGTCAGCTCTTGCACAGATAACCCCCTACTGTAATTTTAGTCAGAAAACTAATGAGTGAAAAATTGCTCACTAAAAAAGTGTAATGCTTTCTATCCTATTTTCAAATAGCAGGCAATACTCGCCCTTTAAGCGCGTCCGATCAATTAGTAATGTGCAGCTAAAATTCAATCACTATGTTATCCTGATATCCTATCGTTAGGAGCAGTTATGTCTTACAGTAAATCAAATATTGTCATGAGCCAGTCAGTGGCTATACTTGTTGACGGCAACAATATTGAAATCAGTCTGCACCAGCAAACTGGCAATGAAGGTGTGATGCTAAACTTCGATACATTGATACCCAAATTAGTCGATAATCGAGCATTAAATCGATTAATTTATTTTCGTGAAGGCCGTCATATTTCGTCAAAATTGGCTGAACGTCTTCATCAGCATTACCACGGCTCGGTTCACCCTTGCCATAAAAGCGCAGATATCCCTTTGTCTATTAAAGCGACACAATTAGCAAGCAAAGTCGATACTATTATCATTATGTCTGGCGACTCAGATTACATTGAACTTGTCCGTCATTTGAAATCAGAAGGTGTCAGAGTTGAGATAGCAGCAGTTGAAAAAACAACTTCTTCTTTGCTCATTGAGCAAGCAGATTACTTTCATGCTATCACTAAAGACGACTGGTTTACTTTACCGGCAAAAAAGAAATCGAGGGATGCCCGCTAAAATCTGAGTAGGCATAGTCATAGCAGATGATTTTTCGGCGAAGCGGCAAGCACTTGAACCATCGGAGTGTATACAAAATACATGACGATGGTGAAAGTGCGCAGGCAACACTCAGCTGTGAAGACTATAACTAAAACAAAATGGAAAATGTTTAAGGTTTCAAAGCATGGATGCAAATACAAACAACATTATTCCCCACCTTTTAACAGCACAAGCTGGACCTTTTTACGAACTTGAAAAACATATTTTAGATCATCAAGTTAAAATTGAAATTTGGTTTAGAGAAAAATGGCAAAAATTACCCCATTTATTCACAAGTTCAGTTGATTTAAGGAATGCTGGTTTTAAAATTTGTGCTGTCGATGCTAATCTGTTTCCCGCTGGATTTAATAATTTAAATCCAGATTTTTTTCCACTTTGTATACAAGCAGCTCAAAGCACTCTCTACGATCTCTATCCAAAGTGTATGAAGGTGCTCATTATCCCTGAAAACCATACTCGTAATCCACATTACTATCAAAGTGTCGCAACTTTAGCTGAAATTATTCAAAAATCAGGCTATGAAGTTCGCATCGGATCGATGCTTCCAATCAGTAAACCCCAACAAATTGATTTACCTGATTCGAAATCCCTTACACTGTATCCACTACAAAAAATAGAGGGGAAACTTGTATCAGACGATTTCGTACCTTGTCTTATTATACTCAATAACGATCTCTCGGAAGGGATCCCCGAGTTACTCCAAGACATCTCGCAGCCCATTGAACCGCCACCTTATCTTGGATGGTCATACCGCAGCAAAACACATCACTTTGTTTTCTACCAAGAAATTTGCCGAGAGTTTTCCGAACTCATTAATATAGATATGTGGCAAATTTTTCCGTTATTTCTTGATTGTGGAGAAATTGATTTTGTACAACGAGACGGTATAGATTGCCTTGTTTACAAATCCGAAGAGCTTATTGAAAAAATTCAACAAAAATATAATGAATATAACATTGAACATAAGCCATTTGTCATTATTAAAGCTGATGCAGGCACTTACGGCATGGCTGTCATGTCAGTACGAGATCCACAAGATTTGCGCAAATTAAACCGAAAACAACGCACCAGCATGTCTGTGGGCAAGGGAGGGCGCACGGTCAATCGTGTGCTTATTCAAGAAGGAGTATATACTTTTGAGACGATAGGAGAAGAGCAATCTGTTGCAGAGCCTGTCGTTTATATGCTGGGACCTCACGTTGTGGGCGGGTTTTATCGCGTACATAAAGCACGAAGCATTGATGAGAGCCTCAATGCTCCCGGCATGCATTTTGAAAAATTAGCATTTGCTGAGTGTTGTAACAATCCTCACAATCTTAACGGTTCTCATCTCACTCAAAACCAATTCTACGTCTACAGCGTTATCGCACGACTCGCGTTACTGGCTTGCTGCAAAGAAAGGGCAAATAAATGACTATCAAACTTTGCGTGATTATGGATCCCATCGAGTCAATTCATGTCAAGAAAGATACGACATTTGCACTGCTACTAGAAGCTCAAAAGAAACAATGGGAAATTTATTATCTCCAACCTAAAGATCTATGCCTGATGGAAAATGGAGTTTATGCGTTTGCAAAGCGAATCACCTTGCAAGATACTCCACTAAACTGGGTGAATTTTATTGATACTGCTCCTCAAAAAGTGTTACTTCACCATTTTGATGTTGTTTTAATGCGTAAAGATCCTCCTTTTAATTTAAATTACATTTATACCACTTATTTATTAGAAATTGCGCAAAAGGCAGGCGCCTATATCATCAATAACCCTGCTAGCATTAGAGATGCAAATGAAAAATTATTCGCGGCCTGGTTTCCAGAGTGCTGCCCTGAAACTCTCGTTACCTCAAACATCGATCTCATTCATGATTTTCTGAATACTCATCAAAAAATTATTGTAAAGCGTTTAAATAGTATGGGCGGTGACGCTGTTTTTGCGCTTGAAAAAGGCGCTTTAAATATTAATGCTACACTTGAAGTGCTTATACAAACGAAAATGCAACCTATTATGGCACAAAGATATATTCCAGAAATCACGCAAGGTGATAAACGGATCTTAATGATCGATGGCGAGCCTTATCCTTATGCGCTCTCACGGATCCCTTCCGCTAAAGATTTTAGAGGAAATTTAGCAAAAGGCGCTACGGGCATCGGGAGCGAACTAACTGTTCGCGATCGTTGGATATGTGAACGAATTGGAAAAACGCTCAAAGAAAAAGGACTTTTTTTCGTTGGATTAGATGTCATCGGCGATTATTTAACAGAAATTAATGTCACTAGCCCTACTTGTGTGCGTGAAATTGAGCAGGCATTTCAAATTAATATTTGTGCACACATTTTGGAAATGCTTGCTAACAAAATTTCGGCTAAGCCAAAACATTCTCATTAACGAATAATCCCTTCATTTTCAATTGATAAACCTAAAGAATAGGACTTCATACTTGAAATATTATCGAGAATAGTTTAAATTTCGCTAACTTAAAATTGAAAAAACTGGGTATTTTAATGCGAACACTAACCAATAAAGAAATTCATCATATCAGTGGCGGCTACGATCAAAATATTTATGATGGCATTATGGTAAGTGGCGCTTTTTCTGCAATATTTAGCATGGCCGGCGCTGTCGGTGGTATTTTTTGGTATCTAGAAGCTACCTCTCACACCCCTATTTTATCTAGCACTATTGCCGCTACCGTAGGCCTGACTCCTGCTATTACCTTGCCAATTGCTTTATTCGCAGGCGTTGGCATGGGAGGATGTGCTGGCGCGGTTGTAGGAGCTGCTTTATATTACGCTGGTATTGTTACACGGCCAACGTAATTGTTGCTTCGTAGACAAACTCGAAAATCTTTTTGCGTCTCCTCGCACAACATCCTCTTTCTTATCCCTCTCCCGCGAAGCGGTAGAGGGAATTTAAGTAGGCGGCAAAGTGAGGAGCAAAGCCAACCATGCCTAAACGAAGGTTAAGAAAGCATTGCTTCAATATGAGCAAGCACTGAGTTCCCTAATACCTGCAAATTATATCCACCTTCTAATGTTGATATAACACGGCTTTTTGCAAATGCATCAGAGATCTCGCATATTTGTTCTGTAATAAATCGATAATCGTCTTCTGTTAACATAAGGTTTGCGAGAGGATCTCCTTGATGCGCATCAAATCCTGCCGAAATAAAAATACACTCGGGTTTGAAATCTTTTAAAATTGGCAGTAACTCCAGATTTACTTTTTGCCGAAAAATATCACTTCGTGTGCCTGCGGCTAAAGGGCATAAGTGAATATGTGATGGTTTACCAGTTAAAACTGTTCCAGGATAAAAGGGATACTGGAAAGAAGACCAAAAGCATACTCTGGGCTCATACAGAAATATGCTTTCTGTACCATTGCCATGGTGCACATCAAAATCCACAATAGCAATTCGTTGGCAATGATATTGTGCAAATGCATGAGCCACACCCACTGCAATATTATTAAAAAAAGAAAAGCCCATTGCCTCATGCAACTCAGCATGGTGCCCAGGTGGTCTCACTAAACAAAACGCTCGTTTGGTTTTTGCGCTAAATACTTCATCCACCGCTGCAACCTGAGCTCCACTAGCACGCAAAGCGGCCGATAAGGTAAAAGGATTCATTATAGTATCCGGATCAAGTGGCACATATCCCTGACGAGGAGATTGCGAAAAAATGAATTCAATATAAGCAGAATCATGAACACGCTTCAGTTGATCTTTAGTTGCAAGGGGAGCTTCTTTCCATTCTAATTGAGATGCGATAGACGCTTGTTTTAACTTTTGGCTAATTACTTCTAAGCGCTCTGGGCATTCTGGATGATTTATTCCCATTTCATGCTTTAAGCAATCTGGGTGTGTAAATATGGTTAATGGCATTAGTTATCAATCAAACCTTTGTAATAAAGTAATAATTCTCATTCCTTTTGATTATAATGGCAAACTTGTCCTTTTGTATCCGAGTTTCTCATGCCTTTAGAACTCATTACCATCGAGCATGCAGCTCATCCTGAACAACTGACACAACCTGCAGAATCAGTCACCTTTCCCTTATCAGTAGAAGATAGTGAATTGATTGCAGAAATGAAAAAGAAGGTGCTACAGCTTAATGGTGTAGGATTGGCAGCCCCTCAAATCGGCATTAGCAAACAAATTATTGTTTATGTTATTTCTGAAGATGCTAAAGGCATACGCCAAGACGCAAACGAAGTGATCCCTGTCACTGTGCTTCTCAATCCCTCTTATGTTCCGACAGAAGATGCCGAGATAGTCTATGATTGGGAAGCGTGTTTTTCAGTTAATAATACTACTGGCAAAGTACCTCGCTATAGCAAAATTCATTATACAGCCAAAACTCTCGATGGCAGCACCATTGAAGCAACAGTACAAGGCTTCACTGCTCGTGTTCTTCAACACGAAATAGACCATATACAAGGGATCCTCATTACACATCGCTTAACTCCCGATTGCGTACAAGGTCATCCCAACGATATGATGGCATTAAGAATAAGTGAACTATCTGCTACGCAAAGAGATATTCTCAGTAAAATGATCCATCAACGAGAAGAAAACTTAAAAAATAAATAAAAAAATATGTAGTCACAGCCGTAATTTTTCGGCTAGACGTCGAACTCTCGAGCAAAAGGCGTGTATACCATGACATGACTTTTGCGAGATGCATTGCGACAACAACGCTGTCAGATGCGAAGACTATGGAGTCATAGAATGATAGATTGCCAACCTTCCCTCTTCGCATGGGGGAATACCAGTATAGCCTGGATAGCAGAACATCTGCGTCATGCTTGGCTGAGTCCAATCATGCTCTTCTTCAGCGGCTTTGGCAAAGTTGGCTCTGTTCTTTTTACGATAGCAATTGCTTATTGGTGCTGGCATAAACGCCATGGAAAATATCTCTGCTATGGTATGTTTGCGGCGCTTTTTGTTAATTTATGGCTTAAAGGTTTGGTAAAAGAATGCCGTCCACCCAGTACATTTTGGATGGAAGAGGTCCATAGTTATTCATTCCCTAGCGGTCACGCGCAAATAGGAATTTTACTATGGTGGGGACTTGCTTATTATGTTCGTTCACGCACACTCAGCCCACTCTTCCTTTTTATTGGACTCATGATTGCGCTCGCTAGACCTTACATGGGCGTCCATTACCCTCAAGACATCATTGCCGGTGGCTTACTTGGGATCATCATTATTGGGATAACCATTTGGTTCGAGAAAAAACAAATTCAGCCATTGAAGTTACTCCCTTTATGGGGACAGTCTTTGCTTTTAATTGCTTTTTTTGCTCTTTTTCAAATGCTTGTTAATGATCCCGAGCAATTTGCTATCCCCACTATTGGTGCCTGCTTTGGTTTTTGGCTGGGGTGCCAACTTGAAGAAAAATATGTGAACTACACCCCCACCGAATGGTTACCACGAATGAAACTACTTTTGATTGGTAGCATAGGTATATTGCTCTTCTGGAAGGGTATCAACCTAGGGCGCAGCTACCTTTCTTCTGATCTCTCACTACTAATGAAATACCCACAATACGCATTATTAGGATTTTGGATAAGCTATGGAGCGCCTCGTTTAATGAAGCGCTCAAGCAACCATTAATTTCAATCTTCATCCCCATGCCTTTCGCTGTTGTATTGCTCGCAGAGAAAGTACAATATTATACCTACAAAAACTAATTTAGCTAACTTAATATTTTAAGTTTGCTAGCAAGTTTAATTTTTGATATGATGCCACCCAAATTAATCAGCTACCTCAATAAAATAAAGTGAATAAGACCTATGCGTGATTTTAATGCCTTTATTGACCGTCTTGAGAATGTTCTTGAAAAAGCTAATTTCCCTGCAGATCTTCTAAAATGCATCAGCAAGAAAAACTTAAATGCCATTATTAAAAGAATCATTCAAGATGAAACACTTGCAGAGAAAATCCAAGATCTTCGCCCTTATGAAGCTTTGCGTTTAGTGAAAGAAAAGAGCAAACTCGCTAGAACTTTATGTATTGTAAGAGCACCAGATGGTGAATTTCGCTTAATACTAGAGACAAAAAGCAAAACAGCAGCGAACAAAAAACGAAAAGTCACTTTGTTTGAAGGGGCATTCAAATCAGGTAAACCTGGCTGGCGAATTGATGGCATAGAGCCCTATGTCAGCATGCATATTGAATTAGCGTCCAAAGCAAGAAAGGTAGATTTGTATTCTAAACCCATCGAAAAACAAGTAGATAAACTTCAAAAAGAAATTGCTTTTCCTTGGGATTGCACAGATAACCCATTTTTGCATCGGTCAGTGTTAGGCGCACGTTATACCAATAAAAAGGGATCTTATATCAGTGTTTATTCTCCCAAAGGAATACCACTTAATGAAACAAAGAAGCTAAATTTAACCCAAAAAGAAAAAGAGATCGTTGCCTTGCAAATTCTACAAGGTTTAAATCTCATGCATCAAAAAGATTATATCTATCAAGACATTAAAACAGAAAATATTTTAGTTTTTAAAGATAGCAAAGGTGTTTTTGCAAAATTTAATGATTTTGGTTTTGTCACAGGCAATGACTATCGCTATGGACTAGCAGGGACTGCAGGTTATGAGTCTCCAGAGGTTGCATTTGCCAATAGACAAGACAGGCCTTCTCCTAGCGAATATTATACGAAACATTATAAGGCGAATGGAAAATCATTAGGGAAAAAAGCGGGAGACGAATTATACGCAAAAATTAAAAACGACGGCACGAAAAAACTCGCCGCGCTAAAAAAAGAATACAAAGAACCACACCCTGCAAATGATGTTTGGGGCTGCGGCATTTTACTATATGAACTTTTTCATGATAAAGAACCTAAGACTTATCCTAAAGAGAAGCATTTTGCATGCTTACTTGAACGAGATAGAAAGAAACGAGTAACCGCCAAAGAAGCACTCGAACTCTGGCGAAGAACATTTCCATCGGCAGCAATAAAAGCAGCAATGCGCGATACAAAACCTGCACAGCATGAAGCTAACAATAAACCCTTACTATTTCAATACGCTAGGGTATGCCAAGAATCTCATGCAAGTTGGATCGCATCTGTTCAAGCAACAGTAAGACATTTATGTAACAATGCCTACACTTTTCTTTCTGAGCAAATTAACTATTATGGCGCTCCTCTGCTTTCATATTTTTGGCCACAACCACAAATCTCTGATGCTAAAAAGCCACTTCGAATAACAGAGCAACCTAAACGAACAATGCAACCGAAGCGAGCAGAGCTTGATCGAACAATGCGTCATGTGCGAGTAAAGGCCTAGTCACGAGAATCATTTACTCCACAATTTCTGGGGACAAACACTGTGGGATTGCTGTGGGTATGTGAAAAAAAACTGTTAATGTCAGAGAAATAATATGCTGTTCAAAGATGAATCACCTTGTCTCTTAATTACTGTATAATATTGCTCTGACACCAAACTCACAACAAAAGTTATTCCACAGTTTCTGGGGACAAATACTGTGGGATTGCTGTGGGTATGTTAAAAAGTGCTGATAGCATCAGAGAAACAACATGCTGTTCAAATATGAA
>MKTN01000047.1 GCA_001898235.1 Gammaproteobacteria bacterium 39-13
TCCGAAACGGGAGAGGGGATATGATAAGAATAGGAATAGCGGATCCTTCCGAAACGGGAGAGGGATATGATAAGAATAGAAATAGTGGATCTTGCGTCTGCGAAGCAGACATATTCCCTCTACCGCTTCGCGGGAGAGGTCGCTGCTCTTAGCAGCCGGTGAGGGTCTTACCCCTTTCCGGAAACGGGAGAGGGGATCGAAAAGAGATAGCATGGGGCAGGCGTTACGCTACCACTTTCGGCTGTTCAATAAGCCCTTGTGGGGTAAAGACAAAAATTCTATCGGCTGAGCGAATAGTTTCAGGACGATGCGCAATAATAATACGTGTGGTATTGAGATGCTTAATCGCTTGATTCACAGCTTGTTCCAAAGCTACATCAAGATGGCTGGTCGCTTCATCCATAAATAAAATTTTAGGCTGCTTATAAAGCGCTCTTGCTAATACGACCCTTTGTTTCTGTCCGCCCGAAAGCGTCATTCCCATATCACCAATCAAGGTGTTATATCCCATTGGCATAGCGGCAATATCATGTGCAATCACTGCGAGTTGAGCACATTTCTCAATTTGAAGCTGATCAAACTGAGGATCGAAAAAGCTAATATTTTCACTAATAGAGCCAGACAACAGCTGATCGTTTTGCATCACCGCGCCAATTTGCTCTCTGAAATTTTTCATCCCTAATTTATCAAGTTCTATATCATCAATGAAAACTTTACCCTCTTCAGGAGTGAATAATCCCATCATGACTTTCATCAAGGTTGTTTTGCCACATCCTGAAGGTCCTACAATGGCAACAGATTCGCCAGGCTTAATTGTCAGATTAATATTTTTTAGAATGTAGGGCTCATTTTCGCTATAGCGGAAACTAATATTTTCTAGTCTAATACCACCTTGCAGTTCAGGAGCAACTAACATGCCTCCTTCTTGTACTTCAGGTTCTTCTAGTATGATGTCCCCTAAGCGTTCTAGGTGTAATCCTAACATTTTGAGTTCGATAAAGTTCTCAATCAGCGCAACTGCTTTACCAATAAATTGTTGCTTATATGACATATAGGCATAGAGCATCCCTACAGTGAATGCATTCGCCATGACAAGCTTTGCACCAAAGTAAACAACTAAAATATTCTCAATACCAAATAACAGCGTGTTAATAACGGTAAAAGCAATCTTTAACTTATTCATCCGAATGCCGGAATTAATTTTTTCCGCATTACGATTCTGCCATAGAACCTGACGTTGGGTTTCTTTACCAAAGATCTTAATACTCTGCGTTGCTCTAATGGTTTCCATAAAATTGGTGTTTTCTTTAGCTGCAGCAATAATGGTTTCTTCGGTAAGAGCCTTTAAAGGACGATACCAAAGAAAACGGATCACGCTGTAACCTAATAGCGCAACAATCACAAGAGAAGCTAAAAAAGGAGAATAAATAAATAGCATGATAAGCGTAGCAATTGCCATCATGCCGTCTACAATCGCTTGTACGATACCAGTGGTTAATAGTTTTTCTATTTGTCCCAACGAGCCAAACCGCGAAACAATATCCCCAATGTGTCGCTTTTCAAAATAAGGTAATGGCAAGCGAATAAGATGACGGAATAAATTGGCCGCCATTTGAATATTGAGCATACTGCTAAAGCTCATGACTAAGAGCGAACGCAAAGCTGTCGTTCCCACTTCAATCAACATGAGCAATAAAAATCCTAGTGCGAGTACCTTGAGGAAATGCACATCGAAACTATGCAGTACGTCATCCACCACAAACTGCATATATTGTGGACTGATTAAAGAAAATATCTGCAATGCGACTGAGAGCAAGAAGACCTGAACCAGCGCGCCCTTAAGGCCAACCATCCGCTGCCAAAACATGGACAAGGGAATTTTTCTTACTTCATCCTTAGGTTGGAACTTAGGGGTGGGTGTGAGCTCTAAAGCAACCCCTGTAAAATGTTTTGAAACTTCTGCGAAACTGAGCTTGCGCATCCCCTGAGCGGGATCATGGATGACAATATACTTTTTACTAACACTTTTTAGAACAACAAAGTGATTCATATCCCAATGTAAAATAGTAGGCGTCTTTAGCTGATCAAGCTCATCTAACTCTAGTCTTAGCGGTCTGCAAGCAAAATCCATCTTATCAGCAGTTTGCATTAACGTTTGTAACGTTGTACCACGCAAAGAAATGGGATAATGACGGCGGATGGTATTCAGATCAATATCATGACCATGGTAACTTGCAATCATTGCAAGACATGCTAAACCACATTCTGCCATTTCTGTTTGTTGAATAATGGGTAAAGTACGTCGGCCCGAAAAATTGAGCAACTCTAGAGGATTTTGCATTAGAACCTTCCCTTTAAGCTGATGATCGGATCTAAAATCCACCTAAATAGGGTTTGTTTTTCTAAAATAATATCTGCTTCTAAAGACATACCAGCTTGAAGAGGAAAATCTTTTCCATAAGCCATGACATACTGTTGCTTTAAATTAACCGTCACTCTGTAGACAGGTTCTTTTAGCTCCATAGGAATAGTCAATTCAGAAGGTAATAAGGCATGTTTAGAAATAACTTCAACGGTCCCTTCGTAGATACCAAAACGTCTATAGGGAAATGCATCATAACGGATCCGAACTGTTTGGCCTGGGGTAATAAAACCGATTGCTCGTGAAGGCACATACAATTCAGCCTGCATGATGGCATCTTTAGGAATAATCGCCATCAAAGGCGTATTATTCGTTGCCATTTGTCCTTCTCTTGCCTGAAGTGCGGTTACTGTACCAGCAATAGGAGCTCGAATTTCCAACTGACGTCGCCCCTGCACTTCTGCCGTTTGCTGTTTCAGTTCTGAAATGACTTTTTCAATTTCATTGACATGGGATCTTGATTTTAGTGGCAGCTGTTCAAGTTCAGACTCTGCTTGCGAAAGTGAATTCTGTCTATTTACCTTAGTTCTTAACAATTCTTGGTATTGCTGTTTCTGTGCAAGAAAATCTTCATATATTTTTTGATAATCACTTTGAGAAACATTTTTGGTTTCGAGCAGCTTATGAAAAGCTTGCACACGAGATTCAAAGCTCTTTACCCTGTCGTGCTGATTTTTTAAACTTTGTTCTATTTGCTCTAATTCTTTTTTGAGCCCTTTGATTTGTGTTCGCAATTGATTGCTCTGCGCAATCAATAACGTTTCTTCACCTTTGATACGTTCTTGTTGATGTTGAAGCGTAATATCTAATTCATGAAGTTTTAAGGTATCAATATCAGCTCCGCCTTGCATCGTACGTTCAGAAAGAACAGTAATTAATGCTTGCCCTTCTTTGATCTCATCGCCTTCTCTAACGTGGATCTCATAAATAGTTCCACCCGCTTGAGGAACATAAGTTTTGACAATACCTTTATCTGGGATCAAAAAACCATGCACCGTTTCTTTTCGAGCATAGGTTCCCCAAAATAAAATAGACAGAACTAAGAGGCAAATTGCTGTGACAACGCCAACTAATATTGTCATTGATAAGGGTTGAAGCAAAATGACATCGCCATAAAGTTTATCTTTACGGTGTTCAAGCGCTTCTTTTCTAAATAAAGGGGCTGTCATTTTATTAAGTGCAAAATCACTACTACTAAGAAGATTGCCTCACATTATATCTTTTTCCCCCCCCTTCGGATAGAAAAAACCGACGAAGTCGCCGCAATTCTCGGTGGGGATCACTTACAAAATGCATGAATTCAAACGCAAAGAGTATGTTAATCTCTATCCCCATCGTAGGGATAACGGTGCAATCTGAGATATTGATCTATGTAACGATAGGAGTTTGGTAGTGCGCGATCAGGATCGCAGTAATAAGCGCGCCCTTGCGCTACGGGCTGAAATCCTGGGATAAATCCTGGAAAAAGTCCACCGGATGTATCTGCCCAAACAATATGCGTTGCCCCTAAGGCCGCAGCTTCATCAAGTGCCTGGTATTTTGCATACTGTTCGCCAATAGGGAGGGCTAAGGCTGGTGCATTACCTGTAACTCCACCTATAAAGGCGCAATCACTCACCATTTCAGGATAGGCAGGTAGAACCCTTTGGGCACGCTGACTTGGCTCCAAAGCACATCCTGCAATAGCCGCCGCCATTGAAATGAGCATCAATCCTTTGAGGAGACGATAGTCCATCTTATGTCCTTGGTCTATTGATTCAGAAAGCCAGCCAGACGCAGGCCTATCTAAATTATAGTGTAGATCTACTTTTTGTTTGGATCTAAGGAAGGAACAACAATAGGTCGGCAATAGGTCTCTTTTAAGGCAAAGCTAAGTAAGAAAGCCAGCAATGCTGTTGCAGGTAATACTAACATTGCTGTTTGGTAACTTTGGGCACCATAGATTTTAGCTTGGTCAACAATTTGTCCATTCCAAGTCCAATCTAATATCTTAGCAAAAACCACCTGGAATATTGCAAATGAACTAACTAAGAAATTGGTTACGGCAACCACAGTCCCGGCTAAGCTTTGAGAACAGTTTTCTCGGCCAATTGCAAAGCAAATGACCTCTACACTTGCTGCCACCCCAATAAAGAAAAGTAAAATTTTAACATGTGTCAGGGTTAAATTCGGATAATACATGAAGGACAACATTAATATACAAGACAATAAAGCCCCGATTTTTAATGGTAAGCGTCTACGTCGCGCCCTATCTGAAATGAATCCTGTTAAGGGTGCCCCAAGCGCAACGCCTAGCAATATCATTGTCACAGCACGTGAAGCATCTTCAGCAGTAAAATTATGGATGGTTTGCAAGTAGAGCTTGCCCCACAGTTCTGGAAATACCATTACTGGGGTCCATAATAATCCGGCTATCACACCATTAAGCCAAATTTGTGGATTCGTCATTGAAGTACGAATTTCTTGCCATAATTGCTTATAGCTCATGCAATTTGAAGGATCTTGTTGCGTTGCTGCGCCCTTTAAATGTGCTGGTGAATTACGTACTACCAACCAAATAATGGGAACGAGAATAAATCCAATATAACTGGAGTAAAGAATGGTCTCACGCCAACCAATCTTTTGAATTAAATCGCCCAGAATGATGTTCCCTTGCATCGCACCTATCACACCTAAAGTCGTTGTGAGCCCTGAAATCATGGCAAAGCGATCAGAGGGTAGCCAGGTTGAAGCAAGTTTTAGTACACCGACAAAGGCGAATGCAGATCCAAATCCAATGGCAAAACGACCCATCGCGGCAACCCACCAAGAGGTTGTACTTCCAAAAATCACCGTTCCTACTGCACAACAAAAAACAGCGATAGTTAAGATCCAGCGTGGTCCGTAGCGATCCATCAGCAACCCAACAGGAAGCTGCATGGGCGTATATGCATAGTAGTAGAAAGCACTCAGGTGACCAACAAGGGTTGCATCAAGGTACTGACCATTGACGCTGAATGCACGTTGTAATTCTGGGACGATTAGTCCAGGGGTGATACGAAGTAGATATTCATAGCAGTAAAATGCTGCAGCAAGGCCACAAATGACCCACGGTAATACATTGGTCACAAAGGTTGACCCTTTAGTAATTGAAGGGTTAGGTTCATTCATTTGTACTAAAGGAGCTTTACCAGTCATTTAACTATTTAATCACCTTTGGATTGCCAAGTGGAAAACCCTACGGCATAACTGACTTGCGATCAAGTGCCACGGACTTTTTTATTTTATATTTAAATTTCTAACTCTTTTGGTTTTCCAATAAAATATCCTTGTCCGCCATCCACCTTGAGCTGTTGCAGAATCTTATATTCAGCCTCACTCTCGACTGATTCTGCCACAACCAGGATACCCAAGCTATGCGCTATATCTACTAATGAACGAACAAAAAATTGATTTTCCTCACTTTCATTGAGGCTTTTAATAAAACCACCATCAATCTTCAGATAATTCAGTTTCAGATTATAAAGATAAGAGAAAGAACTAAAGTTCTTACCATAATGATCAATAGCGGTTTTGCTACCTAAAGAAGAAATTTTTAAAAAGAATTCTCTCACCAGCTTAATACGGTTTACAACACCATATTCTGGTAATTCAATAATAAGTTGATTCACTTTTTTGCCAAGAGATTTTAGTTTTTCCAATAACCACTTTTGAAAGTTTTCATCTTCTAAAGAGCTTGGCGAAACGTTCACTGAAAAAGTATATTCTGCTTTGCTATTGAGAATTTTTTGAACTACATTTTGTATCACCAATTTATCCATCGCCAAGATCTGATTTAATTGCTCAGCCATTGGCATGAAAATGCCCGCGGAAATGATATTTTCACCTATTTTGATTCGCATCAATGTTTCATAAATTTTGCCGCTTTTACCATCCCACATTTGCGTTTCTTGAAAATGAAGTAATACACTATTTTCCGCTATTACTTTTTCAAAAATCTCACGCCACTCTTGCGCACCATAGATCTGCTGTACTTGCCCAGTACCTTCTTCTAAACAATGCCACTGATTTGGGCCTGAGGTCTGCGCTGCTCTAAGCGCCATATCTGCAAGAGCGAGAATATCTTTCTTATTGTTATCTGCATTATATAAAGCGATACCGATAGAACCGACTTCTGATTCTTTACTAAAATGTTTACGCTCAAATTCAACAAACTGTTGGCAAATTTTCTCAGCCAATGAATTAGCAGTTTCTTTAGATTTATTCGGTAGAACAACAATAATACTCGCTCCTTTGACATGTGCTACGAGGGCATTATCAATTCCTTGGCAACATTCTTGAACCATCAGCGCAACGTTTTGTAACAATCGATCGCCTTCTTGATAGCCGTGCTTATCGTTGTATGCTTTAAAATCTTTTAATTCAATTAACAGTAATGCGCCAAGCCCACCTTTTTCCTTATCTTTTAGGATATAGTCAAATTGCATATCAAAGTAACGACGATTTCCCAATTTACTCACGGGATCTTTATAGGCTTGTTCGCGCAATTGCTCTGAAATTTGTATCTGCTCTTCAAAGAGTTGCTTCAACCGCTTTGACATGTTGTTCATTGCTTCAACAACAAGTCTTAAATCAAATGTCCATGGCAATCGCTCTTGTACAAAAAACTGCTTATTACAAATAGCCAGCGCTTGCGCAGTAATCGCACGTAATGGTCTTAAAATAATATATAAAAGTATCCCACCTAAAATCGCTGCTAATACACCAGTAACTAAAAACCATTGCAATGATTCAATAAAGGTTCCCCAAATTTGTTGATAAGCAAACCCAGGATTACTTTCTATCTTTACCTTTCCTTGTTGCTGCCATCCATCCAAGATCACAGCCTCTTTAGGTTCAGTTTTCAAGGTAAAAAATTTAATGAACCATTCTGGTACGCCATATACTTTGATCTCTTGACGACGTTCAACCAAAGGAGAACCATCGGGTCCCAAAATAACAATGGATTTATAATACCCTCTATCCCATATTGCATCGACGGTTCTACTTGCAGTTTCGACATCATTATTTTTCATGATAGTCGTTAAGGTTAACCCTAATGCTGTCGCAGTATCTTGGGAATGTGAAGCCAATTCATTATTGAGAAAAGCCTCGGTATTTTTGACAACAAAATTTATCATCCCAGCAAAAAGGCAAAATAAAATTATCAACCCACAGAGTATAAGTTGGCGACTCAGTGTCATATTTGCTCCCTTAAAACGCTTAATCCTTCTATAGCCCCTGCCCCTTCCATTTGGAGATTTTTCCAGATTTCATCCTTTGTTCTAAATCTACCCATCTTTTCAGATCTGAGGCATTTCCAATCTTATTCCCTTTTCCAAGCTCTTTTGCTTGCCATAACCCAGTACCATTAAAACCGTAAATAGGTTTTAAATCCTGACGTTGATCCGCAGGTAAAATCTCTTTGTTAATATTATCTAGTACTAAAGGGACGCTTTGCGGAGTCTCATAATACAAAAGCACCATATGAGCTTGATTGTAAACCTCACTATATTGCTTAAGCTTTACATACATAATGAGGAGTTTCTCATCTGGCACTCCCAATTCTAATAAAGTGAAATATTTTGCTACAGCAAAATCCTCACAGTCACCAGCACCAGATACGATAAATTCTAAAGGCGTTGCCCAATAGTCATCTATTCCCCAATGATTAATATCTTTTGCATACTCCAAAAGATTGAAATAGGTATTAACTGCTTCGAGCTTTTTCTTCTCGTCTAGATTTTTATTTTCTGTGGTTAATTTTTGCCAGCCAATTAAACGACGTTTTGCATATTCGCCATAATTTTTTCCGATTTCATTAAGATAACTTTGAGTGAAATCAACGGCCCATGCAAAACAGAAAAGCGATAATAGTGTTAGGGTTAAAAGTAAGTATCCGCTTTTAGGAAGAAATAAAGAGGGTTTAGTTTTTTTAGAATAGGGAGGGGGTGTCTTCAACCTATGAGCGCCTAATCACTTTCCATTTTGTTTTTAGACTTTGTTGCCTTTGCTCATCTCAAGCCGTGTAATTTATTACACTTCTGTTTCTCGCTCAGGTCTCATTTTGGTAACTGATTTGATAAACTTCCCACTTCATTTTTGGCTTTCATCTATGCTCTTAGCATCACTTGAAAGCATGCAATCTGAGTGCACTCTCCCCTCGAAAGAGGAGAGAGTACATGCGAACTACTAGTCAAATATCGTGGTTGTCTTATCGAAGAATCGAGAAGAGCCATCCATAATTGCAGTAGGTCTTGGTTCAGCTTGTTTTGGTAACGCTATATTCAGTTCTTCAGTTAGGCAGCCTGTTGCATTAAGCACACGATACGTACCCAATAATTCCTGATGTTTACCATTAGCAAGAGAGACTCTTGCGCCAAATAATTCATTTTCAGAGTCTAATAAGTCAAGCAAGGTTCGCTGACCAATGTTAAATTGTTTTTGGTAAGCTTCAGTGGTTCTCACGCTTGCATCAACATGCTCTTTAAAATATTTCATTTGTCGCTTAGCAGTCGTATAAGTACTCCAAGCCAATCTTACGCTCTCAACAACTTGACGATGCGCACGATTTTGTACTTCTTGCGCTGTTTGCATTTTGTAAGAGGCGCGGCATAGGTTAGCAAGATCTTTACCACCGCTAAACAAATTCCAACGCATTCTTAGCATAGCAGAATTGTCGTCTGAATCCCCCGTTGTACCATCAATGTTATGGTTACGAGTCATACCCAATTGCAAGTCAAATCGTGGAACGAAAGGTGATTTGGCTACTTTACGTTCTTCACGAACAACATTCACATCTTCAACCGATGCACGCAAAATAGGATGACGCTTTAAACCCCATTCGACAGCATTATGCTCGTTTTGTGGGAAAAAGCGTGGAAAACCTGGTCTAACGAGATGATTAGGAACAGGGATACCAATTTTACGTAAAAATTCAGTTTCAGCGTCTCTTAAATTAGCTTCTTCAGCCATTAAATTTGTACGCGCTAAAGCAACACGTCCTTCGGCTTGATCTAAATCTGCTTTACGACCAATCCCCCCTTCGCTGCGCTTCTGAATTTGCCCATAAATGCGTTCGTGGTTGGCTAAGTTATCTCTATTAAGATGTACTAATTCTCTTCTTAGCAATACATCTAAGTATGCTTGCACTGCATCTAAAGCGATGTCTTGTGCGGAACCATTTACACGCCATGATTCAGCGCGTACTCTTGCTTTCTTTCCTTCAACATCATGATAAACAGCAAAGCCGTCAAATAGCATTTGTGATGCAATGAGACTGAACTCTGTACGTGTTTCCGTCATTGTACCAGTTGCAGAACGGGTATCGCCGCCTAAAAGCGGGTTAGCTGCTCTGGTTGTCGGGTTATTAGTGTATTGCTCTCCCCAACCTGCCGCCATATCAACGGTTGGCAAAAACCCAGCATATGATTGACGCAATTCTTTGTCGACCATATCTCGGGTATTCGTTCCAATTAAGAAATCTGGAGAGGTCGCAAGCGTGTTAGCTACCGCTTCTTGAAGCGTATATGCATTTGCTTGGCTTCCAAAAGTCAACGCGATTGAAGGTAAGAGTATTTTTAGAAATCTGTTTTTTGACATGTCTTTGTCCGCTCTTTCCGTCTATCCTTAAACGCCTGCAGGACACTAAACTCACGCATTGTAAGCACCAAAATAGCTGGTTACCTACATACATCGAAACGTATGTTAGCTTGTCCATTACGAGTAATATACCCTTCAATGTGAAGAAAGTGAATTTTTTTCAGCAGCAAGAAATTCTAAGGATTCTTTTCAACTACGATGGGGTTAGGATAGTTTGTTACTAACTAAGTAAGTAAGATTTTAACAACTTCGCCTGTCCAATATTTAATGGATTACACAGCGATACCAATAAATACGTCGCTCAATTTTCAAACAATAGAATATTACTTTTAATGTTTATGATGCGGATCAGTGGAGGAAGGAGAAGACGTACCTAGTTTGCTGCTGTGCCAAATTGAAGAAAGTTGTTGATGTCGATTCATATAAAGAGCTAATTGCAATCTATCAGTGATACCCACTTTTCTAAAAATAACGCCCAAATGGGCTTTTACTGTACGCTCTGAAATATTTAACTGTTCAGCTATTCGACGATTACTTGCCCCGGTTGCCACTAAACATGCAATTTCGTTCTCTCTAGGGGTCATTGCTGCTATTCCCTTATCAAGCCGTTTTGCTTCAGCATGTTTTACATGCGTAATATCTTCAATTTCAGCTAATAGCCTTGATACAAATTTTCTATCAACCCAGATCTCATTATCTAAAACGGTTCTGACTACTTTAGGGAATAGATCCAATTTCATATCAAAACTACAATAAGCCTTCGCACCAAATAATATGGCTGAAATTTCTTCGCGTTGCGACGGAAATTTTGTCATGATAATAATACGAAGATCAGGTTGCAATTCTTTCAGTTCAGAAATTTCACTAATACCAGAGTCATCTAACAGCGCAAGATCAACAATTATTGCGTCAAAAGATACTTTTTTTAAGATTAATTCCAAAGCACGACGGTCATGAACATCCACCTCATATACTGCAAAATGCGGCTCAAGGATCTCATGCCATATCTGTGCTTGGTCTGTATCTAACGACGCAATTAAAATCATGGCCTATCTTTCTCTCATTGCATTCTTCTTAGCCTTAATAATAGGTTTAAGCAGATACTCTAAAACTGTTTTTTGCCCAGTTAAGATATCAACTGTTGCGCTCATACCTGGAATAATTTGTAAACGCTCACCATGTTTACCAATTAAGTAGCTACGTTCTGTTGTTCGTACTCGTATTTGATAAAAAGGATTACCTTTTTCATCAGTAATAGTATCTGCACTGATATGCTCAACTACTGCCTTTAAACCGCCATAAATTGAAAAATCATAGGCAGAAATTTTCACTGTAGCAGGCAATCCTGGTCTTAAGAAACCAATATCAGCTGGACGAATGTTAGCTTCGATCAATAAGGTGTCATCCAAAGGAACAATTTTAATTAAATCTTGTCCAGGTTGAACAATACCACCAATGGTAGTGACTTTGACTTCATTAACTGTCCCACGAACAGGAGAGCGTACGATAGTTCTCTTTACTCTGTCTTCTGCTGCTTTTGTAGATTCAGTAAGTTTATTATATTCTGCTCTAGCCGTATTCAGATCTGACAACGCCTCTGTTTTAAAAGTAATGAGTAATTCATCAATTTTCTTTTGTGAACCGGCTAACGCTGATTCTAATTTTGGAATTGACAAGCTAGTCTGCTCTAATTCACCTGCCATATCATTCACCGTTCTTTCTAAGCGCAAAACATCCACTTCAGAAACTGCACCTTGGCTCACCAAAGGTTTAGTCAAAGAAAGTTCCTTCTTGACAAGATCTAAGCTTCTTTGCAATTGATCTTTTTTCTGTCTTGCCCCCTCTAATTCTTGTTTCTTTTGTTCCACATCATCACGTAAAATATTTAATTTTACCTGTAGTTCATTCTTTCTCGATTCATATAAATTTGTTTCTGAGTTGATGTATTGCGGATATTGCTCTTGCAATTCTTTAGGGAATTTAAGTGCTTCACCATTGGTTTCTGCTGTTAAACGAATAATTTTGGCGCGAAGCGCTGCAATTTGGGTTTCATTTTCCTTCAATGATGAGACAAATCTGGTATCATCGATTATCATCAATACCTGATCTCGCTCAACAATGTCACCCACCTTTACTCGAATATCTTTAACAATCCCTCCTTCCAAGTTTTGTATTACTTGCATATTACTAGAGGGGATAACTTTACCTTGCCCAACGGTGACAACATCTAGTACCGCAAAATTTGCCCAAATCAAACCAATAAGTAAAAAGAGTGCAGAAACGATTAAAATCAAATGATAACGAATAGGCACGCCTTGTAGCATGGCAGCACTGGTGTCTGTCATGAACTCAATGTCAACCTCTTCTATATCTCCTTGCTTCTTAAGTTCCGGAAGACGCTGTAAAGCTGCAGGAACTTTTTCAGGAAGATTTTTTATCTTCTTTAATGCTTTATTAAATTTATCGCGCATGTGAATGCAATTTCCCCTCAGCTAAAGCCTTAAGAACCAAATCGCGTGGCCCATCGGCTATAATTTTACCGCCATCCATTAAAATCAAGCGATCTACCAGTGAAAGTAATGAACCTTTATGGGTTACTAAAATGAGTGTTTTATCCTTTGCCGTTTCCATTAACTGATTCTTGAACATCTCTTCTGTACGGTTATCCATCATGTTAGTGGGTTCATCTAACACTAAGATGGGAGGATCAAGTATAAGTGCTCTTGCTATCGCAATAGCTTGCCGTTGACCACCCGATAACTTTTCCCCTCTCTCTCCTACTGGCATATCAAATCCTTGCGGGTGTTTGGCGACAAAATCTGTCACCCCAGCAATTTTCGCTGCTCGAAGCACTGATATATCATCTGCAAATGGAGCACCAAAAGTAATATTCTGCTTGACTGTACCATAAAACAACATTAAATCTTGAGGAACGTATCCAATATTCCGACGCATGGATGCAGGGTCTAATTGGCTAATTTCTGTCCCATCTAGCAAGACCGTGCCTTCCTGTGCTTGATATAGACCCAAAATTAACTTTTCAATTGTAGTCTTTCCGGATCCAATTCTACCAATAATCCCGACTTTTTCTCCCGGCGAAATATGAAACGTCACATTGCTTAAAGCAGGGATAGTTTGTCTTGGATATTTAAAACCAACATCTCTAAACTCAAGATCGCCATTTAAAACAGGTCGATGCAAAGGCGTACGTCCTCGTAGCCTGTCAGTAGGCATTTTCATCACATTATCTAATGATTGTAATGCCGCCATCGATTGATGATATCTTGTGAGAAGACCTGCTATCTGCGCTAAAGGCGCTAAAGCTCGTCCAGTCAAAATGGTGCAGGCAATTAAGGCCCCCATGGTCATTTCACCGTTGGCAATTCTGTTTACCCCTAAAATAACAACCACCACCCCAGCAACCTGTTGAATAAATGCTGAGAAACTAATTGCAGTTAAAGATAAGCCTCTTACCTTGGTACCAATTTTTGCAGCCATTCCTACTGCATGTTCCCATTTCCGTTGCAAGGAACTTTCAGCGGAAAGTCCTTTAATCGTCTCAACACCTGCTAAAGATTCAATCAGCATGGCATGCTTTTGCCCCGCATAACGATAGGATTCTTTAACATATTTATTAAGTGGCCTCTGAATAATTAAACCTGCCAAGATAACTAAAGGCACGGCAAAGATAGGAACAATAACCACATACCCACCGATAGCAAAAATAATGGCAATAAAAAATAAAACGAAGGGTAAATCAATCAACGCACTAATCGTCGTTGACGTGACAAAATCGCGAAAAGATTCAAACTGCTGCATGTTATTGGCAAAATTACCTACCGATTCAGGTCTTGCCTCCATTCGGATCCCCATCATCTGCTCAAAAATATTTGCTGATAAGATGACATCCGTTTTTTTAGAGGCAATATCAATAAAATAGCCACGCAGCATTTTCATTAGAAAATCAAAGCTAAAGACAATTAAAACCCCAATGGATAAAACCGTAAGTGTATCCATTGCATTATTTGGAACAACCCTGTCATACACGTTCATCACAAACAGCGATGAAGCAATAGCAAATAGATTAATAAAAAACGAAGCTACCAACACTTCCGAATACAATTTCCAAGTTGTAGCAATGACTCCCCAAAACCAAGATTTGGGCGGTTCTTTAAATCCTTCATCAGTTCGTTTATCAAAATGAAAGCTAGGCTTAGCAAAAATGGTATATCCGGTATACGATTTTTCCAAGGAATCTAGCGCTACCGTCACTTCTCCTTCACCTGTTTCGGGTTGAATAATAACCGCAGTATCCTTCGCTTCATTCTTTGAGATGAGAATGCAGGCTTGACGATTTTTCAATAATAGAACGCAAGGCAATACCAAGTTCGAAATTTCATTCAATGGACGTTTGACAATTTGCGCTGACAACCCTGCTCGTGCCGCTGCTCTGATAAATAACTCAGGCGTTAATTTATTATCAACAAGCGGTAGTCCTGCAATTAAGGTTTCTGGAGAAAAAGGGTTGTGCTCAAGACGTGTTAATACAACTAAGCAGCCAAGTAAGGGATCATATGCCACACGATGTGCAGGAGGAACACTCCATTGCTCGGAAAATGATTCTTCTTCGCTTTCAGTTTGAGCGATATCACCGGAAACAGAAGACGTAGCCTCTTTCTGCTCATTTTCTGAAGAAGAAGTTATCTTCTCCTTGTTAGAGGGATCTTCAGGTTTATCCATGGTGTCATATTCTCCAAAAAATTAACTGTTACTTATCTTTCAAAGATTGAACAACAATCTTAATATCCTCATCATGAGGTTGTAGCACATTAAGTGCTTGATGTGCACTATAAACTGTGCTTCGCAATTTTTCCTTATCCTGAGCACTATTTTCAATTTTTGTAAAGCTTTCTAGCGGAATATTTATCCGTGCATCAGATTTTTGAAAATTAAAAAATTTATCAAATCCAATTTTATCAAAGACCTTTTTCACGTCATCGTGTTCAAATACAATTTTAGGCAATGGCCACAAATTCTCTTTCCCTTGCTCCGGTAAAAAAGATTTTGCTATTGTGCCAATGATGGTGCTATCTATGTATTTTGTGTCAGTCATATCTATAATGATATCATGATCTTCTTTGGTATTCTTCAAATGCTCTAATGCTTGTTCAAGAACAAAGGCACAATCAAATCTCAGCGTCCCTACTAGCTTAAGAATGAGGAAATCTCCTCCTTCAAAATACATTACTTGCTGATATGTTTGTTGCATACATCATTCCTGTTCATCAATAAAAGCGTAATATCATCTGGGCATCCACTTTCGTTTTTAATTCCCAAAGAAGATAAAATATCCTCTACAGAAAGCTGTGATTTATTGACTATTTCTAATAATCTTTCTTCTTTCTCTTGTAAATTTTTTCCATGTAATATTTCAAAAATTCCATCAGAAAACATGGCCAATGAAAACTGTTCCGGTAAAGGACAAGTATGAGATTCAAATCTTGCGTCTTTAAATATCCCCACAGCAAATCCTGTTCCCTCTAAAAAGGTGGCTACTTTACCATTCCAAATAACGGGGTTAGGATAATGTCCACCAACACTATAAACTAACTGATTCTCTTTCAAATCTAAAACACCATAAATCATGGTAAGATACTTTCCAAGCTTTGCTTGCAAGATGTCATCGCTGATGTGCTTTAGAACACGATCTGGATTTAAAATAAGCTCATCATTTCGTGTTTGATAATTAGAAAGCATTTGCTCCACCAGACTTTTTAATAAAACTGTCACAAAAGCTGAAGAAGCACCGTGCCCTGAAACATCAGCAATATAAAAACCTATTTTGTCCTGGCTAATTGCAAAATAATCTACAAAATCACCACTTAAATAAAGTGATGGAATAACAACGTGAGAAAAAATATATTCGTTTAGTTCAAAAATAGGTTTGGGCAATAGTTTCTGCTGGACACTTTTTCCAGCATCCTGATCTTCTTTCAACTGTCCCAAACTTTGCGTCAGCTGCATATTTTTTTCTTCTAGCTGTGCCCGGTAATTTCTGTTTTCAATGACTAATCTTCCTCTCTCCAATGCCCTGCAAACTGCATGCTCAAGGACTGCCATATTTGTAATAGGCTTAGCAATATAATCCCATGCTCCCAAGCGTAACGCCTCGATGACATCCCCCATGACTTCTGTTGCTGAAATAACAATAATGGGCGTCTCAGGTGATTCCTTTTTTAAGATTTCTAGCAGCTCCAAACCGCTCATCTCAGGCATAATTAAATCACACAGCACAAGATCGGGCTTCTTCGATGCAAATAAATTTAATGCTTCTTTACCATTACTTGCTTCGAACACAATAAAGCCACTATCTTCTAAGTAAGTCGATATTCTCTTTAGAATATCTGGATCATCATCAACACTTAGGATCCGTCCATAAGAGTCCACCATAATGCCCTCTTTATACTCTTATTGGATATAGTCTCACATTCAAATTAGCTCTCCTGCTCAACATCCTATTTACTGAAGAGGCGGCCTAGCCTAAAAACTAACTGCTAACATTGATTTAAGAGATCTACATCTTCAATTATTCTGCCCTGCAAGTTCTGCTTGTGCACCTACCTTGTAAACGATGCTTTTAAATACCACTGCATTTACAATCAACTTGTTAGCATACAAACCTAATATATCATTCTTTTTAATAATATAGGCAAAGCACTTTATATTTAATCGGATGATTTCAAGGTAGTGTTTAGTTTTGGTCAGTTTTTTGCTGGATGGGTTGGAAGGATTTTATTTAAATTAAAAAAAAATCGACCTATGATGAATCAGTAGAAGAATAGGTCAACGGTAAAAGCAAACAGTTTTACTTAAATATTAATCCTGTAAATTTATATAAGATTACGCAATTTTTAGTTTTTAATTTTGCTTTTTTAACTCAACAGGGATGGGCGTTATCTGCTGTTTTGCTTCCTTTAGCACCTTTTTTTTATCGCTTTGATGCGGTTGGGTTTGTTCTTTGATTTTATTTTCTTTAAGCGCTGAGGTGGTAGGTTTGGACAAAATAACTGCTTTAGAATCATCATAGTTTGCTTTTATCGCAGAATTATTTTGCGTGGTCTGTCCTTGGATCGACTCAATTTTTTTCTTTTGTGGATCTGCTTGAAGATCATTTTTTACTTGATTTTTACCATTCTTTTGCTCAGTTTTTTTTGTCTTTGCATGATGATTCTGCGCTTTTGTTCCATGCTCATCTTTTTTCTGGGTCGTATCACCATTAGAAGGTGTCACGCTCTCTGAAGCTTTTATTTCAGCCGGTTTTTCTTCTTTCTTCTCATGATTCTTTGCTTCATCCAGCTCATCTGAATAAATATCGTCGTCGTTCCCATTTTCCGTTGTTGAATCCATAAATAAATATTTTCGATGTTGGAAATAGGCATCGCGCATAAAAGAATATTCATCAACTGCTAAAACATCCAGCACGGACTCTTTGCGTAACAATCGTGCTCTCAGATCGATAAAGTCTACAGCTAAGAATGCATACTTCCAGTCAGATTCAACCCAAGGCCAAACGCTAAATGCATAATAATCAACCGCCATCCCAAGCGCATCTCTAAAGGTGCTAGGACCTAAGAAAGGCAGTACAAGATAAGAAGAATTTTCGTATCCCCAATGATAGAGGGTTTGACCAAAATCTTCTTTACGATGCTCTAATCCCAGTGCAGAGGCAGGATCAAATAATCCAAAGATACCAATTGTAGAGTTGATTAAAAACCGGCTTGCATCGTGCGCTGCATAACCAAATTTAAACTGTAAGACATCATTAGCAACATTGGGGAGCTCTCTTAAATTATCAAAGAAGTTCCCAATACCTACTTGAAATGGTGCGGGTAAATACCTAAGGTACAAATAAGCGACAGGCTTAGCAACAGCTGAATCAACAACTTTATTAAAACGAAAAGTAGCTCTATTTAGCCCTTCAAAGGGATCTTGAGCATGCGGATTTGTTTGAGAACAACCCCACATTGCCATACACGCAACGCTCATCAATAAAGTGCGACGCAACATGTGCACATCCATATCTTAAGAATTTACGTTAAGTTTAGCTGTTGGAAAGGTAAGTACAAAATAATTTTTATAAGTAGAGTTGTGAACTTAATATATTTGCTTAACAAAAAAAAGCCCTGCATTTGCAGGGCTTTTTCAGGTATTTTACCAAGAAACTTGGCCTCTTAAACCTAAAGCATCAACGTCAACTGAGCCTGGGAGATCAGTTCTAACATAGTTAGCCATGAATCTAACGTTGTCATTAACCCACCAAGTTAAACCAACTGTTGTGCTATGAACAGAGCCTACTACGTCTTGAACGCTTACGCCTGTTCTAAAGTTATTAGCACCAGTGGCAGGAGCATTGAAAACATCTACTGCAGAAGCGGGTACAAAATCAATGAATTGGAAGTATGGATTATTTGCAAATGCAGCGTTATCCAATAAATCTACAAAGCTATGACGTACCCCAATTTCCCAAGCCCCTCTACGAGAGTGTGGGTGAACTGCACCGAATGTTCCGCTGTCAAAGTCGTATTCTCTGGTTTCACCGGTCAATACATAGGAAGCAGCTACGTACCAACCATGGTAATCCAAATCTCCGGGAGGGTTACGAAGATCAGAAACGCCGAAGAAATCATCGCGCGCCACATCTGCCAACATGTATTCACCTTGGAGCAAGAATGGCCCCCAACGGCCTGCTAATTCAAATCCCCAAACATCATGGTGTCTGGAAGAATTGGGTGGAATGTTTGTAAAGATATCGGGTGTTTGACGAGCTAAAACTTCTAATCCCGCTACATAATCAAAGTTATTAGCATTAGGATGAAACTTCTCATAACGTGCTGAAACACCTGCATGATAGACAGTATAATCATCATGAACAGGTGAGAAAGTGATACGTCCACCAATTCCCCAATCATCGCTACCTGGATCACTATCAAAAGGACCTACGCCAGCGATAGGGGTACCCGCAGGAACTGGGCCAAATGGACCAATAGCAGGTTGTGATAACACATCACCGGTTGCACGAAAACCTGCAGATGGTTCATAAACTGCACCAGCCGCCGTAAACATAGTGCCATGCCATTCTCCGTATAAACCTAGCCCTTTGTTAGGTGCAAAGGCGCCGGAAGGTAAGGAAATTTCCATAAATTGCGTATCGTTAGCACTTTGCCAGTTTTCCAAACCAAATGGAATACTTACTTGGCCCAAAGCAAACCAAAGATTTTTGCAACCACTATATCCAATGAATGCTTCGCCTAAACGAGTACGGCCTGGTACGCCTGGATCATCATCGTGATCTAAGTCAATTTTATAAACCCAATCATGCCCTACACCACCTTTAAAGGTAATACGCGCGCTTCGGATATGAGCACCACTTGGGAAAGCGCTAGCATTTTCGTTATCATCTGCATCAAAGAAAGCTTGATCTAAAAATAATCTTCCGCCAATTTTAAACCAGTAGTTATTTCCATCTAGTTCAAAAACTTCTAAGCCACCCTTGGTATCAACCGTCATACCACCAGCACCAGCCAATGCGGGACCGGAGGCAACAGTACCAAGACCAGCTAACGCCAGCATGGCCAATTTATTTTTTGTCATTTTGCTCATCTACAATCTCTCCCATCGGAATGCATCACGGTTGAATGTGATAAAGAAACGTTTTTTAACGCAGTTTTATTGTTATTATCCAATCTGCGGGTCATTTCGACGATGCATACTATATGCTCTTCAAGCCGCACCTTCAATATGATTGCCCGCTTGCTTAGGCGTTATCGGGAAACGATATTCACCTTGCCTGAATAGCAAAATCAAAATGTTTTGATAGTTCTTATCGCACATTGGTTTAAAGACGCGCCATTTTATCAAAAATGACGCATCTTACAAAATCTTCTTACTTAGTTTGAAGTGCCTAGTAATGAGGGGGTTATTGGGGAGGTTGTCTATACCATAATCCGCCGGTAGAAAAGCACTGCCAACCCCAGCGAAGCCATCTTATCAAAGAAAAAGCAAGCCATAATGCCCACAGCAGCATAAGTATTCTGTAAACATACAAAGGTAAGGAAACTACCCAAGCATGTGGTAATTCGCGAGAAGAGATATCTTGATACCACTGCAATTGAAAATAAGTTGGAAAAGAAAATATAGATTGAACAAAATCAACATAGGGTGTCCCTAGTTGCATTTGCGGTGTGCCTAAAAGACCACTTGATATACTTGTAAACAAACTAACTACAAACAATAGTGTCAGCAAAGATAATCCGACTTGTATGACTTGAAACGAAAATTCGCTCATCGCTATAGTGGCTTCTCCTCTTTTACGCATTGCAAAAAACCATGCGACAACAATTAATGCTGCTAAGGGCGTCGCTACGGCGATCCCAACACCCAACAAGAGCCATTGCCATGTGGTTAATGGTGTCTTTGCAAATTTACCTAGCATTATTGCAACTAATACAACAACAATCAGTATGCCCCAGAATAAAACGGCAGGGCCTACAGCAGGTCCCCCCAATGCTAAAATCCAACGATCTTTTCCTAACTGTAGATTAATCAGCGTGTTACTTGATGATTGGTTTAAATCCGCTGTAGGTGTCGCATAATAGTTACGGATCCCTTCAGGTAATTGCCATTTTAACTCTATCTGTTGCTCACCAGGATGAATGGGTATTGTGATTTCACCTTTTCTCGCATTTAACGGCTGACTCATCCCGTTAATTAAGACATCCTGCAATTTAGCTTCTTGAGGGATCTTTAGGGAGTGCGTACCCCCTAAACTGCTGCGTGCTAAAAAGTTAAGTGTGTTATCTGTCGCCCGTTTTCCAGGCACTATTGTTAAACGGCTGTTTTCAATAGTGAAGGTTTCTCCTGCAACCGCGACAGGACGTGTCACAGAAATAGTGAGCGTTTCTCCAGGCCATGGATACCAGGTTGGAAACCAACGTCCCTGCGGATTTTGCTGATGAATGATAGGGATCCCTTCAAAACGACAGTGCCATTGTGATATAGCATCTAATTGCCATATTTCTTTTATATTATTTTGTGTCGGCGCTATCAATTTTATTTCAGGCATTTGCTTTAGCTTTGACTTCCAAGAAATACTACGTTGATTTTCTCCCATGGAAACAAAAACTTTCGCATCCTTTACCTCAACATTGTCTGAAAGTATTGATTCTCCCTGCACTAATGGGATCTGAACATTGATAGCGCCTTGAAGTGGCGCATCGCGACGTAATTCATTGAATATTTCCCAATCAAAACCTAATTTCAATGTACGTGTTAACACAACATAAGTTGGCATTTGCCCTGGGGTAAATGAAGAAGCATTTGAAGCAGCAATCTGTGCAGATTTAACACGGGTAAAATATAAACTTTCACCTTGCAACTGATGACGAAAAACACCATCAACAGTCCACCCCTCAGTGTGAGACTCTACTACTTTTGGTTTTAAGGGAACAATCACGTCAAATTTATCTTGTTTGCCAACGGCCCCCTCTAAAACAACCTCATGTACTCCTTGTTCTAATTGTACCCATAATTGTTGCTTTTCTAGTTGCAAATATTTTGCCGCGACACCATCCACTGTAACACTTTGTGGCATCCATTTATCTATGCTACTAGGCAATGGGATCGCTGTTTTAACGGCTGCGTGGATAGTTAATTTTAATGTCAACTGATCAGGTGTTGTTTGCACAACTAAACGAGAAATGTCGGCACACTCTGGTAAGCAATGAGCCGGCTCTAATAAACGATCTTTTAGCTCACCCAATAGCTCCTGACTAGGAAAATCAGCATAAGCATTACTAGGCATTATTCCTACTAAGCTCGTTGCTGCAAATATCAAAGCCATGAACAAACTTAAAGTGGTGCTAGAAGAGGGTAGCGAACGTTTCATATTAGTAATGAAAGGTTCATTCTGTCGCCAAAGAATAGATAAGGCATACATCAATAGGATCATAAGTACAACCTGCAAAATTTTAAGGCAAGAGGTAACACTGCTAGATAATATCCATAAAGTAAGTTTTTGATCTTTTAGAACCGGGCCATTCCAATTCAATTGAAATTCATCCCAATACCATGCAGGGATCCCGGGTCCCGTTTGTATTTTTGCATTGGGATCATAATCCACTAAGGGTGGAGCTTGATCTTTCATCTCTGAAAGATTTCCTCCTAACATCGCTTTACTCGCACCAGCACCACCTGCCATGGATTCCATTGCCGCACGAGGAGATGCAGGCAAAGCCACCATTCCCTGTACAGCATATCGCTGTTGTTTAGCCATCAGAGCAACAGGAGAACTATTGGGAACCGTTAACTGAGGATAAATCGCTTCGCGAATTTGTTTTACCATAAACGGTAATGCAATCAATACGAGTACAACTAAACTTAAGCGTGAATAATATAAGATCCAAGTTCTTGCATTTCCCATCGGTAAGACTTTCAATAATCCCAAAGCAGCAATTAAATTTAACCAGCTATATATCGGCGCCCCACGTTCTCGGTAAATTAAGGTTAAAGTAACAAGCGCTAATACCCCCCATCTAATCCCCAATAATTTAGCCGTTGCCGCCGCCATGATTAATACCAAAAACAAATCCAACAAGGTCCATTCCTGAATCCAAGCATTGGTGACAGAATCAACACCCCAGGCCCCTAATAACATCCAGCCCGGTGGCAAAATAAGTGTTGATGATAAGGATTTCACATCAACATCCCATCCTATTGCAGGTAAATGAAAAGGACGTCCCAAAATTCGAGACACTCCCGTTAAGTTAAGCTGGCCTTGACGAATTTCAATCCCGGGTGGATCATTATCATCTAATTGTGTAATTAATTTATTTTGACCATCAATGGCTGCACTAGAAAGAATATAAGGTGGCGCCATTCTTAATCGTGAAGTATTTTGTGCTGATCCAATTAGTGTATCTTGTGTGATGTATCCCTTTCCTGAGAAATCTAACCACAATTTACGCTGTAATTGTAACTCTTCTGAACGCTTTTCTTGTCCACGGCGTTTCTCTACTATCACTAAATTTGTATCTGATTTCATTAAATAGGTTGGTAGCGTTTTCCAAGCCTCTGGCATATCGGTTTGTTGTGGATCAATACTCAATGCACCTTCAACTTCAACCAAACGTAAATCATTATAAGGTTGAAATGCCCAAATCTCATCTTGTGGCCATGGTGCTAAATGTTTTTGTAAACTAAATTTATCTTGCTTGGACAAAAAGCGACTTCGGATCTTAATCTCCCAAAAGCCAGGCTTGATTTGCAAACGCAACATCCCATTCTCTTCCAACTTTGCAGGCAAATCACTTTGTACTTGCAAAGGTAATGTGTCTGGTTGCAATACTGGACCAATGAAAGCTTCTCGGATCTGGCCCGTCGCTTTGAGACGTATTAAGGTATTGTCTGTTTGAGGAATATGATCTTGAATTAAGCGATATACTTTAAAAGAAAGGGTATCTTCTTTTTCTGATAAATTTTGATCAAGTTGTTGACGAAGCCATATTTTTCCATCAGCATTACGCTCCGGTTGTACTATAGGCTTTGCATTTAAAGTAAGCGTTACCGTTCCTGTATTAGGAGGGATTTGAACATAATCAGGTAATTTATCCCATGTAAATTGACCTTGGATAGTATATTCCCCTTGAGGAAGATAGGCTGCAGGTCCTCCCTGATGCGTTTCTACGGGGATCAATTTGTCATTTATTTTAACTTGCTCTGGCCACCCTTCATTATCACCCGGAAGTCGCACCCATCCATCCACATAGTTCATTGCAGTCAGAGTAAACTGCCCACTTTGTTCATTTAATTGTAATTTCAGATTAGTCTGCCAAACGCAGACATGCTCATCACCATTATTATAGGGAGTTGGACAAAGTGACTCTTGTGCTCCATGTAATACCCAATCTTTCCAAGGTTGTAGTACCTCTGGTATATCTCCCTTCGTTTGTGCCAGCAAAGGGAATGATAGAAAAAATGCCAGAAATATCAAAAATATTTTATTTCTCATCATTAATCCTTTGATGTCTATTCGTCCAAGAAAAAATCGTTTTGTAACGGTGTACCAGGTGACACCGCGTATTGTTGAAAATCAGTTATACCTTTAGCACTTAGATAATTTTCATCTATAAAAAACTGCCCCGTCACGCTACGACTATCTTCCCGCAATATCATGCTTGCAGCCTTAGCAACAATCGAAGGCAATCTACTTGCTTGATAAATACTTTCAGGGAAATTATTTTTAATAGCAGCCGTAGCTATAGTTGTTTTTGGCCATAAAGAATTCACGGCAATAGAAAAAGGTTTTAATTCCTCTGCCATCCCTAAGGTACACATGCTCATACCATATTTGGACATGGTATAAGCAACATGATCTTTGAACCAACGAGGGTTCATATTTAAAGGGGGAGATAAATTTAGGATATGTGCATTTTCTGCTTTTTTCAGGTAGGGAATACATGCTTGAGAGCAAGCAAATGTAGCTCGTGCATTCACTGCAAACATCAAATCAAATTTTTTAAGAGGTGTGGTTAAGGTATCGCTTAAACTAATGGCACTGGCATTATTCACTAATATATCTATGCCTGCGAACTGCTTATAGGCAGTTGCCACCATCTCTTGAATGGCGAGTTCATCCCTGACATCTAACTCGATAACAAGAACTTGAGCACCTAATTTATCTATCTCTTCAGCAACAGTATAAATTGTGCCTTCCAACTTAGGATGAGGACTAACCGTTTTCCCCGTGACAATAATATTGGCACCCATTTTTGCCAATGTAATCGCGATTTCTCTGCCTATACCACGGCTACTGCCAGTGATAATCGCCGTTTTGCCTGTAAGTGAACCCATCCTTGTCCCCTTTGCACTCTTGCTATTTTTCTTTTAGGCTCCTGCCTACGCAATTGTTTCGGCATGGCTGATAGTTGGCCTTGCGGTAGCTATTAGCGAAAGCAGGTTGTTGGCTGCCCTCTTCGCAACAGTCATATATTGCTCCTCTCTCTATTTTGATTCGAGCGTATATAGTTCACAGCACATGGCTTTTTGGCGAGACGCCAAGGGCCGAGCAACCGCCTACGCCAAAGGCTACGGCGTGACCTCATGACTAAAACCCGCCGAAGCATTTGCGAAGGCGGGCCGGAGTGTACAAAAAGTACATGAAGATTGTGAGGTCCCAAATGCAACAAAGCCAAAAAATCAGGTGCGAAGACTATATCAATCTACCCTAAATTTTCTAAAAGCTTAAGCAATCTTACTTTAGAAACAGGTTCAATAGTTTTAAGTCCTTGTGCAAAATAAGAAATTCGCAGTTCTTCTATTTTCCAACGAAAACTCAGCAAAGGATCTTCACTATCATATGAAGCAGAATCAATGTTTCTAAGCTTACTTAGGTATGCTTTCTGAACAATATGAGTTTCGCTCATAGCCTGCTTATCTTGCTGAAGCTGCCTTGGCAGTTTCTCCATTCTCAGCTCAATAGCCTTTAAATAAATGGGATATCGCTTCAACCATACCAATGGGGTCGTTTTAACGAAACCAGGTGCAAGCAACGCTGCTAATTGTTGCTTGATATCACTTAAGGCAATAGCAAAGTCTTTTGATTTAGCTTCCATTTTTTCAATCGCGAATAAAAGCGTTTGATAAGCGCTCAAAATCTGTTCAATCAGTTTTAAAATGAGATTAGCACCCGAAAGAAATTGTTGACGGTATGTCTCTAGTTGCGTCATAAATTGTGATTTTGTTCTCATATCAGCGTTTGTCACAAAAAGATGTGAAGCCTCGGCAAACAAAATCTCTTCTAATAAATCGTCATAGCTTCCAAAAGGAGAATACAGATTAGTCAAAGTTTTTTTCAGCGCCTGCGAAATATTTCGTTTGAAATATTTCGTATTGTCAATTAAATAAAATAAAAACATTCTGGCTAAGCCTGCTTTATGGGCTAGCTTTGCTTCATTTTCTGTATCAAATAATTGAATGCTAACTGAGGTTAAATTATCTACTAATGCTACGTAATAAATGAAATCTAATTTGTTTTTACGCGCTTTATAGATGGCAGGTAAATCTTCAAAATTCCATTCAGTTAAACCCTTTTGTTCAATAGAATGCCCCGTCGAGGCATACTGCGTTTTATCTGTCTCATAGATTTCTTTTAAATCATCTCCAATCGCTATTTGATTGCCTTCCTTATCTATGATACGAAAGTGCATTTTCAAATCAGCAGGAAGGACAATATCGTCCCAAATTGAATTTTTTAGATCTATCTTTGCATGATCATAAATATACTTGGCCAATGCTACAGTGAAAGTACCTTGCTCAGCATGAATCGTCTTTTTTGCCTCATTAATATGAAATGGCAATGGCGCCAACATTGCTCGGATCCTTTTAGGAAGCGCTTTAAGGAAAAAAGTTATTTTTTCTTCTATGAATCCTGGCACTAACCAAGAAAAATCTTCATCCTTCAGAAACTTCAGCGCCTCAGAAGATAACACTAAAGTGATCCCATCATCCAACGCCCCTAAATCAAATTTATATTCCAGTTTAAACGACTCGCCCTTCACTATTAAATAGGAAGGGTATTGAGCAAGCAGTGTGGAGTCTATTTCCTGATAAGTGATTTGATCTTCATTGAAACAAAGAAAATTTTTATCTTTATCTTTTAACCATTTTTCTAAAGCTGAAGTTGAACAAATATAATGCGGGATATGCTCATCATAAAATCGATAAATACTATCATTATCTAACAATACCTGTTGCCTTCTAATTCGATGTTCTATCTCTTCAATTTTCTTTATTGTTTGCTCATTTTCTTGGAAAAAAGGAGCTTTGGTTGCAAGATTTCTTTGAACTAATCCTTGTTCAATGAAAATTTTACGCGCTTCAATTGGGGAATGTTTGTCAAAATTAGTTTTTCGTTTATTGTATATTTCAAGACCAAATAAGGTTGCTTTTTGCCAAGCCATCACTCTTTGGCTTTTCACTTCAAAAAATGGTTCATAACATTGCTTTTTCAATAAGTGTTGAGCAACTTCTTCTATCCATTTTGTTTCTATTTGCGCATTTGTTCTAGCATATGCTTTAGTGGTATGCACAATTTCACAAGCTAATAGCCAAGATGGAGATTTCTTAAACAAATTTGAAGCAGGATGAATGAAAAATTTGATATTTCTTGCTCCCACATATTCTCGCTTTTCATCCTTTAGGCCAATATTGTCAATAAAACCTGTTAGCAAACATTTGTGTATAGCCGAAAAATCAGCTTCAACTTGATTCATTCGAAACTTCATCTCATGAGCCACCTCCATCAGTTGTGAATGAACATCAAACCATTCACAAACTCTTAAAAAAGAAAGAAAATTTTCTCTACATAATTTTCTAAATCGACTATGAGACAAATTTTCCTTATGTTCATAAACAAATTTCCATAAGTTAAGGAAGGTCAAAAAATCAGAGTTTTCATGAGAAAATTTTGCATGGGCTTCGTCTGCTTGCGTCTGAAACCCTTCTGGTCTTTCTCTTGGATCAACGATGCTTAAGGCACTAACAATAATCAGAATTTCTTTTAGCGCACCATAATGATTTGCGGCAATAATAATACGTCCTAATTTGGGCTCAATCGGAATATTTGCCAAAGCCAAGCCAATAGAAGTAATTTTAAAATTATCATCCACTGCCTCAAGACGCTGTAGCAATGTAAACCCATCTTTTATGTACCGGGTATCTGGCGGATCAATAAAGGGAAAAATTTCAATATTTTTCAACCCGAGCGAAAGCATTCTCAAAATGACACCAGCAAGATTTGTCCTTAAAATTTCTGGCTCAGTAAAAGTAGTTCGGGTTTGAAAATCTTCCTCACTATACAATCGATAACAAATACCTGGTCCTACTCGACCACAGCGTCCTTTTCGCTGATCAGCACTTGCTTTGGAGATGGGTTCAATCGGTAATCGTTGCAATTTGTTGCGATAATTATAGCGGCTTATCCTGGCAAAACCAGGATCGATAACATAACGGATATTCGGTACCGTAATAGAAGTTTCAGCAACATTGGTAGAAACTATTATTTTTCTTCCTCTTGCTGATTGAAAAATTTTTTGTTGCTCGCTCACACTTTGGCGGGCATATAGAGGCAAAACACTAATATTTTTCAATTGACTCGTTGATAGCACATCAATCATCTCACGAATTTCTTTTTCTCCGCTTTGAAAAATAAGAATATCCCCTGGCCCTTTACGACAAGCTAATTCAACTGCATCCATGGCTTGCAAGATGGGATCCTCTGATTCGCTTGAAAAATCATTGCCAAGATAATTAACTTCCACGGGATAAGTTCTTCCCTCTACTTCAATTATCGGAGCATCGTTAAAAAAGGTTGAGAATCTTTCAATATCAATGGTTGCTGATGTCACAATCACTTTTAGATCATTTCTTTTAGCAAGTAGATTTTTGAGATACCCTAGCAAGAAATCAATATTTAAGCTTCTTTCATGTGCTTCGTCGATAATAATGCAATCATACTGTTGCAACCATTTATCATTTTGCGTTTCTGTCAGCAAAATACCATCTGTCATTATCTTGATATAGGAATCATGACTTGTTCTATCAGAAAATCTCACTTTATAACCAACAATTTCGCCTAGTTCACTTTGCAATTCAGAGGCGATTCTGGCAGCAACGACTCTTGCCGCTATTCTTCGAGGTTGAGTATGACCAATCATTCCAGCTCTACCACAACCTGCTTCCAAACAAATTTTAGGTAATTGAGTGGTTTTACCTGAGCCTGTTTCCCCTGCAATAATCACCACCTGATTTTCTTGGATGGCGCGAATAATACGGTCTTTTTCTAAAGAAATGGGCAGAGCAGGATAAGTAATTTGAGGAAGATGATTTATCCGGTTTTCTTTTCTTTGAATAGATTTAGCAATCTTTTCTTGTAAGAGGAGATTTTTTTTCTCTTGTTCAGCCGGATCAGTAATTCTTTTTAGTTTTTGGTATTGTTTTTTTAACCAAAATTGATCCGCTATCATACATTCAGATATTAATTTTTCGAGTTCCATTACTAAATACTTATGCTAAAAATAATATACGGTCTAGCTAGATGCACCATTGCGAATATAATGAAGCAACTCATATCCTGCGCTTATTTATATGTGAGATTGCTTCGGCGTAAAATCCTCGCACTGGCAGAACTACCATTAAGGTTATGACAACCAGAGCTCAAGATTACGCCGTTGTGCCTCATTCATATTTGGTTGCATAGATATCTCAGCCGTATCCAAAGGAGGGGCTTTTAATATAACCAGTTTTTCTTTAAGGAGATCTTGTCTAAAAACATGTACTTTGATCTCTTGGCCTATTCTCAATCTTTTTGCAATCTTATCGAAAGATTCACTATCTACACGCATGCCATTTATCGCAATAATTTCATCTTGAGCTGAAATCCCTGCAAGCTGAGCTGCACTATCGTCAGATACTTGTGTCACTATGATACGCCCTTGCACTTTCTGAATAGAGAATCCAAAGACTCCTTGTTTGAATATCGTTGTTTCGGTAGAGGGCGTTAATGCCTTTTTGCCTCCTAGATCTTCATTAACAACCGCCCCTCTTAGTTTCAAGGTTAAGCCAAAATGTTGGAAAAAGATCTCCAACGGAAGCTCTTTAGTTGTGTAAAGGGCATCAAAAACCAAAGTAGATATTTTCTCTCCCGCCATTTCTTGAATAATCTCTTCGATTTTTCCTTCAGGCACTCCGATGTTTCTCTCACCATATTCGCGCCAAAGAAAACGCATCACATCATCCATCGAAACTCTATTTTCGCTGAATTGGCGTAACGCCATGTCAAATAATAACCCTACAAACGCCCCTTTGAGATAATAACTTACAATTGCATTGGCTGCATTTTCATTAGGCTGATAATATTTAATCCATGCATCAAAACTGGATTCTGTGATGGTTTGTTTTTTCCTACCTGACGCACGTAATACTCTTGTTAAACTCTGTGCCAATATATCAAGATATTGTTCAGTGTTAATCACTTTAGAGCGCACTAAAGCAAGTTCATCATAATAGGAAGTGATCCCTTCAAAAGCCCATAATTGTCGAGTATAACTTTTTTGATCTAAATGATAAGGCATGAAGCTTTCTGGTTTAATTCTCTTGATGTTCCAAGCATGGAAATATTCATGACTAAACAAACCTAACAACGTAATATAGGCAGGCTTTAAGCTAGGATCATTTAAAACAGGCAAGGCATCTCGTTGGCAAATCAAAGCACTTGAAGAACGATGCTCTAAACCTCCATAACCTTCTCTTTGCACAGTAAGAAGAAATAAGTATTCTTGAAAAGGAGCATTGCCAAATAAATTAATCTGATTTTCACAAATTTTTCTAACATCTTCGGCAAGACGATCCAGATCTCCATCATGTTTACCTGACACCACGATAGTGTGAGGTACCCCACCTGCAACAAATTGCACTCTATCAAATCGCCCCATTTCAACAGGATGATCAATCAGTTCTTCATATGAAGAAGCAATATACCCTCCAAATCCCCAAGGTTTTGCATCTTCTCTTGGTAAAGTAGTTGCAACCTGCCATGCTTTTGCTTCTTCAATATCAGGCGCAGATAAATTCACTTTACATGGTGAGTTTTCTTGGCCATGCACCATCAAAAATAAACTACAAGGATTAAAAAAAGCATGATTCTCATCTAAATGTGATCCTCGCACTGAGTTATCCCACGCATAGACGGTATACTCAAGTATCAAATGCTCGTTTGTTTTACCGCATTCCCACGTATTACTATCAATCTTATCAATGGTAATGGGCTTCAAAGCATCTTCAGAATCTTCAGAACCTTCAAATGCTGCTATTTGAATAATATGTTTAGCAAAATCACGAATAAGATAACTTCCTGGGATCCAATTCGGTAATGAAACTTTTTGTCCATCAGGAGAAGGCTTGGTAATGCGCATACGGATATTAAAAATATGAGCAGAAGGTTGCTTTGCATTCACATCATAATGAATCATGAAATGTTCCTATATATGTCAGTATGCAAACACAATAAAATAACATCAGATACCTTAGTGTACCGATTATACCCATTGCAGTCGATTTTTAGGCAAGTAATGCCTATACGCATAGCCTGCCAGTTATGAAGTAGGGCGACAGCGACGCCTTAAATTTGAATATATATATTATGCTTAATAAACAGGGGGGGGTTTGCCTGAGGTACACTGAGTAAAAGCTAATCTAGAAGCCCAGAAGGACTACTGGATTCTTTTTTAGTAAGGATATCACTTGAGCACAGAGCTTATATACGACGTCGTTGTCATCGGGGGCGGCATCAATGGAACTGGGATTGCTGCTGACGCTGCTGGCAGAGGTTTATCTGTGCTGCTGTGCGAGCAAAATGATCTCGGAAGCGCAACCTCTTCTGCTAGCTCAAAGCTTATCCATGGTGGATTAAGATATTTAGAATATTTTGACTTTGGTCTAGTCCGAGAATCTTTGCAAGAAAGAAGAATATTATTAAAATCTGCCCCTCATCTTGTTCGTCCGATGCGATTTGTTGTTCCTTATAATAAATTATTAAGACCTTTTTGGATCATTCGACTTGGGCTCTTTTTATATGATCTCATGGGACAAGCACGCGTCTTTAAGCGTTCTAAAACTATCTATTTTAATACCTCTGATCCCTACAGTCCTTTAAATCGTACTATACGCAAAGGATTTATTTATTCTGACTGCTTTGGTGATGATGCAAGATTAGTTCTTGCTAATGCTTTGCGCGCTGAACGAAGCGGCGCAGAAATTGCACCAAGAACTCGCTGTTTATCAGCGGAACGCCATGAAAATGAATGGCGCGTTTTGCTAGAAAATACCATCACTAAACAACATTATACTATTAAAGCAAATGCACTTATCAACGCAACAGGTCCTTGGGTAGAAGAATGTATTAAATCCGTTTTTCACATGGAGCCTAAACATCATATTCGTTTAGTGAAAGGGAGCCATATTATTGTTCCCAAACTTTACGATAGAGAACAAGCCTACGTATTACAACATAAAGATGGGCGGGTAGTTTTTGTGATCCCCTATTTGAAACAATTTACGCTGATAGGCACGACTGATGTCGATTTTCATGGCGATCCTTTAAATGTAAAAATTGATTTTCAAGAAAAAGAATATCTTTGCGAACTCGTCAGCGAATATTTTCATCATCCTCTGAAGCCACAACAAATCTTATATTCTTGGTCAGGGGTAAGACCTTTAATTGATGAAAAAGCAAACGCACTTGCCTCGTTAAATAGAGGTTACAAACTTGAGCTGAATATTAGTGCACAAGAGAAGTTGCCACTTATTAACGTATTTGGTGGAAAATTAACCACTTACAGAATATTGGCAGAAAAAGCTTTGGATATGTTAACCCCATTTTTTTCTCAAGCAGGCTCTGCATGGACGGCCAAAAGACCCTTACCAGGAGGCGATCTCCCTGACAGTGATTTAACCGCGTTTTTAGAAAAATTAGCCGTGGATTTTCAATGGCTACCCTCTTCTTTACTCATGCGCTATGCCCATAGCTATGGGACCTTAACTTATTCCTTATTACAAGGAACAAAGGATATTTCTGATCTAGGAGAGGATTTAGGACACGGTCTCTATGAGAAAGAAGTGATATATCTCCTTCAAAAGGAATGGGCAAGAACAGCAGAAGATATTCTTTGGCGTCGTTCAAAATTAGGGCTAAATTTTAGTGCAGTAGAACAAGAAAAATTGAAAATATGGCTAGAAAAAAACGCCCATGATTATATCGAAGATGCTAAACAGATCATACCTGTTGCCCTTAACAACAAACGAAAATCAGGATGATTGAGAGATCAACGCACTTATTTAAATATCTTACGCTGTCCATCTTTAAAAACCAAAAAATCTCCCTTTTGTGCTCTATGCCAATCTTCATTTTCAGTCAACGGGGCTGTTGCGATAATCGTAAAAACATCTTTCGGAGTTGTTTGTTGATGAAAATCGACAGTCATATCATCATCTACTAGCTTGGCTTTACCAAAGGGCGCTTTTCTTGTAATCCAAACAAGCTTGGTTGAACAATGTGCGTATAAGTATTTTGAATCGCACATTAAAATATTAAACACGCCAAATTCGGCTAAAGTTTGACACAGCTTGGCAATAAAAACTGCTAAACTTTGATCTTTTTGTGGTGGCTTAGGAAATTTTTTGTAAATATTATCCATTATCCAACAAAAGGCATGCTCACTATCAGTCGTCCCAACAGGTTCAAAGTGCTCAAGAGAAAGTTTCTTCTTAATGCCTTTTAATTGACCATTATGAGCAAAACACCAATTACGTCCCCAGAGTTCGCGTACAAAAGGATGGGTGTTTTCTAAGCAGACCTTCCCTCGATTCGCCTTTCGAATATGGCAAATCACATTACGACTGTTAATCGGATAGTGCTTAATAAACTTAGCTATTTCTGAATTTGAACTTGGGAAAGGATCATGAAATGTACGACATCCTCTTCCTTCGTAAAATGCAACGCCCCAGCCATCTTTATGCGGGCCAGTCTTGCCGCCACGTTGCATCAGTCCGCTAAAGCTAAAACAGATATCTGTGGGTATATTTGCGCTCATACCGAGCAGTTCACACATTAGGATCTCACTAGCTATTTATCAGTTTTACTGGATGAAGTTTTGCTGCTAATTTGGCCGGTATGATCCCAGCGCCTATGCCCACAAGCAAGGAACATGAGAACCCAACCATCCATGACTTCCATTCGCCATAATAAGTCATTTCTAGCTTCCTAACTATAATATACGCTGTGATTTGACCGAAGACAATACCGCTTATCCCACCTATACTCGATAACAAAATGGATTCTCGTAAAAATTGCCATGTAATATGGCTAGAGGTAGCCCCTAAACTTAAACGCAAGCCTATTTCTTTTTTTCGTTCATCAATCAAAATAATGAATAAATTCAAAATGGATAATATGCCCAAAAATAAAGTTATTGCCGCCACTAGTGTCAGAATCTTCATCGTCAGCATCACTTGCTTAAACAACAATTGCTGAAAAACCAAAGCATCACGAAAAAATACTTGCTGTACTCCAAGTTCATTTTTGATAATGTCTCTAAATTTAGCTTCACTCTCAGGTATGGTTTGCTCCACCCCCTCGACGATATATGAGTCTAAAATGGTATTGGCATTAAAACGATTCAATAGGTTTAAATCGATAAAAATACTTTGGTTAGCATCAAAATCTAGCAATGGATTCAGTTCAACATATTCCAGTATCCCTATCACTGTAAAATAATGCCCCCCTAAGCTAATGGCTTTTCCTATTACTTCAGGCGCACTAGATAATTCTCTAATTTTTTCAGCAACTTGATTTCCAATCATTGCCACTTTATCGTGTTTATCTAAAGGATGAAGCACTCTACCTTGAATGGGCCGCCACTGCATAAGGGAAAAGATGTCTGACGCTGTAGCTATTGTGACAGCATCTAGATTTTTTGAATTCTGTGTACTTTTGATATTAAGCAACTGATAAGGCACCACTTGAAAGTTTGGCAATAAATCCTGACAAAATTGCGAAACGGCATGTGAAGATAATTTTGCCTCGACTAGCTTTTGTTCTTTTGCACTCATTGGCATGATTGTCGCTACAAAACGCCCACTACCATATTTTTGCAGTAACTGTTCACTATTTTTATTAACAACCACCTTCACAGCACTTAAAGCACATATAGCCCCTACCCCAACAGCAATACCCACCAAACTAAATATAAATCTGGTTCGATAATATTTGAATAAGGAAAAAGCGTCTTTAAGCCAAAAAATCAACACAAGACTTGCTTATTTAATTGAATAATACGAGAGCAGCGATTTGCTACTGTTTGATCATGCGTCACCATCACGAGCGAAAACTTTCTTTCCTCAGCAAGTGTAAATAACAAATCAAGTACCTCCTCTTTTGTTGCTGTATCTAGTGCGCTGGTGGGCTCGTCTGCTAATAGTATCTGAGGTTTAGTTACCATTGCCCTGGCAATAGAAACACGTTGTTGCTGGCCGCCAGAAAGCTGATGCGGCAATCTTTTACTTAATTCTTGAAGACCTAGTGCACTTAAAACAGATTCTGCTTTCTCATGTGCCTCTCGTGGAACAAGTCCTCGATAATATAAAGGTAATGCACAATTTTCTAAACAAGTATAATGTGGGATTAATAAATGCGATTGAAAAACAAAACCAAACATCGTATTTCTGATTTTTGCTTTATGCTGATGAGATAACTGCAAAATTTCTTTGTCATGCAAAAAATATTGCCCCTGGTTAGGACTATCCAACAACCCTAATATGCTCAGCAAAGTTGTTTTACCTGAACCTGAAGCCCCCATAATAGCGATGGACTCATTGTAACCAATATCTAAATTAAACTTCTCCAGAACAGCTACATTGCTTTGAGGAAATATTTTAGAAATATTGATTAATTTAGCTATGCAAAACAACTCTATCCCCTGCTTTTACGCCTTCATAAACTAACACATAATCATCTGTCGTTTCGCCAAGCACAACTTCCTGTTTTCTTGATTTATCATCTTGTACCAAATTAACGTGCACAGATTCTTTTTCATAAACAATAGCTTTTTTAGGAACCAAAAGACCTTCAAGCGCACGAGGTTCAAATTTTACCATCGCAGACATCCCCATCAGTAACTTTTCTTTCATCTTTGCAGGAATGTTTTCAATGAGAATTTTCACATCAAAGTTTGCAGCCTTGCGACCATTTTCTGTTGCATTAGGCTGTACGTTAATTTCATGAATTTTTCCATTTAAAGGCTGCTTCCCCAAAGCAACAACAAAAATATGCGCTGGTAATCCTTTCGCTAAATGGATGACATCAAATTCATCCACTTTCACATGCACATAAAATTGCTCTACCTCTGCTATTAAAGCCATAGGCTGAGATTCTTGAAATACAGTTTGATTAAGCGAAAGTCCCCAACTATCTTTAACATCGCCTTGGCGCTGTGGTGGTAAAATCATGCCAGAAACCGGCGCACGCATGGATAACATCGCAACTTTGGACGATAGCATCTCTACCTGTTGTTTCGTTGTTTCCACTTTCAATTCTGCCAATTTCACAAAGCGTTTACTTCCCTTTTTTTGGATATCAGATAAGTATTCCCTTGCTTCCTGATATTGATGCTGTTTATCGCTATGATGACGCTTGTCAGCTAAATATTCTTCTCTAGAAACTATACCCGCTTCAAATAATTTACGCGTTTGTTCAAAATGATTTTTTGCATGAGATGATTCTTCTTTTAATTTGTTTACATTATATTGTGCCTGCAATACTTCATGACTCGTTTTCCAATTTTTTAATTTTTCCAATCCTTGAGAATTTTCTAACAATTCCATTTTGGCCTGATTGAGCCTCGTTTCAAGCTCTATAGAGGATAAATCAAACAATAATTGATCTTTCTCAACATAATCACCAAAATTGAAATGTTTTGCTTTAATTGTCGCAAGGCTTGGGCTGACCATCTCGACGACATTACAGGGGATCACTGTGCCGTCATATTGCAGACTTTGAGAAAACATTTTTTTATTTTCAATTGTGTAATGTTTTTCTTCACCCAAAATTGGGCCGGAGATTAAAAATATAAAAGCAATACATGTTATTTTGAAACGTATTAAGCTATCCATTTTTTTGCCAATAGTCCTGCATTATATTCTAAATTAGCCATTACATCTAAATAGGTAATTAATGTTGTGTTATATTGCATTTGCGCATCATGCAATCTTTCTTGAAGGGTTACCAATTCAAACATAGAAGTTCGTCCAGCCTCTAGCTTTAATAATGCATCATCATAATTTTTCTGTGCAAGCGTAACAGCATTAGCCGCAAGTTGTTCTTGACGATTTTGCAATGCCATTTGTTCAAGTAAGTTTTGAGCATGAGCCGTTAAATGTTTCTGGTGATACCAGCTAGCATATTCTAGTTTTTTCAATTCTATTTTAGTGGCTAATACTTGATGATAACGTTGATCTTTTCCTGTAATAGGAATACTCAATAATAGATGCGCCGAATAGTTCCCATTTTGATGGACAAAAGGTGAATTATAAATCCCATTATCATTTAATTCTTGATACATGCTATTTTCGCCATAGACATGATATCGTCCTAAAGTTAAGTCACCTCTTAATTTTAAGTCGACAAGCTGTTGATCTTTTGCAACGATCAGCTGCGTGCGTGTTCTGGCGATATTCAAATTGATAATTTTAGTTTCGATATCATTATCGGCGATAACTTGAACAAACTCATTTCCTTTGAAATCAAAAGACTCTTTTTTAATCGGAAAACCTTGCGTTACCGTAATATCTTCCTCTTCAGAACCTATGAACTCAATTAATTTTCTCATCGTCTGATGATATTCAAACTGCGCTCTATCAAGGTAACTTTGTGCTTGATTGACCTGCAATTTTGAAGACACTAGATCACTTAATGGCGCTCTCCCTGCCTCTACTTTGCTTTTTAAGTTTTCATAAAAACGCTCTGATTGTGCCAACCACCGATGGTGCAATTTAATATTTTCATTGGCTAAGACTAGGGCATGATAATTGACAATGACACCGTAGATAACATGCTCAATCGCTTGTCTATGTAATAACTCCTGAATCTCATTCAAAATACTCGCATTTTCAATTGACCACGTATTAACAACTTTTCTTCGGCCCTGCAAAAGAGGCTGCTCAACAACTACATGTAACGCAGTACCACTTTTTTTCTGGTAACGCTCATACCCTATGTTTTGCTCAGTAAATAATTCAATTTGCGTCCCAATTGGGGTGAGCATTCTTAATGAAGGGTAGCTATGTATTTTTTTCTCATCAAAATCTTCGTTATAGTAAATTTCGCGCTGCAACGATACGCTCATATTCCACGATACTTGAGGCGAAAATTTTTGCTTCAAAATGTGTAATTCATCTAGTCGAACCGCTTTATCCCATAATGCCGTTTTTAGTTCGATATTATTCTCTAACGCGCATGCAATCGCTTGTTTTAAATCCATAGGCTTGGCGTTGGCACTGAATACCAATGGGCTTATCAGAAAAAATAACAGAATTTTTTTAGGAAGAGATGTTGTGATCACAAACTACACACGAAAATAGTCCATTTTTTGCCCATGGAGTATACTGACAGTTATAAGAACAGTAAATTACTTTGCTTTAATTTACTTACTACTTAGGTTGAGGCTCAAGAAGCTGACCAGCCAAAATATTAAGATCTTCACGCTGTCCCATCACGTAGTCCAGCGCCTGCAAGGCTTCTTCTTCTTGTAGACCTAGGAAGGCTAAGAGTTTAGGCGGTAAAGTGGTTTCTTCTGCATCCCCAATATGATGTCTTCGTAACAATCGTGTTGCGACTAAAACCAAATTAGAGTAGACAGCATACTCACTCTCATATTCTTCCTGATGATGAAATTTAACGGCAGCAATCACCTCGGGTGGAAGCTCCCAAGCCTCTAATAACCAAGCGCCGATTTCATCATGTCCTACCCCTAAAACATAGTGCTCAATGAGTCTTAGGTTTACCTTGGGGTTCGTCAATGCGTAACGATTAAGTAATTCAAAATGAGGGGGGAATACTTGCGCTAACAGTAGATGTCCAAAATTATGAAGTAGCCCAGCTAAATATGCTAATCCAGGAATAGGTCTCTTTTCTGTTGGCATTAAATTAACTAATGTTTCTACTACAGCAGCACAACATAGCGCAAAACGCCAATATTCTCGTAATCCCATGGGCCCTTCAACAGGTACTCGCATTGCTTTTCCAAGCACGATAGTTAGTGCTAAATTCATGACTAAATCAAAACCAAGTACTTTAATAATTGCACCTTCAAGCGAATTGATTTTCCCTGAATAAGCGTAGTATGGCGATAGCGCCCAACTCATTAATTGTGCTGAAAGGCTCGGATCTTTTTCTATAATCTCTGCTAAGTTCCCAACGGTTGCGTGCGGATCAAATCTCAGCTTCAGGATCATACTTGCCATCAAAGGAACAGCAGGTAATTCAATTGTTTGGGTGACACGTTGTTTGATTCTAAGTGGTGTCAATTGTTTAACTTTGACACTCACCCCTCCTTCAGGATTTTTTAAATGCGAAAGGTGTGTAATGGGGATTGAAAAATTAATGCACTGCGTTGTCTTTTGAAATTTCATAAAGACGTCACGTTTCATACAAACTAATGTGTCATTCACACCGGGTTTAAAATAAATGTCCTCTTGATTGAGAATATCTTTTTCGATAACAGCAGGTATTTCTACAAATTCTGGCAAAGGAGGATAATCGCTTATTTGGTTTTCATCAAACAGCTTTCCAAGCTTATCAATAGAAATGGGCTGGAGCTCGCGCCCCAAACTTGCGCAGAGTAAACCAATATCTAAAAAATAATCCTCCGGCAAAATGACCATGAGGCTGCCTTGCGCATCCTGCAAAAAAACGACGCGCAATAACGCATGCTCAGCTATTCCTACTAAGCTTGCTATTTCTTCCAGTGTATGGTTTGGAAGATGATCGATTACCATGTAATTAACGCTAGCGCGTGTTAGGTAATCATATATAACGCTTTTATAAGCGGTCTCATTTGGGTGTTTTTGAGGCTCCAGCATACATTACCTACTCTGAAGAAGTTGATAAAAAAACCACAAGACAGTTATCAAAATAACAACCAAATATTAAGGATAGACCACAGAATCTCTTCCACTCAAAGGTGTAACCACATCTAAATTAAAAAAGGACATCCATTTTTATCCCCTGCTTCAGAGGACATCCATTTTTTCTTATCGTCTTTCGTTAAAACTGGCCTATCAGATGATGGCTTATTGAATGGATGTCCTCTGATTGCACTCGAAAAAAGTAATTTAACTTTCAAAAAATAAACATGTTTTTTGTTCTGTGATTCACTTATAATTGCTGGTTTGCTTAAAAGTAGATGGTCACATGATTAACCAAAAACGATTTTCTTCTATCAAACCATGGTTTATCTGGGGATTGGCGGCGTTCTTCTTTTTCGCCCACTATGTGGTGCGTGTAACGCCTGGCCACATCAGTGAAGAGCTACAAGCTGCTTTTCAGACCTCTAAATTTGAGCTTGGCTTATTGGGTACCTCTTTTTATGTACCTTATGTTTTAATGCAAATGCCAGTTGGCTATTTAGTCGACAGATATGGCTCAAGACTCTTACTCACCATTGCCGTTCTTATCTGTAGCCTTAGCTGCATGATTTTTGCCAATGCAAGCATTCTTAGTACAGCGATGTTATCGCGTGTTCTTTTAGGATTTTGCTCAGCAACGGCTTTTATTGGTGCCCTTAAATTAATTACTGTTTGGTTTGAACCAAGAAAACTCGCTTTATTGGTCGGATTAACCCAAGCCTTGGGTATGGTCGGCGCTGCGGTTGGCGGCCAAATGGTTCCGTTCCTAAATGATGAGTTTGGCTGGCAGAAAACTTTTTATTTTTATGGCATCACATTTTTTGTACTTTCTATTCTTATATATAGCGTCGTGCGTAATCACCCAGAAGGAACTCCCTTACACCAACGATCTGAGACCAATTACGACAGGATCACAACACAACAATTGTTAAAAGTTATTTCCAGCAAATACACTTGGATCAACGCACTCTACGCTGGTTTAATTTATGCGCCCACTGATGTGATGGGCGAATTTTGGGGCAAAGAATTCTTAAGAAGAATACACCAACTGGACTCCTATCAAGCCTCAAGTGCTATCTCCTTCTTATTTTTTGGTTGGGCAGTTGGTGGCCCTTGTGCAGGTTGGCTCGCCGATAAAGTGGGGCGACGTCCAGTCATGATTCTCTCAGCAATCTCAGGCTTTGTTCTCTTACCTATTGTTTTCTATGTTCCTAACGTTCCATTATATTTAATCTCAACCATTATGTTTATTTATGGTTTTACTAATACAGGTTTAATCGCAAGCTACACTGCAGCTGGTGAATTGCACGATAAATCTCTAGGCGGTTTTTCAATGGCAATTGCCAATATGTTCTCTGTCTTGTTGGGAGCAGCGCTCATGCCCATTATTGGAAAACTACTCGATTGGCACGCTTCTCATCACGCTACGGTAAACGGCATATTGCAAGATACAGTAGAAGACTACCAGCGCTCTACATATATTATCCCTGCGTGTTTATTCTTGGCTATCCTTTGTGCACTCTTCACTAAGGAAACGTTGCCGCCCTCTAAGCGTGCTTAGTCATGAACCAGAATAAAAGTTTACTCGTCAGCATCATTTCATTAGGAACACTTCTGGAATGGGCGGAGTATACATTTTATGGTTATATGGCCATTACACTTTCCGCTTTATTTTTTCCGGAAGAGGCCTCAAGTGTCGGCATCCTAAAAACCTTTGGCATTTTTGCCGTAGGTTATTTAATGCGTCCATTAGGTGCCATTTTATTTGGGCACATTGGAGATAGTTACGGGCGCAAACCAGCACTGATGATATCTTTATTTCTCATGGGCGCAGCCACATTTAGCATTGGCTGCCTACCCACTTACCAGCAAATAGGCATCACGGCTCCTCTGATGTTACTTCTTTTAAGAATGCTCCAAGGCATTGCGATTAGCGGCGAATATAATGGCGCAGGCATTTTTCTCGTTGAAAAAGCGGGGGATCAATACCCTACCCTCGCAGGAAGCTGGGTAAGCGCTTCAGCAGCTGCAGGCATGGTTGTAGGAGGGATTGCTGCATTCATCATCAGCTTACCACAAGCCCCCTTGTGGGCTTGGCGGATCCCTTTTATTTTAGGAGGTTTAAGTTGCTTTTTAGGGATCTGGCTACGAAAGCAAGTTACTGAATCAGCCCCATTTAGGCAAAAACATTATCGCAAGCCTAAAGAAATGCCGCTGATAAATGTTCTAAAAAAATATAAAAAATCACTGATACTGTCGGGGGCTATTGCCGCATTCACTGGCGTCTACGTTTACATTGGAAATATCTATATCGTTGTTTTTTTAAAACAACAAGCAGGCCTTAGCACCCATCATGCTACTTTTTTTGCTATCTTCGGTGAAATGATTGTAGCCTTTTTAATTCCCCTGATGGCATTTGTTGCAGATAAAACCAATCCATATCGACAATATCGATGGGGTTTAATTTTTGTTGCCTTAGGCACACCCTGTTTCTTTATGCTAGCAGCAACTGGCGATTATCTTTACATTTCAATCGCGATGCTCATCTACGGTATTTTAAATGCCATCGTTTGCAGTCCAATGGTCAAAATTCTTTATGATCAATTCCCCTCTCACCTGCGATACACTGGCATTTCTTTTGCCTGGAGTGTTTCGGCTGCCATTTTCAGTGGGACAGCCCCTATGGTTGCACAATATTTAACGTCTAAATATGAATGGTCACTATGGCCAAGTCTCTATGTATCATTGATTGCACTTTTAACTTTTAGTATTTTCGGATCGATTATTCCTAAAACTTCGTCTTCTCTCTCTTTTCCTTTAAAAGAGTTGACAGACTAAATTTTTTAATGCCACATTCCCTCTCAACAAAACTAATGTAAGGTAGATAGTTGTCATGTTTACCGAAATGCCAAAAATGTTCCAAGAAATGCTAGCCCATATTATCTCTGCTCTGCCGAGTATAATGACTGCCATTGTCATTTTTATTGTCTTTTTATTTATTGCAAAATCAGCAACTTCTTTCGTCTATAGAGTGGCGAAAATGCATCCTCCCCAGCGTCAACCAATATTTTATTTATTAGCCACCATCTCGCGGATCTCTATACTCTTAATTGGTGTGATTACAGCCTTAGGTTCTGCGGGTGTAAATGTGAGCGCGCTAGTAGCAAGTTTAGGTCTTTCTGGGCTTGCTTTAAGCTTTGCTTCTAAAGATGCTTTTTCAAACCTTTTAGCCGGTATTATGGTACTGTTCTACCAACCTTTTAAAATTGGTGACATTATTGAAGTAGGCCTCTTAAAAGGGGAAGTGGTTAAGATGAGTTTGCGTTATACTCATCTTATCAGTGAACAGAAAGAAATTTTAATTCCAAATTCTACTTTATTAACAAACAACATTACTATCCACAAATCATAAGCTTATATGAAAAAGTTAAACTGCTTATTCCTCGTACTTTTTGCCAATACAGCGATTATGTCGGCATACGCAACAGCTTCCTTTGAGCAAAAAGTGGAAAATCTTATCCAAGAGCATCTTCCTAACGCCACTATTGGTCTTGTTATACAAGATCCCAATACGGGAAAAATGATTATCGAGAAACGCAGCCACGATAATTTTTACCCGGCCAGCAACACCAAATTATTTACGGCAGCAGCTGCATTGAAATTTTTTGGCCCCAATTTTCAATTTCAAACCAGTTTACATGCCCCTTTAAACAAAATTAAAGATGGTATTTTAGGCGATAACCTTTATATCGTCTTTAGAGGAGATCCCTCCTTAACAACAGCAGATCTTACTTCTCTTATAAAACAATTCAAAGCAAAAGGGATCAATCAAATCAAAGGAAACGTTATTATTGACGATAAATCATTTGAAGATCCTCCCTATGCTCCTGGTTGGACATGGGATTCCATTCCCTGGTCTTATTCTGCCCCAGTCACAAGCATTATCCTTAATGAAAATAAGGTAAGGCTTAAACTGGAACAACCACATTCTATCTATGAAGAAATCAAGGTTGAGCAAGCGGATGAATCCATTCCACCACTAAAAATTGAATCCAAAATAATTGCTGTTTCTCAAGAAGAATCGGAACACAGCTGTCAATTAAATGTCAAAGTTGAAGATAATAATATTCGTTTAAATGGTTGCTGGCCCATTGATAAGACACCGAGTAATCTTGAACTAGCACTTGATGCTCCTAAATTATTAGCTAAACAAGTGATAACACAAGCGTTGGCTGAAAATGAGATAAAACTGACGGGGAAAATCGAATTTCGTAAAGCCCCTAAAGAAGTACCCGCAATCCTCATTAAACGCTCCCTTGCGCTTAAAAGCTTGCTGCGACAAGTCTTAGCTGAATCTAATAATCTTTATTCAGAAAGTTTAACTAAAGCATTAGGACTTGCATTTCTGGGACAAGGCTCTTTTCAAGTTGGGATCCATGCTATTCAAGGCATTCTGACCAAAGATACGCAAATGGATTTTTCTCGTATGAGATTAAGCGATGGTTCGGGGCAATCTCGTTATAATTTGGTTTCACCCTTTTTGATTTCACAATTGTTATATCATTTGTATCAAGATCCACATTTCCCCGTATTTTATGCTTCTTTGAGCACCTCAGGAAAAAATGGTTCATTAATAGATCGGATGAAAAACAAAAATATGCAAGGTAAAATCGTTGCAAAAACAGGTACAGCAATAGGGACTTCGGCTTTATCCGGCTATTTTACAGCAAACAGTGGTAAACAATATTTGTTTTCGCTGCTCATTAATCAATCGCTTCATAATAATGTTGCGCGAAAATCGTTTGAAGATAAGTTATGTCGATTGATGCTTGAAGAGCCATGGCTGCAAACCGCTAAAGCAGAAAAACAAGCACAGCCATCTCAACCTATTCATCGCAACGAATCTGGAAAACCGATTTCGACAGTGCCGAGTGTACCGATGTAAACCCTCACCCTAGCTCTCTCCCGTAAACGGGAGAGGAGATCAGAAAGAGATTTTCGGATCCGTCTGCGAAGCAGCGGGTGAGGGTCTGAGCGTGGAAACAAAGGAAAAGAGAAGCAAGCTATTCTAAATCAAACACCACAGTCTTATTCCCGTCGACAATAATTCTATCTTCTACATGTGATTTAATGGCACGAGCAAGCACGGTTCGCTCTACATATTGTCCTAATTCTTTTAATTTGGCAGCGCTTAACCTATGATTCACACGCACAACATCTTGGGCAATGATAGGTCCCATATCTAAATCTTTTGTCACATAGTGGGCAGTCGCACCAATCAGTTTCACCCCTTTATCATAAGCTTGTTGATAGGGATTGGCGCCAATAAAGGCAGGTAAAAAGGAATGATGGATATTGATTATCTTATTGGGATAATGAGTAATAAAATCATCGGATAAAATTTGCATATAACGCGCAAGCACAATGCCATCTACTTTGCCTTCGCAAAGCTTTAAGATCTCTTCTTCTGCTTTTACTTTTGAATCTGCCGTTACTGGAATATGGTAAAAAGGTACATTAAAGTGCGCTGCTGCAGCTTTTAGATCAGGATGATTAGAAATAATAAAGGGAATAGTGATAGGCAATTCTTGACGTGACCAACGCCACAATACTTCCAATAATGCATGATCATATTTTGATACAAGAACAGCCATTCTTTTCAAATTAGCGGCATAATGAAGCTGCCAATCCATATTAAACGGCGTTCCCACTTCTTCACCAAATCTCAGCTCTAACTTTTTGCTAGATAAATCTAAGTGTGGCGTTTGAAATTCCAAACGCATGAAAAAGGTGCCCCCTTCTGGATCAGTTGAATGCTGATCTAGATCGGTAATATTAGCACCATGATCTTTCAAAAATGTTGAAACCCTTGCAATAATACCGGGCCTGTCAGGACAGGTAATCAGTAATCTTGCAACCGTAGAAAGATCAGTGTATTTCATCTTCTGCACCAAGCCAGTTAGTTTTCTTTAATAATAAGAAGGACCTTTTTGGGCATTGTAGCCCAACACCATCTATGCTTCTACTATACTCTGCATTCGAGTTTTAGGCGTCTTGCCTTTGCAACAGCTTCGGCAAGATCTTAGTGGTAAAATCACGCTAGCCTAGCGTCACGGCAATGAGTATTGATGCAGCTAAAAACTATACATAGTCACAGCAATCAACGGACAAAGATATGGCAATATTTCCTCTGAAGAAATCCTTGGATAGTAAATCTTTTATTACCACTGTATGCCATCTCTATCAGAGTAGCATTGTGAAGTTGCTTCCTTTTAGCATTTTGTCGCTGGTTATCTACGATTTTATTTGTTTTGGAAAAATGCTATTTCCTAAACATGTACCTTTATTTCAACAACTTTCGATGTTTGCAGTGCTTTTGCTGCTCCCTGCTGCAGCGATGCTTTTCCCTGCGCTTGATAAAATAGCAAAACAACAATCCTTTTCCGTTAGTGATATTTTTCTTTTAGGCGCAAGCCGTTTCTTGAGTTTTATGGGTAGCATATTATCAATGGTACTGCTTCCCCTTATTATCTTAGGCATATGCATTGGGGTTTATCTGTTCCTTAGTCAAAAACATGTGACTTATCCCTATTTATTTGGATGGGTAATGTTTTCTTATTTTCTAATCTTAGCCACAATGATTACAAAAATATTGGCCCCTATATTGGTATTGGTGGACGAGCAAGATGCAAATAGCTCGGTAGATGAAAGCGATCGTTTAGTGAAAGGTTACTATTTTCAAACCTTTACATATGTTCTTTATGCAATTTTATTGCTTATTTTGCTGGCAAGAGTGCCCCAAATAATTTATGGTTTTTTCCCTGCTTTAACGAAATCAATACCGAGTATATGGTTGGAAGGGCTAGCACAAATTTTGCTTATTATTGTCGGCCCATGGTCCTTTGCGTTTCTATTAACTCATAAATATAATTTACAGGCGCTTCATCCTAAACCGGTGGCACGTGAAAAAACACCGCCACAAGCAAAAGCAAGCAAACCCAAGCCTGTTGCTCAATCAGCTACGCCATTAGATAAGAAAACAGAAGATGATAAGTTTAATTTTTAAGAAGATTTAGTCGCGCGTTTTTTCGGCTTATCTACCGCACCATAGGCTTCTAGTGCATCAACGATGTCATGAGAACCGTAAATATCTATCATCGCTTTAGCAAGTTGCAACACCGTTTTCCCTTTCACTCGATAATTAGGATCAGCGCCTAGCTCTAAGCTTAAAGGTACGCCTTCTTTATCACCCATCATCACTTGATTCCACAGAATTTCATTTAATCCAAATTTATTTTTCGCTTTGGAAAAGGGAGGTTCACCTTCTATTTTTCCCTGACATCCTAATTCATTAGCAAGCTTTGCTAATGCATTTAGAAGCGGTTCTCTTTTTGAAGGATGAAATTCACTCATGTGCTTTCCTGTGATTCTTTTTAGGTCATATATAAGAATAAAATAACAAAACAGAAGTTAGCTTGTAAACATATTATAGTGCATTTTCGAGTACTTGCACATATAACCAGTACTTGTTAACCTTCCGCCAATTTCAGCGATCACTATAGTTTTCACCTTAGCATCAATTGGGTCAAACCCTCTAGGATGAACGGTAGATTGCAGCCGACAGTAACGAATTTTGTGCATATACACTATAATGTTCATCGCACAATAAGAATGATGAAGAACAAGGTGGATAGGTACCCTTATGGGAGATGATGTTCGTTCCCACATAATAAATATTTCTTTACTACGAGAGCTTCAACAAGCGTTTCAAAAAGATATCTGCGAATTAATAGACATTTATTTGCATGACGCTAACAGAAAAATCGCTAATCTTTATAAAGCGTTAAATGAGGCTAACTTAGAGAACTTTGCAGCAGCTGCGCGAGAATTACGACTTCGTAGTCTCGATATCGGCGCAATTCAATTTTCATTTCGCTGCCTTGCATTAGAAATGGCTATACAGGAAATGCGCTTAGAGTCTTTAGAGCCGCTTACCGCAATGGTTGAGCAACAGCTTACCCCTGTTTTAAAAGCATTAGCGCTCATAAAGAATAAAGCAGAGGAAACTAACTCAAAAGTACTGTTCTAGAAAATATGTTATATAAATAAACAACATTATGATGAGGATTTATATAACACTGGCGCTTGCGTTATACTTTCAAGAATTTTTCACGAAGAATTGCTTGTTGGGGTGATTTTACGAGAGAGAGTGTGTGTCTTTCCTTTTATCCCCCACCACTTTGTCTTAACGCACTTGGCAGTTCGCCAAGAATTTCATCTTGGAGGAAAGAGTGAGTAAGTCCATTGTTATTTCAGGAACAGGCCTTTATGTTCCTCCCCATAAAATTTCTAATGAAGAGCTTGTAAATAGCTTTAACACTTATGTTGATGATTATAATCATCAACATAAACAAGCTATCGAAAAAGGTGAGATAGCTGCTCTTGAATATTCAAGCACTAGCTTCATCGAAAAAGCTTCAGGGATCCATAATCGTTACGTTGTTGATAAAGCGGGCATTTTAGATCCAAAGAGAATGCGCCCTTCCATTCCTGCTAAAAATGATGATGAGCCGTCTTTGCAATGTGAAATGGCTTGCCAAGCCATACATCAGGCGCTGGATCACGCCAGAAAAACGCCTCAAGAAGTAGATGGTGTCATTGTTTCTTGCGCCAATATACAACGTGCCTACCCTGGTATCGCAATAGAAATTCAACAAGCCTTAGGTATCAACGGTTATGGGCTTGATATAGTAGCTGCTTGCTCTTCAGCTACTTTCGGCATGACAAATGCTTATAATGCAATCGCCTCTGGGCAAAACCGTTGCATAGTGGTTGTGCATCCTGAAATCACATCCGGTCACGTCAATTTTCGCGATCGCGATTCGCATTTCATCTTCGGGGATATTTGTGCCGCTTCAGTCATTGAAACTGGCGAAACTGCTAAAAATGCAGGTTTTGAAATAGTGGGGACAAAATTATTGACCTCTTTTTCCAATAACATCCGTAATAACAGCGGCTTTTTAAATCATGCTGAAGTGGGCGATAATGAGGCTAATCCTCGTCATTTTTTCAAGCAAAATGGACGGAAGGTGTTCAAAGAAGTTGTTCCGATGGTAGAGGAACATATCCTAGCGCATATTAGCTCACTTGGACTTACTTCTTCTGATATTCGTCGATACTGGTTGCATCAAGCCAATATTAATATGAATGAATTAATCATTAAAAAAATATTAGGCAAAGAAGCCCTCCCTAATGATGCACCTATCATTCTAGATAAATATGCCAATACTGCTTCTTGTGGATCATTAATAGCATTCCATCTTCATCATGATGATTTCAAATCAGGTGAATTAGGGCTGATTTGTTCGTTTGGGGCGGGATATTCTATTGGTAGTATTGTGGTGAGAAAGGTATAACGCTCTGTTTTGACGCAAAATGCCACGTCCCCTCCTTTGAGTAAGGAGGGGACACGTTATTCAAAAAGAGATTTTCTTAAATCGTTCCTACCGCTGCCTTTCCATTTGAGAACTTTGTCACAAGATAGGCACTGGTATAAACCACGGCGTTAGCAGCAAGCCCTGCAATAAGCGCACTTACATGCGTGACTGCTTCTAAATCAAAAGTATTCCAAACAACAACACTTAATCCGCCAGCTAACACGCTGCTATAAAATCCCCAGGGTGGGAGGGTCTTATTGCTGAAAATACCAATCAACGGCACTACTAAGGTTGGCCCCCAAAATTGATAAGTCTTCAATAGGATATCCAAAATATCCTGTACAGCAATCGCAAAAAAGATACTTAAAGCGCCCAAAATAACAGTGGACCATTTTGCTAAATTTAACCCTTGTTCTTTAGACAAGGATTTTCCAGCAATTGGCGTAATAAAATCATTTACAAACGCACCTGCCGCTGCATTCAGATAGCTGTCAGCAGATGACATTATCACAGCAATAAAACCTAATAAGGCAATAATAGCAAAGGGCGTTGACAAGCTATTTTGAAAAAGAAACGCCGTTATTTCTTCTTTAGGCAAAGTAGAATCCATCGCGTAAGCAATAAATCCATGCGACATGGCTAAAAAGCAAATGGGTACAATAAATAACCCGGCCCAAATGTATGCTTTACGTGTGACTTGCGTATTTTTTCCCATTAATAATCTTTGAAAAACAGGCGGGATCAACGCATCGCCTAATAAAAAGCTGACGAAAATAACACCAAGCTCCCATGAAGATAAATACGAGGTGGGAGTAAAATGATTAGAAGGGATCACTTCGACAAAACTTTGCCAACCGCCTAAGGTTTGAATGCCACAATAACTCACCAAAGCGAGGGCTAAACTGAGTAATACAAATTGAAAGATATCTGTAGCAACAACAGCTCGGATCCCACCGATGTAACAATAAAATATGACAATACTTGCACTCATTAAAATGCTGAAGGTGCGATCATATCCCAATAAACTGGTGATCAAATTCCCCATTGCGCTCATTTGCGCGGTCAGGATCCCAATACAAAAAGAGAGCCATAAAAGCCCCGTCAAAATCTGGGGCATTTTTCCGTAATACTTAGCAACCACTTCCCCCAGGGTCATCATCTCACGAAACCGCGCCATACGTGGAGCAACCCACCAACCGGTTAAAATGAGTTGTAAAGCAAACCCCAGTAACCCAAGTGCATGCCCAATACCAAATTGAAAAGATTTTTCTGCCGTGCCCATTACCACTCCACCGCCCACAAAAGAGGCGACAATGGTGCTAAATAGAGCAAATTGACCAAAATTCTGGTGAGACAATAAATAATGTCTGACACTTTGGATCCCTGAGCTTGCACGCCACCCTAACCAAAGCGTAAAAAGGCAGAAGAGAGCGAAAGATAATCCCCAGATCATTTTTATATTCTCATTTTTATAGAAAAAAAAGATTATTGTCGTAGTAAAATGAAGAATCAAGCTTTTGCCTGTACATATATACTCAAAACAATCGATTTTTAGACGAGGCGACGAGCCTTTGAGCAAAGGAGTGTAGGGAGCCTAAAATTCGAGTGTGAAGAATAATAGTTAGTTTACCATGGAAATATTCAATGAACCTTTACTTCCGGTTATTATGCTTATTAATTCGGCTGACATGGATTAAGAAACAAACCAATCCTTTGGCCCCTTGTCAATTAAAAATGCGCGTGATGCTCAATGATCTCGATCTCAATTTTCACGTCAATAATGGGCGTTATTTAACCATCATGGATTTAGGCAGAATTCATCTCATGGCCGTAAATGGATTATTAAAAACCATTTATAAAAATCGGTGGATGCCAGTATTAGGCAGCGCGAAAGTTCATTTTATACGATCTTTACGCGTCTTTGAAAAATTTACCATGACGACACAAGTAGTTTACTGGGATGAAAAATGGATTTATGTAGAACAAAAAATTTTCAAAAAAGATGAGCTTTATGTCGTCGCCCTATTTAAAACTTTGCTTACATCGAAAAAAGGGAAAATTTCACCAGAACAATTGCTGGCTTATTTTAATCCTCCGGTTAAAAAACCAGACATTCCACTTAGGTTAAAAGCTTGGTTAGAAGCGGAAAAGATGAGTAAGGAGGAGTGAATTAATTAAGAGAACGAGTAGATTAGGCCGTAAAGCCCAACGCCTATAAAAAGCAATGATTTCGAATTTGATTGTTGAGCCTAAAGGCCCAACCTACGCTTGCTACGAAGCAAAAAATTGTAAATCCCCCGCTCGCTATGCTCGCCGCCCCCTTTACAAAAGTGGGCAAGATCGCTTCGCGCTAAAAAGTTACTTTAACCATCAATACCACTGATAACGCAATTGTGCGAAGCCATTATAGCCCCAGAACTCATTACGCTTCTCAAAATTGAATTTAATCGTAAAGGTATAACTATCAGATGTATGTGCATTTACCGAAAGTCCATAAAGCTGGATCAATTGAGCGGGTTTAATACTATCTGTGTAGAAAGGATCGCTGACACCTAAGAAAACAGATTGGGACTGCATTACTTGTCCTGCAAAATCATAAAGCAACATCGCAGAAATTTCAGGCACATAAATCGCTTGATAATAATCCTTTTTCAACGCAAGTCTCAAACCAATACCCGCAATCGCTTCATCAAGTGCATTATTTTTTACATTCAAACCCACTCCACCGGCACCATATTCGCTGTAGGTATCAATATCCAAATGGGTAAATCGAAAGCGCGCCATCGGTGAGACGTACCAATTATCATCATTTAAAAAGACAAAGCCCGTATCAATCTGAGCACCCCACTGCAAGCTATAAAACTTTGCGTTTGCAGTCGCTGCAAAATTGCCGATAACAATGTTACGTAGGGTTTGATATTCGTGGGTTGCTACCCCAATCATCGCATCTACATAGATGGAATCGTAAGGCTGGATCCAACTATAAATCGTGGTCTGGTAGCTGACGTCTTGAATAGAATTCTGTTGATCAGTGTAATCTT